>CAMLON010000005.1 GCA_946481695.1 uncultured Bartonella sp. | reverse complement strand
AGGGGCCGTTTGCAAAACTCGTTGCCGACCGTTTTCGCTTGGCGCGGCAAAGATCAGGCTTGCATGAACGCCATTCAAAGCTTGAGACCGGGCTTTTTAGACCACCGTTGAAAGTAGCAAAGCAGCTGTCGTTTCTTTTTGACGACAAAATTTGATGAACGTTTTTCTTAACGTTTCCGAATTGCCGGACTTGCGCAAAAACTCTCGTAATGCGATTAGATTGTCCATGTCTCATAAAAACAACGATTTGCCGTTATTTGATGATATTCCTTTGATGCCCGATTATTCAATCGAGGACTGTCTCATCAAAAAAGGCTACCGGAATATAGCCGGAGTGGATGAAGTCGGGCGGGGTCCCTTGGCTGGTCCTGTCGTAACGGCAGCCGTTATTTTTGACGGGAACAATATTCCCGACGGCTTAAATGATTCCAAAAAACTTTCGGCAAAAAGACGCGTTAAACTCTATGATTTGATTTTTGACAGAGCCGTTGCGGTTTCGATTTGCAGTCTTTCAGCGACAGAAATAGATCGCACAGATATCAGGAAAGCAGCCCTTGAAGCCATGAGAAGAGCGGTGTGCAGTCTTTCTGTTAAGGCAGATTATGTTCTGGTTGACGGTCGGGACATACCACCACATCTTGGATATCCGGCGCAAGCTTTGATTAAAGGTGACGGGCGATCCCAATCTATTGCGGCGGCCTCCATTATAGCAAAAGTCACGCGTGACCGGCTAATGGAAAAAGTGGGAGAAGTTTACCCGGCTTACGGTTTTGAAAAACATGCCGGATATGCAACAGCGTTCCACCGCGCGGCAATAGAACATGAAGGGCCTGTCAAAAGATTGCATCGCTTCAGTTTTGCCCCGATTAAAGGCGCATTCTAGAGGGTTGATATGATGATTATTCTTGCCTCGTCAAAAGACGCTGTTTCAAAGGCTGTTTCCTATCTTGATAAAGGGGAGCTCGTGGCACTACCGACCGAGACTGTCTACGGGCTTGCGGCTGATGCGACAAATGGAAAAGCGGTTGCCAATATATTCAAAACCAAAGGGCGCCCCCAATTCAACCCGTTGATCGCGCATGTTAGCGGTATGGATATGGCGGAAGATATTGTCGAGATTGATGATATTTCAAAAAAGCTGATGGACGCTTTCTGGCCGGGGCCTTTAACATTTGTTTTGCCGCTCAAAAATAAAACTTCGATAGACCCTCTTACCAGTGCCGGTTTGAAGACTTTGGCTGTTCGCAATCCTGTCGGGATATTCGCAACAATAGTAAAAGAACTCGGCCGGCCGGTTGCAGCACCGAGCGCAAATATTTCCGGTCGTTTGAGCAGTACAACTGCACAGGATGTTGCCGATATGTTCGGCGAAAAAGTGCCGCTTATCATTGATGGCGGTCCGACACCTGTCGGTGTTGAATCCACCATTATCAAGGTCGTGGGCGACCATATTTATCTGCTTCGTCCGGGTGGGCTTGCGCCCGAGAAAATTGAAAAACGAACAGGGATCAAGCTTGAAAGGGTAGACCAGCGAGCGGCGATTGAAGCGCCGGGCATGTTGAAATCCCATTATGCACCCAATGCATTTGTGAGACTTGATGCCAAAGACGTGAAAAACGGAGAAGCACTTTTAGCCTTTGGAAAACAACAAACCTTGAATGCCAGAAGTGCTGTGGCAGTGCTCAATTTGAGCGAAGAGGGCAATCTTGAGGAGGCGGCCGCAAATCTGTTCCATTATTTAAAGGAACTTGATAGAAAAGATGTTAAATGTATAGCTGTCGAGCCGATACCTTTTACCGGCTTGGGCGAGGCTATCAATGACCGACTTCAACGCGCGGCAGCACCAAGGAAATAGAAATGATAGACGAAAAGCTGATTGAACGTTTTATAGAAATTGTCGGTGTCAATCACGCTTTGGTGGATCAGGATGTGATTTCGTCCTATCTGGTCGAACAACGCGGTCTTTATCATGGGCGCACCCCGCTTGTTTTGCGCCCATCCTTTCCAAAAGAAGTTTCGGAAATTATGAAGCTTGCGAGCGCAACCGGGACACCCATTGTTCCACAAGGGGGGAATACCGGTCTTGTCGGGGCGCAACAACCGGATGAAAGTTCTAACGAGATTATTGTTTCTATGGAGCGGTTGAACAGGATCCGCTCGATTGATGTCGAAGGTAATCTGGCATTGGTCGAAGCCGGAGTGGTTCTCCATACATTACAGGAAAAGGTTGATGAAAAGGGGCGTTTTTTCCCTTTGTCACTCGGGTCAGAAGGGACTTGCCAGATTGGCGGAAATCTTTCCTCCAATGCCGGCGGTACAGATGTTCTTGCCTATGGCAATACGCGCGAACTCTGCCTCGGGCTTGAAGTTGTCCTGCCGGACGGGCGCATTCTTGATGATTTGCGCTATGTCAAAAAAGATAATAGCGGCTACGATTTGAAAGACTTGTTTATCGGCGCTGAAGGAACGCTTGGTATTATAACAGCTGCCGTCATGAAACTTTTTCCGAAACCACAAGGAAAAGCGGTTGCCTATGCTGGCATGAAAAGTCCGGAAAAAGCTTTGGAACTTCTGCTTCTTGCCCAGAAAAAAGCCGGTTCCATGCTGACCGGTTTTGAACTTATGGCAAAGGTCGGAATGGAAATGTCTTTGCGCTACGTCAAAGGCGTTCATGCTCCACTTGAGCATGAAAGCGAATGGTATGTACTGCTTGATCTTTCTTCTTCCCACAGCGATGGTGAAGCGGGTAATATAATGGAAGATATTCTTTCAGATGCACTTCAACAGGGAATTATTGAAGATGCCTCCATTGCCCGGTCGGTGAGCCAGCAGAAGGAATTCTGGCGGCTTCGCGAAGATATGTCACCGGCGCAGAAATTGGAGGGCGGTTCGATCAAACATGATATTTCTGTTCCTATCGCCTCGATTCCCGATTTTATCAGTGATGCGGCGAAAATCATTGAAGCTATCTCGCCGGGTGCCCGCATTGTCTGCTTTGGCCATATGGGCGATGGTAACCTGCATTATAATGTGTCGCAACCGGTTGGCGCCGACAAACAAGCCTATCTTTCCCTTTGGGGGGAAATGAACCACCGTATTCATACATTGGTTATGAGCTATAATGGTTCATTTTCAGCCGAACACGGCATTGGACAATTAAAGCGCAAGGAACTTGTTGCCTTCAAATCTCCGGTAGCGCTTTCTCTCATGCGCTCGATCAAACAGCTATTCGACCCGAAAAACATCATGAATCCGGGTAAAATGCTATAAGTCTTGGTGAATAATAGCTTAAAGGGCCGTTTGTAATTCGATAACCAAAAAACAAACCAATAATTTTTTAACCTAACCTTTTAACAAACCGATTAACAAAGGTCGGTAAGGTGTTCCCGATTGAATTGAAGAGGATATTGGGGACAAAATATATGGCCACTCAATGGGCTAATCGGGCAAAAGCAGGACTTGAACTGAGACTGGATCCCTGCCATTTGCCACAATATGTTTCTTTCGACGTTCAGGATAAGACAATTGTCTGTTCATTGAACGAACGTGGCGCAGCGTTAAAAATCGAAAATGAAAACGGTACATCGCAGTTGTCGCGCCTGGTGCTTGCCCATCAATTCAGAGGTGTTGCTGCGCGTGCGGTTGTCACCTCTTCAGGACAAAAAGCGGTGTCTCTGGAATTGTTACACCGAAATCATGAAGCGTGCATTCCGCTTCTTGTTTCGCGCGATCTTGATGATGTGCTCCTTGATTGGCGCCTTTGGGCAGATACTTATGATTTGCCGATGCTTCTCCTCAACGACGATGGTTCGGCTATTCCTGTAAAAGACCGTTCACCGCTTGAACATTTTTTTGGAAAACAATCGCACCAACATATGAAAAAGAATTTTTCGTTGCGATGCCGCGGGTGCTCTTTAGGCATAAGGTTGGTTATCAACAATCAGGTTATGCTCGGATAACATTGTAGATTACACAAGAATTGACGCCGTTATTTTGTTGCTTCCACTGATTTGGTAGTTGATCGCCATTAAAACCGGTTTTTCGATAAAAACCTTGAAAGGTTTATTTTTCTTCCGTGCTGTTTTTGGAACAGGGCCGGAAAGCTCGTTAGTTTTAACGTGGGTTTATTTTCAAGTGGGCTTAAATTGCCCTTCAAAAAATGATTTTGATTTTTCTCCGAAATAGGAACTTAATTTGTTCGAATTTTCCGGTGCAAACAAAATTCCCGAAAATTTTTCTGAATAAATTTTTTCAACAAATTTTCCCTAACAATATTTTCCTTAAAAAAATAATCTTTGCCATTTGACAATGAACCGGTGTTAAGCTTACGAGGAGGTTATATCCGGAGGACTGAATGACGCGGCAGATTGTTTTTATACTTGAAAAGCAGGATGCGATCGAGGCGCTCAAAGCTTATTATCGCGACCATGCGCTATCAAGACGAACATTTATGCGTCTTTTCCTGCTCTGGATTATCGCAGTTGCTCTGATGTCGGCTGTTCTTGTCATGATAGACGGCTCTGACTGGTATCAGAATTGGGGACGTTCTCTCTACCGCATCTCGGCCATTTACGCAGCTATTATCATTGCTATCTGGGCGTTGAACTATTGCGTTCTCATTCCCCACCATGTCCAACAATTGGTAAAAAATGATAAACAGATCGGGCTTGAACAAAGCTGGGTATGGGATGATCATGCAGTGGCAATAAAGAGCTCTTATATCAGAGGGACATACCCGTTTCGTCTATTTTCCGGCTGGCGAGAATATCCGACGTTTATTGCGCTTTATATATCGCCCAAGAAATTCAATGTATTGCCCAAAGCGCCTATGAATGACGAGCAACTTGAAGATCTGCGTACTATTTTCAAACGCGAAATAGCTGCTGAAGAGAAATAATTTTCGTCGTTCACCCACTTCAAAATCAGATAATTAATGTGTTGCTACAATGACAATTAGTAGCATATCGAGAACAGCATTTTTTGATCAATAACGGCAAAGGCCAGCTTGTCATCGAAAAATGCACAGACCTAAACTGCCTATTTTAGTTCGATGTCGGCATCGGACGAATCCGATATGTTCAAATTTCCCGAATGTTTTTTTGAAAAAGCCATATCCGATTTTTTTGCCTTCTTTATCCGGTCAGATTTGAATGCGGGTATCTGTTTAAATGATCGCGGGGGACTACAATTCTCCGTCTCAAGTTTCGGTTAATTGTGCAAGTATTTGATGTTTCAAGCCACGCCCTGATAAAACAAAAAACTGTTATTCGGTGGATTTTTGTGGGATTTATCGCGTGCCAGCTGCTGAAATTTCAGTTTGCATCAGCGTTTTCCCGTTCAATGGCACGCCAGCCGATATCATGGCGATAAAAGCCTTCGGGCCAATCAATCAATTTTATTGCTTGATAGGCTTTTTGTTGGGCCTGTTTTACAGTTTTTCCTGTCGCTGTGACATCAAGCACTCTTCCGCCATTGGCTATAATCTTTCCTTCTTTTAAAGCGGTACCGGCGTGGAAAACTTTAACGTCCGGCAGTTTATCCGCTTTTTCTATTCCTGAAATAAGGCTTCCACGTTTCGGCGCCTCCGGATAGCCTTTAGCTGCCATAACCACAGTCAAAGCTTTGTCGGTACTCCAGTCGAGTTTTACGCCTTCGAGATTTCCTTTTGCAACAGAATTGAGGACAGTCAGCAAATCGCTTTTTAATCGCATCATCAGAACCTGACACTCAGGATCGCCGAAGCGGACATTGAATTCAATGAGTTCGGGGCCTTTTTTTGTAATCATCAAGCCGACAAACAGAACGCCGCTAAACGGGCAACCGAGATCGGCCATGCCACGAATAGTAGGCTTTACTATTTCATTCATAACGCGTTTTGTCATATCTTCGGTCATGACAGGTGCCGGTGAATAGGCTCCCATGCCACCGGTATTGGCTCCTTTATCACCATCATAGACGCGTTTGTGATCTTGTGCAGAGCCAAAAGGAATGGCAATTTTACCATCACAAAGGCAAAAGAAACTCGCTTCTTCTCCTTCAAGAAATTCTTCCACAACAATTTCAATTCCCGCTTTTCCGAATGCCCCCTCAAAACAGGCATCGACGGCGCGGAATGCTTCTTCAATTGTGGTTGCAACGGTGACACCTTTACCGGCAGCCAAACCATCGGCTTTAATGACAATGGGTGCACCTTTCTTTTCAATATAATCCTTGGCTTTTTCAGCATTATCAAAACGTTGATAGTCGCCGGTCGGAATATTGTATTTGGCGCATAAATCTTTGGTAAAGCCTTTTGATCCTTCAAGCCGTGCCGCAAGTTTATTTGGCCCCACGACCGGAATCATAGCCTCGCGAAGAGCATCTGCAAGGCCATCGACAAGTGGCGCTTCCGGTCCGACAACCACGAGTTCTACCGCATTTTTCTTGCAAAATTCGACGACAGCTTTATGGTTTTTCGCGTCAAGATCAACATTATCTCCCAATTCAAGAGTGCCCGGATTGCCGGGAGCACAAAAGAGCTTTCCAAGAAGTGGGGATGACGAAATTTTATATGCCAATGCATGTTCGCGTCCACCTGAACCAATGAGAAGAACGTTCATTGCTTGCTCCTGTTGAAGAAGATGTTAAAACCCTTGCTCTTGTCATAGGAATGAAATGCTTTAGCTTCAAGGTAAAAGGTGTGCGCTCGTAAATGGTAAACAACAAAAATATTGTTCCCGACAGCTTGAGAGCCGATGAAACGCTTCAACAACAAGGCGTGAGAGGGCGTGTCTTCGACGCACCGTCAGGCCACTGGGTTTATCGCTTGTTGCCGCGTTCCCTTTGGCCTTACGCCCAATTGGCGCGCTGGGACCGACCAATTGGCTGGAAACTTCTTATGTGGCCGTGTTTCTGGTCGCTAATTTTGGCCATGGATGCAAAGGGCTTTTCTTTCGAACTGCATCCATATCCGGTTGCCTTGGCAATATGGTATCTTTTTCTTTTCTTTATCGGTGCTGTTGCCATGCGGGGTGCAGGGTGCACCTGGAACGATCTTGTTGACCAGAAAATTGATAATAAAGTCGAGCGCACCCGCTCAAGGCCGTTGCCATCGGGACAGGTCAGCCGTTTACAGGCTAAAATTTTTATGGGATTGCAATGCTTTGTCGGGCTTATCGTGCTTGTTGAATTCAACCTTTTCAGCATTATTCTGGGCATTTCATCGCTTGTCATTGTCGCAATCTACCCTTTCATGAAACGTGTGACCGATTGGCCGCAGTTCTTTTTAGGTCTTGCCTTCAACTGGGGAGCGTTGATGGGGTGGGCGGCAATTTACGGTCGTCTTGATTTTGCACCCTTGAGCCTTTATTTCGGCTCGGTTTTATGGACGATAGGCTATGACACAATCTATGCTCACCAAGACAAGGAAGATGATGCGATCGTCGGCGTGCACTCGACAGCGCGGCTTTTTGGGGAAAAAACCAAATCCGCCCTTGTCGTTCTTTATAGCGGGTTTCTTGTATTAAGCCTTATTGCATTTCTCTTGGCTGGAGTGCCGACTTTAGCTTATCTTGGCCTTTTACTTGCCGCTATCCACATGTTTTATCAAATTATCACAATCGATATCGATAATAACAGCGAGTGCCTGAGATTGTTCAAATCGAATTCGACAGTCGGCTGTTTAATCTTCCTCGGCCTCGTGCTTGGAGCAGCGGCACGTTATTTCTAAGAACAACCATTGCCGATAAGTGAAGCAGGGCTTTTTAAAAGCCGGATTTAAACCGTCCGGCTTTACCGAAAAATTTTGCCGATGAAGAGAATGTTCAAGGGTATAGGCGGTGTTTTTCCCATGATTTTGCATCAGGCGAAGGACGGGAAAAAACCACGCGGTCATGAAGTCGGAATGGTCTGTCATGCCAGAATTCGATTGAAAGTGGTTTGATTCTGAAACCTGACCAGTAGGGAGGGCGCGGAATATTGCCGATTGCATATTTCGCCGTGTATTCGGCAACTGCTTTTTCCAGCGCAAAGCGGCTCTCCAACGGGCGTGATTGTTTGGAAGCCCATGCGCCGATACGGCTTCCGCGTGCGCGTGATTGATAATAGGCATCAGCTTCTTCATCGCTTACCTTTTCAACCAGTCCACGCACTCTTACCTGCCTGCGCAACGATTTCCAGTGAAAACATAAAGCTGCTTTCATGGAAGAAAGGATTTCTCGTCCCTTATTGCTTTCATAATTGGTGTAAAAGACAAAACCGTCCGCACCGAAAGCTTTCAAAAGCACCATACGCACATCTGGCAGACCCGTCGGATCCACTGTAGCAAGTGCCATGGCATTCGGGTCGTTAATTTCGCTTTTTGTCGCGTCATCCATCCATGTCGTGAAAAGTGCGAAAGGTTCATTTGCTTCAACAAAGTCACCAGTTGTTAACGTTTCATCTGTCATAATGCACCTGAATTATGTGTTTTGCGTATTATAGTGTGTTGTCAAACTACCTGGCCGACACAGAAAAAAGTGAACTATGGAAGCTTTTTTTAACTTGAAAAGCCGGCTTGGTCGTTTTGTTATTTGTGTCACGATCATATTGCCAATGCAAGGCTGTATCATATCGGGTGATAAACTTGATAATATGGCTTCGGCAGCTGCACCAACGGAAAATAATGTTGATGCTTCGCTTGTAACCGGCTCGATTCCTTCTCAATCAACGCCACTCACGACTGATCCTATTTTACAGTCTGATGAACTCGTCATACGCGACGAGATCAGAGTGATCGAAAATTTGAAGACCTCGGACAAAGAATTGAAATGGGATAATACCATAACCGGAAGCGAAGGGACGATCAGTGCCATTGTCGAAAATTCGGATAAAGGGCGCAAGTGCCGCAAATTCAAAGCGACCCGTTCAGCCTTTGATGGTGAAAACCTCTATCACGGTGAACTCTGTGAAGTGGCCCCCGATGTCTGGACAATGACAGCCTTTGATGTGGTGCATTGAAGAGGTGAATTCTGCCGTTCAAAAAGGGTTTAAAAAAACCGTAAATGATCTGGTATTTTTGCTCTTTCATAGGCATATAGAGAATTAGATATTTTTCTGCCCTTCGAGGTGGAACAGATTTTTTATAAAGCCGTCTTGAGGGAATGCCCTTTTTGCGGCTGGAAAGAGGATAAATATGCGTGATCCCTATACGGTTCTGGGTGTGGCGCGCACTGCCAAACCGCAAGAGATTAAGTCTGCATTCAGAAAACTGGCAAAACAATATCACCCCGACCTTCACAAGGGTGATAAGACTGCTCAGGACAAGTTTGCCGAGGTCAATCAGGCCTATGAAATTCTGGGGGACAAGGAAAAGAAAGAAAAATTCGATCGTGGCGAAATTGACGCGGAAGGCAAGCCTGTTTTTCAAGGTTTTTCCGGTGGCGGGCAGGGCTTTGGCGGAGCGCAAGGCTTTAGTGGCCGCGGCAATCCATTCGGTAATGGCACCAGCCATTTCGAATTCCGGTCAGGCGGTGGCAAAGGTGGCTTTGACGCTAGCGATATTTTTCGTGATCTTTTCGGTGCGGGAAACGGTGCCAATAGAGGTGGCGGCTTTTCCGGCTTTGGCAGCCGCAGCCGTGCGCAAGCTCCCCAACAGGGGGCTGACATTCATGCAAGCCTTGACGTAACGCTGGAACAACTTGTCGGTGCCGAAAAGGTCGAAGCTATTTTCCCAAATGGCAAGAAGCTTAAAATCAAGCTTCCCGATTATGTCGAGGATGGACAAACAATTCGTTTGAAGGGGCAGGGAGAAACTATTCCTTACGGTCGCGCAGGCGATGCGTTGGTTACAATTCACATCAAGCCTCATCCCCACATCCACGTTGAAGGAAGAGCACTTCACCTCGATTTACCGGTGTCTCTTAAAGATGCAGTTTTGGGCGCTAAAAAGCCTGTTGATACGCTTGACGGGCGTATCATGTTGACAATACCTGCATGGTCAAGTTCCGACAAGGTATTACGGTTGAAGGGGCGGGGGTTGCCGTTAAAAACAGGTGGCCGCGACGATCTTTATGTCCATGTACGCATTATGCTGCCGGAAGGTGGAGATGCGGGACTTGAACAATTCATGAAATTGCAATCATGAAAAACGCAGATTGATGAAGGCGCCATACAGGAATAAAGGCGGGATAGAGGATTGTCATGAAGATCAATTTTTGTCTCGCTTTTTTGCTGCTGCCGGTTTTTTGTTCATCGGCATTATCTGAAAATTTCACTAAAGGCGATATTACTGTCGAAAGCCCGTGGGTACAAAAATCCGACACAGGCGAAAATCGTGCTGAAGGATATGCTCTTATCCATAATGGCGGATTTAATGAAGATCGCTTGTTATCAATCAGCGCGGATATTTCCGATCATGTCGTGATTCACGAGACGATTAGACAATATGGCAAGGTCAAGATGCAAAAGCTCAAGGAGCCTCTCACGATCGAGCCAAACGGCTATCTCGAATTAAAGCCAGGCGATTATCATTTTATGTTTTTCAACTGTCAGGATCAGTTACGCGAAGGTGAAATGATTCCGGCCGTTTTGCATTTTGAAAAAAATGGTGACGTGAAAATCAACTTCACGATCGAGGCGCCGGACGATAAACCGGATAATCCCTAATTGCCGGTATCTCCATTTTATAATTCTTACGGTTTGTCGAGCGGGATTCCTAATTTAACGGGGCGCACCTTTAAGAAGCCAGCTTATCCACCGTACCGAAACACCTTGAAAATGATAAAGAATACCAATTGTGCGTTTCTATATCGGGGCTTTTTTCCGTTTTTATCCGGTATCAAGCGCATTTATTTGTCACGATAAGGGAAAGTGCAAAGCAATACGAACTAACTCTCGTCTATCAAAAAACTATTTTCCTTGTTTAACTGTAAGGTGCAGCTGTTTTCGATTGTTGAAAACGGGACCGCCGGTTTTAATCATAGCAAGAATTTTGTTACAATCGCATTGACGAGTTTGCCGTAATAGACGCCGGTTCAAATAAACTGACCTAGGCGAATGTCGGAATCTATTCGTCACAAACTAAAAAACGGACTGCTTTTCACAGCTTTTCTGTGTTAGCGTTGCATAATTAACGGTTTTAACCGACAAATTGCACCAATTACTTGAAGAAACGTGCGAGCTATGTCATAGGGCAAAAAGCGAAAACTGATATCAAGCAATTATGAGGCAATACCAATGGGTGACAGTAACGGTTTGTTGCGTGGCAAGCGCGGTTTAATTCTCGGGCTTGCAAATAATCATTCAATTGCATGGGGTATCGCAAAAGCTGCACACAAAGCAGGTGCGGAACTTGCTTTTACCTATCAGGGCGAAGCACTGAAAAAACGTGTTGTACCGCTTGCAGAAGAGGTTGGGGGATTTGTTTGTGGCCATTGTGATGTAACAGATGCGGCATCAATTGACGCAGCATTCGATGCGGTAAAACAGAAATGGGGAAAAATCGACTTTCTCGTTCATGCAATCGGCTTTTCCGACAAGGATGAATTGACGGGACGTTATGTTGATACATCGGAAGCAAACTTCAACATGACAATGAATATTTCTGTCTATTCCCTTACAGCAGTTACCCAGCGGGCAGAAAAATTGATGCCCGACGGCGGTTCGATTTTGACATTGACCTATTATGGCTCGGAAAAGGTCATGCCGAATTATAATGTTATGGGTGTTGCCAAGGCCGCTCTTGAAGCAAGTGTCAAATATCTTGCGGTCGATCTTGGTCCTAAGAAAATTCGTGTCAATGCTGTTTCGGCTGGCCCGATCAAGACATTGGCTGCTTCGGGTATCGGTGACTTCCGGTATATTCTCAAATGGAATGAATACAACGCGCCCCTTCGTCGGACGGTTACAATTGATGAGGTCGGCGATTCAGCGCTTTATCTTCTTTCGGATTTGTCCCGTTCGGTAACTGGCGAAGTTCACCATGTTGATGCCGGTTATCATGTCATTGGCATGAAAGCAGTCGATGCACCGGATATTTCTGTTGTAAAGGATTGATAAAGTGTCCAAGCGTCCACTTATTTATTTTTCCCGTCACGGTCAGACGGACTGGAACATTACCAAACGCATTCAAGGCCAGATAGATCGGGATATCACCGAATATGGCCGCCAACAGGCTGCCCGTAACGGACGGTTGTTGAAAGAATTGTTGGGCGATGCCAAAGGCTTTGATTTTGTTGCAAGCCCTTTGCGCCGCACCCGCGAAACGATGGAAATTATCCGTGGGGAAATGGGGCTCGACATTCGTGGATACCGCACAGATCCGCAATTGATGGAGATGCATTTCGGTGATTGGCAAGGAACGACCGAGGATGATATTGCCAAAGTCCACCCTGAACTCATTGCTGCCCGCGTTGCCGACAAGTGGAATTTTTTGCCACCCGGTGAAAAGGCAGAAAGTTATGCCATGCTTGCCAAGCGTGTAAAAGACTGGGTCGAAAAGGTTGAAGGCGATACAGTTTGTGTCACCCATGGTGGGTGCCTGCGTTCAATCATGCATATTTACGGTGGATTGAGCGAAGCGGAAGCTGCCAACTTTATGGTCGATCAGGATCGGATTTTGCGGTTTGATGAAAACGGGCTGGAATGGCTCTGAGCCATTTTTAACTTCACAGTAATTGATGACACACCAAATTCACGAGTTGGATTTGGTGTGTCTTATTTTTAAATTTACAACAGTGTCATGAAAAAGATAATCAGCCTTCTTGTGGCTCAATATCGGTGACATAGCGGTTATCTCCTTCTGTGTCGTAAAAAACGATAACCTTCATCCCTTCATTCAAAACAGAATAATCGAATTCGCCCGGTAAACTGTAAGTTTTCCCATTGTCGAGTACTATGGTGTTATTATCCTGATCAATGGCAGTTATCGTCCCTTTGACGTCATCGGCAAGGGCCAAGGCTGGAAAAAGAAATGTAGCTAGGATCCCCGCAAAAACCAGTTTTCTCATAGTGGGCCTTTCAAAATTATCTATTATAAAATTTCAAATCATTAGGGATTGATGACAAGGGATTGTGTCGAAACCATAGCCATAGGTCAACCAAAAATGGAATATATGGAATGGCACAACAGATTTCTTTAAAGCACGCCTTGACGTCGTACCGAAGGGTTTTGCTGAAAAACTTAAAGGAAATATGGGTAAAATCTCTCAATCGAACAAAATTGTTTCAATCTTGGCTCTCAACTGTTTGACCGGAAACAAAAAGCTTAATAGAACAAAAAGGTTCGCAAAGTTGGATTGGCGTTTTTATGTCATATAATACATTCGGTAAACTCTTCCGCGTTACAACATGGGGCGAAAGCCACGGACCGGCATTGGGCTGCGTTATTGATGGTTGCCCTCCGGGGATAAAATTCTCGGTGGCGGAAGTGCAAGCTTATCTTGACAAGCGCAAACCTGGACAATCCCGTTTTACGACCCAGCGTCGTGAAGCCGATGAGGTCAAAATATTGTCCGGAGTGTTACCTTGTGACGAGGGAAAGCAATTGATCACCACCGGAACGCCGATTTCCATGATGATCGAGAACACCGATCAGCGTTCGAAAGATTACGGAAATCTTGCGCGTGAATATCGTCCCGGACACGCCGATTATACTTATGATGTCAAATATGGCATTCGCGATTATCGTGGCGGGGGACGTTCTTCGGCACGCGAGACGGCAGCCCGGGTTGCAGCCGGTGCAATAGCCCGAAAAGTTGTTCCGAATCTTCGTGTACGTGGTGCCGTGATTGCTATTGGCGCAATTGATATTGACCGTTCCCGTTGGGATTGGGATGAGGTTAATAACAATCCGTTTTTTACCCCCGACAAGATAGCAGCTGAAAAATTTGCAATTTATCTTGATCAAATTCGAAAAAAAGGTTCGTCAATCGGTGCTATGGTGGAAATTGTTGCAGACAATGTGCCTGCCGGGCTCGGCGCACCGATTTATGGGAAACTTGATCAGGATATCGCATCCTTTCTCATGTCGATCAATGCAGTCAAAGCCGTTGAAATCGGTGAAGGTTTTAACGCTGCCCGCTTGACAGGTGAAGAAAATGCCGACGAGATGCGGCATGGGGAAAATGGAAAGCCGGTTTTTTTGAGCAATCATGCCGGTGGTATTCTGGGAGGTATTTCCAACGGCGAACCAGTCGTTGCGCGTTTTGCAGTCAAACCGACATCATCGATATTGACGCCGCGCCGTTCGGTGGATGTTGACGGAAATAATGTTGATGTGGTGACAAAAGGGCGCCACGATCCTTGTGTTGGAATACGAGCTGTACCTGTAGGGGAAGCGATGGTGGCTTGTGCCATTGCCGACCATTATCTTAGACATCGCGGCCAAACGGGCCGGATCTGAAAGGACTATTATGACATTCAACCAGAAATCGGTCGTGGACGCTATAAGAGCATTCGAACGCGGTGAAATTGTTGCGGTTACCGATGATAATGGCCGTGAAAATGAAGGTGACCTTATTGTTGCAGCCGTTCATTGCACACCTGAAAAAATGGCATTTATTGTGCGCAATACTTCCGGCATTATTTGCGCACCGATGACCGGCGAGGAAGCAAAACGCCTCAATCTTGCACCTATGGTTTCAAATAATGATTCAGCCCATCATACGGCCTTTACCGTAACGGTTGATTTTCTGCATGGCACGACGACAGGAATTTCCGCCGAAGACAGGACATTGACGGTAAGGAATCTCGCAAATCCGAACGCCAGTGCGTCCGATTTTAGTCGTCCGGGCCACGTGTTTCCGCTTATTGCCCGTGAAGGCGGCGTATTGATGCGTTCCGGTCACACGGAAGCAGCTGTCGACTTGTGCAAGCTTGCAAATCTTCCCCCGGTCGGCGTGATCGGCGAACTCATGAATGATGACGGAACGGTAAAACATGGTCCTGAGGTAAGAAAATTTGCTGAAGAACATAATCTTCATGTCGTGACTGTTGCTGATCTTATCGCCTATCGTCAGCGCAAAGAAACGCTTATCGAACATGTTGACGAGATGAAAGTTGATACACTCGTCGGACCGGCTGTAGCCCATAGCTACCAATTGCCGTGGGAACCGATGCAACATGTTGCTGTTGTTTTTGGCGATATCCGTGACGGCGAAAATATTCCGGTCCGTTTGCAACGTGAAAATGTTGTCTCCGATGTCTTTGGTAAAAAACACGAAATTGAATCTGTGCTGCGGCTTATGGCAGAAAAAGAAAAACGCGGTGTTTTTGTCTATCTCAGAGCCGGGTCTGTGGGTGTTGGTTCTGCCGACGAGAACCGTGATCGCGAAATGGCTATGGAAGGGCTTGAGACACATGAACAGGCTGTTGAGCGTGAGGAAGAATGGCGCCAGATCGGTCTTGGAGCGCAAATTCTCAAAAGCCTTGGTATTACCTCGGTTATTCTATATGCCTCGCGCGAAAGACATTATGTCGGTCTTGAAGGCTTTGGTATCCATATTGAAAAAACAGATATTTTGTGAGGCTTGAATGGCAGAAGAGAAAGACAATGCGGACGTTTCGCAAATGAGCTTCGAGAAAGCACTCGGTGCTTTGGAAGAAATTGTTGAAAAGCTTGAACGGGGAGACGTTGCGCTTGATGAGACGATCCGCATTTACGAGCGTGGAGAAGCTTTGAAAAAACATTGTGACACGCTTTTGAAAGAAGCTGAAAACAAGGTTGATAAAATTCGCTTGTCACGCGAGGGAGAACCGGAAGGGCTGGAACCGCTTGATGCTGAGCAATAAGCGGAATTCAAAATAAAAATTTTACAAGATAGGGGCCGCCGCCCCAAACAAGAGTCCACGCGGCTGCCCCGATAATATTAGCAACCAAAAATTTTGGAAAAGCCATTCCTCCGGAACCGGCAATAAGCCCGTTTAATTGGCGTAAAACGACTATAAATCGGGCGGTTGCAACAAAGAAGAAACCGCGTTTATCAAGCATATTCTGAAACTTTTCGAGCCGCTGTGGCGTGAGTTTCACATAATGGCCGTAGCGCAATAAAAGTTTTTCGCCACCGAAATGGCCTATTGCATAACCGGTGCAATCGCCAAGCACACTTCCTGTAAAAGCGCAAAGCAACATGGGCAATAAATCGAGCTTTCCGGCAGCTGCAAGCAGAGAGCCGGCGATGAGACCGCTTTCTCCCGGCACAGGAGCGCCGAACGATTCGAAATATAGGATGAAGAAATAGGCAAACGGGCCATATTGCGAAATCCAATGTTGTAAATATTCTTCAACCATTGCCTAACATCTATCTTACGCTAATTTTATAGCTCTTATGACGAAAACGGACGCCGGTTTTGTCATATGGCGCATCTTTATTTGTTATCAAGCGCATCATAAAGCTTGAAAATTATGTCTTGTCGACAATTTTAAGCGGATGAGAGGAGACAATCATCGCAATTTGATAGACGTGAGGTCTTAAATGACCAAAATTTTTGAGTTTTAAGGTGCAAATTTGCGTCAAAAGCTGTAAAGCTTTGGCAACCAGAAAAATATGTTAACAGTTGAGAAAAACTAAGGAAAATAATTTGTCGCGACCATCAACACCATTGTTGGACAAGATACATCTGCCGGAGGATCTGCGCCGCTTGCCGGAAAGCGCCTTGACAGAAGTCGCTAATGAATTGCGGGCTGAAACAATTGATGCCGTATCGGTAACAGGGGGGCATTTGGGCGCGGGGCTCGGCGTGGTAGAACTTACCGTTGCTTTGCATTATGTTTTTAACACACCCGAAGATCGTATTATTTGGGATGTCGGTCACCAGTCTTACCCCCATAAGATATTGACAGGTAGACGCGATCGTATCCGTACCCTTCGTCAGGAAGGGGGATTATCCGGTTTTACCAAGCGCAGTGAAAGTATTTATGATCCGTTCGGGGCGGGGCATTCTTCAACTTCCATTTCCGCAGGCCTCGGCATGGCTGTTGCCAACGAACTAAAACAGGAAAAGAAGCGCAATGTTATTGCCGTCATTGGTGATGGTTCGATGTCGGCAGGCATGGCCTATGAGGCAATGAACAATGCCGGCTCGCTTGACGCGCGTCTCATCGTTATTCTCAACGATAATGATATGTCAATTGCACCGCCAACCGGTGCCATGAGTGCCTATCTTGCCCGTCTGGTCTCGAGCCCTTCCTACAGGAATCTGCGCGAGCGTGCAAAAGCCTTAAGCAAGAAACTGCCCAAATTTTTCTGGGATAAAGCACGTCGGAGTGAAGAATTCGCGCGTGGCTTTTTGACCGGTGGCACGCTGTTTGAGGAGCTTGGTTTCTATTATGTCGGGCCGATTGATGGCCACAACATCGAGCATCTTTTGCCGGTTTTGAAAAATGTGCGCGAACATCCGAACGGCCCGGTACTCGTTCATGTTATCACCCGTAAAGGCAAGGGGTATGCTCCTGCTGAAGCTGCGAGCGATAAATACCATGGTGTAAACCGTTTCAACGTCGTGACCGGCGAACAGGTGAAGATTCAAAGCAAGGCTCCTTCTTATACCAAAGTGTTTGCCGATTCACTTATCAAGGAAGCAACGCTGGACGACAAGATTGTTGCAATCACTGCCGCTATGCCTTCAGGAACAGGACTTGACAAGTTTGCTGAAAAATTCCCCAAGCGCATGTTCGATGTCGGCATTGCCGAGCAACATGCTGTGACATTTGCAGCCGGAATGTCTTGTGAAGGTCTGAAGCCCTTTGTGGCTATCTATTCGACATTTCTCCAGCGCGCTTATGACCAGATCGTGCATGATGTCTCCATACAACAACTGCCGGTGAAATTTGCAATTGACCGCGCAGGTTTTGTCGGTGCAGACGGTTCGACTCATGCCGGAAGTTATGACACGGTATTTTTATCGGCACTTCCCGGCTTCGTTGTTATGGCACCGTCCGACGAACTGGAATTGATGAATATGGTGCGCACGGCGGCAGCCTATGATCAGGGGCCAATTTCGTTCCGCTATCCACGCGGTGAAGGCGTTGGTCTTAAACTGCCGGGACGTGGCGAATTGATTGAAATTGGTAAGGGACGCATCCTTCGCGAGGGAAGTAAGGTGGCACTGTTGGGCTTTGGTACCCGTTTGCAGGAGGCACTTGCTGCCGCCGATGAACTGGCAGCCGCCGGACTTTCTACAACGGTTGCAGATGCCCGTTTTGCAAAACCGCTTGACGAAGATCTTGTCCGTCGCCTTGCGCTCGAACATGAAGTTCTTGTCACAATTGAAGAAGGGGCAGCTGGCGGTTTCGGTGCACAAGTTTTGCAATTTCTCGCAAGGGATGGATTGCTCGACAAAGGGCTAAAAATCCGCACAATAACATTGCCGGATAAATATCTCTATCACGGGCCGCAAGCAAAAATCCTTTCCGAGATTGGGCTTGATAAAACCGGTATCGTCAATACGGTCTTCGCCGCTCTCGGGCGCGAAGCATTGGTGACACCACAAATTCGGGCCTGAAATGCCGGAACGGCTGAGATTGGACACGCTTCTGGTTGAAAAAAAATTCTTTTCAACACGCTCACGTGCAAGGGATGCCATTGCGCGAGGCACTGTAACAATCAATGGCGTTGTCGTGAAAAAAGCAGGGCAACCTGTTTTGGAAAACGCCGATATCGGTGTTTTCGACCCCGCGCAACATTATGTATCCCGTGCTGCTTTGAAACTTATAGCGGCGCTTTCATATTTTCCGGTTAAAACGGAAGGTGTAACTGCGCTTGATATCGGTGCTTCAACGGGGGGATTTACTGAAGTTTTGCTTGAAAAAGGAGCGAGCCACGTCATAGCTGTCGATGTCGGTCACGGGCAACTCCACCCTTCACTTATCGGTCATCCCGCAATCACCCTTTACGAGGGGTTAAACGCCCGTGACCTTACGAAAGCTCATCTGAAAAATCGCCAAATTCAACTCGTCGTCTCGGATGTAAGTTTCATATCGTTAAAGTTGGCTCTGCCACCGGCATTAAGTTTGGCTGAAAGCGGCGCGCAGGCTGTGCTTCTTGTCAAACCCCAGTTTGAAATCGGGCGTGAGGGCATAGGTCGGGGTGGCATCGTCAAAGATCCATCCCGCGCGGAAAGGTTGGCTCACGAACTTTTTCATTGGCTTGACGGATTGGATGACTGGTGCGCGAAGGGGTTGATACCTTCCCCGATTGAAGGTGGCGACGGAAATCGCGAATATTTACTTTTCGGAGAAAAAAGCAATGATTGAAGAGGTCGTGATTGACCATATCGGTGTCGCTGGTGACGGGGTTGCAAAGACAAACCATGGATTAGTCTATGTGCCGTTCACACTCCCTCGTGAAGTTGCCAATATTGCGTCGGAAAACAATCATGCTTCAGTCTTTGCGTTGAAAAAACGATCCTCCGAAAGGGTCGATGCGAAATGCAAACATTTTGAAGACTGCGGTGGTTGTGCTTTGCAACATTGGGCCGATGAACCATACCAAATGTGGAAAAGATCTCTGGTCGTCGACGCTTTGGTGGGAAGGAAAATAGAAACCAATGTTGATCCACTTGTTCCATGTGCTCCACACACACGCCGCCGCATGATTTTAACCGCCCGCGTAACACCGAAAGGTCAAATTGTAGGTTTCAACCGCTACCAATCCCATGATGTTGTGGCCATCGAGGAATGTCCCGTTTCACGACCCGAGCTTGTTGATGCACTGGGGGCAATCAGATCGGTTGCTGCATTGTTGGCAAACTATTCAAAAGAAATCCGGATTAATGTGACACTGGCGGAAAACGGAATCGATGTCGCTTTGGATGGCTGTAAAATCAATGATGAAAAATTGCGCCAAAGACTTGTTGAGGAGGGCTTGAAGCAATCCTTCATACGTTTAACGGCTGACGGCGAGATCATCATAGAGAAAGAGAGACCGGAACTCCATTTTGGTTCGACGATTGTCGAACTTGCAGCAGGCGGTTTTCTGCAAGCGACCAAAGAAGCGGAAGAGTTTATGTCCAAGCTCGTCATGCAAGGCTTGAAAAAAACCAAAAATGCGGCCGATCTTTTTTCCGGTGCGGGCACATTTACATTCCGCATGGCCGAAAAGATGAAAGTTCATGCTGTTGAAAATGATGATGACGCTTTAAAAAGCCTTGACCGTGCCTATCGACAGTCAGTCGGGTTGAAGACTGTAACCTATGAAAAGCGGGATTTATTCCGTCGTCCGCTTTTGCCGCGTGAATTGGAAGCTTTTGACGGTCTTGTTTTTGACCCGCCACGGGCAGGAGCTGAAGAACAGGCGCAGGAAATTGCCAAAACAAATATTCCGCGTGTGGTTGCAGTTTCCTGTAATCCGGTCACAATGGCGCGTGATTTATCTATTTTGATTGAGGGTGGCTACACAGTTGAAAAGCTTGTGCCGTTGGACCAATTTTTATGGTCGCCCCATGTTGAAACGGTTGCTTTGCTTAAAAAGCGCAAGCCCAAGCCAGGCTGGCGCCTTTAAGAAATGTGAACTGCGCTTATCTCTAGCAGGATTTGATTTGCGGCGCAGTTTGAGGATTTTTATAAAAAACCGGTCTTAGGTAAACACCAGCCGTATTTCCGAAGAACGCGGCAACAACCCAAAGCCAGCCATGCAAGCTGCCTGATGCGATACCTGAAAAATAGGCACCGATATTGCAGCCGAAGCCAACACGGGCACCATATCCAAGGAGTAGCCCGCCAATAACGGCAGCGCATGCGGAGCCGACGGGCATGCGGAATTTGAATGCAAAACGACCTGCTAAACCCGCGGCGAGCATTGCACCGGCAATAATGCCGAAATCCATGACCGAAGTGACATTGGAAAATATGCTCGAGCTCAGGTTTTTAGCGTTTCCCGGGTTTTGCCAAAACTGCCAGCTTGCGACGTCGACACCGAAAGCAGAGCTGATTTTTGCCCCCCAAATCGGAAAGGCGCCGGCAATGCTCCATGGCTTTCCTGAAATCACAAGTGTCAAATAATTAAGCAATGCCAAGGCAATGCCGCCCCAAACCATTGGCCAAGGGCCACGGAAAAAGCGTTGTAAACCTTTATGAGTTGTTGTCTTTTCCTGTTCAAGCGCGCCGTGGCGACGTTTTTCGATGATAACTGTCACCGATGCAATGATTGCAAAAAGCACAAGCGAGACAAAAATTCCTAATGGTGCGCCAAGGGTTTTAACTAGCGAAACCGGTTTCAGAGCCGGCATATTTGCCCAGAATGATGCATGAGCCGTTGAAACAAAGCCACCAAGAACAAAAAATGCAAGAACGAGAAGCATGCGGGCATTGCCGCCACCGAGAGTAAATAGCACACCGGAAGCGCAGCCACCGGCAAGTTGCATTCCCACGCCGAACATAAAGGCTCCAATGATAACCGAAAGGCTTAATGGGGCGAGTGAGCCATTGACGGGATGACCAAAAACTTCCCCAAGACTTAATGTCGGGAAAAAAAGTAAAACAGCAATTGCCAGCATCAGCATTTGCACGCGCAAACCGCGTCCCCGTCCATCAAGAATGAAATTGCGCCAGGCCGAAGTAAAGCCGAATGACGCATGGTAAAGCGTTATTCCAAGCGCTGCGCCGACAAGCAGCAAAAGCCCTTGCTCAACGCTATAGCTAACTGAAAGCCAAATAGCAGCAAGCACAATGAATAAAGCGCTGATAATTTTTGGAAGTGTAAACTGACGAGACAGCTTCTGAGGCTGACCAGACACGACCGTGTACATGGTAATTCCTTTCAATCATGAAAGCCCGTTTCGGGCAATTTCATTATTTTTCCTACAAAATTAAGGTTACATTTTCAATGTTCTTTGTTCAAAAAACAAGAAAATTAGGTTTTTGAAGTGAAAGGTTTTTTTTGAGCTTTTGCAGTGAAGATAAAAAGCGGGATGCTCGATGGACGTTCGGTAGAACTACATTCCAAACGGTGTCTTCTCATAATTCGAAATTGCATTGGAATTCGAATTTTTTAAAGCAGAGTCTATGATCGATAATTTACGATATCTTTCCAAACAGAAAATTGTCATCGTCCGGAAAAA
Organism: uncultured Bartonella sp.; assembly: GCA_946481695.1. The sequence continues at coordinate 57,116 of CAMLON010000005.1, read as the reverse complement.
CATCAGTGAAAAAGGCAATTGAGAACTGCTTTTCAATTGTCCGTTCTTTGGACGGAATGCCAGATGAATGTCCAAGATAGTTTTATGATTGAAGAACGGCAATTCAGCAAAAAACTTTGCAATTTCGGAAATCAAAGCCGTCGATTCAGCATATTTCGTGCGGCAATTTGCCGAACCCGATTTGACCGCAATGCGAAGTTGAAACTATCAGGATTTGGCGCCTTATGATCTCAACGTTTCATGGCCGGAAGTTTGAGATATCAATGTCATCTAAAGCTTGATGTGCGGGTAATATGACCATGAGCAAGTGTCCAGATCAAGGTTACCAACGGTGATACATGGTCGAAAAATACCGGAAGGAAACGTGTTAGTCTCCACTTCAGTCCACTCTGAAAATTTTATTTTCGCGTGAACAGACTATGTCTCGCCTGCGATTGAACAGTTTAGCTACAAGTTGAGAAAAATTTTTTGCGATATCATCAACCGACGAAAGCAACCCTACTACTTTCTGGCTGGGAGCCCAAAATGCTTATCCGTTATTTTCGGTAGCTACTAATTTTAACTGATAATCTGTTCTCAGGCATCAAACGGCAGTGCCGCCAATAGTCATTCCATTAATGCGCAAATGTGGTAGACCGACGCCAACCGGAACACTTTGACCATTCTTGCCACATGTGCCGATTCCATTGTCAAGCTTGGGGTCGTTACCGATCATTGTGATACGTTTCATAGCCTCCGGACCATTGCCGATAAGCGTAGCCCCTTTGATCGGGGCAACAATTTTACCGTTTTTGACGCGGTAAGCTTCGGTACATTCAAACACAAATTTTCCCGAAGTGATGTCGACCTGACCACCACCGAAAGAGACAGCATAGATGCCGTCTTTCAAGGAGCCGAGTACCTCTTCAGGCGTATATTGGCCGCCTAGCATCATTGTATTGGTCATTCTTGGCATCGGCGCACAGGCATAGGATTCACGCCGTCCGTTTCCCGTAGGGCGCATACCCATCAAGCGCGCATTAAGCCGGTCTTGCATATAACCGACGAGCTTTCCATCTTCGATAAGGACATTGCGTGCGGAAGGCGTTCCCTCGTCATCAACAGTGAGCGATCCACGACGTCCCGCAATCGAGCCGTCATCAATAACTGTCACACCTTTTGCAGCAACCTGTTGCCCCATAAGGCCTGAAAAAGCAGAAGTCTTTTTGCGGTTAAAGTCGCCTTCAAGTCCGTGTCCAACAGCTTCATGCAACATGACCCCTGGCCACCCGCTTGCAAGAACAACGTCGAATGTACCAGCAGGCGCAGGCTCTGCTTCAAGATTGACAAGAGCCATACGCAGCGCTTCGTCGGCTGCCATTTGCCAATTGTCTTCTGCGATAAAACGGTCGAAAGCTTGTCGGCCACCGCAACCATAAAAACCATTTTCCAGCCTGTCACCTTTAGCAGTAACCACTGAAACAGCAAGCCGCACAAGCGGGCGAACATCTCTCACAAGTTCGCCATCAGCACGTAAAATTTCGACTTGTTGCAACGAGCCGGCAAGCGATACAGAGACTTGCCGGACAGCATCATTTTTATTACGGATATAAGAATCGATCTTTTTAAGAAGTGCTACCTTAGCCTCGAATGAGGGGGAATTGAGCGGGTTGAGCTCGTCATAAAGCTTTTTATTGGTGCCACGTGGTGCCGCGCTATAAGTTCCTTTGTAGCCGTTGGTGACAGCTTTTGCCGCATCCGAGGCTCTTTTTAATGCCGCTTTTGTGAGCTCTCCGGAATGGGCATAACCGGTTGCCTCATCCGCTACAGCACGTAAACCGAAACCTTTATCCTGATTGAACGAACCATTTTTCAGTCTTCCATTATCGAAAAGGAGTGATTCACTTTCACGATATTCAAGAAACAATTCTCCATCGTCAGCATTTTTCAAAGTGTCCTTCACAATTGATTGGACATCATTGGCTCCAACGTCGAATTGTTCGATCAGCGGTTTCATGTAATTTCCCTGTCTTTAAAACGGCTCTTTTCGTTCATTTATATAAAAAATACGAACGCGATAATAAAGGCCGCTTCAATCTTTATTGATCGGTCAAAACGATCCGCGGGGTCGATATCGTCTTCGCCTTATTCCTTTGGCAGCGAAGCGTAAGCGTCCTTCAAGCCGTTAAGGTCGATCATGCCGCCGACGCCTTCTTCAGGTGTCGTAAATATGAAATAGGTCGCCATTTTTCCTTCAAGAAATGACTTGAGATCATCATCTTTCAGAAATGCTTCGGCTACGCAATTGTCACCAAGACAGCGGCGATATTCCATTTTGCCCATATCTTTATTGTCTATCTTGATACCTACGCCCAAACGCAGTTCTACCCTGATAGGAACAAAAACCCGCATAAGCGTGCCCTGATTTTTAGGCAACTTATAAAGCGTGACACGAAAAGCAATATCGGGCCGGTTTTGCGCACGCACGTTCTGGACAACTTCACATTGGACATTCGGTGTCCCGGGGGGAAGGGAACAAACCTTCGTCCATGCTCCAAAGGTTTTCGGAGCAGGCACATCCTGTTGGTTGGGCGTTTGCGCCTCTGCAAGAGCAAGGCAAAGACCGATCATCGTTAGAGAAGACGCGGCGACGCCACAAGCTCGTTTGAAAAAATGACGAAGTGACATAGAAACTCCTGCTCGAATCATCCCGACGATATCGCGCTTCAGCGTTCGTGAAAAGAGTCCACAAGCACGACAGTGTAAACCATTCACAACAGATATCACTTAAAGTTCAATTCTTGGGCAAGAACATGGCAAAAACGCGCAGAATTGACAATTATGGCAATGAAGTGTTTCTATTTGGGGCTGTTTGTCGCATTGTTTTGATGTAAATATGTTGTTAAACGAAGTGAAAACAGGTTTCGCAATCAATAGATTGCTTGATTACGTTGGCAAAATTGATGTCTGAATACGCAAAGAAAAGTTTTTTTTCATCGTTATCGAACTTGGATAGCAAAGCAATCGGTACACTCTATCTGGTGCTCGCAATTGTAGCAGGCGTCATCGGCGCAGCGTTTTCGTTTGTCTTGCGTCTTTATATGAACGGGAACGATTTCGCCTTTTTCATCGGTATTTTTCCGAAAGATACAGCTTTTTTATCATTCATGAGCACTGCGCACGCGCTGATTTTGGTTTTCTTTATGGTTATGCCTGCACTGATTGGCGGTTTTGCCAACTGGTTTATACCGTTGATGATTGGCACGCATAACGTTGCATTTCCGCGTGCAAATTTGGTGGCATTCTTATTGCTACCCGTTACAATTCTTTTTGGATTCATGACACTTTTTTCAGGCGGCGACGGAAGTAACGTCAAAATATTGATGCTTGCAACGATCGTCATCGGGTCGATCTCGTTCATTATTACGTTTATCAATTTCATCACAACAATTATTACAATGCGGGCGCCAGGGCTTACTCTTTCGCGTTTGCCAGTTTTTGTCTGGGCGGTGCTGGTCTCGTCGTTTCTGGGACTGATTTCGGTTCCCGCAATGCTTGCTGCTTTGACGCAACTTGTTTTTAACGGTTCGGGCAATGCCGGACATTTATCAATGATGGTTTGGTTCTTCAGCCATCCGGAAATATTTGTGCTGCTCTTGCCGGCTTTCGGAATTATCAGTGAAATTCTGGTAACCTTCTGCAAGCGTCGTCTTTTTATGGAAAACGTTGTTATTGCGGCTATGGTATTTACCGGCACGATCGGTTCCATCCTCTGGATGAACGATCTTTTCCAATTCGAAAAGCCTGATATCATGGCTCATTATTTCAAGGTTTCGCTGCCTTTTATCATTTTGCCAACTGGTTTTATCCTTTTTAGCTGGTTTGTGACATTGGTTAAGAGTTGTTTCAAATTCGAGACACCGATGTTGTGGGCAATGGGGTTTTTCTTTGTTGTCTTGATGGGGCAACTTTCAGCATTGCAGCTTGTAACAATCGGCAACGGCATTAGCCCTAAGGATCAATCAGCATTTGTTGCCCACTTCCATTACATCCTGTCGCTCAGTGCTGTATTTGCAATTTTTGCCGGTTGGTATTACTGGTTGCCGAAAATGACAGGATATCGTTGCAGCAAAGCCATGACGAATTTGCACTTCTGGTCATTGTTTATTGGCGTTAACGCTATTTTCCTGCCTCAACATCTCAATGAATTAACTGATAATGCTCTTTTTAGCCCGACGATATTGGGTATGTCCTCGTCAGTCGGAGCACTTCTTGCAGCCTTTTCGGTTATTGTTTTTCTATTGGGGCTTTGTAAAACTTTTATCGTAAGACAAAAAGCAAAAGACAATCCGTGGGGCGAGGGAGCTTTGACGTTGGAATGGCAATTGCCGTCACCTCCGAGCAAGGACGCATGGGAAAAAGTGCCTGTCGTAACAAAATAACGGGTGCCGGGCTTGAGGATTTTTGAAATCTAACGCGTTTATTTTTTTAAGTTTGAGCCGAATAACTATGAGCCGGGCAAATTGCCTTATAACTGGAGAAACGTCTCTGAAAGGCTGACAAAACATGCTTGCAAATCTGCATCAGACGTGTAGTTTTAATTAGCTGTTCCACAATCGGATTTTTAATTTTGAGTTTGTATATTTTTCAAAAATTTATATTCGAAATTGGAATAGTGTATAAAAAATTAGCGGAAAATTTTTTGTGCTATTGCCATTGAATTGACCGCCGCAAACAACGTGCTTGAAGTTTGTTTGATCTTCAAGAAATTGATATTGCTTCCTTAAAAAAGAAATTAATAGTTGCGTTTTGTTGTTAAAATCGCTTCTATAGTCGGGGTTGTTTTAACCTTTTTAAACAGGTTTTGTCAGGTGAACGCCAAGAAGTTACCGTTTTAAAAGGTGCCTTTAAAAGAACGGGTTATATATGTCTATATTAAAGCAAGCATCGCAAAAACCACATTTGGTTGGCCCATCGGAAGCCGATGCGAACGACTATATAATTCTTTTGAAGCCGCGGGTTATGTCTCTGGTGGTGTTCACTGCGCTTGTCGGCATGATGGTTGCACCTAATCCGATCAATCCCGTTCTCGGCTTTCTGGCAATTCTATGCATTGCCGTTGGTGGCGGGGCGTCGGGCGCTTTGAATATGTGGTATGATGCCGATATTGATGCCATCATGAAACGCACCAAAAAACGTCCTATACCGGCTGGCAAGTTAACAGGCGGAGAGGTGCTGGTTTTCGGTCTCGTATTGTCGGCATTGTCAGTGCTTACAATGGGCATTTTCATCAACTGGTTTTCGGCCGCATTTCTTGCTTTTACAATATTCTTTTATGTTGTGATCTACACCATGTGGCTTAAACGCTCTACACCACAAAATATCGTTATTGGCGGTGCTGCAGGTGCATTTCCTCCGATGATCGGCTGGGCGGCGGCAACCGGTACAATCAGCATTGAAAGCGTTGTGCTCTTTCTCATTATATTTATGTGGACCCCTCCGCATTTCTGGGCCCTGTCGCTTTTTGTTACGACCGATTATGGGGCTGCCCATATTCCGATGATGCCGAATGTAAAAGGCGAACGATCGACGAAAAACCAGATTTTCGTTTATGCAATTTTGATGGCACTATGCGGAATTGCACCCTATTTTATCGGTTTTGCCGGTATAACTTACGGTGTTTTGTCAACGATTTTGGGTGTTATCTTTGTCTATCATTCCTACCAACTTTGGAAGACGGAAAATCGCGAAGAAACTGTAGCACGTGCGAAGAAACTGTTTTTCTTCTCGCTCTTTTATCTCGCAGCTTTGTTTGCAGTGCTACTGATAGAATCGCTGGCTACTCGCCTCATGGGCTATCCGGGAGCATGAATATGGACGGGCACAAGCCTCTCAATCAAATCGAACTTACAGAAATTCAGAAAAAAGCTCAGCGTCATAGGGCAAAAGGCCTTGCTATTGCACTTTTTCTTTTTGTCCTTCTTGTATATGCGGCCACGATGGCGCATGTGGGTGCCTGAAATAACGGGTTCACCCAAGGAAATATTATGACATCAAAACCTCCATTAACAATTCGCCTTTGCGGGCCACGCGGTTTTTGCGCCGGAGTTGACAGGGCGATACAGATTGTCATTCTTGCATTGAAAAAATATGGTGCGCCTGTCTATGTGCGTCACGAGATTGTCCACAACCGCTACGTGGTTGAAGGGCTGCAGGCGCGCGGTGCAATTTTTGTCGAAGAACTTGACGAGATACCGGCCGAACACCACAACCAACCGGTGATTTTTTCGGCCCACGGTGTTCCAAAATCGGTGCCTGAAGAAGCGCGTTTGCAAAATCTTTTTTATCTTGATGCGACTTGTCCGTTGGTGTCAAAAGTTCATAAACAGGCTATGCGTCATCAGCGCAACGGGCGTCATGTCATTCTGATCGGCCATTCCGGTCATCCTGAAGTTATCGGAACAATGGGGCAGGTAGACGCCGGTACCGTAAGTTTAATTGAAAATGTCGACGATGCTGAAAATTACCAGCCATTACCCGGCCAAAAATTGGGTTTTGTTAGCCAGACGACGTTGTCTGTTGAAGACACAGCTGAAATCATCGAAGTGTTGAAACGCCGTTTTCCCGATATTGAACCACCGGCTGCCGAGTCGATTTGTTATGCGACGACCAATCGTCAGGAAGCGGTGAGGGCGGCAGCTCCGGGCAGTGATCTATTTTTGATTGTTGGTGCTCCAAACTCATCGAATTCCCGTCGTTTGGTCGAAGTTGCCGAGCGCTTTGGTGCCAAGCGGTCACTACTTGTTCAACGTGCGGCGGAAATAGATTTTGCCCATTTGAATAATGTCCACACGGTGAGCCTTTCCGCCGGCGCCTCGGCACCGGAAATAATTGTTGATGAAATCATTGCGGCATTCAGAAAACGCTATGACGTGACTATAGAAATTGCCGAGACTGCGGTTGAAAATGAAACCTTTTTGGTCAACAGGGAATTGCGGGAAGTTGTGTTGACTCCGGAAGATATGGAATTTGTCAACGGCAAGGGCATTCCCGATAAAGACAAGTGAAGAAAACATGAGCTTGCTCGTGTGGGGCAAATAATGGCTGTTTATACCGATATCAACGAAGATGAATTAACAAGCTTTCTGAACGATTATTCAATCGGCGCACTACAATCTTATAGAGGTATTGCCGAAGGTGTCGAGAACTCGAACTTCATGCTCCATACAGAAGCAGGACGTTTCATCCTCACTTTGTTTGAAAAGCGTGTCAATAAAGAGGATCTGCCGTTTTACCTTGAATTGATGAACCATCTGGCACTGAAAGGAATTTCGTGTCCACGCCCCATCAAACGCAAGGATGGAAAAATGATCGGCGAGCTTGTGGGGAGGCCCGCTATAATCGTTTCTTTTCTTGAAGGTGTTTGGCTCAGAAAGCCGAATGTCGAGCATTGCCGAGAAGTCGGAAAAGGCATGGCAAAAATGCATCTCGCAGGTCTCGACTTTCCTCTTAAACGGAAAAATAGCCTGTCGATCGACGCCTGGCGACCTTTATGGAATTTAAGCCGCGGACGGGCAGAAGAATTGGCATCCGGCTTAGTTAAAGAGATTGACAGAGAACTCGACTATCTCGAAAGCAACTGGCCTGATAATTTGCCTCAAGGCGTTATCCATGCCGATTTCTTCAATGATAATGTTTTTTTCCTGAACGATCATATGTCAGGCATCATAGATTTCTATTTCGCATGCACAGATATGCTCAGCTATGATCTTGTCATTGCCCTCAATGCATGGTGCTTTGAACGGGATTATTCTTATAATGTGACGAAAAGTGAGGCGATGCTCAAAGCCTATTGTGCTATTCGTCCGCTTCAACAAAATGAGATTGACAATATACTGGTTCTCGCCCGTGGAGCAGCAATCAGATTTTTCCTCACGCGCCTTTATGATTGGTTCAACACGCCTTCAAACAGTCTGGTTGTGAAAAAGGATCCACTCGAATATTGGCGGAAATTGAATTTTTTTAGAGACGTCAATAAACCATCTGAAATCGGGCTCTAGAACGCGGACGGTTCCTTGAAACAGGTCGAAATATTCACTGATGGCGCTTGCTCCGGCAATCCCGGACCGGGAGGTTGGGGGGTGCTATTGCGTTGGAACGGGGTCACCAAAGAATTTTACGGCGGTGAACCCGACACCACCAATAATCGTATGGAGTTGACGGCAGCAATCAATGCGCTCAATGCATTGAAAGAACCGTGTAACGTTGATCTTTACACTGACTCTGTTTACGTGCGGGATGGGATTTCAACCTGGATTGAAGGCTGGAAGGCGAAAGACTGGAAAACGTCTGCGAGAAAGCCTGTCAAAAATGCCGACCTTTGGCAAAAACTTGATTTGGCTCGCACACGCCATAACGTGAACTGGCATTGGGTCAAAGGACATGCCGGTCATCCTGAAAACGAACGCTGTGACGAGCTTGCCCGTAAAGGCGTTGATGAAAACCGCTAACGATTTATTTGCTTTGTGACGTCAACATGCCGGTGAAAGAAGCGGGTTTTGCTTCGACGATATAAGAGATCGTCAAAGGGCCTTTGCTGTTTTTTGCAATGATCGGTGCCGCAAAAACAGTTTCATTCCGGCTGTTTTTGATAATTTCAGCCGGACCGATTTCATCTGTCTTTCCATCAAGAAAAAGTGCCGATATGTTTTGTCCATTTTGGTGGGTAATCGTAACGTTAAGTATGTTCTCGTTGTTACTGGCGCGAATAACAATATTTTCGGGAGTCGTTTCCGGTAGTTTTTCTTCCGCCATTGTAAGAAGCGAGCTTGAAAGAGCGGTATTGGCATTCTGGTCGGAAAAGTCGAACGGGATATCAAGAGGCATGCATATTTCTTTACATAAGCCGATTGTAAGTTGACCTTTCAAGCTTTCGCCATTGTCGGCTTTTTCAACCGTGAAAGGCAATAGAACGCTGTTTTTATAGCCGAACGACCAGTCACTGCCATCTTTGAATAGATGAGGTACAGGATAGATAATCTCGTAGCTTGAAGGGGGAGAAAAATCGAAAGAAGGCGCCATACCCGAATTTCCGGGATTTTCCCAATAGGTTTTCCAATCCGGCTTCAGGTTTACTTCTATAACACCCCGCAGGCGCCCATTTTCGGCAATAGGCTGTAATGCGAGGCGCACCCGCCCCCCCTCGAACTCATGCCATGGCGTTGCCAATAGCGTTGAAGTGTCATTTGTTTTGGTAAAGGCGGGCGTTTGGGCAACGACTGGCGTTTGGCCAAAGCCGGAAAAACATGCAAGAACAAGGAAAATCCCAACGGCTATGAGCTTAAAAAATTGGTGCAATTGGTTCAGCTTCCGTTAAAACATTATTTTGTTCAAGACTTTTGACGAAAAAATTCACTTTTTCCTTGCAACTCATCAATACACGATTACTTTTAAATTATGGATAAAATTAGCACAATGAAAAAACGCGACGGCTTTTTGAATGGTCATCTGCTTATAGCAATGCCGGGCATGGGGGATGAACGTTTTTCCCATGCGGTTATCTATATCTGTGCCCACTCGGACGAGGGGGCAATGGGCATTATGCTGAACCGGCGTCAGGATTTGAAGTTTCCGGATTTGCTGTTGCAACTTGGAATAATCAATGCCGCCCAAGCCATCCATCTGCCCGAGCCGATAAAGCTTTTTCCTGTGAGAAATGGCGGGCCGGTTGATCGTTCGCGCGGTTTTGTCCTTCATACCGATGATTATGCCTGCCGGACGACGATACCTGTTACCAGAGATATTTGTCTTACTTCGACAACTGATGTCTTGAAGGCAATGAGCGTCGGGAAAGGACCACAGCACGCTATAATTGCGCTCGGTTACGCAGGCTGGGCAGGTGGGCAACTCGAAGCCGAAATCGCTGCAAATGGCTGGCTAACGAGCCCCGTTGATGCGGATTTTCTGTTTGCTCAGGATTTTGACCATCAATATGAACAAAGCCTGAAGAAAATGGGCATTGATCCGACATTTCTTATTGGTCAAGCCGGTCACGCTTGAAAAAACATGTCATTTCAATCGTTTATACTTTTATCGATTATCATGGCGACGCGAAGCTGAGATGTAAGCGTTTATTGCAATTCTCCATCAGGCCGACGTTTCATTCAATCAATAAGCGTAAGCGTTATCAAAATAATAAGCGCTGTTATCGACGCTGTCCGATAACAGGAGAAACCGGATATCCATTTGATAATATTTTAAACGGCGGCTTTGGGATGTTTCATGACGAGTGTAATCAGATCTTCGACGCCGACAGGTTCGGTGAATACATTGCTTTGAACAAATTCACAGCCTTCTTCGCGCAGCATAACAGCTTCATTTTCTTTCTCGACACCTTCAGCAATTACTTTGAGATCGAGGTCATGTGCGAGTGTGATGATCGATTTTAATACCAGCCTTTTTTTCGAGCTATTTACCTCCAGAAGCGAACGATCAAGTTTGATCATATCGAACGGATAACCTAATAGAAAGGCGAGTGAAGAATAGCCGGTCCCGAAGTTATCAAGCGCAAGGCCGATGCCGAGAGCCTTGATTTTTTCCAACAAATTGGAAGACTGTTCGGGGTTTTCAATCAGAATTGATTCAGACATTTCCATCATCAGGCGCCCCTTGTTAATAGGATTGCGCATCAGAATTGCTTTAAGCTCGTTAATCAATTCCTGATGAACCATTTCCGCACTCGGTATATTGACAGATACGAAAAATGACTGCTTCGGGAAACGGTCCTGAATATGGGTAAGATCTTCGGCAACTGTTTTCATAGCAAACCGTGCGAGATCCATCACCACGTGTTCGCTTTCGGCTGTATGGATGAAATCAACGGCTGAAAGGTTACCATGACGCGGATGGTGCCATTCCATCAATGCTTCGAATCCGACGATTTGGCCGTCATTAAGGTCGAGAACAGGGTGATAGAGAACCTTGATTTCATTGCGTTGAAGGGCATAACGAATATCATTGCCCATGCTGTTGCGCTCAAGCCCCAATGTGCGGAAATTCGGGCGGAACGGTTCGATTTTATTACCGCCGGATTTTTTGGCGTGAATCATCGCAAGTTCTGCATCACTCAACATATCTTCGGCATTCGAATTGCCTTCAGTCCAGGTAATAAGGCCAATCGAAGCAGAAAGTTTGACTTCACGTTCGGAAAACAGAATTGGTGCGGCAACTGTTCTTTGTAACTGGTCGGCAAAAGCAGCGATTTTTGCAGGATCGGTCTGGCTTGTGAGGACGATTGCGAAACGATCTGTCGAGAGGCGCGAAAGTGTGTCTTCAGGTGTAATAAGGCGCCCCAGACGGCGGGCAATTGTCAGCAGAAATGTGTCACCTACCGACATGCCGAATTGATAATTTATATTACGAAAACCATCAAAATCGATAACGAATACAGTTGGCCTGATCGGCCGACCTGCAACAGCAAGATTTACAAAAGTTTGTAAGTGATCAAGGAAGAGCTGCTGGTTCGGAAGACCTGTCAGATTGTCATGGACAGAATCCTGCAACAATCTCTCTTCGGCTTTTTTGTGGTCGGTTACATTGACGAGCGTGCCCACGACCCGCACAATTTCTCCGTCCGAACCTATGACCGGCCGCGCTCTTAGTGAGAACCAGTAATAATGTCCGTCACCAGAACGGAGTCTCAGTGTTTGGTCGATACGCCCCTTACGTGTGTCGAGGATCATATCGAGTATGGCACGGAAACGATCGCGATCGTCGCTGTGTAAAGCGTCAACCCAATTGCGGATGGTTCCATTCAATTCACCAGCTGTAGATCCGAGGTAGAGAGAAAGATCGGGGTTGATGACCACACGGTCACGGCGTACATCCCAGTCCCACACAATATCGCCAGCCCCCATAACGGCAAGAGCTTGCCGTTCAAGGTCGGAAAATATCCCCTGATGGAATGCGCCGCCTGAAAAAGCGTGTTGCATAACCGTGAAAGCAATGAGCAGAACAATGAGAACCAGACCGCCTGCTAGTGCAGGTTGAACAATATCGTTATCAAGTTTGCCGGTCACACACACATATGCCCCGCATAGCCAGAAGATAATGAGAAGCCATGTCGGGATCAGCATAATAGCGCGGTCGTAACCGCGAATGGAAAGGTAACCGATGAGTACAACGCCGAGAAGAGCGGTAAGACCAAAGGAAAGCCGTGCTATGCCAGCAGCACGCGTCGGGTCATAAATTGCGAAGGCGCCAAGGGCACAAAGAGCGATAATCCATGCTGCTGCGCCATAGCTGAAATGGTAATGCCAGCGATTGAGGTGGAGATAGGTAAAAAGAAAAATGAAAAGCGATGCTGCAAGGGCCACTTCTGTTGCCGCGCGCCAGATAGGTTCGGTTTCGGCCGAAATGACGAACAATTTATTAAGAAAATTGAAATCGATACCAATATAGGCAAGTACCGACCAAGCCACTGCTGCTGTTGCCGGGAAAAGCCCCGTTCCGCGTACGACAAAAAGAACACTCAAAAGAAGTGCAAGAAGACCGGAAATGCCGAGCAATATACCGTGATAGAGCGTGTAGGAATTGATGGTATCCTTATAGGCTTCAGGTTCCCAAAGATAGACTTGCGGTAATTTCGGTGAACCGAGTTCGGCAACAAGAGTGACGACTGCACCGGGATTGATTGTAATGCGGAAAACATCTGAATCGGCACTTGATTGGCGGTCGAGTGCAAAACCTTCCGATGGCGTGATAGATTGTATGCGTACAGAGCCGAGATCGGGCCATAACAATCCCGAACCCGCCATGCGATAATGTGGAGTGACAATCAGCCTGTCAATCTGGTCGTCTGTCGGATTGGCAATGGCAAAAACCGCCCAGTCGCTTTCTGCATGATCGCCATTCCCCTGCATTTCTATACGCCGCACAATTCCATCAGGACCGGCTGCTGTCGATGTTTGGAAAGTGTTTCCTTTTATGTGGTGAATCTCGACTGCACGCGAGAGATCAAGTGCTGTATCCTGTGAAGATATTTTGACCGGTTCAATAGACAATGCTGTCTGGCACAAGGCGATCAAGCCCAATGTCCAGAATATAAAAATGCCAATGGTTTTGCCTATTGTCTTCACAACGCCTCACTTTCAAATTGACTTTGTTGTTCTTTCCATTTCCAACAAAGAATAAAGGTAGTGATCTTGCCATTCGCCATGGATTTTCACATAGGAACGCATCAGTCCCTCCCGAACAAAACCACATTTTTCCAATAAGGAAATGGAGCGTATATTTGTCGGAATCGTGGCAGCTTGCAGACGGTGTAATTTGAGCTGTTGAAAAGCAAAATCAACCATCAGCTCCAGACTTTCATGCATAAATCCATGGCCGGAATATTTTTCTCCACACCAATAGCCGATCTCGCCCGATTGTACGACACCCCGCCTGATGTTACCGAGACTTATTCCACCGATAAGATTGTTACTGTCGTTTAAAAACACAAAAAAGACAAAGAACTGGCCGTTTTTGCGTCCTTCAATGTAACGGTCAAGATGGTTTTTATAACGGGAAAGTGTGTGTGCATCTGCAGGCCAGAGGGGTTCCCATGGTTCCAGAAATGCGCGGCTTTCGGTTCTCACGGCTGCCCATTCTTTATAGTCATCAATCATCGGAAAGCGCAAATAAACGTCTTTCGTCTTTAAATTCGGAAGCCGGATTTTCTCCTGCTGCTTATGCGGCTGACGCCGGAAGGGCATTTTGAACATGCCATTGCCTTTCTGGCTGCTCTTAGTAAGGGCGCCGTCTGGCTCCTGAAGAAAGAGCCGCAACCAAATCACCGTAACTCATAATTGGTCCTATTGCTCCAACTGCTGCCAATGTGGGTTTTGAATCGATAAATAAGCGTTCGGCCAAATCGGTCAACCTGTCTACTGTAAGCAGAGACAGACGTTCCAATGTTTCGGACGTGGGAATAGGACGACCATAGAGGAGCATTTGTCGTGCAATTGTTTCGGCGCGGCTTGAAGGGCTTTCTTGTGACATTATGAGGCTGGCGCGATATTGTTCGCGCGCACGGTCAAGTTCTTTCTGGTCAATCTTTTCACTCACTTTGTAAAGCTCTTCCAGAATAACGGGAATGAGGTCATGCAAACCGTCTTCGCTTGATGCAGCATGGACTCCGAAGAGTCCAATATCTGAAAACCCCCAGTGAAAAGCATAAATAGAATAGCAAAGCCCGCGTTTTTCGCGCACTTCCTGAAACAGACGCGACGACATTCCTCCACCCAGAATAATGGAAAGGATTTGAGAGGCATAATAGTCACGTATATGATAGGCTCGCCCTTCGAAGCCTAAGAGCACCTGGGCATCTTTGAGATTACGATATTCTCGAAAATCTCCTCCCACATAATTTGCAAGATCGGCAAGAGGTGCCGGCGAATGGGCGCGATAATTGCCGAGTCGTTTCTCGACTTCCTTGACAAAAGACTGATGGTCGACGGCGCCGGTTGCTACAAAAATCATGCGGTCGGCACTGTAATGCTCATTCATGAAGTTACGTAAATTATCGGCAGTGAGACTGCACACCGATTGTGCTGTGCCAAGAATAGGCCTTCCGATTGTCTGGTGACGGAATGCGGTTTCAGTGAAATGGTCGAACACAATGTCTTCCGGCATGTCGTTGGCTGCGCCGATTTCTTGCAAGACAACCTGCTTTTCACGTTCAAGTTCGGTTTCGTCGAATTTCGGCGTGGTGATAATGTCGGCGAGAATATCGACGGCAAGCGGTATGTCATTTTTCAAGACACGGGCGTAATAGGCAGTGGTTTCGACACCCGTTGCCGCATTGATTTCGCCACCGACATCTTCGATTTCAGCGGCAATTTCATAGGCAGTGCGGTTGGCTGTCCCCTTGAAGGCCATATGCTCGAGCATATGGGCTACGCCATGTTCTTCAAATTTTTCGTTGCGGGAGCCGGATTTTACCCATATGCCGAGAGCAACACTCTCGATCTGTGGCATCGTATGTGTGACGATCGTCAAACCATTGCCGAGCCGGCTGATTTCTACGCCCATACTCATAAAGCTCCTTCATTCAAAACTTTAATAAAAAACCACATTGCGCATTTTCTGTCTTTTGGAAAAAATGAATAGGGTTAATGGCAAGCGCGGGATTTTGCACCAATATAGTCCTTGACGATTTTTTCGTCGTTCTTCAATGTTTCATAGTGTTCAGGCTTTTCCATAAGCCCGTCAAGCCAATGAGGAAGCTTTGGAGTTTGACCACAAGCTTTATTGACGGCATCCGGAAATTTTGCCGGATGAGCGGTAGAAAGGACAACCATCGGAATAGTTGTTTCCATATGTTCGCGGGCAACTTTTACAGCTATTGCGGTATGGGGATCGGCAAGATAATGGCTTTCTTTGTAAAGCGTGTCTATCATACGGGCGGTTTCTGTTTCGGTGGAACGGCCGGCCGAAAATAGAGCCCGGATTTTTTCAAGAACCGTTTTATCAATGGTAAATTCGCCCGATTGTTTAAGACTTTCCATCGAGTTGCGGATTAAAACCGCATTGCGTCCGGATGCCTCGAATAACAGGCGCTCGAAATTTGACGAGACTTGTATATCCATGGATGGCGAGGTGGTGTGTTTGAGCGAACGGATCTGATAAACTCCGGTTGAAAGTGTGCGTGCCAGAATATCGTTATCATTGGTGGCAATGACGAGATGGGCTATGGGCAGCCCCATGCGGGAAGCAACAAAGGCTGCAAAAATGTCACCGAAATTGCCGGTGGGAACAGTAAAGGAGATAGCTCGGTCAGGTGCACCAAGAGAAATTGCCGACGTAAAATAATAGACAATTTGGGCCATGATACGCGCCCAATTGATCGAGTTGACTCCGGAAAGAGCCGTTTTATCCCGAAAAGCGTGATCGTTGAACATGGCTTTGACCAAAGCCTGGCAATCGTCGAAGTTTCCTTCAATGGCAAGTGCATGCACATTGGCATTCTTATTGGTTGTCATCTGCCTTTGTTGGACGGGCGAAACATGCCCTTTCGGAAATAGAATAAAAATATCGCAGCGCTCGCGTCCGGCAAAAGCTTCAATTGCAGCCCCTCCGGTGTCTCCCGACGTTGCACCGATAATTGTGGCACGCTTGTTCTGGCGGTTCAGTATATAGTCCATCAATCGTCCAAGTAATTGCATGGCAACATCCTTGAACGCCAATGTGCGGCCATGAAAGAGTTCGAGTATGAATTCACTGGTATTGGTCTGGACAAGGGGGCAAACAGCAGGATGACGGAATGTCCGATAGGCATCGTCAACCATAGAATCAAAATCATGGCGTTCGATTTCACCGTCGATAAATGGCCAAAGAACAGTTTTAGCAATTGTTGCGTATGAGTTTCCGCGCAAAGCTTTGAGCGAATCCGGTGAAAAATGGGGATAAGTTTCTGGCAGATAAAGCCCGCCATCACGCGCAAGTCCCGTCATGACAGTATCGCAAAAGCCGAGTACCGGTGCATTGGCTCTTGTACTGATATATTTCATTTCTATACTCCTCGGGCCCGAACCTGTGAAAAATGTTTGATGTCGCGCTATTTTACAACCTTTACGGGACTGAAAACGTCCTCTATTTTTACCAGACTTGCCAAATTATAGAAAAAGCGAGAAAACAACAAATCACTATTATTGATCGCTGATATAGAACAGGTTTACTACTCTAGGAAAGTCCACTTCATGGATAAAAAGTCGATTTATCGTTTTTCATTGGGCTTTGGCCTCATTATTGCCGCTTCGTCAACGTTGTCGGGATGTTTTATCCATAAGAAAGTGGACAATGTTCCGCCCGAACCGCAAATAACGGAAGCACAGTTGCGCGCCTATTGTCCAGTTGTTCTCATGCGTGACGACACGGCTTTTTATGATGTTTACGAGCGCGGTGGTGAAGGCGACGCCAATAAAGTCATGTATCAGGCTGCGATCAGAGATGTAACAAGAACCTGTAATACAACGGATACAACGCTTTCTATGCGTGTTGCAGCTTCCGGCCGTGTGGTACCGGGACCGATGTTTAAAAAAGGTTCGGTATCATTGCCTATCCGCGTCACCGTTATGGAAGGTGATAGTGTGATATATTCCAAGTTGCGTAATTATCCGGTAGAGATCAGCAATGGCGTTGATGCAACGCAGTTCATTTTTTCCGACGATCAAATATCGTTCCCCAAACCGACAGCAAAAAACATTCGTGTTTTTGTTGGCTATGACAGAGGGCAAAAGAAATAATGGTTACAATGGCCGGTATTATTCCCGAGCCGGTTTTGTTTAAATGACTAAAATGATTAAAAGGCTTGAGAAAAAGCGTTCTCAAGCCTTTTCTTTTTACGATTTTTCAAAAAAATTCCGACAACAGAATTGTAAGCTTTGTTGATTCAAACGTCTTTTAAGAATCCTGCTACAGAGTTTCCAAAGGTTAGTAAAGGCAATTATTTTCTGTATTTTGATAACAATAATGGTCGATGTCGAAGAGTTATCCGAACCTTATTGATTGCTCGTGACAAGAACTGACATGACTGGCTGATTGAGATAAAATCAGATATCTTTCCACTCGGACATAGCTTTCAAGACAGCAGGCAAATCCGTATGGTGAGCAATAACTGTTTCGGCACCCGCTTCAGTGAGAACGTCGGCAAGGCCGCTGTAAGCATGGGAACCGCCGGTGAAGCCGACAACACGCATACCCGCTTTTACCGCTCCGCGTACACCATGGACGGAATCTTCTATAACAATTGTATTTTCAGGCTTTGCATGCATTTTATCGGCCGCGTAAAGATAAACATCCGGTGCCGGTTTTACTTTTCCTGTGCCGACTTCCGGTGCTGAAAAAATCTTATTTTCAAAGAGATCATATAGACCAACAATCGTAAGCATATGTTTTATGTCCTGGCTCCTCGAGTTGGAACAGATACAATAAGGATAAAGCTTGGCAACAGCTTCGACGGCTTCACGTGCGCCGTCAATTCCAAGCAGCTCGTCTTTCATACGCTTTTTGAAAAGTTCAGGCACTTTTTCAATCAGGCTGACAGAAAGCGGAACATCCGACTGCTTTTCAATTTCTTTAAGAATATCAAGAAAAATGAGCCCTGCGTAACGTTCGGACAGTTCTTCAGGTGTTATTTCATAACCTTCTATCGCCAGTAATTCAGATTCAATCTGAGCCGCCAAATATTCTGAATCAACGAGAACACCATCACAATCGAAAATAACCAGATCTATCTGCGGCATCGGATTTATCCTGTAATCTATCAAATTGATTGGCAATCTTTTAGACGTTTCAACTTGTCATTGGCAAGAGCTGATGAAAAATGTGCTGTTCTTAATTTTGTGTTCTTTTAACCTAATGAAACGTGCGATTGATTTGACAAAAAACAAAAATTCAAGCGGTAGTCATGCCTTACACAACGATTGATCGGCCTGAAAAAGACACAAGTTCAGCTTTATATCCAAGCGTAAAGCCTGCGAATTCTTGAACGAGAATCAGTCTATTCCAAAAACCTGTGCGCTTTAACGCGATATTTACCCTATTTCGTCAATTTAAGCTTGTCAGAGCCGTGATTCGATTGGTCACGGAGTTTTTAGTATCTTGAGTATGTGTGGTCGAGTATCCAATGACTGTTGTTCGTCTTGTAAAAGATCTCGTTCAGGCTTCACCGGAAGAAGCATGGCGTAACCAGATTTTAAAGGGTGACTGCGTTGCAGCACTCAATAAACTGCCAAGTCAATCGGTAGACGTTATTTTTGCCGACCCGCCTTACAACCTGCAGCTTGCAAATGCATTGCATCGCCCTGACCAGTCATTGGTGGATGCTGTGGATGATGATTGGGACCAGTTCGAGAGCTTTGCAGCCTATGATGCCTTCACACGTGCCTGGCTTCTTGCTTGCCGCAGAGTGTTGAAACCGAACGGGACAATCTGGGTTATCGGTTCCTATCATAATATTTTCAGGGTTGGTACCGCTTTGCAGGATCTCGGCTTCTGGATGCTCAATGATATCATCTGGCGAAAAACCAACCCGATGCCCAATTTCAAGGGACGCCGTTTTCAGAATGCACATGAAACGCTAATCTGGGCATCGCGTGACAAGAATGCCAAAAAATACACTTTCAATTATGAAGCGATGAAAGCTGCCAATGATGACGTGCAGATGCGCTCCGATTGGCTGTTTCCGATTTGCACTGGCGGGGAACGGCTGAAAGACGAAAACGGACATAAAATCCATCCCACGCAGAAGCCGGAAGCATTGCTTGCGCGCGTTATCATGTCTTCGACAAAACCCGGCGACGTTATTCTGGACCCATTTTTCGGTTCCGGTACTACGGGGGCAGTTGCCAAGCGGTTAGGGCGTGATTTTGTAGGAATCGAGCGTGAACAATCCTATATTGATGCAGCATTGGAAAGAATTCGTGCAGTCGAGCCGCTTGCAAAACCGGAGCTTGCCATGCTTTCGGGAAAACGGGCAGAACCGCGTGTGGCATTTGTCAGTCTGCTTGAAGCAGGATTATTAAAGCCGGGCTCTGTGCTTTATGACAAAAAACGCAAACACGCTGCTATCATCCGCGCAGACGGGACGGTGGTTGTTGATGGTGAAGCCGGCTCTATCCATATGATGGGGCGGAAAGTACAAAACAGCGCCAGCTGCAACGGTTGGACCTTCTGGTATTTCGAGAAAGATGGTCAACTGGTTCTGATAGATGAACTACGTCTTATTATTCGGGAACAAATGACAAAACAGGGCGTTTAAAAGCTGAACGGTCGGATAATCTCCAGTCTCCGATCATAAAAAGGCGTGCGCATGAATTGCGCCGCCTTTTATTTTTTTCTGTTAGTCTTTTTTGGTTTCGTGCCGCGGGTTTTAAAACTATCCGGAATGGCAGCAGCAATTGCTTTTTTCATAACAGTAGGCAGAGCTTCCCCCGAAAGTTCGTTTGTTTTGCACCACCAACCATTGCCGGCAACCGATTTTTCGACATTTCGGGCCAAATAGACATCAAGAGTGAGTGAAAAATGGGTAAAGACGTGGTGGGCTTTGCCCTTCAACACCCAGTCGGCATGAAATGGAGCGTCAGCGACAGAATAATTATTTTGTCCGCTGAAGTGATTGGGGATTTGCGTCATTCCGCCGAGTAATCCGGAACTATGCCGTTTTTCCAGATAGATCTCATCATCTTTACTTAATGCAACAAAGGCAACTCCATAGCGTTGGGGACGCTGCGGTTTTGGCGGTTTGACAGGAAAGGCTTCGGGATTGCCGTTGCGCTTTGCCTCGCACCGGCTTTCAACCGGACATATCATGCATTTCGGGGCACGTGGTGTGCAAATCGACGCGCCGAGATCCATCATGCTCTGGGCAAAGTCGCCGCAGCGCTTGTCAGGTGTTATTTCCTGCGTTCTTGTTCTGATTTTTACCTTTGCTTTAGGCAAAGGTTCACCAATTGAAAAGACGCGGGCAACGACCCTTTCGACATTACCGTCAACGACAGCGACAGGTTCGTTATAGGCAATAGAAAGAATGGCTGCTGCCGTATAATCTCCAATACCGGGCAGACTCTTCAAGTTTTTTAACGAGTTTGGAAAAACTCCATCATATTCGGCCACTATTTGTTCGGCACAGCGTTTAAGATTTCTCGCTCGTGAATAATAGCCGAGGCCTGCCCAGGCTTTAAGCACGTCTTCCAATTCGGCTTTTGCGAGAGAAAAAACCGTTGGCCAGGTTGTTACAAATTTTTCAAAATAGGGTTTTACAGCTTCAACAGTTGTTTGTTGCAACATGATTTCCGACAGCCAGACCCGATAGGGATCATTTTTCTTGCCTGTCAACAAGTCGGCCGGAGCCACGCGCCAAGGCAAAATACGATGATAACGATCATACCAGAATAGAAGCTTTTTTGAAAAATCATTCATGGATTTTTCCAATCACAGTTTATCAAAAAAATCAAAAAGAAAAGGCAAGCCGTTAAAAGACTTGCCCTATATTTCATCAAGCTTATTCGATGCTAATAATCGACTATGTTTTTTCAATCAATGTGATGACCCTGAAGGTAACCGCCATTTCTTGCGTCTTTCATTTTATAGGCGCAGACAAAAGCAATTACCATCATGATCGTCACATACCAGTAGAAGTAATTGCCAACGCCTTCATTCTTGAACCAAAGCGCGACATATTCGGCCGAACCGCCAAAGAGTGCATTGGCAACAGCATAGGAAAAACCTACCCCCAATGCTCTGACAGACGCCGGAAACATTTCTGCTTTAACAATACCGCCAATGGAGGTGTAAAGACAGGAAACTGCAAGCATCACAACGATCATGAAAAAGGCGGCGAGTTCACTATGTGTCGATCCGATGAATGATAAGGCAGGAATGGTCAGGATGATTGAAAGAACCGACCACATCAACAACGATGTGCGTGTTCCAATACGATCCGCAAGCATCCCGAACAGAGGCTGAAGAATCATAAAAATAAATAATGCAGCAAGCATCATTGTATTGGCATCTTTGGCAGAAAAGCCGGTGGTGGTCACCAGATATTTCTGCATGTAGGTGGTGTAGGTATAAAATGTGAGAGAGCCGCCGGATGTAAACCCCACAACAAGCAGGAACGAGCGGGTATGGTTTTTCAACAGGCTGATGAGGCTTCCGGCTTCAACACTGGTGCGTGATTTTTCTGTAGAAGTTTCATGGAGTGAACGACGCAGATAAAAAGCAATGATTGCCGTTAATGCGCCGATAACAAACGGAATACGCCAGCCCCACGCCTTTATCTGATTGTCATCAAGGAACAGTTCCAGGATAACAACAACCAGAACGGCAAGAAGTTGTCCGCCAACGAGTGTCACATATTGGAAGGAACTGAAAAATCCGCGCCGGCCTTTCAAAGCAACTTCACTCATATATGTGGCGGTGGTTCCATATTCTCCGCCGACAGAAAGCCCTTGCATCATCCGAACGAGCAACAAGATGACACCCGCAGCATTGCCCCATGTGGCGTAGGTCGGTAGAAAAGCGATGATAAGCGAGCCCAAGCACATCATCACTACCGAGATCATCATGGATATTTTCCGGCCATACTGGTCGCCTATACGACCGAAAATATATCCGCCGATCGGACGCATCAGAAAACCGATGAAGAATATGCCAGCCGTTTTAAGAAGTGCTGCGACCTCGTCATTGCCTGACGGATAGAACTGGTTGGCAAAATAAATGGACGCAAATGCGTAGATATAAAAATCGTACCATTCCACCAGATTTCCGGATGCGCTTGCAACAATTGCAAAAATTCGTTTGCGTGTATCGTGCGGGTCAACAGTTTCAGCTGTTTTATTCGTTTCGGTCATGTCTATCTCCCATGAGACAAAGCTTTAAACCGGATTAATATGCCATTTGTTGTTGCATGTTCATGGAAAAAGGCAATAGAAACTTTTGAAGACACACAATTTAAATTGATATTTATATTTTAAAAATGATATTTGTTATTTATGGCAAAGGCGAATTTCAATGTTTTATTTATTAAAACGGCATTATAGATGAATTTATGAGGAAGCCTAAAAGAGATAAAACATTAGGTTTGATTTTGTCTGAAAAATAATCGAATGACGATTGCGGGGGCAAACGAAAAAGCTCAAGAGATCAAAAGCGTTTACATCGGCCTGCCAAATAGCTAATTTGCTGACTGTTTTTGATCGAGCGTGAAGATTGGTGATGCGTCCATTTCCGTCTTTCCACCCAATTTGGCTATTGAGGTTACTTTGAATATTCCCGTCTATATCATCAATCTTGATCGGTCAAAAGATCGTTTCGAGGTCGTCGCACGATCAGCTGAAAGCGTCGGACTGGATTATCATCGTATCAGTGCGGTTGACGGCAGCGAGATCGACATTCAGAATTCTCCCGAAATTGATGTGAAAGGGTTTCGCCGCCGTCACGGAAAAAATATCCTGCCTGGAGAAGCAGGGTGTTATCTTAGTCATCTTCGTGTGTTGTCAGTTATTGCAAATGGTGAGGATCCTTATGCCGTCATTGCAGAGGATGATGTCGGCTTCGATGAAGAATTTGTCAGAATTATCAATAAACTTTCGCAAATCGACGGATGGGATATGGTCAAATTTTCCAACCACCGTAACCGTATTTTTCGTAAAATGATGGATATAACCGATGATGTGTCCATTGGTCGGTGTTTACACGGTCCTTTAGGAAGTTCCGCGGCCTATATGGTGACGCGCGAGGGAGCAAAGAAACTTCTTGAAAAGCTCGCTCCGATGACCCTTCCTTACGATGTAGCGCTTGAACGCGGTTGGAGCGGCTATAAAGCGTTTTCAACCAACAAGAATATCGTAAAATTTTGTGGAGTGAACGGCTCGACAATCGTAAAGGGAAGGAAAACCTATCACAATATGCGATTGCCGAAGTGGAAGCGGATAGGTACCCTGTTTTTTCGGATATCGGATTATATTCGTCGTATCGTTTACGGGCTACAGCCGTCCCACCTGAAACTTCAAGATAGGGTAAAAAAATGAAAGCGATTGTCACAGGCGCTGCCGGTTTTATCGGTTTTGCAACGACAAAAGAATTGCTGCGGCAAGGTTTCGAGGTTGTCGGAGTTGATAACCTGAATGATTATTATTCTGTCGAACTGAAAAAAGCACGTTTAAAGAACATAAGTGAAGATTCGTCGTTTCGTTTTGTTAAAGCGGACATAGCCAATAAAGAACAAGTCGAGCGGGCTTTGGGTCACGAAAAGAATGTCGACGTCATTGTGCATTTGGCTGCTCAGGCGGGCGTGCGTTATTCGATAGAAAATCCTTCTGCATATGTAAACGCGAATGTTGAAGGTGAGGTCAGAATCTTCGAACAGGCGTTGAAGTTTGATTCCCGTCCGCCGGTTGTTTATGCAAGCTCTTCTTCCGTTTATGGGGCAAACAAGAAAGTACCATTTTCGGAGGATGACAGAGTTGACGATCCTGTTTCGGTTTATGCCGCGACAAAACGGGCCGGAGAGCTTCTTGCTCGCTCATATCACCATGTTCATAAACTCAAAACTTCCGGTTTAAGATTTTTTACAGTCTATGGTCCGTGGGGCAGGCCCGATATGGCTCCCTGGCTTTTTACGGATGCCATTTTGAAAGGTCGTCCTGTAAAACTGTTCAATTACGGCAAAATGCAACGGGATTTTACCTATATCGACGATATCGTGTATGGCGTCGTCACTGTGGTAAAAAACATTATCAATGAACCGGAAAATGTCGCCGATATCTATAATCTTGGTAATAACAAGCCGGTTCAACTCTTGGAATTTGTTGAAGCTATTGAACGGGCAACGGGCAAAAAAGCATTGACCGAACTTTGTGCTATGCCGCCTGCCGACGTTGAAAAAACTTATGCCGATATTTCTCGTGCCGAAAGGGATTTGAATTTTCACCCGACAATGTCGATAACCGAAGGCATGGTAAAGTTTGTCGACTGGTTTAAATCTTATCAAGGCAAATGATGGGCTGGAAACCGAAAAAACGTCATTTTTCTTCACTTG
The DNA here is from genome assembly GCA_946481695.1 of uncultured Bartonella sp. The sequence goes on along the minus strand of CAMLON010000005.1, from coordinate 32,554 downwards.
CCGAAACGGCATCGGGGCTACTCGAGCCACTTTTGCGTAAAAAAACCGGTCTCAGTCTTGAACTCATGGCAAATTGGGCCACCCTTGTTGGCGAAGATATTGCCAAAACCACAATCCCGCTGAAAATTATTTGGTCAAGGCGTGCGAGCATTGATGATCCCTTTAAACCGGGAACGCTGGTTGTGGGATGCGAAGCCTATGCTGCAATGATACTCACGCATGAGACAGGAGAAATCCTTCAACGCATCAATGCCTTTTTCGGTTATGTCGCGATCAATCGTATAAAGATCGAACAACGCGTTATTCTGAAAGAAGAAGTGGCACGTATCGAACGCCCGCCGGTTAACGAAAAGGACCGCAAACTTATAGACGAGCTTACAGAAAAAATCGAAAATGATGGTTTGAGAAACTCTTTGAGCGATCTTGGATTATCTATTTTTTCGCAGAAATATGTGTCTCATGACAAAAAAATTAATAATTAATCCAAGACAACTTTTAATGGATGACTTATAAAATAACAAAGCTTGCCTTCGACTTAGCGAGTTTCAAGTTTGAACAATTAAAATGAAAAGGTACTGTTATGCTTAATAAAAAAAACAGTCAGCGTCTTCGTTCGTTCGCTGCCGCGTTGGGGTTAGCCGCAACAACCTGTTTTACTATCTTTCCTTCTTATGCTGCCGATAATAAACCGGCCGAAGCGACAACAAGCGATAGCAAGACGATCAATGTCAAATCGTCAGGTACTGTTGATATGGCAAAACTTCTTGAACCCGGTAAAGGCAAGGAAATGGTCGAGGGTAAAGCTGATGCTCCGGTAACCATCGTTGAATATGCTTCCGTTACTTGCGGCCATTGTGCCGCTTTCTTTAATGAAACGCTGCCATCCATCCGTGAAAAATATATCAAAACCGGTAAAGCGCGTCTGGTATTCCGCGAATTTGCCTATGATCCGCGCGCACAGGCAGGTTATATGCTTGCACGCTGCGCACCGGAAGACCGGTATTTTCCGATGATTCAAGTGCTTTTTGAAAAGCAGATGGATTGGGCTGCTGCGTCCGACGCTCTGCCGCCACTGAAAAATATTGCGGCTATGGCCGGTCTTGATGACAAAGCTTTTGAAGCTTGCCTGAAAAACCAGACGGTTCTTGACGAGGTCAAAAGTTCGTTTGAACGAGGCAAAGAGTTCGGCGTAACTTCGACACCGACATTTTTTATCAATGGCAAGAAATATGAAGGCGCTTTGTCTGTGGAAGAAATGTCTTCTGTGATTGATAGTTTTCTATAATACCGCGATATGTGCTAATAAAAGGATGCAGTTATATTTTAGCTGCATCCTTTTTTGTAACCCGAAGGTAGGTTTATGCAGTTTACCAAGCTGCGACTGGTCGGTTTTAAATCCTTTGTCGAAGCTCAGGAGTTCGTGATAGAGCGTGGGCTAACGGGTGTTGTTGGCCCGAATGGATGCGGAAAATCGAATCTGGTTGAATCGCTGCGTTGGGTTATGGGAGAAAACTCCTATAAAAATATGCGTGCTTCCGGCATGGACGACGTTATTTTTTCAGGTTCGGCAACAAGGCCTGCCAGAAATTTTGCAGAAGTAACGCTTTTTCTGGATAATTCGGACCGCAGTGCACCGACAGCTTTTAACGATGCCGATGAATTACAGGTTTCCCGTCGCATCGAAAGAGATGCCGGTTCGGTCTATCGCATCAACGGTAAAGAGGTTCGCGCCAAAGACGTCCAGTTATTATTTGCCGATCAATCGACAGGGGCACGTTCGCCTTCAATGGTCGGGCAGGGGCGAATTGGCGAACTGATACAGGCCAAACCGCAAGCACGTCGTGCTTTGCTGGAAGAAGCAGCAGGTATTTCAGGCCTTCATAGTCGGCGTCATGATGCAGAATTGCGCCTGCGCGCAGCTGAAGGAAATCTTGATAGACTTGAAGATGTGGTCGGCGATCTTTCCTCGCGGATTGAAAGTTTAAAACGTCAATCGCGACAGGCCAATCGTTTCAAAACCCTCTCGGCCGATATCAGACGGGCAGAGGCGGGGCTATTTTATCTGCGCTGGTCAGAAAACAAATCGCAGGAAGCTGAAGCAATCAGCGCGTTGAATGGCGCCACGCAGCTTGTTGCAGAAAAAGCACAAGCGCATATGCGCGCAGAAAAGGCACAGGAAGAGAGTAAAAACAAACTTCCACCCCTGCGGGAAGAAGCCGCGAAAGCTTCCGCCGCCTATCAAAGGTTAAGCCTTGAGTTGCAACAGCTTGACGAGGAAAAAAACCGCAATCGGCAACGACAACAGGAATTGATGCGCAGACTTGAACAACTCGACGCTGATATTAATCGTGAAGAACAACTTGCCAAAGACAACAATGAAAGCCTTGAACGGCTGAATGCAGAAGAAGAAACTTTACGGCTAGAGGCTGAAAACCAGCAGGAAACCGAGGTCGAGCTCACCCTCCAATATGAAGAACAGCAAAGTGTGTTGAGCAAAAGCGAAGCTCGGGCAGGAGAGCTTACACAATTGCAAGCCCACGCCAAGGCGGAGGAAACAAGAATTGTCAATCAGATCGCTGATCTTGCAAAACGCGGCGAACACATTGATGAAACAATTGCCGATTTTAAGCGGCAGATAGAGGCGCTTCAAACAGAACTGAAGTCTTCTGAAAAAATTGCCGAAGCCCGGAAAAAATTGGACGAAGCCGAAGTGAAGCTTACGCAAAACGAAGCCTTGTTGCAAGAATGCGAGTTGGCGACGGAATCTGCACGTGAAGAGGAAAATGCGGCGCGTCCGGTGGTCGCTGATCGTCGCGATCAACTGAACGGCCTTGCGACGGAAGCACGCACGCTTGAACAACTTTTGAGTTCCTCAATCAGTGGGGAATTTCCACCAGTTGTAGACCAAATCACTGTAAAAGACGGCTATGAAGTTGCCCTTGGTGCAGCTTTGGGAGATGACCTCGAGGGGTCGGTTGAAGAAGGCGCCCCTCTTTTTTGGAGCGGTCACACGGGAGCATATGAAGCGCCAGCTCTTCCCGACGGTATAAAATCGTTAGCGGATTTCGTAAAAGCACCAGTCGAATTAAGGCAGGCCTTGCAACAAATCGGCGTTGTCGAAGAGGAGGAGGGCAAGCGCTTACAAAAGGGTCTGAAGACAGGGCAAAAACTGGTAAGTCGGAATGGCGCAATCTGGCGTTGGGATGGTTTGATGGCGCGCGCCGATGCACCAACTGCAAGCGCACAACGTCTCGCACAAAAAAATCGTCTTCAAGTGTTGGCTCACCTCATTGACGAAGCGAAGGAAGCTTTGAAGATTGCCGAAATTAACTTACAGAAACTCACGAAAAAAGTCGAAGAATCGGCTCTTTATGAGCGCGAAATACGAGAAAAACTGCGGTCGAGCCGCGAAAATCGGGATGAAGCACAGCAATTTTATAGCAGAATTGAACGCGAAGTCTCCGAACATCGTTTGAAGCTTTCTTCACTTGAAAATAATGTGCGTGATCTTGAAGGCGAAAAAGCAGAACTCGTTCAAAAACTTGAAACTTTGTCGGACGAACGGAAACAATTGCCCGATATGACTGCTATAGAAGAAAAAATCACGTCATTTTCGGCAAAAATCTCTTCGGAACGCAGGGCTGTATCGGAGGCTTTGGCGGCCCTTCAAAGCTGGAAACAGAATGCAAATGCGCGATTGCGCAGGCTCGAGGTTATCGGTTCGGAGCGTAAAGCGTGGTTCAATCGTATTGAAAATGCGAAAAAACAGATAGAGGCGTTAAAAGCACGTCGTGAAGAAGCAATGTCCGAGGCCGAACAATTGGCCGAGACGCCGGAAGGACTTGAGGAAAAACGACAAAATCTGCTTGATGCCATTGCAAAAAAAGAAGCGGAAGGCCATGCCGTTATGGACCGTCTGGCAGAGGCAGAAACAATACAGACAACGCTTGATAAACAGACATCGGAAGCCTTTGCCAAACTTTCTTCAAGCCGTGAAGAAAGGGCGAGAGCTGAAGAGCGACTTAACGCCGCTGTTGATCGCCGCCAGGATATCGAATCGCGGATAAGCGAAACTTTGAATTGCCAGCCGCACGAAACTTTGGCTCTTGCCGGGCTATCGGTTAGCGATGAAATGCCGGACATTGAAACGCTTGATCACAAGCTTGAACGTTTACGGATCGCACGCGAACGCTTGGGAGCAGTCAATCTACGTGCCGACGAGGAAGAAAAAGAACTTCGCTCGCGGTTTGATTCAATTACCGGCGAACGTGACGATGTGGTAGAGGCGATCAAGAAGCTGCGCGTCGCGATTGTAAATCTTAACCGCGAAGGGCGCGAACGTCTGCTTTCAGCTTTTAACAAAGTCAACGATCAATTCCAGAGACTTTATCACCATCTTTTTGGTGGTGGAACGGCAGAATTACAACTCATTGAATCCGATGACCCATTGGATGCCGGAGTGGAAATTCTGGCGCGACCACCGGGTAAAAAACCGCAAACCATGACGTTATTGTCAGGTGGTGAACAGGCTTTGACTGCATTGGCATTGATATTTGCAGTTTTCTTGACAAGTCCGTCTCCCATTTGCGTGCTTGACGAGGTTGATGCACCGCTTGATGACCATAATGTCGAACGTTACTGCCATTTGATGGAAGAAATGGCAAAATCGACAGAAACGCGTTTTATCGTTATCACCCACAATCCGATCACTATGGCACAAATGGATCGACTTTTCGGTGTCACGATGGGTGAACAGGGGGTTTCACAACTTGTATCCGTTGACTTGCAAACGGCAGAAAAAATGAGAGACGCCGGATAATACCGAAGGCTCAAAAAGTTGTTATTCAATCGATTTGGTCAATCTGTAAAGAAAATTGATGTTGGCGTCAGACTAAATGTCATTTAAGCTATAGTTGATAGTTGATATTTGTTTGTCTCCATCAAGGTTAATACAACAATTCTAGTTTTTAATATTCAACTATCGAAGTCAATCGGAGGATATGTTTCAAAATGACAAAATGGGTTTACAGCTTCGGTAACGGGAAAGCGGAGGGGGCCGCATCTGAACGCAACCTCTTGGGCGGTAAGGGTGCAAATCTTGCAGAGATGAGCAATCTCGGATTGCCGGTTCCTCCGGGGTTTACAATTACGACCGAAGTCTGCACCTATTTTTATAACAATGATAAAACCTACCCCGACAAACTTGATGAAACAGTCAAGAAATGTCTTGCCGAAGTAGGTAAACTGACGGGGCGCCGTTTTGGCGACAAAGATAAACCGTTGTTGGTATCTGTGCGTTCGGGGGCGCGAGCCTCTATGCCCGGTATGATGGATACAGTCCTCAACCTTGGATTAAACGATGAAACTGTCAAAGCCATTGCCAGAGAGACAGGGGACGAACGTTTTGCCTATGACAGCTATCGCCGTTTTATCCAGATGTATTCGAACGTTGTGCTTGGTATTGATGGTTCATTGTTTGAAGAAATTATCGACGATGCCAAAGCCCGCCACGGTTACGAAGTCGATACAGAAATGACCGCCAAAGATTGGCAGGATGTGATTGCTTCTTATAAAGACTGTGTCGAAAGAGAAATCGGCAAACCATTTCCTCAAGATCCGGAAAAACAGCTTTGGGGTGCAATCGGGGCAGTTTTTCAAAGCTGGATGACACCGCGCGCGGTGACCTATCGGGAACTTCACGATATACCGGAAAGCTGGGGTACCGCAGTAAATGTCCAGGCTATGGTGTTCGGCAATATGGGGGATGATTCGGCAACCGGTGTTGCTTTCACCCGTAACCCGTCGACGGGCGAAAATGCGCTTTTTGGCGAATTTCTTGTCAATGCGCAAGGTGAAGATGTCGTTGCCGGTATCAGAACGCCGCAAAACATAACCGAAGCTGCACGCATAGCAGCAGGTTCCGACAAGCCTTCGTTAGAAAAAACTTTGCCGCACGCCTTTAAAGCATTCAATGACATCGCCCATAAGCTCGAGAAACATTATCGCGATATGCAGGATATGGAATTTACCATTGAAAAGGGTAAATTGTGGATGCTGCAAACCCGCATCGGCAAACGCACGGCGCGGGCGGCCCTTAAAATGGCTGTTGATATGGTTGCCGAAGGTCTCATTGACCGCACCGAAGCAATTTCCCGTATTGATCCCAAGTCACTAGATCAGCTTTTGCACCCCACGCTTGACCCCAAGGCAAAAAAGATTGTTTTGGGAACGGGGCTTCCGGCTTCACCGGGTGCAGCTACCGGCGAAATTGTTTTTTCTTCGGAAGAAGCGGAAAAAGCAACCAAAGAAGGACATAAAGTTATTCTGGTACGCGTGGAAACAAGTCCGGAAGATATTAACGGTATGCATGTTGCAGAAGGTGTTTTGACAACGCGTGGTGGTATGACGAGCCATGCCGCTGTCGTCGCCCGTGGCATGGGAAAACCTTGTGTCTCAGGTGCCGGCAGTATCCATATCGATTATCGTAACGGCACACTGAAGGCAGCCGGCGAAACGTTCCATAAGGGGGATATCATTACCATTGATGGAGGCAATGGTGAAATATACAAGGGCAAGGTAGCCATGCTGCAACCGAAAATGTCCGGCGATTTTGCAAAACTCATGTCCTGGGCCGATGAAAAACGTCGTATGCATGTCTGTGCCAATGCTGAAACACCGGCGGATGCGCGTATGGCACGCTCCTTTGGAGCAGAAGGCATTGGTCTTTGCCGTACCGAACATATGTTTTTTGCTGGCGACCGTATCGTTTCGATGCGCGAAATGATTTTGGCCAATGATGAAAACGGACGGCGCAAGGCTTTGGCCAAGCTTTTGCCAATGCAACGATCAGATTTTGTCGAGCTGTTCGAAATTATGCATGGGTTACCGGTTACCATCCGTTTGCTGGATCCGCCGCTTCATGAATTCTTGCCTAAAACAGATGTCGAAATTGCCGAAGTTTCAAAAGCGATGTCAATTCCGTCTGAAGTCATAAAAGAAAGGGCCTCCGAACTTCACGAGTTTAACCCGATGTTGGGGTTACGCGGTTGTCGCTTGGCCATTACTTATCCTGAAATTGCCGAAATGCAGACGCGCGCAATTATCGAGGCTGCAATTGAAGCAGGGAAAGCTACCAAGGAAACGGTTATACCGGAAATCATGGTACCTTTGGTTGCACTCAAAACCGAACTAGATTATGTCAAAGACCGTATTGATGAAACGGCAAAGGCTGTGATGAAAGAGCATAATGTCTCGATCAAATATCTTGTCGGGACGATGATCGAATTGCCAAGGGCTGCGATTCGTGCTGCCGAAATTGCCAAATCGGCAGAGTTTTTCTCTTTCGGCACCAATGATCTTACTCAAACGACATTCGGTATTTCACGCGATGATGCCGGTCCATTTCTTTCAACTTATATCAAAAAAGGTTTATTGGAACAGGATCCATTTGTATCTATCGATCGTGATGGTGTGGGTGAACTTGTCAAAATCGGAGCAACACGCGGACGCAGCCAACGCGCCGACATTAAACTTGGAATTTGTGGCGAACATGGTGGCGATCCGATGTCGATTGACTTATGTGAAGAAGTCGGATTGAACTATGTTTCCTGTTCGCCGTTCCGCGTGCCGATAGCCAGACTTGCTGCAGCCCAAGCGGCAATCAGGCATAAAAAATAGGTCATGCCAGAAGTAGGTAATTGATGTGGAATTCAATTTGCCGGTGCGTTTTTGCCGGTATCATAAGTTTGAGTGCACCGGCCACAACTATGGCCGGTACCGTAGAGCCGGCATTGCATATTGAAAAAGGTGAAGCGTCAAGTCCACAGGTGGCTTTGACGCTTGATCTATGTATGGGTGATACCGACCATCGTATTTTCGACACGCTCGTCTCCCATCAGATCAAAGCCACTTTATTCGTTACAGCACGATGGTTACAACGAAATAAGCAAACTGTCGAAGTTATCAAGGCCCATCCCGATCTGTTCGAACTGGCAAATCACGGGAAAAATCATGTTCCTGCAATTGATAATCAGCCGGATATCTATGGCCTTAAAACGGCAGGCAGCCTCAAAGCAGTTTGTGAAGAAATCAAAGGTGGAGAGGAGAGTTTATTAGCCTCAGGTTTTCCACGCTCTTACTGGTATCGCGATGCATCTGCACGTTATTCGAAGGACGCCGTGAAGCTTATTCATGACATGGGGTATGAAGTGGGCGGTTTTTCCCTTAATGCCGATATGGGAGCATCCTTGCCGCCAAAAACGGTTGCTCAACGTATTTCATCTGCTAAGAATGGGGATGTTATTATCGCCCATATGAACCAGCCTAAGCGGGCATCCGGCCAAGGGGTCGCTGCGGGTATTCTGGAGCTTGAGAAAAAGGGCTATCGATTTGTGAAATTATCGGATGCCACAAAGCCAGTGGAGAGACAAACGACTATTAGCGACTGTGGCATGTTGGAAGGAAAAAGTGCGACATCGGGGACTAGCACACTACAAGGGACAATGAACGGACAATGAGAAAAAAATACGTTCGGCTGACTTCCTATGCTGCCTTATGGTCGCCGCGTTTTGGCGGTGTAAGTCTATTGGCTCTTGTCATATTAAGCCTTCTTCATCGCTTTTCGCTTATCCGGACCCATATATTTCTCGTCTGTTCAAGTATTGCCGGTTTATTGGCTATTATTGCTCTCGTTCTCGCAGCCAAAGGACTTTACGATCTTTGGGAAAATGGTGACAGGGGTGGATTGAAATCACTAAAGGGTATTGTCTATTCACTCATAACACTTACCCCCATATCGGCTTTTTTGTTCATGTGGTCCGTTATGCCACCGCTTAATGACATCTCGACCGATACCGATACGCCGCCACACTTTATTGCAGATGCAAGACCGGCTGACGCTTTGCCCGTTGCTGCCGACTTATCCGGTCAAGCCAATCTACAACTAAAAGAATGGCCCGAGCTTTCAGGCCGTCGTTATGATGGCTCTCCTGACCGTATCTTGAAATCGGTGCGCAATGTTCTTGATGCACAGGGCTGGCCTGTCAAGGCACAACGCGGTGTTGACGGTGAAGACGATGAGCTCTTTATCGAAACCGAAGCTAAAACTTTTTATCTCGGTTTTATATCGGATATCGTTATTCGTCTGACCGATGAGGGTGATACAACTTTTGTCGATATGCGCTCGGCATCACGTTATTTATATCGCGATCTTGGTGTCGATGCTTCCTTTATTCTCGCTTTTATGGATGCTCTTGACACTGAGATGCTTTCAACTCCTATCGATCAGGATAATGAATAGGAACTGAAAAGCGAAAGTGGTTCGTCCGTTATAACAATGCCTTTCTCTACCAAATCGTCGAGGTGGGCAAGAACCGAGAGAGCGGCGGCTTTGTGAAGGCGGTTGTCGAGTGTTCTATAGATTGCCTTGACAATCTCGCTTATTGTCCGGTCTCCTTCACGCAATCGTTCGATAATTGCCCGCTCACGCATTTTTCTATGCGCGATAATGGCGCGCACATAAGCCTGCGGTTTCATGACAGCGCCGCCATGTCCGGGAAGGTAAATCTTATCATTGCGGCTTAGAAGTTTTGTGAGTGACCGCATATAATCCTGCATGGCACCATCAGGTGGTGCGACTACTGTTGTCGCCCATGCCATAACATGGTCACCCGTAAAAAGCACACCGGTTTTATCAAGGGCATAGGCTGTATGATTTGCCATGTGTCCGGGAGTAGTGACCGAAGTGAGCTTCCAGCCATTGCCTTCGATTGTTTCATCGTCCCCAAGTGTAATGTCAGGTTTAAAATTTTTGTCACAATCAGCATCAAGGGCAATGGAGCTGCTAAGAACATTAGTCAAAGCCGGCCTGTAACGTCCTTCGGCAACAATCTTCGCTCCGGTGAGGTTTCTTAGCCGTTTCGCGAGCCCGCAATGATCGCTATGGCTATGAGTGATAAAGATATAATCCAGTCTATGTCCTTCAATGACGCGAAGAAGTGTTTGCAACTGGTCATCATCATCAGGACCGGGATCGATAATTGCAAGCTCGTCTTGCCCTAAAATATAACTATTCGTTCCGGTAAAGGTAAAAGGGGAAGGATTATGAGCAGTTATCCGCCGGATATCATTACCAAGAACGACTGCCTGACCATATTGAGGCGTAAAATCCTTGTTGAAATCGACACGCATCGGATTTCCTTTTCCGTTAAGATGGAAGGCGTATTAAATTGTAGAGCGTTAAAGGCCAACGTCAGCAACCCGATTTTCAAGATTATAGCAGATAGGAAAGATGGAAAAGTTACATTTGCTTGAAAATTGCCCTATGTTCGAAAACGACTTTTAAATCTTCGTGAAAAGTTGAAATTCGCAGAGTCGGTAAAAATCGTCAGGTAGATGGATATATGTCGGAGGGTCGGACGCGTTTGAAAATCTGCTTCACGCAATTCAATGGAAGAATTCACGGGAAACTATTGCCAAAAAAAAATGCCGGTAGGTGCTTAGACATATTGCACATTTTTATCGAACTCGTTATAAGGCGCGCAGGAAGTGTGCCATGCATGCTTTTTGGGGTATAGCCAAGCGGTAAGGCACCGGTTTTTGGTACCGGCATTCCCTGGTTCGAATCCAGGTACCCCAGCCATCTTCCTTAAAACAACTTCAGATTTCCGTTCGAGAACGATCATCATTATTCGAGAGATAATGATGTCATCCGTTTCGGGCAAACACCTGCAGCGAAAAAACACGCCTTTTTGACGACAAAACAGGCCACTCCCATTTCACCACAATTTATAAAAATTTTATTTGAAAATGTGAAACAGCCGCAAAACGCTAGCGATTGCCTGCTTTAGCGTTTCATATTGATTATTTCTGCCATTGTCTCGTCGGCAATTTGGAAAACGCGGAAATTGGCTTTAAAATTATGTTCAGCCAAGTCCATATTCACCATGTCGTCTCCGGCATCATATGTCTCGCGACCGACAGTTGTTCCAACCGCAACATTCTGGGCAATCTGATCAAGTGTATCCGCTTGTCTGTTCATGCCGCCTACCGAAATACGCATTGCTGAATCAATAGACATCGAATTCACCCTTTCTGTTGACGCTTTTAATTATCTCAACACGTTAAATATAATACAGCTGACGGCTGATTTCCAGAGAAGAGGTAAAAGTTAAAATCAGAGCCAGCCTTTTTTTCTGAAGTATAATATGGGTATCACAGCAGAAATAATCATCAGAAACAAAGCAAAAGGATAGCCCCATTTTTCATTAAGTTCCGGCATGAATTGGAAATTCATACCGTATATAGAGGCAACAAGTGTCGGTGGCATGAAACCGACTGCTACAACCGAGAAAAATTTGATAATTGCATTTTGTTCTGTTGAAATCATGCCGACAACGGTATCAAGCAGAAATGTCATTTTTGCGGATAAAAAGTCTGCATAATGTTCAAGCGACTGAGTGTCCTGTTCCAATGATTTGACAGTCGTCTTCATATCTTTTTTAGGCGTTACTGTTTTGCCGTCAGCTTCAATATATTTGGGCGTTACTGTTTTTCCGTAAGCTTCGACATAAACGAGAAGGCGGCTAACTCCGGCAATGCTTTCTCTCACCATGGAAAGCAACGTTCCCTGATTGCCGATATGGTTGAGAGTTTTGCGAAAATCGATGGTCGACATCGGCATAGCCGCTTCATCACGATGGAAAATATTGCGGGAAGCAGTTTCAATGCGTCCGGAGACTGCTTCAAGAAGATCGGCAAGCCTATCTGTTGCGGCCTCGATAACCGCAGTTAGAATGGTTAACCCCGTGCACTGCGGTGTAATTAATCCATTGCCTGCTTTAGTCACCCGCAAAATGAAAAGCTCGATTGCTTGCGGGTGGCTATAGCGAACAGTCACCAGCCGTGATCCTGTCAGAATAAAGGTAACAGGTGCGATATCCCGTTTGTCGCCGTCAACAGTGTAGATCAACGGAGCCGTCATATATTGCGCTCCGTTTTCCATATAAAAGCGGCTCGATTCTTCAATCTCGGTCATATCGTCGTGCGTCGGTATGGGAATTCCGAGCCACTTTTCCAGCTCTTTTTCTTCTCCGGCAGTCGGATCGGAAAGATCAATCCACAGCACGTCATTTTCGGGCGTTCCGTCTTCCTTGAGCGGGACTTCAACAAGACGGTCAGTCGATGTTCGGAAGCTGCGGATCATGCATTAATCCTTTGTGATTTCAACCGGCGCTATTTTTTGTACTTCAACAAATTCTTGATCCCAACGACCCGATACCAGCGGACGACAATGAGAAATACCTTCAGCTGAAAAATGGACCGGCTTGGTATCTACTATGCCGACAGGGGCATCATCTCCCTTCCGATATTCGGATGTGCCGATGATGGCACGTTCATTTTTGTGATAACTTGCCAGTCTAAGATCACGTGCCTCTTCAATACGTTTGGCAAGGTTGCCATCAATGAGACTTTGCATAACGCCGCCTTCATCTTCAAGACGGGTGAATTCAACCCAGGCTGCTTCTGCAAGTGCATCCGAATCGCTGTCTCGCCGGTTTGCCTGTTTTGCAAGCGGGCTAGCAAGCTCTTTCATAAAAATAAGTTGGCTGTTACGGGCAATGCGGCGTGCATTTTCATCCGGTAAACCGAACACAAAACTATATGGCAAGACCGACAGTGATGATGCCCCACCCAAAATAGCAGCATAGGCAGCAATAGATGAACGGGAGATATTGCTCAGTGCATCCTGTCTTGTCATCATTCGCATGGACGTTTCAACGTGAATGACCGCAGGAAATGGAGAAGTCACCCCGCGTTCTCCTTGAAGTCTGCGCCAAAGCGACCTGATTGCACGCATTTTTGCAAGCCCCATAACGGGATCCTCATCAAGAGCTGTGGCAAAACCGATGTGCGGCAAAGCATATATAATGTGGTGGCGTGCTTCCTCGACCATCTTCAAATGGGCGAGAGCAACCGACAACATTGCACCGATTTCCTGTGCCGGTGTAGCACCGGCATTATGGTACGGACGTCCATCGGCTTCGAGAACAACACCGGGAATGCCTGAGGAAAAAAATACCGACATTGATTGCGGCAATGACGCTTTTAGCGCTTCGATCGACATTTTGAGTTTGCCGGTCGTAGCCAACACCGCCGTAGGGTCGGTACTGAATGTCAGTTTTGTGCGAGTCGGGTTAATGCGCCGATGCTGGAGATAATCGATAAAACTGTCGGCAATCACACGACCATGGGGATGGTTGTCAAGGCGGATATGAAGACCGTCGAGGCTAACCCCGTCAAAGAGAGTTGGAATCGTTTCGGCTTTAGCCGGTAGGCCGAAGCCGTAAGCGCTATTGGCACCCTCAAAAACCAGGGCAATGCCGGTAGCGCCATTGGCTATATCTTCTTTAAGTTGAAAGCGGGCACGCTCAATATCGGGATCGTCGGCACGTTGCATGACAGACCAGCCTGCCTGACGGGATTGTGTATTGTCGGATGGATGGGATTGTTTCGAGCTCATGAGCAAATCAAAATCCTGCTAAATAATTTTTACACCATCAAAAAGATGGGGTTTTATGTAACACAATCACAAAGCCCCGACCGGTGCAAGTCCAACCTATTGCAAATTCATTTAGGATTCAATTTGTCAAAACCAAGTGCTGCCCGGTATAACAACGATCAATCAATTATTTGGTCGGTACCGGATAAAATTAAGGGGGTACGATGTCGGGCGAATTCCAAATCACATGCTCAAAGGCGAATTTTTATATGTCGTTGATTTAAAAATCGAACTTACGAAAATTTATTGAACCTTCAGGTATTTAGCAATTTTACGAAGATGCGTTTGTTGCGTTGTTAACCACGCCAGTCATCGGTCGGCCATTTGATTTTCTTGGAAAAGAATTTGTTCATAAGAAAAAACAAATTCTCTTATCTCATCATGCCTCACACAAAAGGCTTATTGATTTTGTCTAATTACGGTACATTTATGATGATTGAAAAACATGCCGAGGGATAATTGGGTATGATAGACAAGAGTGGAATTTTTCTGGGTGTCAGCCGTCAAAAAAAGGATAACGCACTCAAGCCCGAATATATCTGGCTTAAATATGCCAATCGTCATGGCTTGATAACCGGTGCAACCGGTACGGGAAAAACCGTAACATTGCAGGTGATTGCCGAAGCCTTTGCAGCTTCCGGTGTGCCAGTCTTTTGCGCCGATGTGAAGGGTGACCTTTCAGGCATAGCCAAAGCCGGCATCCTTAATGATAAGGTTCGTTCGCGGGCTCAAAGTGTCGGGCTTTCATCTATCGAAATGAAAGCCGCACCGGTTATCTTCTGGGATTTGTTCGGAGTCGACGGGCATCCGATAAGGGCAACAGTGTCAGAAATGGGGCCATTGCTGCTCTCAAGGCTGATGGACTTGACGCAAGCTCAGGAAGGTGTGCTGAATATTGCTTTTCGTGTTGCCGATGACGAAGGATTGTTATTGCTTGATCTTAAAGATTTGCAGGCAATGCTTAATCATGTTGGAGAAAAAGCCGCCGAACTTTCTTCCCGTTATGGCAATATTTCCAAATCGTCTGTCGGCTCTATCCAGCGTCAATTATTGGTTTTTGAAGAGCAGGGCGGAGAACATTTCTTTGGTGAACCGGCTTTAAAGCTTGAAGATATAATGCGCACAACAAGTGATGGACGAGGTGTCGTCAGTGTACTTGCCGCCGATAAACTCATGTCCAATCCGCGTCTTTATTCCACATTTCTTTTGTGGCTTATGTCGGAACTTTTCGAGCAGTTACCTGAAGTCGGCGATCCTGAAAAACCGCGACTCGTTTTCTTTTTTGATGAAGCGCATCTGCTGTTTGATAATGCACCAAAAGCATTGATTGAACGGATTGAACAGGTTGTCCGCCTGATCCGTTCCAAAGGAGTGGGTATCTATTTTATTTCGCAAAATCCGTTGGATGTGCCGGAATCCATTCTGGCTCAATTGGGCAATCGCATCCAGCATGCATTGCGTGTTTATACACCGCGCGAGACGGCAGCTGTGAAAGCCGCAGCCTCGACTTTCCGTGCCAACCCTGATTTTGACACGATGAAAGCAATCTCGGATCTCGGAACAGGTGAAGCGCTGGTGTCAACTTTAGAAGATAAAGGGGTTCCATCCATCGTTGAAAGGACCACTATCCGTCCACCTTCATCACAAATTGGTCCAATTACTTCCGAAGAGCGTCAACGCTTGATAAAGACAAGCCCCGTGAGTGGAAAATATGACGAAACCGTTGATCGTCAGTCGGCTTACGAAATGTTGCAGAAAAATACGCAAGAAAAACAATCCAGTAACAATCAGGAAGAAGGCGGAAGTTTTTGGGATACAATTTTTGGCAATGAGAAAAAGAATAGTCGCGGTCAATCTGTCGCGGAAACTGCCGTCAAGTCCATTACCCGTACTGCAGCCAATTCTATTGGCCGGTCACTTGCAAAAGCCGGTGAAAATTATTTGCGCGGCGTATTAGGCAATCTTCTGGGTGGAAGACGGAAGTAAACGGTTAGTGACCTGACGATTTCTTAAGCGGGTGAAACATCACACTCGGGGACTGTAAAGCTAAAGGGAGGTAATTGGCCGCCATTGTGGCCTTAGGCGCTATTCAAAACATTGTTTTCAATATCGGCAACGCCAATGAAGCTTTATCTCCGGTTATATGGTTTTCAGAAGTTTTATACGATTTGCAAACTGCACTTTGCAAAACGGGGCGTTTGTCAAAGAGGAAGACGGGGCTTACTTTTGTTCCATTTAGCAAAACATCCGATGTTCCATTTAGCAAAACATCCGAACTATTTTGGTAGTTTCAAGGAATTAACATAACGACCGGAACGGTTACGGGGATGTGAAAGCGAATTTACCGCTGTTACTCAATATCAGACAACAAGTACGGGGGCTTTTTCGGGTACACGCTCGTAAAGATCAATAATGTCCTGATTGACTAATCTCACGCAACCGGAAGAAGCGCGCTTTCCAATGGACAACCAATCGGGCGAACCATGAAGACGGTAGAGGGTGTCTCTGCCATCTTGAAAAATATAAAGCGCGCGTGCGCCAAGCGGGTTTTTTAGCCCCGGTTTCATTCCGCCGTTTTCTGCACTGTATTTTTTAAGTTGTGGTTGTCTGGCGATCATATCAGAAGGCGGAGTCCATGTCGGCCATTTGCGTTTATATTCA
This sequence comes from uncultured Bartonella sp., assembly GCA_946481695.1. The sequence goes on along the minus strand of CAMLON010000005.1, from coordinate 16,335 downwards.
ATGATACCGCGGCCGGACCATGCAAAACCTTCTTTTCCGACACTGACACCGTAACGGATAGCTTTACCGTTCAAACGGACAAGATAAAGATAACGGCGTTTGGTATCGACAACAATTGTTCCCGGTTGTTCGCCTGTCGGGTCATCAACAATCTGCCGCAAAAATTGCGGATCAATTTTTTGATAGGGAATTGCCGGTAAAACAAAATCACCGTCGCGCATTTCGGCATACATTGACGCAAAGGGAAGAAGTGCGCTGTTATCGGCAGTAGTTGGTGGTGTTTTTACCGGTGCAAGCGCAATATCTTTCAACCCTGCAGGCATACATGCCGAAAGACCGGTTGTGGCTGCACCGATAGTCAGTGTCTGCAAAAAAAAGCGGCGGGAGACATAGGTGGTCATCAATCAATCCAATTTCTCTTTGATATTTTATATATGTCGCAAAAAGGTTAAGAAGCGCCAAATCTTAGATGCATCATAACCCCGACAAATTAAGTTTCGGTATGAAGGTTCAAAACCATAAATAATAAAAGATTTGCGTTTTTCGGGCTGCCCTTACAGCCATCAATGGTCTATCTATAAAGCCGGTTTTGTAGAGACAATGACCCGATAGCCCGACTTAAGCGGTCAAACTCTTGTGAGATAGGCAAATTCCCTTGCTTTTATCCAGTGAGAGCACCAAATAAATAAACGCACCTATTCCGGGAGAGAATATATTTTAAGGAGTATTGAAAATGGCTTTTGAATTGCCCGACCTACCCTATGCGTATGAAGCACTTCAGCCTTATATGTCACGTGAGACACTTGAATATCACCATGACAAGCACCATCAGGCCTATGTTACCAATGGCAATAAATTGCTTAAAGATTCAGGTCTTGAAGGCAAGAGCCTTGTAGAAATTGTCAAAGCAAGTTTTGGCAAAAATCAGGGACTGTTTAACAATGCAGCGCAACACTACAATCACACCCATTTTTGGAAATGGATGAAGAAAGACGGTGGTGGCAAGAAGCTACCGGCAAAACTGCAAAAAGCGATTGACAGCGATTTGGGCGGTTATGACAAATTCCGTGCGGATTTCCTTGCAGCCGGTGCTGCTCAATTCGGCTCTGGCTGGGCTTGGTTGGCTGTGAAAAACGGAAAATTGGAAATTTCCAAGACACCGAATGGAGAAAACCCGCTTGTTCATGGAGCAACGCCTATTCTTGGTGTCGACGTTTGGGAACACTCCTATTACATTGATTACCGCAATGCCCGTGCAAAATATCTGGAAGCATTCGTAGATCACCTTATTAATTGGGATCACGTTCTGGAAATGTACGAAAAAGCTTGATTTTTTCGGGAAACAAAATTTGAGCCACCATTTTTAAAAATGGTGGCTTTTTTATTTTTCACACGCGGATAAGCGCCATTGATTAAAATCTGGTGCACATGCTCGCGTCGATTGACTTTTCATTATAAAGATAATTCATTGTTTTTAGCCATGACTTGCATTGATTCATGGTTTTGAAACATCTGTAACGCTCCACCGGCATAAGACCGGAGCCACGGTCCTGAAACGGAGTCTGTTCCCATCCGCGGAAAAAACCGGCGACTATACCACTTCCCTTTGGCGGTGTTGAACAACGCTCGCCCGCATATTCGCTGGTCATATTAGCCACTTTCCCGGGGTCTCGTCCACTTGCATAACCGCTTTGTGACATTGCGAGAAAGGCAAGGCCGATTGCAGTAAAATATGTCAATCCATGTTTCATAGGGGATAGGCCTCCATCAGCCCGGTTAAAATCAATATCTTGTACACAATGTTGCCGTTGGTGGTGGTGAACCGTAAAGCGATTCCATTGTATATAGCCAACCACGGCATTCATCCATCGATTTAAAACATCTGAAGCGGTCAACCGGGACAAAGCCATCAGAGCTTACAATGGGGTTATCTGTAAGACCACTGAAATAGCCTGCAACAATTCCGCTTCCCTTTGCCGGTGTGTTACAACGGGTACCGGCATATTCATCGACATTCTTTCTAATTCCTGCACTTTGAGCAGGCAAAGAAAAGATGATGACCAACAATAGAACGGTTAAATTTGTAATTTTCATTTTCGAAGCCAGATTTCCGGAAATATCAGATCAAATCCTGTAGATTTATTCTTACCATCTTGAGTAAACATCTGGTGTTTTTAGAACGTATTGACAAGTGTGATATTTATCCACTGATTGAATATCAGATATGAGCCGGTTAGAAAAAATATATGTGTAATCTGAAATCAGCTTGAGCGGAACCTCGCTATTCTCACCACAACATGAAGTTCCCGAAAAAATTGTCCAGAAAGCTTATTTTACAAGAGAAGTACGACAGGAAGGGCCGCAATATCTTGAAAACGGAATTATGGAGCCCGACCTGCAATTTTAAAAAATCTCCGGTATTGACCGGATGACAGCATTAACTCTTTCCGGCAACTTTAAGGATGAACGCGTAGATATAGGCACTTTCTTCAAGCCGTGAAAAACGTCCGGATGCGCCGGCATGACCGGAATCCATGTTTGTCCTTAACAGCACTGGATTATTGCCGGTTTTGAATTCGCGCAATTTTGCGACCCATTTTGCCGGTTCCCAATAGGTTACGCGGGGATCAGTGAGACCTGCCATTGCAAGAATTGCAGGATAATTCTGTGCACTCACATTATCATAGGGAGAATAGGACGCTATCAGTTCATAATCTTCCTTCGACGCAATAGGATTTCCCCATTCCGGCCATTCAGGAGGAGTTAGTGGCAGGGTGTCGTCAAGCATTGTCGATAGTACATCGACAAAGGGAACGATAGCCACGATGCCGGCATAATCTTCAGGAGCCATATTGGCGACGGCACCCATCAGCATGCCACCAGCTGATCCGCCTTCAGCAATCAGCCGGTCGTGAGAAGTGAAATGATTGGCAACGAGAAAGCGCCCGCAAGCGATAAAATCGGTAAATGTATTGCGTTTGAACAGATGTTTTCCTTTTTCATACCAGTCAAAGCCTTTTTCTTTGCCGCCTCTGATATGAGCGATTGCATAGATAAAACCGCGATTGACCAATGATAACGCATTGGTATTGAAACCGTCCGGCATTGAAATTCCATAGGCTCCATATCCGTAAAGGAGGCACGGCGCACTGCCATCAAGTTTGGTGCCTTTGCGATAAAAGAGCGAAACGGGAATTTCGACTCCGTCTTCCGCCTTGGCCATCAAACGACGCGTTATATAATTTTCAGGATCATGCCCTGAAGGTACTTCCTGGCGTTTTAACATGACACGCTCTCGTGTCGTCATGTCATATTCATAAAGTTCGGCAGGTGTTGTCATGGAAGAATATGTAAAGCGAATTGTCCCACTATCGTACTCGGGTGCCCCGTGAAGCCCTAATGAATAAGTTTCTTCCGTAAAGGAAATGGCATGTCTTGTCGCATCACGCCGATCAAGGAGCTCGATTCTGGGAAGGCCGTCACGCCGTTCAAGCCAGACAAGAAAATTCTTGTAAGCATCATGAGCAAGGATAAGCCGCGAACGTTGGTGCGGCACCACTTCCGACCAGTTTTCCTCGGCGGGGTTATCAAAAGGTGCCGACATGATTTTGAAATCCTTGGCACCATCTATATTGGTAAGGATATAGAAGATGTCACCGCCTTCGGTTAAGCTATATTCGACCCCTTTTTGGCGCTTTCTTACGCATTTGGGAGTGCTCGTCGGTTCTTTTGCCGGAATAAGCCAAACTTCGGAAGTTTCGTGGTCGTGTATATGGATATAGATAACGTCATTTAAAGACGAACCACCAACGCTCAAGAAAAATCCCGGGTCTTTTTCTTCGAAAACCAGTTTGTCGGATTTTTGTTTGGTACCAAGCTTATGATAATAAAGTTTCGAAGGGCGATGATTTTCATCCACGCTGGTATAGAAAAATCCTTCCGAATTCGCGTCCCAGACAACATCTCCGGCTGTGTTCAAAATTGTTTCAGCATTATCTGAAAGAGAACTTAAATCACGCAGTTTTGTTGTATAGAATTCCGAACCTTTGTCATCATAGGTCCAGGCACATTTCTTATGATCTGGCGAATGCTGGACTGCACCAAGATGAAAGTAGTCTTTTCCCTCGGCTAGCGCATCACCATCAAGATAAACGACAGCCTCACCGCCATTGCGAGGTGTCCTGAAATAATGTGGTTGTTCACCTCCCGTTGTGAAAGAAACACCATAGGCATAGGGCCCATCTTTCACCGGTACCGAGCTGTCATCTTCCTTGATACGCCCTTTCATCTCGGAAAAAAGTATTTTTTGCAATTCTTTTGTGTCAGCCATCAGGGCTTCCTGATAGGCATTTTCTTCTTCAAGGTGACTGCGTATATTTTTGTCAAGTAATTCGGGCTTTTTGAAGACTTCTTGCCAGTTTCGAGCTCTCAGCCAATGGTAAAAATCATGACGACCAATGCCATGATGTTCTTCATAATGGTCGATTTTTTTTGTGTCTGGCGGGAAAATTGATGATTCGGTCATTCTTGTTCCTAAATCAGGCGATACGCCCGATTACTAATGTGTTTTCTTAGCAAGGCTGTTTTATTTTGCCTGCTTGTTTTATCTTGCTGTCTTATCCTGCTTATATGTCAAAGCATAGCCGTTCATGCAATAACGCAGGCCCGTTGGCTCCGGGCCATCAGGAAAAACATGCCCGAGGTGAGAGCCACAATCGGCGCATAAAACTTCGGTTCGTTCCATACCATGGGAAAAATCTTCCTGAAGAACCACAGCATCAGCACTTATCGGGCGGAAAAAACTTGGCCAGCCGGTACCTGATTCAAACTTGGTTTCGGAACGATAGAGTGGTTTCCCGCAACAAACACAATAAAAGGTTCCCGGCTTCGAAGTATCGAACTTTGGGCCTGTAAACGCTCTTTCTGTCCCGTGTCCACGAGTAATGTCGAATTGTACCGGCGTTAATTGCTTACGCCATTCTTCCTCGGTTTTGGTAATTTTGAAATGATGTCTATCACTCATGAATTTTTCCTTGAACAAATACATTAATTTTGCCGACTAATCAGTCAATTGCTTTGACAGCGAAAAAATTAGCTGCTAGAAGCTGACAAAATAGCAATCATCCCCATTTATATGATATCTATGTATAAGGAAATCAATCAATACTAGAATTATCGTCACGTGCTCACGTTAATTATGTAAAAATGGGACACTTTGCCTTATTTTATATATATTTTGTATAAGAGACCTTTATAAGTTCAATAGAAAAATCAAAAAATAACTTGAAAACTATATGGAACCTTTGTTTTATAGATTTGTTTTCTATTTGTAATTGACAAGGTTTCTTACATAGCTATATGAAAACAACATTTGCTTGCTAAACAGACGCAAGCTGAAACAAAGAAGAAGTAAAAAGGAAAAGAAGATGGATGAACAAGCCGTCAGCGAGAATGAAAGTGATTTCATTATTACACTGGTTGCTGATGTTGTAGCTGCTTATGTCGGCAATAACTCAATTAGACCGGGTGAGTTACCTAGTTTGATCGCGGACGTTCACGCTGCATTTGTCAAAGCAGGTGGTGAAACAGCCGCAGAGGCTGAGGTCGAAAAGCAAAAGCCGGCAGTTAACCCGAAGCGTTCTGTTTTCCCTGACTACATCGTCTGTTTGGAAGATGGTAAAAAATTCAAGTCGCTCAAGCGCCACTTAATGACACATTACGAACTTACGCCGGAACAATATCGCGAGAAATGGGATCTGGATCCCAACTATCCGATGGTTGCACCAAATTATGCCGAAGCCCGTTCCTCACTTGCAAAGCAGATGGGATTGGGGCGCAAACCCGGCAAAAGAAAAGCAAAATAATCAAAATTTTAAGATTGAAAAATTTAGACGGGTGCATTTTTTGATGTACCCGTTTTTTAAATCGATTGAAGTCCCGATTTAAATCGATATACGCGTATTTTGGAATGAAAACTTCAAACCAACTATAAAAATGTGGAATTTATTGTCTTTGAAGTGTGTTTCGGGCTTCAAGGCGGATTCGTTCAACCATTGAACGCAAGCCGTTCGACCGTTGCGGTGTCAAGTTCTCGTCAAGCCCCAGTTTTTTCAGAACTTTTTCGATATCAGCGTCACGAACTTCCGATGCGCGCTTTCCCGAATAGAATGTTATCAATATATAGACAAGGCCGCGTACGATATGTGCGTCGGAATCGCCTTCGAATGTCATAACAGGATCGGCACCTTCGCCGCGTTTGGTCAACAACCAGACCTGACTGACGCATCCCGGCACCTTGTGTACTTCGTCACGCGCTTCTTCCGGATAAGGGGGGAGTTCGCGGCCGAGTTCGATAACGTAACGATAGCGGTCTTCCCAATCGTCAAGCATGGAAAAACTTTCCAGAATATCGTTCATTGTGTCAGTCATGATTTATTATCGTTCTGCTTTTTCTCGAATGTCCAATGGTTGTTGTTGAACCGTTTACTCCGTATTTGAGAAAAAGTAAATTTTCCCGACTGAAAGCTATTGGTTGTTTAAGTCTGGATAATTTTATTCGGCCGGCTTGTTGTGAATGGAATGCGCTTCTTCTTTTCCGCCGGTTACCGGCTTGTTTAAAAGTGTGGCGGCGCTATCCATTTTTGGCATAGCAGGCTTTGCCTCATGCTTTTCATGTTCGTCATGTCCTTTTTCGGGCGTGATGGAACCGGTATTGATATTTTCAGGCGGCAATTTTTTCTCGCCTTTGTCCGAGCCGAATGTTCTGTCCAGATATTCATAGGCAATACGTGCTCCGTCACGTGCACGTTCGCCGAGCGAGCCGAAAAAAGTTTTGCCGGTTTCGCACGTATCGGAATTGCGCTCGCAGAAGTTGCCAAGGTCATTAACTGTGTCTTTGACCGCCAATAGTGCCTCGACCGTATTCATATATTGATCAGGTTGAGAACCGTTATTTTTTCCTGATGTTCCCAAAAACGAGATGATCACCAGAAACAGAGTTAAAAAACAGAAAGATTTTATAAAAAACCGTATCATAACGCCCCGACACAACGCAGTTACAAATGAGCAGGATAATGTCGACTGTAACGTTTTATGATTGACGAAAGATTGACAGGATTGAGTTTTTTTCAAGAAACCACAGGCTTTTTGATAATTTTTCATGGTAGTTGTTAACCATAGCGACGAAGATATGCGACTTGCTATCGTCTTCTCCTGTTTATTATCCTTTCGTTAAAAACTTGCCGCCAGATTGGCTGCAGTGAGCCACAGACGTTGTTTTTGATAAATGGCGTAGTTGCCCGCAAATGATGCGTAAAACTGGAAGCGACAAGGTTTTAATCGGAACAATGGAAACATTGAACGCAACATTAACAGTAAACAGTCAGGGCATTTTGCTTCAAAATGCCGTGTCAAACTGTTTTTTGGGATATTTGAAACAAAGCGATTCTTTGTCGGATCATGTACATATCAATGATCGTATCATTCTGTTGTCGTTTCTCGCAGATGTTCGCGAAAACCGGATTGCCTCGCCGATTTCAATTCGCATGAACGGGCTTGATCGTACACGATTCGTTTCGGTTATAGTCCATTGTCTTTCGACAGATCAAAATGCCATCAAACTTTTTATCGAAGCTAATAGTGACGAGATCAACGATATCGACGTGAGTGCGGTTTCGCCATTTGCACGCGCCGCCCACGAGATGCGCACACCTTTAAACGCAATATTGGGATTTGCCGACCTGCTTGATTTTGTCGACGAACAGAATGCGCCGAACGGAAAACGCCATGAATATATCGCAATGATTAAAAAGGCGGGCAACCATCTGTTGGGAATCGTCAACAAGACATTGAAAGATCAACAGCAACAGCTTGATGAAAACAGCGCCGATACCTGCCTTATTGCCAATGTGCTCAACGAAACCTTGGAGCTTACTTTGCCACTCCACGGGCACCGTAAAATTGCTCTTGCCGGCATTGAAACACCGATTAGCTGTTGTCTTGATACGTTATCGTTCCGCCAGATATGCATGAACCTTATTTCAAATGCTATCAAATATAGCAATGATCACGGACATATTGACATTGATGTCGCAGCCCGTTCCGACAATTATTGTGAAATTACTATCAAGGATGACGGTATCGGAATGGACGAGCAACATATCGCGCGTTTGGGATTGCCATTCTTGCGTGCTTCCGATGTTGTTGCCTGTAAGATCGAAGGTGTCGGCCTCGGTCTTGCCATGGTATTCGATCTGGTAAAACGCGCGAACGGTCAAATCTCGTTTGAAAGTCAAAAGGGAAAAGGTACGCGGGTGAAAGTGCTTTTGCCGATTGATCCGGCAAGCTTGGTCACCCCGTTCAATAATTCCTCAACCGAACCGGTTAATGGCGATGGGTCCGCAAATAATCAATATCTTCTAACCCCGAAAACAAAAATTAGGAACAATGGCAAGTCAACGAAAAACACCACGAACCCGAGCCGGAAAACAGCGTAGTCTGTTCCTTGCAATTCTCGCCGGATTGGGCCATCTGCTGCATTTGTTTGCAGGGTGGGTGTACCGCCATGCGCGAAAAAACCCGCTCATGGCATGCGGTTTTTTCTTATTTTTAGTGGGATTCGGTTTTGTAACGTTCAATGCACTTTTCTATCAAAGTGCAAGCCATCATGCGGTTTTTATCCAGACGCGTCCACTCGCACAGGTGGCGTCGGCGCCTTCTGTTCAAACCACGTCTAACAAAGCGGATCATGCACAGGAGGGGACTGTTTCTGCGACATCGTCATCTAACTCTCCGACTTCTCAAATGCAGCCTTCGCCGACGGCTAAGGGAACAACGCTTCCTGACAATTTATTGGATGCCCAGAAAATGTTGGCTGCAATGGGCCTTTATGATGGTCCTCTTGATGGACTAGATGGCCCAAAAACGAGAAATGCTATTGCATTGTGGCGGCAAAACTCCAAAGAGGCCGGAAACCCGAATAGGGGCAAACAACAGGATGATATTGCCTCGTTAATCAGCGGGGCTTTACCAGAGTCGGGCAATGTGGATCAGGTTACAACACAATCACTATCAACCACCAGGCAGGCTGTTGCCAACGGTCAAAATATTGCTGCCGTAAAGGAGACTACGGGCAACCAAACCAAAACAGGCGCGGATAATGGTGACGTTAAAATATTGCAAGCCACACCGGCGGTTGCAGCACCATCACAAGCAACTAACGCTAACGGATTTAAAGCGGGAACTGCCGATATTATGCGTGTTCAGGCGGGGTTGCGCGCTTTCGGAGATGATCATGTGGTGGTGACTGGCACAGAGGATGAGAACACTGCTGAAGCGTTGAGAAATTTTCAAAAAATGTTCAGCCTGACCATAACGGGAAAAATCAATCAGGAAGTGATTGATAAAATGAAAGATATTGGTCTTATTGGATAAATTCGAGGCTCGGAACGGGTGAAACGTCAATCGGCCATATAATGTGTCTAAATTCTAAACGTCTGAATTCTAAACTTAAGATTATAAATAAAGTTCAGCTATCGTGGTTAGTTTTCCTTTGATAGTTTATCTAAAAAGTGAATAGTCTGGGTAATGGCAAGCTGAAAGTCGTATTTTATTTTTTTTCAAGCTTTGTTGTTCATGTGCAGATTTTCGGAGTATCGAATGCGTCTCACGTCAGATTTCTGGACGGCGGCTTTAATGCGTCGGGTTCGCGCAGAGGGTGGTTTTGCTTATCTTACCCGTCGTGGCTCCAACGAAGCAGGCACGATCTTCATTCTGGATCGTTTGGACGATGGAAAGGTCGATCTTTATGGACCGGCTCCACAAAGCTTTTATACCGAACAAAGCGATCGCGACGAGCGTTGTTTTATAAAAATTCTGGCAGCCGTCGAAGAGGCGGCCGCGGTTGAAAAACTTGAAAAAGAACTACAATTCGATGCCGATTTATGGTTGGTCGAACTCGAAAATTATAGTCCGCAACAATTACCATTCAACACAGTAGAAGCTTGAAACGCCTAGTAATCGAGTGTCTGGCAATGGGCATGGTCAAGGAACTCATCACCATTATTTGTTAGTTTGGTCTTTAAACTGCGAAGAATAACAAATCCTTCCGCAATATCTTCTCCTATGAGAACAGAATTTTCAACGCTTTCCGGTGTTGATTGCTTCAGTTCCATGATCTGACCGGGATTACCAATGACAAGATCAAGCTTTCCGTTCGGCATAGTGTGATTATTCAAGCTGTAAAAATTGGTTCCGTTGCGGTCATAAACCGACATTGACCAAAATGGAGCAGTACCTTCGGCCTTGATGTGGACGGGGCCGTCATCAAGATTAAAGCGGCAAGCTTTGAGGTGGAATAACGGGTCGGTAGAGGCAATGATCGGATTATCTGCGCCAAGCGGGGCAAAATTATATTTGTTATCTGTTGCGAGCAAACGTTTCCATGTATTGAGTTCGCTGAAATGGGGTACCATCAATACCACGCAAATGTGAACAATAATGGCGCCTATAATCCCGACCAACAGAGCATAGATTAATTTAGTCACAGTTGCGTACTCCCGTTGGAACAACCTCGACTGTTGGCATATTGAGTTTTTGCAGTGCTGTCGAAGTCACAATCGGGGTGTCGTAAAGTGTCAGGATCAATCCATATTCGCGCTTGCCCCGTGTGGCGAGCCAGTTTCCCGCTTGCGGTTGAGGTGAAACCAATACGTTCAATGTTCCATCTTGATTCCAGACGACATTAGAACTTGATAATTCGGTAGGAAGTTTGTCTTCTACCCATTGGGCTCGCAACTCATGATCGGCGGCATAAAGGGTAAACAATCTGGTTTCGGGCAGAAAACCTTTAAGGCGGTAAGTGCACCCGCTTTTCAAAGAGTGGTTGTAGTTATCGCGCCAGAGCTGGAAAACCAGGCCTTCGGTTCTACCCAAAGAAATATCGCCGCGCTTTGCGGCACGAGCGCGTGCATAAGCATCTGCCTCGTCAGTTCCAGCCTGCGGATAGGCTTCCCATTGACCTATTTTCAAGCGGCCGAAACCGTCGAAACTGTCGAGGACATAATTGACGCTTAAGGCTCCGCCGACAATAGCAATGAAAAGGCTTAGAGTGACGAGGAATATGCGATAAAACATAAAGCGGCTTTTCCTGTTTCTTGCCCGTCCGGTCTAACGTATCTCACTTGTCGAAGATGATACGACGTGCGCCGAACTTGCGGGTGTTAGAAGTGGTGCCTTCTGAAACTCTTCAATTAGCGATTTGATAACTTTTAAAGAGGCGGGCGAGAGCACCTGCGGCAGGTCAGGAGCAATATTTTCATTGGAATTATCGGTTTCGGAATGTTTCGAATTCGAAAGGATCGAGTTTTCGACGCCGAAAAGCGGTTTGATGGTCGTGTTTTGATGGGCGTATAGCATAATGCGATTCCACATCATTGCAGGCACAACGCCGCCGAATGCACGGTTCATTGACGAAAAATCATCATTTCCCATCCATACCGCACCGGTATAATTTCCGGTAAATCCGACGAACCATGCGTCACGATAGGCTTGAGACGTTCCAGTTTTGCCAGCAACAAGTGTCATTGGCAATTGGGCGCGTTTGCCTGAACCCCTTGTGGTCACGCCTACCATCATCTGGTTCATATAGGCCGCAGATTGGGCGCTCATCACCCGATGTGGTTTTTCGCCATCTCTCGTCCAATCCCAAATAACTTTACCATCCGATGTCATAATTTGGGTAAAGCCATGACGATTACCGGCCATACCACCATTGGCAAATACATTGAAACCGGTTGCCTGATCAAGCGGGGTCATGTTTGACGTGCCTAGAACCATGGTTTTGTGCGAAAAGATATTTGCGTCAATGCCCATATTCTTGATCAGATCGCGAATGGGCTGTGTATCGCGGTTTAGATACTGATAGGTTATCCGAACCGGTACTGTATTGATTGAAAAGGCGAGAGCCGTGGCAAGGTCGACATTGCCACTGTAACGGCCGGAATTATTGTGAGGCGACCAGCCACCCCAGTTGATCGGAGCGTCGGAAATGATTGTTTTCGGAGTGAGGCCACGTTCCATGGCAACAGCATAGACATAAGGTTTGAAAGATGAACCTGGCTGCCGTCCGCCCTGAGTTGCGCGGTTGAATTGGCTTTGTTGATAATCGCGCCCGCCAACAATGGCTCTAACCGACCCGTCATTATCAAGAATAACGGCTGCTGCTTGTGTGGCCTTATACTGCGCGCCATATTGTTGAAGATAATATTCAATCGATTCGTCCGCCGCTTTCTGTATGCCTTGATCAAGAGTTGTGCGAACGACGACATTATGGTTCGGTAATTTATTGCCAAGTTTTCTTACTTCATCGAACGCCCAATCAAGGAAATAGTTCGGTTCATCATTGTCGAGCTCTGTGACGACACTCGCGGGATGGCGTCGTGCCCCGATAACCTGTCCTTCGGTCATCAATCCGTCATCTACAAGATTTGACAACACAACATTGGCACGTGCACGCGCTGCCGGGAGGTTGACATGGGGGGCATATTTGCCGGGTGCTTTAAAAAGTCCGGCAAGCATTGCAGCTTCGGCAAGCGAAACATCCCGTATATCTTTTCCAAAATAAAAGCGTGAGGCTGCCGCAATACCGAACGCACCACCACCCATATAAGCCCGATCAAGATAGAGCTGCAAAATCTGTTTTTTAGAAAGATTTGCTTCAAGCCATATCGCAAGATAAGCTTCCTTGATTTTGCGTTCGAACGTTCTTTCGTTATTCAGAAAAAGATTTTTTGCCAATTGCTGGGTGAGTGTCGAGCCACCCTGAACAACACCATGAGCGCGCAAATTTTGACTGAATGCGCGTGACAAACCATAAAAATCGATTCCCCAATGTTCGAAGAAACGCCTATCTTCGGTTGCCAGAACCGCTTTGATGACAAAATCAGGCATCTCTTCAATTGGGACGGGCTCACCATGGAGAGCACCACGGCTTCCGATGTAATTACCATGTCTATCCAGAAAATTTACCGCGAAATCTTCCGGCGAGTGCCAGTCTTTTTTCGTTAATGAAAAAACCGATACTCCTATAAAGGTAAAAATGGCAAAACCGATAAGTCCGAGGGTTAATCCTTCATCGACAACTTCAACGATCAGCCTCTTCCAACCACGAACGCGGAATCGACGCGATAAGATCGTGGCATTTTCCCAGAAAATTGCCATTGCCCGCCAAAACCGGTAAAGGCAGGTGTCAATCCATGAATCAAGCCCGATCAAAAGGGGGCTACGGAAACGCTTCCTGTCACTTTTATTATTTTTTTTGAAACCGAACATGGAAAGCAATCCGTGCCATTGACTACAGCTTTTGAAGAGAAACGCAAACTCTCACCTATATTAGCTTATCGAACCTTTAGAACGAAAGAGTTTTTTCTCTCTTAAGGATTAAATTAGAGTGAAAGGTTAAGAGCTTTCATCATTCAATCAACAGGGCGTTCGTTCAAGAACTGTTATCGAAACGGATAGATTGGTCAAATGGGGCATGACCATTGAAAAACGGCGGTTTCTCCTAATATTAAAGTAAATATGGGTAGCAGTTTGCAAATGACGGCTTTTCATGGATTATAGAAAGTTGAAAATATCGGATACTAAATAACCGGTTTGTTCATTTTGTATTCAGACAAAATAGGGTATGAGTGCATTATCATGAAAAAGTTTCTGTTTTTTTTAATTCTGACATGTTTTGCACGCGCAACCGGAGCTTATGCAGCCGATTGTACGGAAGTAGGAAAACGTGTTGCAACAGAGCAGGGCGGTACACTGGCCCGTGCCACACTTGACACACAAAATGGCAATACCTGCGTTGTAATAGTGCTGATTCCTGCCCGTGACGGCGAAAAGCCGCGCCGCGTTGAAGTAGCTGTACCTGCAAACTGAGAAAGCGTCGGAAGCATCGTTAATGAGAATTCTCGTTGTAGAGGATGATCGCGATCTCAATCGCCAGCTGGTCGAAGCACTTAACGGGGCCGGATATGTTGCTGACCGCGCGTATGATGGCGAGGAGGGGTATTTTTTGGGAGATACCGAATCTTATGATGCTGTCGTCCTTGATCTCGGTTTGCCAAAAATGGATGGCATTAGCATCGTTGAACGGTGGCGGGAGAATTCGCGTTCAATGCCTGTTCTGATTTTAACAGCGAGGGATCGGTGGTCGGATAAAGTTGCAGGCATTGATGCCGGAGCCGATGACTACGTCGTAAAACCCTTTCATATGGAAGAAGTCCTTGCACGTCTGCGCGCACTCATCAGACGGGCTTCCGGACATGCTTCGAGCGAACTTGTTTGCGGACCGATTACCCTTGATACCAAAACCTCGCGGGTCACGGTCAATGATAGCCAGATCAAGCTCACATCACTGGAATTTGCTCTATTATCCTTTCTCATGCATCATCAGGGTGAAATCATATCACGCACCGGTTTGACAGAACATCTTTACGATCAGGATTTTGACAGGGATTCCAACACAATTGAAGTCTTCATAGGCCGGTTGCGCAAAAAATTGGGTGTCGATGTTATCGAGACAATACGTGGTATGGGTTACCGGTTGAAAGCCCCTGAATAATAGAAAATGTTTTGCCCATGGAAACGGTAAAAGGCGAAACGAACTGGAAGCTTTTTTTCAAGACCATTAGTAAATCACTGGGTCTTCGGGTCAATATATTTTTGACTTTGTGGATCATTGCAGCGCTGGCTTTCATCTCGGTTGTCAGCCTCGTATTCTATCGCCAGTCAAATAACGATTATCTGGAACGCATTCTCACAGCTCACCTTTATAGCCTGATATCATCGGTCAATGTTTCTTCCGACGGAAAGTTGCAAGGAAATCCCGAACTCGGGGATATACGATATTCCGATCCGTCTTCCGGCTGGTATTGGGAAGTGGTCGCATTATCCGGTAATCTCAAGGGTAGACTAACCTCTTCTTCGCTGGGGGTAAAAAAAGTGGCCTCGCCAAGCGAAAGAACAGACCCCTTCGATCCAAAATTTTTTCGCTCATATAGAACTAAAGGACCGGAAGGCCAGCGCCTGCGCGTTGTTGAAAGTGATATTATTTTAGACAACAAAAACCGTGTTGCCCGCTTTCGCGTTATGGGAAATATTGATGAAACGCGTGCGGAACTTGAAAAATTCAAGAAGACATTGCTCCTCTATCTTTCATTATTCGGTGCTGCGAGTATTCTCATCAATCTTGTCATCATTTATATCAGTTTGCGTCCCCTGCAACGAATAAGGCACTCATTGGCCGATATTCGTGCCGGCAAAGCCAATCACCTTGACACGGATCTGCCTTTGGAAGTTATGCCGCTTGTCGGTGAAATGAATGCGTTGATTGATAATAACCAACGTATTGTCGAGCGGTTTCGCGTTCAGGTGGGCAATCTTGCCCATTCATTGAAAACTCCGTTATCGGTCATATCCAATGAAATCGACCAAAGCGCCAGTAAACATCTTGATCGTAATCCGTTTAATGTAAAATTGCTTAAAGAGCAGACTGATGTTATGCGTGCCCAGATTGATCGCTATTTACAGCGTGCCCGCATCGCCGCCCAACGTGATAGTGTCATTTATCGCACACCAATTCGACCATTATTGGAACGCCTTGTCAGAGTTATGGGAAAACTCAATTTTGCGAAGGAAATTTCTTTCTCGATGGACGAACCCGAGATTATCTTTATCGGAGAAAAAGAAGATATCGAGGAGATGGTCGGAAATATTCTCGAAAATGCCTGTAAATGGGCAAAAAAGCGTGTCGTTTTAAGCTGTAAAACTTTAAACAAAGAGGCTGCAGACGCAGATTCTGTTCACCCGATGTTTGCCCTTTCTGTTGAAGATGATGGCCCGGGACTTCCTAAAAACCAGCGCAAAGATGCCCTTGAACGGGGCAAAAGATTGGACGAAAGCAAGCCGGGAACGGGGCTTGGACTTGCAATCGTTGCGGAACTTGTTGGCGAATATGGCGGAAGTGTCGAATTGACAAATTCAAAGCTTGGCGGGCTTTGCATAACGCTTACTCTGCCTTATGCAAACTCTTGAAAAATTCGGGCGAGGCCTCATACAAACAGTCGGAATGAAAAGATGCATTCGCGCACTTCATTTTCTGTTCTGCACCGGGCAAATATAAGCGTGTTTGAAAGTCACAACGCTTCGCCAATTCCACAAAAGTTTATAGGCATGACGGTGTTTGACAGCTGTCATGAGACACGATCATCGGTCGCAACAATTATTCACTCGAAATTAATCGCTCGAATATGTCTGCCGCTACCGGTAAAAAGAGCAGGCATC
>CAMLON010000004.1 GCA_946481695.1 uncultured Bartonella sp. | reverse complement strand
AACAAGGCGCGACAATCCGCAAATGGTGGTTGGTGTTTTTGAACAACGCTGGCGTGACATGTCTACCTTCAACGCAAAGGGAGAAGATGTCTATGTTGCACTTGACCGCATCCGCGATCCCGGCAATCTTGGAACCATTATCCGCACAGCCGATGCAGTAGGTGCAAAGGGACTTATCCTTGTCGGCGATACAACCGACCCCTATTCGCTTGAGACTGTACGTGCAACCATGGGGTCGATTTTTGCCCTTCCGCTTTTTAAAATAAGTGCCGACGAGTTTTTAAAATGGCGCACCGGATTTCATGGTCAAATCATTGGTACACATTTAAAAGGTTCCGTCGATTACCGCACAATCGACTATAACAAGGGGCCTATCATTCTTTTTATGGGCAACGAGCAACAAGGCCTGCCGGATAATCTTGCCGATAGCTGCGATCAGCTTGCGCGTATTCCGCAGGCAGGACGTGCTGATTCACTCAATCTTGCTGTGGCAACCGGTGTCATGCTTTATGAAATCCGCCGTCATAACCTGACACTTGATCCACGCGAGGCTCGTTCATGAAGGCAAAATCCCTCATCACACTTATAGCGGGGCTTATCATCACTGTCGGGCTTGACCAATTAATCAAATATTGGGTGGTCAATACATTGGCAGTCGGGGAAGAAATCGACCTTTTGCCGTTTCTTTCACTTTATCATGCCCGCAACCCCGGAATTGCTTTTTCAATGTTGTCATCCGTCTCCGATTGGGGGCTTATCGCATTGACATTTTGCATTATCTGCTTCGTTATCTGGTTATGGAAAAACGCCGGTCCGGAAAAATCACTATCGCGATTTGGCTTCCTGCTGGTGATCGGTGGAGCCATCGGAAATCTGATAGACCGCATACGTTTTCATTATGTCATTGATTACATTTCTTTCCATATCGACGATGTTTTCTCCTTTGCCATTTTCAACCTTGCTGACAGTTTCATAACGGTCGGCGCCGTCCTCATAGTGGTTGACGAATTGCTCCATTGGAAACGGGAAAAGCAAAAAACTAAATAGGTTTTTCAATAATCATCGCGCAGATGAACGAGCTTTTCCATTTTCATAAAATATACGATTGTCAAAAAGTGGTCTTGCAACAAGTCGGCTGGCTAGTTTTGACCGCTTTTCAAATTTTTATAAAATAGCTAAAATTCCGCTTTTAAACCGGTCATTTTATAAAGCCGCAGAACCGCGACAATCTCGATTTTTTATTGATCCGTTTGCAACGCAAAAAGACAAAAAAGACCGGAAAGACATATCCGTTTTTGACACATTGCGAGCCCGATAAAGCCCGATGCCATTTTTTTGACAGAATGAAAACCGTTTCTTTTCGTCGGAAAACTATAAGCAAGCGATTGATAACAATAAAAAAGAATAATCATTTACTTGTTATTTACTATATTTCGGGCGGAATGTGCATTGCCTTGAAAAAATCACTTTCCCGTCATTGTCATGCAACAAGAGAGTTCTAAATCGACAACATGACATGTTGTTGATTGCTTTTGATCGACAGCGCTTCAATAGGAGCATTGAAATGGTAGCTTATGCAAGGACAGTTCTCGAACAACCGGATCATCAAAATTGCGATACGAGCGATACACTTGTACTTGCAACATTCGGTTCTTTGGAAGCCCGTTTGCGGAGATTATCACATGACCTTATGCCAAAAGTTCCGGCGTCAACAAAAGGCCATATATCCGATGATGGCGACCAATGGTTGATGACTGTCAATGATATTGAAGACCCGCAAAATCTTCTTGCAAGCTGCTGCATGACACTGACAAACGTGTTAGGTGCCAATCAAAATCTTGAAGCGACAAGCCTCGGCGACAGTTTCGAGGTTGAAAGCGGCCGGAATGCCTCGGTTTTTTTGACAATTTCACCGTTTAAATGTTTCGACAAAGCGAAAGCCCATCGTGCCCAAGGGCTTTTGTGGCAGGCAATTTCCCGCTTCTGCCTTCTCCAGAATGTCGATTACGTGATTGGAAGTCTGGCATTCAACAGCCGCTACCCTGCCGCACATGCATTGGAACTTTCCTATCTCTACCATTTTTGCCGCTCGCAATCAGGGGTTCATTTGCGCGCCGCCCATGGTGTGACAATGGATATTATGCCAGAAGAAGCAATCAAGCCCGATGAGGTATTTTCTTCGCTTCCGCCCATGCTACGCTATTGCTTGCGTGTTGGAGCCAAAGTTGCCGACAATGTGGTTGTTGACCGCGCAAGCAATGAAACCCGCATATTTTTGTTATTTCCTGCCAAAAAAATTATCGGCTGAAACAATACGCATGAAAAGCAGAAGTGTTTTTTGCCACCAAACCAAAGTTCAAAAACGGAAGTCGTAAAATGCTTCCGTTTTTTGTTTCCAGAGTTATTTGAAATTCGCTCATCCGCCGCATCCAAAAACGGCTAACGCACTTGATTTATTGACAAATTTTTTAAAAACCCGCCAGACGACATGAGACCGTGTTGGTGAATGAACGGGGTATCTTATTTTTGCAGTTTACCCCTGTTTAAGCCAGATAAGCTTAATTTAGTTGGCATGTTTGGCTCCAGAATGTTTTTTATCATGATGTCCAACATCACCTGCTTTCAGCCAATGGGCGGAGATTGCATTATATTCGCCGTTTTTCTGCATCAAATGCAGCCATTGGTCGACATAAAGTTTCCAACTGATGTCGCCTTTCGGGAGCATGTAGCCCTTCTCGAAAAACTCCAAAGGCTTATCGGGATTGACGGCGCATAAAGTCGGATAATACCGTTTTTGATAAAGTGCTTCGGATGCATCGGTAATCATGACATCGGCTTTTTTGTCGACAAGATTTTTAAAAATTGTTGTATTGTCATGAAAAAGTTCGAGTTTGGCATTCGGCATATATTTTCTGACAAATGCCTCATTGGTTCCGCCTGCCGGCTCGATTGCGCGAACACTCTTTTGGTTAAGTGCATTTAACGTGTTATATTTTCTTGCGTCTTCACAACGGACAAACGGAATTTTACCGTCCACTCCAAGTGGTTCAGACATATAAACCTTTTGTTGGCGGGGAAGCGAAATGGAAATCCCACCCATTGCAATATCACATTTATCGTCAAGAAAATCGGCCATCAGCGTTTTCCAGCTTGTCGGCACAAATTCAACCACCACACCAAGAGATTTGGCCAAAGAATGCGCCATGGAAATGTCGATGCCTTCGTAAGTACCATCCGTTTTCAAAAAACTATAAGGTTTATAGTCGCCGGTGGTGCAAACGCGTAATGTTTTGATGTCGAGGACATCATCGAGTTTCGACGCATCTGCGTCTGTCAGCGTTAAAAACGAACACCCCCAAAAAAGCATCATCAGAGTTTTCTTCATCATCATTCCCATCCGGCAATTTAATATGTGTTTTTGTTTTATCCCCGTAGATTTGAATTATAGCTCTTCTAAATTTGGCCACTCAACTTTCAAGCAAACCAATAAAAGCACCAACTGCTTTGGTTTTGAAGCGTTGCGGGTTGAGTAACAGTAAAAAATCACGTTTTACGGATAAAAAATTCAACCTTTCAACAAGCCCTGCGGCAAGCAAAGCCGAAACCGCACGTTTTGAAATGGCAGTCAGAGCATTTGACGCAGCTACTGCCGAAAGCACCGCTTCATTCGACGGGAAAGTCTGCATCACCTCAAGATCGGTGAAGTCATAGCCATGGTTTGCAAGTGCCTGCTCGAAAATTGCCCGTGTTCCTGAGCCATTTTCACGCAAAATCCACGGAAAAGTCGAAATATCTTGAAACTTCACCGACGGTTTAGTTGTAAGAGGATGGTTTTTTGCGGCAATAATGAACAATTCGTCATCAGCCACTTTTTGACGATGAAGGCTTTCATTTTTGATAGTTCCTTCAGCAAAACCGATGTCTGTTAGGCCTGATAGAACAGCATTTTCAACCTGTTCGGTGTTGCCGATCGACATTTTGACCGTTATTGCCGGATATAAATTGCGAAACTTTGCAATGACCGGTGGCAAAAAATAATTGGCGATTGTCTGGCTCGCATAGAGACCGAGTGCTCCACGTTTAAGCCCGCTAAATTCACGCAAAGTTGTTTCGGCAAGTTTGACTTGCGCCAATGTGTGGCGGCAATCCTCAACGAAGACAGAACCCGCATCACTCAACTGGATACGCCGTCCAATGCGATTAAAAAGGCGCACCTGATAATGTTCTTCAATCATGTGGATGGCACTGGAAACGGCTGAAGGTGTCAACAAAAGAGCTTTGGCCGCTTCGGTCAAATGCTCGCGTTCGGCGACAGCCAGAAATATCCGCATCTGTTCAAATGTAATCATTGCCGTGCCAATGTTCGATCAAATCGAACAATTCATAACATATTTGAAAATTGATTACATGGTTAAACCGCGCTAGCAAATTTAAAAAAAAGGATATTTCAATATGACAAGCCGAGTTCAGGCAATTTTTTTTCGTTTTGCACCGGGCATCATATTATGCGCGGTTATTTCGGCTGTGGCCATTGTTCTGGAAAAGCTTGAAAAACTCATCTTCGGCGAGGCCTGGCTTGAAAGTCTGGTTCTTGCCATCCTGATTGGCGCAATCATCCGGACAGTCAAAGGCATTCCATCCCAATATGCGGAAGGAGTCGGATTTTCGGCAAAAATTCTTCTTGAATGCGCGGTTGTGCTCTTGGGGGCAAGTATCAGTGTGAGCGCGGTCGTCGCTGCCGGTTTCGGATTGCTTGTCGGTATTATCGTCATTGTGGCCTGTGTGATTGCCGTAACTTACGCAATTGGCAGACTTTTGGGCCTTGGCCCCCGTCTCGCCTTGCTTGTAGCTTGTGGCAATTCGATTTGTGGAAATTCGGCGATTGCCGCTGTTGCACCTGTCATCAAAGCAGAAGGCTCGGATGTGGCTTCATCAATTGCTTTTACAGCAGCACTCGGTATTGTTGTTATTCTGGTCTTGCCACTTGCTGTCCCGCTAGCGGCCTTAAGCTTTACACAATACGGCGTTCTTGCCGGTATGACTGTTTATGCTGTGCCGCAAGTTTTGGCTGCGGCAGCACCTGTTTCACTTATCAGTGTCCAGACAGCGACACTTGTCAAACTTGTCCGTGTGTTGATGCTTGGGCCGGTGATATTTGTGATCGGCCTCATTTACGGCCTCGGCGCCAACACCAAACTCAAATTCGGCAAAATGGTGCCGTGGTTCATTATCGGCTTCGTCATTCTTTTGCTTGCCAATTCCTGTAATATTATTCCCCAATTGGCACTCGATACCATGGCTTTTGTGGCAAAAATCCTGACTGTTATTTCAATGGCTGCTTTAGGACTGGGCGTTGATATAAAGGCTTTGAAAAAATCCGGACCGCGGGTTGTCCTGACAGCTTTCATATCCATCATCATTCTGGCGACCGCAAGCCTGACAATGATCTCGCTTCTTCAATTGTCATAAGAAGTCGGAAGTGCCTAAAAGGCCGCTATATCCAAAATAAAACAGCCCCGAAGGGCTGTTTCTGACAGAATATATGCAATCTGTTTATTTTAAAACTACAGAATAAAACGTGACAAATCTGCATTGGCGGCAAGGTCACCAACGGCTTTCTTGACATAAGCCGCATCGACCTTGAAGGTTGTGCCCGATTTATCCGGTGCTGTGAAAGAAATTTCGTCAAGAACGCGTTCCATCACTGTTTGCAGACGGCGGGCACCGATATTTTCTACAGTAGAGTTCAAATCTACTGCTATATCGGCCAGAGCATCAATGGCATCATCGGTAATTTCGAGCGTCACATTTTCGGTCGCCATCAAAGCAATATATTGCTTGATAAGACTGACTTCCGTTTCGGTCAGAATGCGGCGAAAATCTTCCCGCGTGAGCGCATTAAGCTCGACCCTGATTGGCAAACGTCCCTGAAGTTCCGGCAACAGATCCGAAGGTTTCGATACGTGAAACGCACCGGACGCGATAAACAGAATATGATCGGTTTTAACCTGACCATATTTGGTGGCAACTGTTGTTCCCTCGATTAAAGGTAACAGATCGCGCTGCACACCTTCACGCGAAACACCGGCACCGAGGCCGCCTTCACGGGCGGCGATCTTGTCGATTTCGTCGATAAAGACAATACCGTCATTTTCAGTGGAACGAAGCGCTTCCTGAACGATCTGGTCCTGATCGAGAAGCTTGTCGGACTCGTCTTCGATCAATGGTTTGAATGCATTTTTGACCGTTGTTTTCCGCGTCTTCGTGCGTCCGCCCATTTTACCGAAAATATCGGACAAATTCATAATGCCCATTTGCGCGCCCGGCATACCCGGAATATCGAAGGTGGGGGCATTATTCGGGCTGTTATCGGCAATCTCTATTTCAACTTCATTGTCATCAAGCTCGCCCTCACGCAATTTTTTGCGAAAACTGTCGCGGGTTGCGGGACTTGCAGTTTTGCCGACCAGCGCATCCAGAACACGTTCTTCAGCGTTGATGTGGGCTTTGGCTTTCACCTCTTCACGTTTTTTCTCACGGACAAGATTGATTGCCACTTCAACAAGGTCGCGAATAATCTGCTCGACATCACGGCCGACATAGCCGACCTCTGTAAATTTGGTGGCTTCAACCTTGACAAAAGGAGACCCTGCCAGTTTTGCAAGGCGGCGGGCAATTTCGGTCTTGCCGACACCGGTCGGCCCGATCATCAGAATATTTTTCGGCATTACTTCTTCGCGCATCTCGCCTTGAAGTTGTTGCCGCCGCCACCGGTTGCGCAATGCAATAGCAACAGCACGCTTGGCATCTTTTTGTCCGATAATAAAGCGATCAAGCTCGGAAACTATTTCGCGGGGGGAAAATACAGAACTCATCTAAAAGTGCTCTCTCTTTCACACGTCTTGTCAGGTTTTACGCATGACTGACAAGAAGTGACATGGAAACATTCAATCATTATTCGGCATCAAGCGTTTCAACAATAAAATTGCTATTGGTGTAAACGCAAATATCGGAAGCGATCTTCATGGCTTTGCGGGCAATTGTTTCGGCATCCATATCGGTGTCGATCAGTGCACGCGCTGCCGAAAGAGCAAAGTTGCCGCCCGAACCGATTGCCATAATGCCATCTTCAGGTTCAAGCACATCGCCAAGCCCTGTCAAAGCCAGCGTCACATTTTTATCGGCCACCAGCATCATTGCTTCCAGTTTACGCAAATAACGATCGGTGCGCCAATCCTTGGCAAGTTCAACACAGGCGCGCATCAATTGGTCGGGATATTGTTCAAGCTTGGTTTCAAGCCGTTCAAGCAAGGTAAATGCATCGGCTGTTGCACCGGCAAAACCGGCAATAACCGATCCATTCTTGCCAATACGGCGTACCTTTCTTGCATTACCCTTCATGATTGTCTGCCCTAATGTCACCTGTCCATCGCCGGCAATGACAACCTTATTGCCTTTACGAACTGTAATGATGGTCGTGCCATACATTGTATCGGGCTTATGTTCTGTCACAAGTAAACTCCTTTTATCCACACGCTCCATCCTCGTTAAAAGCAATGAAAAGCGGCTATATAGAGTGCATATTTAGGAACTCGCACATTAAAACTCAACCATATTGACGAAGACATTTTAAAAACCTTCTTACTTTTTAAAAAACGCTTCGGTCATTCCGGAACCCCCATTCAATGATGACTTGCAATGAATGCTCATTGTTGGTGTGAAGAAATCCTGCTAAGGGTTGGCCGGTATGAACATTCAAAGGAAAACAGAAAATGCCATTGCCGAGGGTTGCTATAGGTGCATTGGGCGGCACAATTGCCATGGTCTCCGGGGAGTCCGGTGGTGTGGAGCCTGAACTTTCGGCAGAACAACTCACCCGATCGGTTCCCGGAATTTCGGGATTGGCTACAATAGATGCCGAAACATTGGCGAAATTACCAAGCGGTTCACTCTCCTTCAAAGTGTTGTTTGATGCTCTTGATTGGGCAAATAACCAGATTGATAAAGGTGCAAAAGCTGTCATCCTGACGCAAGGCACCGATACACTTGAAGAATCAGCATTTCTCCTTTCACTTTATTGGCAAAAACCCCAGCCGCTCATTATAACCGGTGCTATGCGCGCACCGATGGCAGCCGGTGCCGACGGGCCGGCCAATCTTTTATCCTCGTTACTCGTGGCAATAGATGAACAAAGCGTGGGCCGCGGCGCTATGGTGGTGATGAATGACGAAATCCATTCCGCCTATTTTGTGAGAAAAAGTCATTCGCTTAAAGTTGAAACATTCAAATCAGGTTTAGTCGGCCCGCTTGGCGTGATTGTCGAGGCAAAACCGGTATTCTTCCACTCTATCGATAGACGACCAAAACCGCTAAGCCTGCCGAAAACGCTTGATAAAAAAGTTGCCCTTGTCGAAGCCTGTCTTTCTTCAGGCGGAGATCATCTTGAACTCGTATTTTCAAGCGGCATTTATCAGGGCGTTGTCGTTGCCGGTTTCGGATCAGGCCATGTCAGTTTCGAGGAAGCCGACATTATTAAAAATTATGCGGGTACTCTGCCGGTTATTGTAGCAACACGGGCCTATAGCGGGCCAACGAGTGAAAGAACCTATGGCTATAAAGGCTCGGAAATTGATCTGATGAAAGGCGGCGTGCTGATGGGCGGTTGGCTTTCCCCCTTAAAAGCGAGGCTGTTATTATGGGCTCTTCTTTCAGCCGGTCATGATAAAGAGAAAATTGAAAAAGAATGGGGTCACTGGCAAATCGGTGAGACAGTAAAAACCGTTTGAAGTCACAAAAGCGGTTCGCCAATGAAAAAAACGTGAAAGCAATTGGATATTTTACACGAATGATTTAACATATTTTACTTCAAAAGTGACGCTGATAAAGCTTATAAATAATACCGCTTCATTAAGCCTTGTGCTCATCGTCAGGTTTTGAAAATAATAACGGGTGAAGCACCTTTGAAGCTTCTTGGAACGGGAACAACATGACGCGCACAGCAACTATAAAACGCAAAACCAATGAAACCGATATTTCGGTTTCGGTCAATCTTGACGGTACGGGAATATTTGAAATTGATACCGGCGTAGGGTTTTTCAATCATATGTTGGAACAACTTTCCCGCCATTCATTGATCGATATGAAAATCAAGGCTGTCGGTGACACCTATATAGACGATCATCACACAGTGGAAGATTGCGGAATCGCATTGGGTGAAGCTATCAAACAGGCTTTGGGGGAGCGGCGCGGCATTCGCCGTTATGCTTCGCTTGATCTCGCTATGGATGAAACCTGTACGAGAGCGGCCATTGATGTATCAGGGCGCCCGTTTCTTATTTTCAAGGTCGAATTTCCGACACAAAAAATCGGCTCGTTCGATACCGAATTGGTCAGAGAGTTTTTTCAGGCTTTTTCCCAGCACGCCGGAATTACGCTTCATATTGTCAATCATTATGGTTTGAATAGCCACCATATAGCCGAGACCGCATTCAAATCGGTAGCCCGCGTTTTACGTGCTGCAATTGAGGAAGACCCGCGCCAGAAAAACGCCGTGCCCTCGACCAAGGGCACGTTGAAAGGTTGATAAAATGCAGGTCGCAATTATCGACTACGGCTCCGGCAATTTACGCTCGGCCACAAAAGCTTTCGAGCGCGCAAGCCATGACCATGGCATAAACGCAAATATTATCCTCACCAATCGGGCAGAAGATGTTATGAAAGCCGACCGCGTGGTTTTGCCAGGTGTCGGTGCCTATGCCGATTGTCGTACCGGACTTGATGCCGTTCAGGGAATGGTTGAAGCTTTGAACGAAAGGGTGCTGAAGGGCGGCCATCCCTTCATGGGGATTTGCGTTGGTATGCAGCTCATGGCTTCCTGCGGAATGGAAAAAACAATCACCAACGGTCTTAACTGGATTAAAGGTGATGTCACTTTGATAAAGCCTCAAGACGATGCTTTGAAAGTGCCCCAGATCGGCTGGAACACCCTCGAACTGAAACGGAGCCACCCACTATTTTCCGGCATCCGCACCGGTGAACAGGGGCTTCATGCCTATTTTGTCCATTCCTATCAACTTGATTGTCAAAATCCTGATGAATTATTGGCGGTAACCGATTATGGCGGACCGGTCACAGCAGCAGTTATCCGCGATAATATGTTCGGGACGCAGTTTCATCCGGAAAAAAGCCAGCGTCTCGGCCTTCAACTCATTGCCAATTTTCTGGAATGGAAACCATGATTCTTTATCCTGCTATTGATCTCAAAGACGGGTTTTGCGTCCGCCTGAAGCTCGGCGATATGAATAAGGCAACTGTTTATAGTGCTGATCCTGCCGCACAAGCCCACCACTTCCAGTCGGAAGGTTTCAAATGGCTTCACGTTGTTGATCTCAACGGTGCATTTGAAGGTGTTACAGTCAACGGTTCGGCCGTTGATGCAATATTAGAGGCAACAACCAATCCTGTCCAGCTTGGTGGCGGTATCAGAACCCTTGCCCATATCGAAAACTGGCTGAAAAAGGGGCTCGCCCGCGTAATTCTCGGCACTGTTGCTGTCAGAAATCCTCAACTGGTTCGTGAAGCTTGCAAACTTTTTCCGGGAAAAATAGCCGTTGGTATTGATGCCCGCGGCGGCAAAGTTGCCGTTGAAGGGTGGGCTGAAGAGTCCGAACTTTCCGCCCTTGAACTGGCAAAACGTTTTGAAGGCGCAGGGGTTTCCGCCATTATCTATACCGATATTGATCGCGATGGCATCCTCACCGGTATCAACTGGAATTCAACCCTTGAGCTTGCCCGTTCTGTGACAATACCGGTTATTGCTTCCGGCGGTCTTGCCTCGATGGAGGATATAAAACGGCTTTGTTCACCCGAAGCTGCCATATTGAACGGCGCAATTTCGGGACGCGCTCTTTATGACGGGCATATTGATGCGAAAGAAGCATTGGCATTGATTGACGAGGCAAATAAAAAAGCCGGAAGGAGTGGGCAATCATGACACTCAAAGCGCGTATTATCCCTTGTCTTGATGTCAAAGACGGACGTGTGGTCAAAGGGGTCAACTTTGTTGATCTTATTGATGCCGGTGATCCGGTTGAAGTCGCAAAAGCCTATGACAGCGCCGGTGCCGATGAATTGTGTTTTCTCGATATCACGGCAAGTAGCGACAATCGCGAAACATTGTTCGATGTTGTTGCCCGCACGGCCGACCAATGTTTCATGCCTGTCACGGTTGGCGGAGGTGTGCGCACTGTAAACGACATACGCAAACTTCTGCTTGCCGGTGCCGACAAGGTGTCGATAAACACAGCCGCTGTTAAAAACCCCGATTTTGTTGCCGAAGCCGCCGACAAATTCGGCAATCAATGTATTGTGGTTGCCATTGATGCCAAAGAGGTCGCAGGCAACGGTAAAAACCGGCGTTGGGAAATTTTTACCCATGGCGGCAGAAACCCGACCGGTATTGATGCTATCGAATTTGCCCGCCTTGTTGAAAAAAAAGGTGCCGGTGAAATTCTGCTCACCTCTATGGACCGTGACGGGACAAAAGAAGGCTATGATATTACATTGACCCGCACCCTTGCCGATGCAGTGGATATTCCTGTTATTGCATCAGGCGGCGTTGGAACACTCGACCATCTTGTTGCCGGTATCCGTGACGGACATGCAACGGCGGTGCTTGCCGCTTCAATTTTCCATTTCGGAACCTATAGTATCGGTGAAGCAAAACATTATATGGCAAAAGCCGGCATTCCGGTACGTCTGGATGAATTCGGAGAAGGTGAATGACTGATTTTAGTTTGCATACCCTTGAACATACGATTGCCGAACGTGCAAAAGTTGACGATGGCAGTTCCTATACGGCAAGCCTCGTACAAAAGGGAATGGGACGTGCTGCCAAAAAAATGGGTGAGGAAGCGGTTGAAACTGTTATCGCCTCGATTGATGAAGATGACAAACATTTCATCAGCGAGAGCGCCGACCTGATCTATCATTTGCTGGTTATGTGGCATATACGCGGAATAAAGCTTGATGACGTTATCAAAGAACTTGCAAGGCGCACAGCTCAATCCGGACTTGAGGAAAAGGCATCCCGAAAGAATGGTTGATACACCAGAGCCTACTCACCAATCCGGCGACCTCGGTGATTTTGTTTTCGGCCGTTATTCGCCCTATAGCATTTTTACTGCCTATGAATGGTCTGTCTTTCGTGCCGATACGCCACTGACCCTGACCTTTGACGAGGTCAAGCGATTGCGTTCCATCGGTGATCCGATTGATCTTCATGAAGTGCAACGCATTTATCTTTCCCTTTCCCGCCTGCTTTCGACCCATGTCGAAGCAATCCAGATGCTGTTTCAAAAACGCAAACGTTTCTTGCGCACACAAGACACAGCTAAAACACCGTTCATCATAGGTATTGCGGGTTCGGTTGCGGTTGGTAAATCAACCACCGCCCGCATTTTGCAAGAACTCCTCAAACGTTGGCCATCCAGCCCCAAGGTTGACCTGATAACAACAGACGGTTTTCTTTACCCGAATGCGGTTTTACGAGCAGAAAACAGGATGGATAGAAAAGGCTTTCCTGATTCCTATGATGTCGGCAAACTTTTACGTTTCCTTTCCGCAATCAAAGCAGGCATGGGTGACGTTGTAGCACCGCTTTACTCCCACGCGGCCTATGATGTTTTGCCAAACGAGCAGATCGTTGTCGACCGGCCGGATATTCTTATTGTCGAAGGTATTAACGTGCTTCAGGTCAGGGATTTGCCGCGTGATGGAAAAGCCGTGCCATTCGTTTCCGACTTTTTCGATTTTTCTATTTATATTGACGCAAAAACCGAAATTATCCGCCACTGGTATATGGAGCGGTTCCGCCGTTTCCGGCTCACAGCTTTCCAAAATCCCCAGTCATTTTTCCATCGTTATTCAAAAATGACCGAACAGGAAGCGATGGCGGTTGCCGAAAATTTGTGGAACACAATCAATCTGAAAAATCTTGAAGAAAATATTTTACCAACACGGCCACGTGCCGATCTTATCTTGCACAAGGGTAGCGATCATCTGGTGGAATATGTTGCGCTTAGAAAATTATAGGTGAATTATGTCGCGAATATTGGCTCCGATAACATCTTGCCCGATTGAATTTACAACAGAACAATCCGAACACAGCCACCCGATCATTCTGGTCGCAGAAAATGATTTCTCCTTTGCTTCCGAAGACACTGTTGCAGGCTCGTGGGCAAAAGCCAATCACTTCACCGGCAAAAGCGGTGACATATTGGTGGTTCCTGATAATGACGGGATAGCTTCCAGAGCCTACCTCGGAGCGGGCGACGGTAGCGATGCCTTTATAACCGGAAATTTGTTCAAACAATTGCCGGAAGGTGAATGGCATTTTGAAAATTTGCCGGAAAACCCGC
This sequence comes from uncultured Bartonella sp., assembly GCA_946481695.1. The sequence continues at coordinate 86,200 of CAMLON010000004.1, read as the reverse complement.
TTAATCTTTTTCTGGGACTTGGGTTAGGAAGTTATAAATTCCGCCGCTATCTCCAGACAAAAACACATAAAAAACTTAAAATCACCCTTCCTGACAATATTGATAAAGATGAACTGAAACGTCTTACTGAAACAACATTTCTTGTTCGCGATCTCATCAATACACCGACCAATGACATGGAGCCCGACACAATCGAGGAAGCAATACGCCAATTGGGAAGAACTTACGGCGCGACTGTTACAAGTATTTGGGGAGATGATCTTCTCAAACAGAATTTCCCGATGGTTCACGCCGTCGGGCGTGCCGGCTCGGTAGCCCCGCGTATTATCGACCTCCGCTGGGGAGACGAGAACCATCCAAAAGTGACATTGGTGGGAAAAGGAGTGGCATTCGATAGTGGTGGCCTCGATATAAAATCAGCAAATGGCATGTTATTGATGAAAAAAGATATGGGCGGAGCTGCCAATGTCATGGGGCTTGCCCGCCTTATTATGGATGCAAAACTCCCCATCCGGTTGCGACTTATCGTTCCCGCTGTTGAAAATTCGATTTCCGGAAATGCTTTTCGGCCCGGAGATGTTTTAAAAAGCAGAAAGGGATTGACTGTCGAAATCGGCAATACCGATGCTGAAGGGCGACTTATTCTGGCGGATGCGCTCGCCTTTGGCGACGAGGAAAAACCGGATTATCTTTTCGACATGGCAACCTTGACCGGTGCGGCACGTGTCGCATTGGGACCGGATATCCCGCCCTTTTATTGCAACAATGAAAATCTCGGTCAAAAAATCTCCCGCATTTCAATGGAAATTCAGGATCCGTTATGGCAATTGCCACTCTGGAAACCTTATCAGAAAAAACTTGCCTCCCGCATTGCCGATCTCAATAATGTAACAACGGATGGATTTGCCGGCTCTATTACGGCTGCTTTATTTTTACAGAAATTCGTCGATCAGGCGGCAAACTGGGCACATTTTGATATTTATGGCTGGACACCGGCCGAAAAGCCCGCTTTCCCGATTGGTGGTGAAGCCCAAGGGATTCGTGCTCTTTATACAATTCTGAAAGGTCTTTGATGGATAAACTTGACCCGCGTCTTCATGCCTATCGCCCCGACCTTGCCGACGAAGCTTTGCGTGGCAAAGTAGAAGCATCCCGATTTGTAGCCGGTTCTTTGAAGCGCATTGTCGCACCTGTTGCTGCTCTTTACAAAATTCCGGACGCGCTCTCAGAACGCCAAAGCGAATGTCTCTTCGGCGAGAATGTAAAAGTCTTTGAAGAAAAAAACGGCTTTTGCTGGGTTCAAGCCCAACAAGATGGCTATGTCGGTTACGTAGAACAATCAAAAATCGGTTCTATTGGTAATCAACCCACCCATCGGGTGAACGTGCCACGCACTTTCCAATATCGTGATGCGGACTTGCGCAGCCCCATGATTAGCCCTTTATCCATGGGAAGCCGCATCAGCGTGGTTGCAGAGGCCGAAACACGCGACACCCGTTATGCTAGGCTTGATAACGGAGGTTTTGTTGTTTTCAACCATATCATGCCTGTCACCACGGTGGCAGATGATTATGTAACAATAGCAGAGTCTTTCATTCACACGCCCTATCTTTGGGGGGGCAAAAGTGGTTTGGGAATTGATTGTTCAGGCCTTGTGCAACTTGCGATGATGATGACGGGGCGAACAGTCTTGCGTGATACCGATATGCAGCAGGCAACAATCGGAAAAAATATTTCGCCGGATGACGGCCTCAAACGCGGCGATCTCGTCTTCTGGAAAGGTCATGTAGCCATTATGATTGATTCCGGAACAATTATTCATGCCAATGGCGCATCAATGGATGTGAAAACAGAGCCCCTCGATCAAGCTATTGCACGCATAGCCCTTCATCACGCCCGACCGACTTGTTATCGCCGTCCGGATTAAAGAAAAAATTATCATACCGGTGATGTGGCTCACAGATTTTCCTGAACCCGCCCGCACCTGTGGTTTCACCAAAGCTGCCGAAAGCCGTCATATTACCAGTCCGACTTTCGGGCGAGGCATAAAACTTCCGGAAGAATGGGTGGGAGTTCGGCTCGTTGAATGGAAAAACCGGTCGAATTGACACCCGACGGTGTCATTATGATGGAAGCGGCGATATATCGGGAACAATCCACCAGCTTCTCAAACGGGTGGCCGCGCGAAAAAGATGATGTCCGACCGGATTCGGGAATAGCGACAAGTGTAGCATTATCGATAACGTTTTTTCCGCAATGGTATAAAGAAATAAATGAAAAAGCCGGTACTTTTCATACCCGTGTCATTGCCGGAAGTAATGGAAGCGCAATTCTTTTGCTTGCAAATAATGAAACAGATCTTTTATTGGCCTATTCCGGTTATCATACGAGACTGCACGCCAATCCGGCGAAATTCAATTGATTGACAATTGCACATGAAACACTGGTTCCCGTCAGTGTTGTTGATAAAAATGGAAAGCCCGATATTGACCGGAATGACAGAACAGCCTGATCCATTTTTTGTTTTTTTACCGCCAACCTTGAAAACGATTATTGCCCGTCATATCGCAAGCTTGGATGAAAAGCCGAATCTGCATGGCGTGCATGAAACCCACTCTTTCAGTTCCTTGGTCGGGCTAAAAGCTACCGTTACTGGTATGGCCTTTCTACCCTATCAACTATGTAAACCGGCAATAGATAGCGGGCTGATCGTGGAAATTGAAAATTTTGCATGGCTTATGCCGCAGGGGACATTGCTCTTTATCGTAAAAAATTTTCAAACCATCCGATCGTTGATAAAATATGGGCTTATTATGTCGACGACCGTTTAAAATAAGCACAAGTATATTTACCTCATTCCGGTTTGGAAATTGATAAAACTGGTTGTTAAAAACCGGTCATATACACGTTTTATTGCGTGAAATATCCGTTTAAATAATATAAAGGCGGTCTTGACTGTATTCGGCTTGGACGAATTTTTGAAAAACCTGAAACCGGCGAGGGGGAAAATGGGGCATCAAGCTAGCGAAGGTAACCGGTCAATCCGGCAAAGCATCAAGGAACACTGGCGCGAATTTGCTGCCGCAAGTGCCGGTAATGCATTGGAATTCTATGATATTCTGATCTATGGTTATTTTGCGATTACAATCGGGAATTTATTCTTCCCGAATAAGGACAGTGCCGTATCATTGCTGATTGCTGTCGGAACATTCGGTATATCATTTATCACCCGCCCACTCGGCTCGATCGTATTGGGAAGCTATGCCGATAAAGCCGGACGGAAAGCATCTATGTCTCTTTCCATCTCGCTGATGGTTATCGGCACTGCAATGATAACCTTTTGTCCTACTTATGAAACCATCGGAATTCTGGCCCCGCTTATCATCATCATAGCGCGTATGTTACAAGGATTTTCAACCGGCGGGGAATTCGGTTCGTCTGTTGCTTTTATGGTAGAACATGCCGGAATTGACAAACGTGGATTTTTTGCCAGTTTCCAGATGTCGACACAAGGGCTGGCAACCGTTTTTGCAGCCGGTTTCAGTGCCCTGCTATTTGCTCTTCTTTCTCCCGAACAGCTTAATTCATGGGGTTGGCGTCTTGCCTTTGCCTTTGGTTTGTTAATCGGTCCGATCGGCTTTTATATACGCCGCGGTGTTGCCGAAACAGCCGATTTCGAGACTGTCAAATCCAATCGCCCGAAAAATACGCCTCTACACGATCTCTTCAAATATAATTGGCATGATATTCTGCTTTGCATTGGAGTTGTAGCGGCGGCAACAGCATTCAATTACGTACATAAAATTTACATGCCAACCTATGCGATCAAACAATTGCATTTACCCGAAACTTTTTCTTTCATCGGAGCAGTGATTACCGGATTTATGCTGTTAATCGTCTCGCCGATGGTCGGCACGATTTCCGACCGGTTCGGACGTATCCGGATCGTCGCTATTTCATTCGTATTTCTTGGTGTTACATCCTGGCCGCTATTCTATATTCTTAACGCAATGCCTACACCTGCGGTACTCTTTGCGGTACAGGCTTTTGTCGGTTTTCTTCTGGCGTGCGGCCTTGCGGCAATACCTGCACTTATTGCCGAGATTTTCCCGACCAATGTGAGAAGTACCGGTCTTGCAGTCAGTTACAATCTGTCCGTCACTATTTTCGGCGGTTTTGCACCGCTGATAGCAACCTGGCTTATTCAGACTACGCATAACAACATGTCGCCGAGCTTTTACGTCATGTCCACGGTTCTTCTGAGCCTGATATCAATCCTCCTATTGGCTCGTCGCCATAAAGCGACAGATAAAAACAAGGATTTCGGTTAAAATCATGAATACCAATCTCGAACAATATCCGATCGAATTGCCGTTCCCCGACCTGTCGGCGTGGAAACAAGGTAATTGCGGGGTCGATTATATTTATCAGTTCAAGTCGGGGCATCCCGGTAAACACGCTATGATTATGTCGCTCATCCATGGCAACGAAATCAGCGGCGCATTGGTTGTTGACAAGCTCTTGCGCGACAAATTCAAACCCGAACGTGGTACACTTACTTTGGGTTTTGCCAATGTTGCCGCCTATGAAGCATTTTCTCCCGATGCACCCGATGCTACACGATTTCTTGACGAAGATATGAACCGCGTCTGGAGCGAAGAAGCCCTTGATGGATCCCGTGACAGTCTGGAATTGCGTCGGGCGCGTGCGTTACGCCCCGTTGTCGATCAGGTTGATCTGTTGCTGGATCTTCATTCTATGCATGAATCCGATCCGGCAATCATGATGGGGGGTTACCTTAAAAAAGGGGAAGATCTCGCCCGCCAAGTCGGTGTTCCTGAATATATTGTGATGGACAAAGGCCATAAAGCAGGAAAACGGCTGCGTGATTACGGTGATTTCGGCAATCCGCAAAGTCCCAAGGCTGCAATTTTATTTGAATCGGGTCAACATTTTGAAAAACAGGCCTACCCCGCAGCTCTCGATGTTGCTGCGCGATTTTTGATGGTTGCCGGTATTGCTGATAGAAAAACCGTTGAACATTACCTCCTGCCAACAGCTCCACAACAACAGAAACTGGTTGATATTACCGAAGCTGTTACAATCAAAACAGATAACTTCCGTTTTTCCGACAATTTTAAAGGCATGCAACTGATCGGCAAAGCTGGCACTATCATAGCCTATGATGGTGACGAAGAGATCAAAACGCCTTACGACAATTGCATTCTCGTTCAACCGTCAATGCGCCATGCCCGCAAAGGTAACACGGCAGTACGTCTGGGAAGGCTCGTTGAATAAAATCCGGAATATAAATTTGAATGGCGGTTTTTTCCCGCCATTCGATTAAAAACCTTCAACGACAAGTTTGCCGACCGAGCGGTGCGTTTCGATCAAACGGTGGGCTTCTCTCAAATTGGCAGCATTGATTGGCGACAAAACCTTTGAAAGCGTGGGAACAAGCTTTTTCTCGTCGATCAATTGCGCGACATGATGCAGAATTTGTCCTTGGCGCGCAATATCGTCTGTCACGAACATGGAACGGGTAAACATTGATTCCCAATGAACCGAAACGCTTTTCATCTTTAGCGGGTTAATATCAAATGTTTTCGGTCCATCAATAAGACCAAGTCGTCCTTCGGGGGCGATAATATTGACATATTGAGGTAAATAACCGTCGGAATTTGCTGTCGAAAAAATGAATGACGGATTGGGGAAGCCGATCTTTTCAAGTTGTGGAGCAAAATCTTTTGTGTGGTCAATGACGTGATGCGCTCCCATCTTCAACGCCCATTCCTGTGATTGCGGGCGGGAAGCGGTTGCAATAATTTCAACATCGGAGAGTTGGCGAGCCAATTGAATGGCTATTGACCCCACTCCGCCAGCACCGGCAATCATCAAAAGGGCATTTTTGCCATTGTGAACCGGTTTCAAAATATCAATGCGGTCAAACAACATTTCGTAAGCGGTAAGCGATGTGAGCGGCATAGCAGCGGCTGTCTTGAAATCAAGACTTTTCGGCTTTAACGCTACCAGACGGCTATCAATAGCTTGAAATTCACTGTTTGAACCTTGCCGGTTGATAGCACCGGCATAAAAAACTTCATCTCCCTCGTGAAAACCGGTAACATTTTTACCAAGTTTTTGCACAATGCCGGACGCATCAAACCCTAAAATTCGTGGGTTACCGTCAAATGGTTTACCGGTCTGGCGCGTTTTCACATCAATCGGATTGACCGAAACAGCCTTCACCGCAACCAGAAGGTCGTAATCGCCGATTTCCGGCATTTCCAAATCGAAATCCTGCAAGGACCGATCATCAGTAATCGGCAAATTCTCGAAATATCCGACGGCTTTCATAATGGTTTTCCTTTGGCGAGAAACATTTAAAACATCTATAAAATGGCTAGGGTAGGAGCCAATTGCTCTCCTACCCTACCAATTTAGAGTATTTTTGAAAGAAAGCCAATTCAACCTGACAAATCAGTGATCGCATTATTTTGCATCTGATAGAGATGAACAATGCCAAATAGAACCGGAATTTCAAAAGAACCCGAATTATTTGGCAATTTTTTTCTGATCTTGTGATGAATCCTCTAAATGATCAATATCGTCGAAATCGGGATCTTTGAACTGTAAATCATGGAGGTGCTTATAAAGGCCGCCTTCAATCTTCAACAATTGATGCTGGGTTCCCTGTTCGACGATCCTGCCATTTTTCATAACAACAATTTTGTCGGCACGCGAAATTGTCGAAAGCCTGTGGGCTATGACAATGGTTGTGCGGTTGGTGGTCAAACGTGCCAAAGCTTCCTTGATTAACGATTCGGATTCCGAGTCGAGAGCACTTGTCGCCTCGTCCAGTATCAGAATTTCACTATTGCGCAACATAGCGCGTGCGATAGCAATACGCTGTTTTTGACCACCCGAAAGATTGCCGCCATTATCACCAACATCGGTGTCGTAACCATCTGGCAGTTCCATAATAAAATCATGTGCATTGGCAAGCTTGGCAACTTCCTCTATTTCTTCTTCGGTCGCCCCTTCGCGCCCTAACCCGATGTTATAGCGGACAGTGCCTTGGAAAAGAAACGTATCTTGCCCGACATAAGACATCAATTCGCGCAATGATTTGAAACTGGCATCACGAATATCCTGACCATCAATCAGAATGCGGCCTTCCTGCGGATCATACAGGCGCATGATAAGGTTAATCATTGTCGATTTACCCGATCCGGAAGGCCCGACCAATGCCGTCATCTTTCCTGCCGGAATATCAAGAGTGATGTCATGCAGAACCATGTGATCCTTCACATAGGAAAAGCCGACATGTTCAAGCCGGACATCGCCCTTCGAGCGGTCAAGATCAACCGGATTTTCTTTTTCCATAAGGGTAAGCGGATGATCGAGAATTTCAAACATCATACGCACACCGATCATGCCTGATTCGATTTTGACACGCACATTGGCAACCCGCTTTGCCGGTTCATAGGCCAGAAGGAGTGCGACAATAAATGACATCAGCTCGCCTTGAACGCCAACTCTTTGCGTCGCCATATAACCGGAAAAACAAATAACAACAGCAATTGCAATACCGGCAAGAGTTTCCATAATCGGACTGGTTGCAGCTTCCAGCTTGGCAATGCCGTTTGAACGTACTTCGACATCGGTAATCGCCTTATTCATGCGCCGTTTCATCAGCTCTTCGAGCGAGAAAGCTTTAATGACACGAATGCCGATTGTTGTTTCCTGCATAACTTTAATGATTTCAGCAATGGAAGAGAGTTCCTTTTCCATTAACCCGCGAACGCGCTTCAAAACCTGACGGACCCCGATAAAAGCGATAGGGCCAACCGCTAAAGCGACAATGCTGAGTAGAAAATTCTGATAGAGCATCACTGCAAGAAGGCTGATAACCGAAAAAAGATCACGTACAAACGTGGTTACAATCGTATCGATAATGTTGCGAGCAGCATTTGCATTTTGCGTTACACGCACAAGCAGATCGGATGAAGACGTATTCTGATAGAAAGCAACGCCTTGTTGCATAAGGCGCGAATAAATACGGCGCTGTTGTTCTGCAACGATACTGTTTCCTGCCTTACTCAAAAAATAGGTCTGCGCAAAAGTGGAAAATCCTTTGATAATAAAGATAACCGCCACTCCGGTCGAAACCATCGCAATGACCTTGAAATCATTCGCTTCGATGATGTGATTGACCACATCACGCATAATCCAGGCACTTGCGCCGGTCGTAGCAGATATGACGAGCATTGATATGATTGCGCAAATATACCAGAATGCATGTTTGCGGAAATTATCATGCAGCAAACGAACAATCAGTCTTTTATCAAATGATGATAACTGTTTCTTTTTAGCCATAAATAGCCGAACCTTTTTAAATGACTGCCTCTAGTAACAGATAAGTAGAAGCATCATCAACGAGCACTACTGGTAGCTTGTTCCTATCCTGTTGAAGATCGAGATGCAAGAATTCCATCCACTCTGCCATATGTTTCAAGTTTAATGGAACCGACGGTTATGTGCAATATTACGCGTTTATGTCATTTTGATCAGTACATTATCTCAAAAGTGCACAGATGCCGGACGCCTGTGGCTTTTCCTGCCTGTCAAAAAGCCGCCACCTGATTTTGTGCACATCTTTTTAAAAAAATCCGCCGATTCATTATTTTTAAAACTGCCCTTATAGGCTGCAAGCTCTTATGTCGGGCCAGCGCCTATGTCCGACCGGTTGTTATGTCGACTCAGCTCTTAGACCTGAAACGGGAACCGGATTGCGAATTGCCGTCATTGCGATTCGATATATGGTTGAAATGTCCGGATTTTATACAGCTTTGCCAAAAAATATAAAATAGCCCCGACGGCAGGCTCTCAAAAGCCGCTCATCGGAGCTCAAAAAGCGATACGGAAGGTTATCCTTCGACTTCCGGCACTGTCGAGAGTTACTTCTTCTCGTCGTTTCTCAGTTGTATGCTATCGGCTGTCTTTTCAATTTCATCGCTATAGGCAGCCAATGTTCCCTTCTCGCCGGTTGCGTGCATGAAAATCGGATGCCCGTCATTGCCCACAGCCGCATAAATAACAAGATCTACCGGATCGCCTTTCATCTCTGCTGTCGCCTGCAACCTCAAACCGGGGTGGCCAGCGAACTTTGTGTGCGAGGTCTTGCGATCTGCGACATTGTTAACGGTCCCTTTGATAGAGTTAAGATAATTATCGACAACCTTGTCGAGAGGAGCACCCTGAGCCGTTTCAAGCCCCTTTGTCACCACAATATCGGGACTTTCAGCACTATCTTTTGTATAAGCCGGAATGGTCAACATTGCCGAACTGTTCATAATGGAGCCAACAAATTCAAACGGCGGTTCAACACCAAAAGTAAATGGAAGAGCGCTTAATTGATCGCCTTCATCATTATGACGGGCAAGCGAAACGGATGCGAAAATCTTCATCGCATCATCCAATGCGAAATGTTCTGTTTCAGGAGCCTGTACGGTAATCACGTAAGAAGCATTCTGTGCAAAAAGCATTGAAGACCATTTATCAAAAACACCATTGGCGGCAGTTTGCTTTCCCTGATAAACAAGCAAAGCATTACCATCACGCGATTTCGTGCGGGAACGTGAAGTAATGGAATAATGATGATTATCCATAGCGGATATGAATGTTTTTTCGTCGTTAAATAACTTTTTCACACTGTCACTGGCTGGCGGCATTGTTGCAACGATAATAGATGCACCGGACTTTTTGTCTATAAAACCGCTAAAATCGGTTGTCAGAGTAAAGCTGTCGGGCACACTAATATAGACCGCTGTTCCCGGAACTTTCTGGTATACAGCCGCTTCCGCAGCCATCGGCGCCAGACATAAAGCAATAACAGCTGAAAAGAAACTTATTGGTTTATACACTTAAACATACCTCCAGCATGGCAAACTATCTAAATGTAACATTCTGTCCGAACAACACTCGTGAATATAATATAATAAATAAACGCATTTCAGAAAAAAACGTTCATCATAAAATGCCATCAAGAGCGGTCATTCACGGAAATGTGATGCGCTATGTTACTTTTCCTGAAACCGTAACAAAAATAGAGTACGATGCCAATAAGGTTCCACAACAGAAAATAATATTGGGTTTTCGATGGAAGGCTGAAAAACAGATAAACGCAGCCTATTGCACTGAGCGGGCCGACAATAAAGACCAAAGGTGTTTTGAATTTTCTGGGAACATCGGCTGCTGTTTTGCGTAAAACAATCAGGCATATGCCAACAGAAGTGAAGGCAACCAGCGTTCCGGCATTGGCAAGTGCAGCTATTTCATCAAGTCGGAAAAGCCCGGCAATTGCGGCAATAATGACGGCGGTAAAAAGCGTCGTTGCAACCGGCGTTCCGGTTTTTGCGTTGACGCGCGAGAGGAAACCGGGAAGGGTTCCATCGCGTCCCATAACAAAAAATATACGTGTCTGGCCATAGAAGAATGCCAGTAACACTGTCGGCAATGCTATAACAGCCGCAATGCCGATCAGACCGGCAATGCGGTTCGAGCCTAATGTACGCAAAATATGGGCAAGCGGTTCTTCACTATGCGCAAAACTGGTGTAATGAAGTGCACCTACTGCTCCAAGGCCGACGAGAATATAAATGATGATACACGCAATCAGCGAACCGACGATACCGATAGAAAGATCCCGACGCGGTTGTTTGGTTTCCTCGGCAGCGGTTGCAATTGTATCAAAACCATAAAATGCGAAAAATATAATAGCGGCCGCAGCCATCACACCACGTTCTACACCATCCGGTGACATGACTTTGGAAAATCCGTTCGGCATGAAGGGATGAAGATTTTCAAGATTGAAATGGGGAAGTGTGACAATAATAAAAAGTACCAAAGCTGCTATTTTGATAACAACAAGGAACAAATTCAATGTCGCACTTGCTTTGGTACCAATCATCAACATGCCGGCAATAACAAAAACAATAAACACAGCCGGAAGATTGACAAACCCGTGCACACCGGTTGCCGGATCTACTGCGTTGTAACCTGCCGAAAGCCAGAACGGCAAATGAACGCCGATGCCGTGCAAAAATCCTGTTGCGTAAGCCGACCAGCCAACGGCCACAGTGCTGACCACAAGTGAATATTCAAGAATAAGGCTCCACCCGACAATCCAGGCAATCAACTCGCCTAATGCTGCATAGGAATAGGTATAGGCTCCGCCTGCTAGCGGAATAAGAGTTGCAAGTTCCGCATAGGCAAAAGCGGCACATGCACACACAACACCGGCAATGACAAAGGATAACAGCACGGATGGCCCTGCTCTGTCGGCACCAATACCGATGAGGGTATAAATACCGGTCCCGACAATTCCACCGACACCTAACGCGACAAGATGGGGCCAACTTAATGTCGGAATGAGTTTTCGTTCCCTTTGTGACGTTTGCCCAATCACCGGTTTACGTCTAAGCCATCCTGACATTACATATAATCCCTACTCTTGCCGCATAACCATGCTTTCTATATTTCAAAAAAACATGTTTCCCTTCGCGGTATAAAACTCGAAACACAACTTCTATGCTTTGAACAGCATAAAAACAAAATACGATATGTTTACTATTTCATTTGCCGGTTAGGGTTTGCAACTAAAAGTTAATAAAAAAGCACCGTTATCAACGGTGCTTTTTAAAAAATACACAAAATTATTTGGGCGCAATAACCATCATCATCTGTCGCCCCTCAAGTTTTGGCTCGGCTTCAACTTTTGAAATACCGGCTGTATCCAATTTTACACGTTCGAGAAGCTGCATGCCCAATTCCTGGTGCGCCATTTCGCGGCCACGGAACCGAAGGGTAATTTTGACCTTGTCGCCACCTTCAAGAAATTTTCCGATTGCCTTCATTTTTACCCCGTAATCGTGGGTATCAATGTTCGGCCGCATCTTGATTTCTTTGATTTCCACGGTCTTCTGTTTCTTGCGCGCCTCGGATGCCTTTTTCTGGTTCTGATATTTCAGCTTTCCAAGATCAATGATTTTGCAAACCGGTGGTTCGGCATTTGGAACAATCTCGACAAGATCGAGACCTGCCTCTTCAGCCATTGCTAAAGCATCTTGCGTCGGAACGACCCCGTGATTATGCCCCTCATGATCGATAAGTTGTATACGAGGAATGCGGATATCCTGATTGGAACGCGGCCCATCTTTTGGGGTTGGCGTTGTTTTAAACGGTCGGCGAATGGTCGATTCTCCCTATAATAGTTTCAATTATCCAGTTCAGATACAATTTATCCTTTAAAACCTGTGTGATAACTTGGTTTACCCAAGATTTCACACCGGATATTTTATTTCAGTCGAATAAATTCATCTGTTTTTCGTCATATACAAATTAACGTTCAAAAACAACCGAAATGCTAGGCTTTTATTGAATATCGGCTTTAAAGCGGCATTAAGGGTTTATGTTCGCGATTTTCCGGCTAAAATAAGTCTATCTATAATATTTGTTATCGTTCCGGCGATGTAAGGAGTTTTTCATGCAAAATGGTGATCTTGAATTTTTAACTGTCGGCCATCAAAAACTCGCAATACGTGCCCTTGAAGGAACAAAACACCCCGGTTTGATGTGGCTACCGGGTTACCGCTCGCACATGATGGGGGGGAAAGCCGTTGCATTGAATGCATTTGCAGAAAAAAACGGCTATCCGTTTTTGCGCTTCGATTATTCGGGCACTGGCGAATCGGAGGGCGATTTTTATAAGGGAAGCATTTCCTTGTGGTTAGAGGAAAGCCTGACGCTTTTTGAAAAATTTTGCCGCGGCCCGCAAATTATAGCAGGTTCATCAATGGGTGGATGGATAGCGCTTCGTATGGCGCAGGAATTGGCAAAGAAACACATTCCGCTTGCCGGTTTGTTGCTTCTCGCCCCTGCACCCGATTTCACCCGTGACCTTGTTCGCCCGCAAATGACAAGCAAACAAAATCAAGAACTGGAAGAACGCGGCTTTTTTGAAGTCCCTTATGAAAACGAGCCGGAACCGGTTCCTTTTACCAAAATCTTTCTTGATGACGGTGATAAAAATCTGGTTATGGAAGGCCTTATCGATATTCATTGTCCGGTTCATATCATTCAGGGAATGGCCGACAATGAAGTTCCTTATCAGCATACGCTTGAACTTGTCGAACATCTGCCTTTCGATAATGTTACACTCACTTTGATTCGTGATGGCGAACACCATCTCTCCCGTCCGCAAGATATTGCCGCCATCCTCAACGCGTTGGAGATGCTGATAGCAAACGGTGCGCGTTGAATATGCCTGATCGATATACCAAGGATTAAATAAACCGGTTCTTCATTTTAGACGAATTGATTAAAAGGCAAAAACGGAAGAGAATAAAACGGATTTCCTTTTATAAGGAAATCCGGCTCTACCCGCCGATATGTTTGCGGTAGGTGTGACATGGTTTCAGTCCGTTGTGATAATAATTTTCCTATAATATGATTAAATCTCTTCAAAAAACGCTTTCATTTCCTAAATAAGGCCCATGTTTTCTAGCCTCTCCCGCTCGCCTAATTTGAAACCGGAAAAGCTGCAATTGACACTTCAATTGTCAGACCGTTCCTTGCCGCTTACAATCGTGAAAACTGCGCGCGCAAAAAGGCTGACATTGCGCATAGAAGCCGGCGGAAAAGGCGTTCGTGTCACTGTTCCTCCGAAAACATCGGAAAACGAGATTACGAGCTTCATTGAACGTTATAAAGGTTGGATAGAAAGCCGCATTTCCCGTTTGCCAGCGCCTCGCAATACGCCGATGTTGAAAGCCGGTGCTGCTATACCTATTCTGGGCCATCCCTATGAAATCATACATCGGGAAGGGCGGGGCACAGTCACCATCATTGCCGATGATAATGGTAAGGGTGGGAAAATAATTGTCTATGGTGACGAGCGTTATTTACCAAGGCACATTGGAGACGCACTTAAAAAACAGGCCGCTCATATTATTGCTCCGCTTGTCGAAAAGCATTGCGCTACCGTAGGCCGGAAGCCGGTTTCCGTCCGCTATAAGGACACCAGAAGCCGTTGGGGGTCGTGTTCTGCTGACGGGCATTTGTCATTTTCATGGCGAATTGTCATGGCTCCTTTGGGAGTTATCGACTATCTCGTTGCCCATGAGGCTTCCCACCTTGTTGAAATGAATCACAGTTCCAAATTCTGGGCTTTATGCGAAAAATTATGCCCGCGAACGAAAGAATGTAAAGCATGGTTGAAACGCAATGGACAAGCCTTGCACGCCATTGACTTCAAATAGATCGGTTGAATGATCGTCAATTATTACGCATCAAGCCCCATTTGCCAGAATTCGGTTTCGAGACGCGTAGCCGTGTTGAAGATTTCGCTCAAACGTTGAAAACGCACTTCCCCTTCATATTTTTCCGCAAGCTTGTTGAAACTATCAATAAAGGCAATCACCCCTTTGATATATTCTTCGCTTTCGTAATTTTTAATCCATTCCGAATAGGGATTGCCATTAAAGACAGTGGTTTTGGAACCTGCAAGCCGCAAGCCGACTTCGGCATAACCGGCAACGCAGGGCAATAGAGCGGCCATCAAATCAAGCCGGTCGCCGGCATATCCGACATCGAGAACGTAGCGCGTATAGGCAATTGTTTCCAATGCCTCGGTTGCTCTACTCATTTCCTGTTCGGAAATTCCCCATTTTTTGGCATAAGCGACATGAAGCGGCATTTCTTCAATAATGGATTTGAGACCGTCAAGTGCTTCCCTGATATCTGCAATATTTGTCGATTTTGCCGCGAGAAGCGCATAACCGCGGGAAAAATGAACCAGAAACAAATAGTCCTGCGTCAAAAATTTTCTGAAACATTTCTCGGCCAGTGTTCCCGCTGCCAATTGATTGACAAAAGAATGGCCAACATAAGCCTGCCACAGCTCGCCAGCCTTCATCCGCAACTTTCCAAAAGGACCTCGTTCAAAATCGGGTTTTTCCATTAATCCTCCGCTATATCGGCCTGACAGGACTGTAAAACGACTTTTTCTGCCTTTGACTGGTCGTTATCTTTATAGGTGAGACTTGCGTCGTTCCCCTTTATATGGAAACGATAATTATCCTGATCGTCAACAGCAATAAAAAGCCTTTCCGGCCCTTTGACATCTTCATGCATTGCTACCAATTTTCCATCAACAAAAATAACCGCATAAGAATCATCTTTATCTTTGATAAAAATCGCCTGCAACGCCACACCACGTTCACAAATATAGGTTTGATTACGCACTGAAGAAGCTTGTGCATTGGCCGCAAAGCCATAAAGAGCAGCCAGGATAAATGTCATAAGGAAAGTCTTTTTCAACATTCTTCAAGCCCTTTTGAATGAAATCAAAATTTTTTGGAACTTTATATTCGGCCACTCGTTTAGTGAGCACCAGGACGAAACCTGGTATCCCCCAAGGTGCCCGATAGAGTTGCCCCCGCTTGTCTAGTCGGGCACCCCTTTCTTCTCATTATACGCCTCCTCCCATATAATGAGGACTAACCTACTACAATCGGTGTTCCAACCGGAACCCGATTGTAGAGGTCGATAATATCCTGATTCATCAGCCTGATACAACCGGATGACATTGATTGCCCGATGGACCACCATTCCGGTGAACCATGGATTCTATATCCCGTATCGCGCCCGTTTTGATAAATATAAAGCGCGCGCGCACCAAGCGGGTTGGTCGGCCCCGGTTCCATACCATTACGATATTCGACAAGTTCGGGTTTTCGACCAATCATTTCAGCAGGCGGGGTCCAGCGCGGCCATTCACGTTTAAACTGGACATTGGCACGCCCCGACCATTGGAAACCGGCTGCACCAATACCGACACCATAGCGCAAAGCATCGCCGTCAGGCTGGATGAAATAAAGAAAATGGTCTTTCAGACTCACAACAATTGTACCGGGTGGTTCGCCTGTCGGATTGGGTACAATCTGCCGTAGAAATTGTTTTGGAACTTTATCATAAGGTATGGCGGCAAGCGTATAAGGACCTTCATGAACGGCCGCATACATTTTGTCGGGCGTTGTAAAACCTTTATCAATTCCGATCGGGGGGCGCGGGATTGCTCCGGTGGTCATATTACTATAACCATCTCCCAAAATTCCGCTGCTTGTGCAGCCACTCAAGACCCCGATAAAAGCTGTTCCGCTTCCGACAAGGAAAGTGCGGCGAGTCAAAGAGGGGCATGATTTTTTCATAAAATACCTGAACTCGTCTTCAAAAATTTGCAATTCAGAACGGATTCAATTTCCGATCATTTCCGTTCAACCAATATTCAACTTTTGCGATAATGCATAAGGATGGTTTCCGATTGGTTAATTCTGTTTTAAAACTGCTTCCACAAGTGCACACCAGAAAATTGCTCCATCCACCAGATTGCGATCGTCAAAATTATAGTGAGGGCTATGAAGGCTTGCACTGTCGCCATTGCCGAGAAAGAAAAATGCTCCCGGACGGGCTTGTAGCATAAAGGCGAAATCCTCGCTTACAGTGGTTGGTATTTCATTCTGGACGATTTTATCAGCTCCCAATCTCTGTTTTGCGACATCGAGAGCAAAATCGCTGTATTCAGAATGATTAACCAGCGCCGGAACCAGCCGGTCATATTGCACAGAAGCGCGCGCTCCGAAACTTTGCGCCTGCGCTTCAACGATTTTTTTGATCCGGTCTTCAACAAGATTTTGAATATCTGCCGAGAAACTTCGCACCGTTAGTGAAATTGTCACACTATCCGGAATGATATTGAATGCTTCACCACCATGTATCGAGCCGGTCGATATAATGGCTGATTGGAGTGGCGGAATATTTCGGGAAACAATCGTTTGCAATGCCATGACGATTGAAGACGCTACAATGATCGGGTCGATTGCAGTTTCAGGGCGGGCTCCATGACCACCCTTTCCATAAACGACAATTGTTACGGAATCGACAGAGGCCATCATTGCATTTTTGGTAAATTGGATTTTCCCTTGCTCCAATCCCGGCCAATTATGTAGCCCATAAACCGCATCACAAGGAAATCTTTCAAACAATCCGTCTTTAATCATAGCCATTGCACCGGCACCGATTTCTTCGGCCGGTTGAAAAATAAGATGCACTGTTCCGTCAAAATTTCTTGTTTCGGCTAAAGCGCGCGCGGCTGTAAGAAGTGTCGTTGTATGCCCGTCATGGCCACAAGCATGCATCACACCTTCATTTTTGCTGGCATATTCGAGGTTTGTTTCTTCCCTTATCGGCAAAGCGTCCATATCGGCTCTGATGCCGATGGACTTTCGCCCATTGCCATTTTTCAATGACGCGACAATACCGTTCCCACCGACGTGACGTGTGACTTTATAACCATATTGTTCGAGAAGTTCTCCGACACGAGCCGATGTTGCCGTTTCCTTTCCCGACAATTCCGGATTTTCATGAATAGTATGTCGAAAAGCTGTCATTTCCGGCAAATAGGAGAGAATCAAATTTTCGATTGTTTTTTCAGTCATCTTTCCCGTCCCCGTTGATAATCCTGCCTATTATGGATGGTGTAAAAGATGATTATCAAGAAATGACCAACCAAATTTTCTTTTTGTCCGGATATTTTTTCTCGCTACCCGATGTTTCCCGCCGGGTTGCTATTCTAAATAATTGGCGAGGTGCGATTGCATATAAATTGCATATAAATTGCGTAAAAATAGTCTTTCCGAATAAAAACCCGCCTGTTTCCTGTAAGCAGATTTTTAAAAACAGGCGGGCAAGTAGCAGATGACAAGTTGGTTTTCCGGCTAGATACAACGAATATCTGTTGAATATCCGGTTCGCAAAAAAGCAACTTGAAATTTCAAATTTTCAAGCTTTGGCGAGATATTTTTCAACCAGCGCACCCCACAGGGTTGCTCCTACAGCAATACCATCATCGTTGAAATTGTATTGGGGAGTATGGAGGCCTGTACTGTCGCCATTACCCATAATGATATAAGCACCCGGAACTTTCTCCAGCATATAGGAAAAGTCTTCACTCGGAGTTAGCGGCTCGGCATTTTCGACGACATTTTTATCGCCGACAATCTGTTTCGCGACGTCCAGCGCAAAATCGATCGATTCGGCATCATTCACAGTAACAGGATAGCCACGTTCATAATTGATAATGGCTTCGGCACCATAGCTTTCGGCCTGCGATTTGGCGAGTTTACAAATCCGATCCTGTAACAATTTTCTGACTTCAGGTGAAAATGCGCGGATCGTCAGCTCCATCTTGACTTCTTCTGGGATGACATTGGAAACACTGCCACCCTTGAACATACCGACGGTGATAAGTGCGGCCTCAAGCGGTGGGACATTACGGGAAACGATGGTTTGCAAGGCCATAACGATAGACGAAGCTGCAACAATCGGATCAATTGTTGTTTCCGGCCGTGCCCCGTGACCACCTTTACCGCGAACTGTAATATAAGCGGTATCAACAGAGGCCATCATCGGCCCCTTGGTGAAACGCAATGTTCCGGCAGGAAAGCCCGGCCAGTTATGCAGGCCGTAAATCCGGTCGCATGGAAATTTTTCAAACAATCCGTCATCAATCATTTTCTTGCCGCCGCCAAGACTTTCTTCAGCCGGCTGGAAAATAACGCGAACTGTGCCATCAAAATTCCTGGTTTCGGCAAGATAACGGGCGGCAGTCAGAAGAATGGTTGTATGCCCGTCATGACCGCAAGCATGCATGACACCTGCATTTTTACTCGCATAAGGCAGATTCGTTTCCTCTTCTATCGGAAGGGCGTCCATGTCGGCACGTATACCGATGACCTTTTTGCCATTACCGACTTTCAATGTGCCAACAATGCCGGTTTTACCGACACCCCGCACAACGTCAAAGCCCCAACTTTCAAGCAGGCTCGCTACTTTATCGCCGGTTTTATGCTCGTTAAAGCCCATTTCAGGGTTTTCGTGAATTTGGTGGCGGATTGCCACCATTTCATCAATGGTTTTCTCAATGTGTTCGCGAATATGTTTCATAGATTTAAGTCCTATATCCTACATTTTTCGGGAATGTAGCCTTCAAAAGTCATTTTAAATATGTTTCAGCCAATGAAACCCAATAACAACCACCAAGAGGCAGCAATTCATCGTTGAAATTGTAATTGGGACTATGCAAAGGTGCACTATCTCCATTTCCGATGACAACATAGGACCCTGGCACTTTTTCCAACATAAAGGCAAAGTCTTCACTTCCCGATGGTTTCGTCATATTGTCATCAACATGGTCGCGCCCGAAAACTTTTGCCGCAACATCAACAGCAAATGCCGTCTCTGCTTCGTGGTTGACCAGAACAGGATATGAACGTTGATAATCAACTTCAGCGGTTGCACCAAAACTTTCCGCCTGTAACTTGGCGAGACTTTCGATACGCGATTGCAGTAAATCCCTTACGTCCGGACTAAAGCAACGCACGGTCAGCAACATTTCCGCACTATCGGGAATAACATTTGCGGCAAACCCTGCATGAAAGCTGCCAACAGTGACAACGGCTGTTTCAAGCGGTGGCACATTTCGCGAGACAATCGTTTGCAGGCTTGAAATGATCGCAGCACTTGCTGCTATCGGATCAATTGCCTTATCCGGAACAGCACCATGGCCGCCCTTGCCAATCACTTTGATTTTGACAGTGTCGCTTGAAGGCATGAATGCCCCTGTATTAACAGAAATTTTGCCGGTTGGAGACCCCGGCCAGTTGTGCATACCAAAAACGGCATCACACGGGAATTTTTCAAAAAGGCCATCGTCGATCATTGCTTTTGCACCGGCAAAACCTTCTTCTGCCGGCTGGAAAATGAGGTTGAGTGTCCCGTTGAAATTCTTCGTTTCGGCAAAATAACGTGCGGCCGTTAACAACATGGTTGTGTGGCCGTCATGACCACAAGCATGCATTTTGCCTTCATGACAACTGGAATATTCAAGATTGGTCATTTCTGTAATCGGCAAAGCATCAAAATCGGCACGCAAACCAATGGATTTTTTGCCATCGCCAACTTTCAAGCGCCCGACAACACCGGTCTTGCCAAGGCCTGTTGTAACTTCATAACCCCATTTTTTCAAAAGATCGGCAATAACTTTTGCCGTTCTATGCTCTTCATAAGCTGTCTCTGGATGGGCATGCAAATCGTGGCGCACAGCTTCCATTTCCGGCACATAGGATGCCATGGTTTGAAGAATTTTTTTCGCGTCTGGCGAAAGGTGTTCATTACTCATCGGAATTCCCCTGTTTTCTATCATTAAATCTCATTCTTTAAATCTCGTGGCGCTTTTCATCGAAAGCCAGATATGCCGCCATACCAACGACGATAGCAACGCCAAGATACCAGAATGGCGCCATAATATTGCGGTCGGATATTTTAAGAAGAAATGTTACAATCATCTGTGCTGTACCACCAAAAATTGAAACACCAAAAGCATAGATAACCGCCGTTGCAGTTGCGCGAATTCTTTTCTCGAATGCTTCTATAATGAAAAGAACCGATAAAGTTAGCATCAACCCCATACAAATCATTGACACGGTGTAAAAGGCAAGAAAAACATGCATATTTTGCACAAAGTGGAATGCAAAATAGGACGAGATAAAGGTGACCGCCAGAACTGTGACAGCCGCGCCTTTACGCCGCTCCAACCGGTCGCAAAAAAAGCCTGCAAAAACAGTTACAACGATAACAATGACACTTGCATAACTCGATACAAGGAACGATTGCGAGTTTCCGATTTCCGTGACCGTTTTCAGATAATTCGGCATAAAAAACACCAAAATATACATCATGACGGTTGACGGGAAAACCATAAGAATACCGAGTATCGTCTGTTTTGTATGTTGGCTGATAAGCTCTTTGAACGGATGTATTGTGTGTGCTTCAGCAGTTGGTGCCTTATATGTTTCCTTGATATGGGCGCGGATATAAAGCCCGACAGGAATAATAAGGAGTGAAAAGATAAACGGTACGCGCCAACCCCAGCTTTCCATGGCTTCCGTGGAAAGACACCCCATTAATAAGGCGGCGAGCAGTGAACCGGATAAAGTACTCAAGCCTTGTCCGAAAAACTGCCAGCTCACGAAAAATCCGCGCTTGTTACGTTCGGCCGATTCCATAAGAAGCGTTGTTGCCGCGCCAACTTCTCCACCAGCTGAAAATCCTTGACAGAGACGCCCCAAAACAATCAACAGTGGTGCAAAAATACCGATTGCTTCATAAGGTGGTGCAAATCCTATCAAGGCACTGCCAATGGCCATCAATACAATTGTCAGTAACATTGCGGCTTTACGCCCATGGCGATCGGCATAGGCACCGATAATAATACTGCCTAATGGACGCATGACAAAGCCTACGCCAAAAACCGATACTGATATCAGCAATGAAATCAGCTTATCTTCAGAATTAAAAAAGACATGCCCGATAATAGCGGCAAAAAAACTATAAACCGTAAAATCGAACATTTCGAGAAAATTGCCGACACCTGCTCCGACAATCAATTTCGTTTTACTACCGACAGGTGTAAGGGCAACATTCCCCTTATGATTGTCAGGAGTATCTACCAATCCGGCCATAATAGTTATCCCTTGATAATTTCCCCACCAATTTAACCCGATCGACGAAATTCGGGCACGCAATTTCTTTAGCAGCCGGATAAAAATATTAACAATATATTTTCTTAATTATCATCAAATTGGTGAATAATAATTGTAGATACTGTTTGAAACAAAGGACAATAGCAATGATGACACTCAAGGATCCTGTAGCTTTGGCGCAGGCACTTATCCGTTGTCCATCTGTTACGCCGCATGAAAACGGTGTATTAACGCAAGTTCAAACATGGGCAAAAAGCCTTGGTTTTTCTGTTGAACGACCCATTTTTACAGATAAAAACACACCCGATATTGAAAATCTTTATGCGCGTATCGGCAAGAACGGGCCGCATCTTGCTTTTGCCGGTCATACCGATGTTGTACCGGTTGGTGACGAAAAAGCGTGGAATTTTCCGCCATTTGAAGGTGCGATAAAAGACGATAAACTTTACGGCCGCGGTGCCGTTGATATGAAAGGTGGAATTGCCTGTTTTATTGCAGCGGTTGCCCGTTATTTGGAAAAAACTCCGCTTGAAGGCTCGCTCAGCCTATTGATAACAAATGACGAAGAAGGCCCCGGTATTAATGGCACGATAAAGCTTTTGAAATGGGCAGCCGACAAAGGCGAAACGTGGGACGCAACAATTGTTGGCGAACCGACAAACCCGAACCATTTAGGTGATATGATTAAAGTGGGTCGGCGCGGTTCGCTTTCAGGGGTTATCACAGTGCAGGGAAAGCAAGGGCATGTTGCCTATCCTGAACGTGCTGCCAATCCACTTTATTTGACGATCAAGCTGTGTGAAGCCCTGAAAAATACACCCCTTGATGAAGGTTCAAGTCATTTTCAACCAAGTAATCTTGAAATTACCGCGATTGATACGGGCAATCCGACAACCAATGTTATTCCGGCACAAAGCACGATCCGTTTCAACATCCGGTATAATGACAATTGGAATATCGACACGCTAAAACAGGAAATTGAAAACCGTTTGGCTAAAGTGAAATTGCAGCATGGCAATGCATCTTCGGCAAGTTACCAGCTTGACTGGATGGTAAGTCCGGGTGGTGTATTTTTGACAAAAAACGAACGGCTGGTCAGTCGTTTGAGCGCCGCAATTGAAGCTGTGACAGGCCGTACTCCGGAATTATCAACCTCTGGCGGAACATCCGACGCAAGATTTATCAAAGATTATTGCCCTGTTGTAGAGTTCGGGCTTGTCGGGCAAACCATGCATATGATCGATGAGTGTGTTTCCATTAAAGATCTTGAACAGCTCACAGAAATATATGAAAAATTTCTGGAATTTTTCTTTGCCGATAACAGCAATGAATAAATAACGGCATTGCCCGATATTCAATATCCGGTTTTTATTGGAAATGAAACTCGCGCCCATAATCAAAAAGACGGAACAAATAATCAAATAACAGAACACAAGCCCGAAAAGGCGGACTATGTTTCCGCCTTTCTTTTTTTCCAAAAAGGTCATGCATAAAAGGCCATGCATAACATGACGTTTCTATGGAGAACTTGTCAGTTTTTGCTGTTATCGGCGTTATTGCCGCCAATGCCTTCAAAAAATTCTTTCATACGGGCAAAAAATCCGTGTGACTGCGGCGAATTTTCATCGACTGACAATTTGTCGAACTCTTCCAGCAACTCGCGCTGCCTTTTACTCAATTTTTGCGGCGTTTCAATTGCCACCTGAATATAAAGATCGCCGGTTGTCTGTTGGCGCAAAACCGGCATACCTTTGCCTTTCAACCGGAATTGCCGGCCATTTTGCGTTCCTTCCGGTACTTTGACACGTGTTTTCATGCCATCAAGTGTGGAAACTTCAAACTCGCCTCCGAGTGCGGCTGTTGTCATGGAAATAGGCACACGGCAGTAAAGATCGGCTCCGTCACGCTGGAAGAATTCATGCGGTTTAATAGACAGGAAAATGTAAAGATCGCCTGCCGGTCCGCCATGGCTTCCGGCATCTCCTTCCCCTGCGAGACGGATACGTGTTCCATCTTCAATTCCTGCCGGAATATTGACAGTCAATGTACGCTCTTCTTCTATGCGCCCCTGTCCATGACATTTCGGGCAAGGATCCTTGATCGTTTCGCCGCGCCCCTGACATGTCGGGCAGGTTCTTTCAATCGAGAAGAAACCTTGAGCGCTACGAACCCTTCCTGTTCCGCCACAGGTTGCACAAGGTTGTGGTTTTGAACCTTTCTTGGCTCCCGTTCCCGAACAAAGATCACAGGTGATAGAACCCGGCACTCTGATTTGTGCGGTTTTACCGTGATAAGCCTCTTCCAGAGTGACTTCCATATTGTAGCTGAGATCGGCACCACGTTCGCGCCCGTCAGCGCGTTTGCGCCGTGCACCGCCCATCATCTCGCCAAAGAAGTCTTCAAAAATATCGGAAAAACCACCGGCAGCAAACCCGCCGCGTCCGAACGGATTTCCACCACCGCCACCACCATTTTCAAAAGCGGCATGGCCGAAACGGTCATATGCGGCACGCTTTTGCGGATCTTTTAAAACCTCGTAGGCTTCGCCGATTTCTTTGAATTTCTGTTCCGCCTCTTTGTCGCCCGGATTCCTGTCGGGGTGGTAACGCATGGCAAGTTTACGAAAAGCAGATTTGAGCGTTTTTTCATCGCATTCCCGTGAAACGCCCAATGTTTCATAATAGTCAATTTTCATCACTTATTCCTGCAGTTCTTCTGCCGTTCACTGATGAGACGACATTTGCCATATTTGTTTCCGCTCAGGCTGTTGTCATTGGTTCTTTGAAACAGATTATAGTTCCGGTTTCCATTGCGAACGGATTGGTTGTTCCATAACAAAGCCCGCCCTTTTGATTAAAAGGTCGGGCTTTTTTTCAATTTACAGAGACATAAGAGCAATTATTTCTTATTGTTCTTATCGTTATCGTCGACCTCTTCAAAATCCGCATCGACAACATCATCGTCCTTATGTTCTTCTTTTGCCGCATCGTGTGCAGCGTCGGCTTCAGCCTGTGCTTTTGAAGCAGCATACATTGCCTCGCCCAGCTTCATGCTGACTTCGGACAATTTCTTGGTTTTCTCAGGAAGACTATCAACATCATCCGATTCGATAGCTTTCTTGACATCAGCCATTGCAGCTTCAATTGCGGACTTGTCTTCAGCCGAGACTTTGTCACCATAATCGGCAAGCGATTTCTCGGTTGTATGAACAAGAGCCTCTGCCTGATTCTTGGCTTCAACGCCTTCACGCCGCTTCTTGTCATCGGCAGCATGGGCTTCAGCATCCTTGACCATCTTGTCGATATCGGCATCGCTCAAACCGCCAGAAGCCTGAATGCGGATCTGGTGTTCTTTTCCTGTGCCTTTATCTTTTGCCGAAACACTGACAATACCGTTGGCATCAATATCGAATGTAACTTCGATTTGAGGAACGCCACGCGGTGCGGGCGGAATACCGACAAGGTCAAACTGGGCAAGCAACTTGTTATCAGCCGCCATTTCACGTTCACCCTGGAAAACACGAATGGTTACAGCATTCTGATTGTCTTCCGCAGTCGAGAAGGTTTGCGACTTCTTGGTCGGAATTGTTGTGTTGCGTTCGATCAAGCGTGTGAACACGCCACCCAATGTTTCGATACCCAAAGATAGCGGTGTAACATCAAGCAACAGAACATCTTTGACATCGCCTTGCAAAACGCCACCCTGAATAGCAGCACCCATTGCAACGACTTCATCCGGGTTGACGCCTTTATGCGGATCCTTGCCAAAGAAGGTTTTTACAATTTCCTGAATCTTCGGCATACGGGTCATACCGCCAACGAGCACGACTTCGTCAATATCGCCAGCGCTCAAACCGGCATCCTTCAATGCAGCCTTACACGGATTAATCGTCCGTTGAACCAGATCATCAACCAATGACTCGAATTTTGCGCGGGTCAACTTCATGGTCAAGTGTTTAGGACCAGTTGCATCAGCAGTGATGAACGGCAAGTTGATTTCCGTTTGCTGCGAAGATGAAAGCTCGATTTTGGCTTTTTCGGAAGCTTCTTTCAAACGCTGCAAAGCCAATTTGTCTTTTCTCAGATCAATGCCGTTTTCTTTTTCGAATTCTTCGGCAAGATAAGTGACAAGACGCATATCAAAGTCTTCACCGCCGAGGAATGTATCACCATTGGTCGATTTAACTTCAAAAACGCCATCGCCGATTTCGAGAACAGAAATATCGAACGTACCACCGCCCAAGTCATAAACGGCAATTGTTTTACCGTCTTTCTTGTCAAGGCCATAAGCCAAAGCAGCTGCCGTAGGCTCGTTAATGATACGCAAAACATCAAGACCGGCAATTTTACCGGCATCTTTGGTTGCCTGACGCTGGGCATCATTAAAATAAGCAGGAACTGTAATAACTGCCTGCTCGACTTTTTCGCCCAAATAGGATTCTGCCGTTTCCTTCATTTTCTGCAAAACCATTGCAGAAACCTGGGAAGGTGAATATTTCTTGCCTTCTACTTCAACCCAGGCGTCACCATTTTCCCCTTTGACAATTTTATAAGGAACAAGCTCTTTGTCCTTGGTAACCATCGGGTCGTCGAAACGACGGCCAATCAAACGCTTGACCGCAAAAATAGTGCCTTCAGGATTGGTTACAGCCTGACGCTTCGCCGGCTGTCCAACAAGACGTTCGCCACCCTCTGCAAATGCTACAATAGAAGGTGTGGTACGGGCACCTTCCGAATTTTCGATAACTTTCGCGTTTTTGCCATCCATGACGGCTACGCAAGAGTTTGTCGTACCTAAGTCAATACCGATTACTTTTGCCATTTCTACTCTCCATTCAGCAAGCTGTCGGGACCTCTAGCGAGCATTCCTGTCAGACAGCTCCTTATCATATGAAAAGCCCGTAATGGCCACTCAAAAATCGGCAACCATAACGAACCTCGTTGAGGCGTATATAAGGGCACCCCTGTAGACGTGCAAGAGATGTTGAAAAGATTCATTTGATAAAGCGGTTTTTTAAAGGTTTTTCATGCAATTGAACGGCATTTATCATGCATTTTTCCGGCAAAACTATTGTTTCTTTGGCGCTCACAAATTTTCAAAAAAGCCGGTAAAGCTGTTCATAATCGTGTCCAATCCTGCTTTCAAAGCTTATCAAGATAAAAAACAACGTTCTGTATTTGCAAATAAAATCCGATTATGTTTCTATGACCGCGTCACAAAGCAAATGTCCTCGTGCAATTTCGTGACTTGAATAAAGCACTGTTTGGAACATTTCTTTATTGATGGTTCTAAAATAAAGAGTTTTAACAAAAGCAGTGTGTGATGACATGGAGCATCAACGCTTCAAAAACAGGAGAAATTAAAATGAAAAAGATTCTCGCAGTCTCTTTGGCTGGCCTATTGGCAGCAGGATCAATGGTATTGGCCGCCGAAGCCCGTAATGCTTCAGGTGACGGTTCGGTTGAAGACAGCTATGTAGAAGGTCAAAAGGCAAAAGCACCGGAAGGCAATGTCCATCACGATCACGGTGGCAAAGCCGGTCGTCACGATGGTGATGGTTCGCGCGAAGACAGCTATGTTCCGGGTGAAAAGAAAGATTCGCCGTTGGATAAAACTGTGATTCAGGACGACGAAAAAGGTGAATCCGACGACGGTACACCGAGAAAATAATTGCAGTTTTTTAAAAAAACGAGGCGGGTTTAACCCGCCTTTTTTAATCCACCTTCACATGGTTCAACAAAACCATTCCGGCCAATTCCGTTTGGCCTGACAAATCCCGCTTCGGTTTCCACTTTAAAACCGGCGCCGAGGCATTCAAAAAAACCGGTTCAAGCACCTTTGCCCGCCAACAAAAACCATCATCGCCGCCGCTTGATAGGCGCATAAACTACATAAAATTTGCTGAACTTTTTTGCCGGTTATGCGGCTCTTATTTTGCCGGTTCGGCGGATATGGCTTGTTCTTTTTCCACCATTTCATCTTCTTCCGACATTTCGCGGGACATCCGGCAAAAATACCGAACATTAGGCTCGAATACCGTCAGAAATGCCGAACCGGACAAAATTTCCAGCTTTTAACCGGCTTTGACATTGTGGCTTTGCTTTGAATCGCGGGCAATCAGCGGGAAAATCCGGCGGAAAAAATCTCCCTCCTTTACTCCTTTGCCCCTTTTTCCCCCCATTTGCCCCGCTTTTGAAAACGGCAAAGTGCGCAGGCTCATCAAATGTCACGATCGGCGTGATGATGACAAACGCCCCTGCCAATTGTGCCACTCACATAAAATGCAAATGGCACGTTTTCGGATGAAACAAAAACCGGATGCAACCGGATTTGCTCGCCATTGTTATTCATTTGCCATCGTTGTTTTGAAAAACCGGTCTATTTCAAATCGTAAAACTGGCGGATAATGTCCCAACCCTCGTCGGCACTTTCGACGTAAGTTATCAATTTCGCGTCATCGGGCGAAATTGTTCCCTGTTCGGCAAGATATTTCACATTCAGCACATTTTTCCAGAATTCACGCCCGAACATCAATATGGGAACACGTTTCATTCGACCCGTCTGAATAAGCGTTAACGCTTCAAACAATTCGTCAAGAGTGCCGAATCCACCCGGAAAAATAGCAATCACCTTTGCGCGCATCAAAAAATGCATCTTGCGCATCGCAAAATAATGGAAATCAAAACAGAGGGCAGGTGTTACATAAGCATTCGGTGCCTGTTCATGGGGTAAAACAATATTAAGCCCGATACTGGGAGCGCCGACATCGTCCGCGCCACGGTTACCGGCTTCCATCACACCGGGACCACCGCCGGTAATAATGACAAATTCATGATGGCCGGTAGAGGCCGAATAAAGCGAGCAAAGTTGTGCGAATCTGCGCGCCTCGTCATAATAACGGGAGGCTTTTTCAAGATTTTGCTTTTGTTCGGGATTTTTTGCCGATCGGGCTTCTTTACCGGGTTCGGGAATACGGGCTCCGCCAAACAGAACAACGGTCGATTTGATACCATGTTCGACAAAGCCGACTTCCGGTTTCATCAGTTCCAGACCGATTCTTACAGCACGCAATTCGCGCCGCATCATGAAATCTTCATCGACATAGGCAAGGCGATAAGCTGGTGAACGCGTTTGGGCCGTATCGGGAACTTCATGAACTTTACGGGCATCCTCTTTCGAGTGCCGAAAAGGTGTCCAACCGTTTTTTTCGCCATTAGCCATTCAGGATCTTCCTTTTCATTGACCACAATTGTTTCTTGCATTAGGCCGGAGAGAATAAATGCTGATGCTTTCGACTTACTTAACGGAGACCTAATGCCATGACCAATCTGTCCCAACTGGAATCCATCATTGAAAAGGCGTTTGATGAACGCGAAAAAGTCAACATCCTGACGAAGGGAGAAATACGCGAGGCTGTCGACCATGTGCTCGACCTTCTCGACAAGGGAAAACTGCGCGTCGCCGAACGTGAAAATAACGGCAACTGGAAAGTTCACCAATGGCTCAAAAAAGCGGTTCTGTTATCTTTCCGGCTCAATGCCATGGGACTGATTTCCGGTGGTCCCGATCAATCTTCGTGGTGGGATAAAGTTCCATCGAAATTCGACGGCTGGAACGCCGACAATTTTGAAAATGCCGGTTTCCGCGCGGTTCCGAACGCTATTGTGCGACGGTCTGCCTATATTGCTCCAAGCGTCGTTTTGATGCCGTCATTCGTCAATATCGGGGCTTATGTCGGTGAAGGCACAATGGTCGATACATGGGCTACTGTCGGCTCATGCGCGCAAGTGGGTAAACACGTCCACCTTTCTGGCGGAGCCGGAATTGGCGGCGTTCTGGAGCCGTTGCAGGCAGGTCCCACAATCATCGAGGACAATTGCTTTATCGGTGCGCGTTCGGAAGTTGTAGAAGGTTGTATTGTCCGTGAGGGAGCCGTGCTCGGTATGGGCGTTTTCATCGGCAAATCGACAAAAATTGTCGACCGCGCAACCGGCGAAATTTTCTATGGCGAAGTACCACCCTATTCGGTTGTTGTTGCAGGAACCATGCCGGGAAAACCACTTCCAAATGGCGAGCCTGGCCCCAATCTTTATTGCGCCGTCATTGTCAAACGGGTCGACGAAAAAACCCGCTCAAAAACATCTGTCAACGAATTGTTGCGCGATTAAAAAACCGGTTCTCCGGAATCTGTTTTTCTGAACCATCAGTGAAACCGGTCAAAACCGGTTTCTGTTAAATTGTTGATCGAAGTCGTTCAAATTTTGTTGATTTAATCATACCGATCTATGCAATCAAACAAAACAAAAAACAGGTGAAAAAGCATAATGCCTCTTCACCTGTTTTCCATTTCAAGCACCTGTTTTTTTACAGGCAAATAAGTGCAGCAGAGTATGCGGGGGTGTAACTCTGCTGCGCCGGGTCATGGTCATAAGAATGACATAACCCAACTGGTTATCAGCCCCCTAAGGTCCGAATATCAAAACCTTTTTTGAAATTTATGAGGCAAATTATTAACCGGCTTATTATTTTGCGTCAACACCCAAACGCGATAAAATGCGAGAAATAACCCTCGTCGCAGCATCTTATGATTGAAGCCTTTATTCCACGTGCAGTGTAGATTGCATTATTTTGGATTCAACCGGTTTGGAGATCCAAAAACGGGGAAAATTGATAATTAAATCGATTAATTTGCCCTCGAATGCGAATCAGTTGCTTTTTGTGGTTTTTTATAAGAACCGTTTTTCAAACGTTCCTTTTCAAGGTCTGATAGTAGCGGATAGTCTGGCACTAGCAAATTCAAAACGTCCTTCCACTGCGGCAGTTGATTAGTCTGTCAATTGTTTTCCATTGCAATGATTTTTCCGGCATTTTCGGGTATTTTTCCGGCATGTTTTCTTTCCGGAAGTTTTCTTTCCGGCAGTTTTTTTGCCAGATTTTCAAATCAAGTTCAGCTTTGTCGAAATTTCCGCTGTGTTCAACCCGATGTGTTCAACCCGATGTGTTCAAAAAAGACGGAATATTTTTCAACCTGAAATCACGCAGATCATTTTTAATGATCTTAAATTGATATTCAACGTAACCAGCCCCATGCATTGCAGTTTAACGTTCAATGCTCACAAACGGCTATTACGGTCATATTCCATAAAAAAGTGATTAATCGTTCATTTTCAAAGCTTGAATAAACGCCTCTTGCGGTATTTCAACCTTACCGAATTGGCGCATACGCTTTTTGCCTTCTTTCTGCTTTTCGAGAAGCTTACGCTTGCGGCTGACATCGCCACCATAACATTTGGCTGTCACATCTTTACGCAAAGCGCGGATATTCTCGCGAGCAATAATCTTGCCACCAATGGCGGCCTGTATCGGGATCTGGAACATGTGTTGAGGAATGAGTTCCTTCAATTTTTCACACATTGACCGGCCACGTTTTTCAGCGGCAGAACGGTGCACGAGAACAGAAAGTGCATCCACCGGCTCTCCATTCACAAGGATAGACATTTTGACGAGATCACCTTCACGATAGTCCGTTACATGATAATCGAAGGATGCGTAGCCTTTCGAGATCGACTTCAGACGGTCATAAAAATCGAAAACCACCTCGTTTAGCGGTAAATCATAGGTAACCATCGCACGAGTGCCGACATAGGAAAGGTCAACCTGAACGCCGCGACGATCCTGACAAAGTTTTAAAATTGCGCCGAGATATTCATCCGGCGACATAATCGTGGCGCGTATCCACGGCTCTTCAATGGAAGCAATCTTCACAATGTCGGGCATGTCGGCCGGATTATGCAGCTCTTTGACTGATCCATCGGTCATATTAATGCGGTAGACAACAGAAGGAGCCGTAGCAATAAGGTCGAGATTGAACTCGCGTTCGAGCCTTTCTTCAATGATTTCAAGATGCAAAAGCCCTAAAAAACCGCACCGGAAACCGAAGCCCAAAGCTGCGGACGTTTCCATTTCAAAAGAAAAACTTGCGTCATTCAAGCGCAGTTTCCCCATCGCCGCACGAAGATCGGCAAAGTCGTCGGCATCAACCGGAAACAGGCCACAGAAAACCACCGGCTGGGCAGGTTTGAAGCCCGGCAAAGCATGGTCGCACGGGCGATGATCTTCGGTAATTGTATCGCCAACGCGGGTATCGGCCACTTCCTTGATAGAGGCGGTAATAAAACCCAATTCGCCCGGCCCAAGTTCGTCAATGGCGGCCATTTTGGGAGTGAAAACACCGACACGCTCGACCGGATATTTTGCATCGGTTCCCATCATGCGAATTGTCTGGCCTTTTTTCAAAACGCCGTCGATAACACGCACAAGAACAATGACACCGAGATAGGCATCATACCAGCTATCGACCAGCATTGCTTTCAGCGGTTTATTGCGATCGCCCTCCCGCGGTGCAGGCAATTTATGAACAATCGCTTCCAGAACCTGATCGACTCCCATACCGGTCTTGGCAGAAATTTCAATCGCATCACTGGCATCTATGCCGATAACTTCTTCTATCTGTTCTTTGACGCGTTCCGGTTCGGCGGCGGGCAAATCAACCTTGTTAAGGACAACGACCAGTTCATGATTATTGTCGATTGCCTGATAGACATTGGCAAGCGTTTGTGCTTCCACACCTTGAGACGCGTCAACAACCAGAAGCGACCCTTCACAGGCCGCTAGAGAGCGTGAAACTTCGTAAGCAAAGTCGACATGACCCGGTGTGTCGATCAGATTCAGAATGTAGGTTTCACCATTTTTTGCTTTGTAATGGAGCCGCACCGTTTGCGCTTTGATGGTGATGCCGCGTTCGCGCTCGATATCCATGGAATCGAGCACCTGTTCTTTCATTTCACGTTGGGCAAGACCGCCTGTCATCTGGATGAGCCGGTCAGCCAAAGTTGATTTTCCGTGGTCGATATGAGCCACGATGGAAAAATTCCGTATATGGTCGCGATCTATTGTCATGAAATGCGATTTAGCAAGGAACGCAAAGAAACGCAAAGCCGAAATGAACGTTAAAAAGCTTGTTCATGGAAATCTTTTTCTTTCCACAGAAGTGGTTCCAATCGTCGCCCGAATTTTACCTCGAATATTGTCGCTGTTTTTCATTTCGGGAAAACGATAAAACACAATATGACTTTGTGACTTCCCGTCATTATGGGGCATTTTGCTGCGGCAATGCTCATAAAACAATGCCAACAAAAGAGTCGGTTCAATTTTGAAATGCCGACGCTACACACATTTCAAATAATCCACTACGAGCAAATAACACAGTCAATTATAAGCAGATCATTCTCACTATACGGGTAGTTTTTGAAAAACCGGCCTTTATGCTTTCAGCCTGCTTTATCTATTGCCGCTGCATTTTCCGGCTTTTTCGGTTTCAACTCGGAAACCAGAATGCCGATAATAATCAACAGCGCACCAAATAGTGCCGATTGGGCTAAACGCTCGCCTGCGATTCGCCCCATCAGGCCGGCCCATATCGGCTCGCCAGTGTAGATGATGGTGGCGCGTGTCGGCGAGACCGATTTTTGTGCCCAGTTCATCGTAAGCTGTATCAGCGCACTCATTGCAGCCAGACCTGAACCGGCCAAAACCCAACCCCATGAAAATGAAGGAACAGTTTCGCCATTGAACGGCATTGCAGCAAAAGAAAAAATACCGGCAATAAAAAGCTGCACAACAGTAACACGCCGACTATCGACCCGCCCCGCAAAAAGGCTGATAAGAACAATTTCCGAAGCAATTGCAAATGCCGATAAAAGAGTAAAAAATTCGCCTTTTGAAAAGGCCAAGCCTTGAAATCCCTGACCGGATACGAGAAGCAGACCGATAAAAGCAAAAGCAATGCCGATAAAACTCGTGAGCCCCGGTTTTTTGCGCAAAATCGCCCATTGTAACAAAGGGACCAAAGGCACATAAACAGCGGTAATAAACGCCGACTGACTGCTTGCAATTGTCTTTAATCCGGCTGTTTGTAAGCCGTAGCCGAGGCATATCGGCAAACCGATAACGATACCGGCGAAAAACTCGTGAATTGTCAAGTTTTTGAGGCTGCGCCAAAAAATGGCACTGGCAAACAGACCGGCAAGAATGAAACGGAATCCGACGAAAAACAGCGGCCCGCTTGAACGCATAGCGAGCTGGACGATAAGAAAAGTCGTTCCCCAAAGGAAGGTAATGCCGATCAGGGCAAGTTCTTGCCTCGTCAGAAGAAAGATCGACTTCGTTCCGTCTCCGGTCATTCAGCAGGCCCCATTGAGGCGACCTACCAGATCATGGAGAAAAGTTTCCAGTTCAACAGCTTCAAAATCGACGAAAGCCGGAATTTCTTTATCCTCGTTATGACCAACCAGAATTGTCGTCATGCCGAGTTCTTTACAGGTTGAAAGATTGGCAAGATTGTCTTCAAACATTGCCGTTTTTTCCGGATCGATTGAAAAATGTCCTAAAAATCTGTGATAGGCTTGCCGGTAAGGCTTGGGCAGAAAATCGGTAAATGTCACATCATAAATGCCGTCAAAACAGTTTTCCAATCCACGATGTGCCAGAACACGGCCAGCGTGAGCACGGTCACCGTTTGTGAAAATGAATTTTCGTCCGGGCAAACTTTTAATATCTTCGGCAAGCTGCGGATCTTTTTTTAACGGCGAATAGTCGATATTATGAACATCTCTCAAATAGTCTTTTACATCGACGAAATATTCTTCGATCATTCCACGTAGAGCGCCGCCATAAGTTTGCCTGAAATATTGGCGAAATTTTTTGACCTCTTCATCATCGTCAAGTTCCAACTGTTTTTTGACATAGGCACTGATACGTTTGTCGATCTGTGCCCAAAGCCCGCTATTACGCGGGTAAAGCGTATCATCCAGATCAAACACCCAGACATTGATGGCTTTTAGCCGTGAAACCGCTTGTTCGTTCATCATGGCACAATCAACGTACCCGCGCCGCGTTCGGTGAAAAGTTCAAGCAAAACAGAATGGGCCGTTTTGCCATTCAGAATAACAACGCCTTCAACACCACGATCAATCGCCTGTATGCAGGTTTCAACTTTCGGTATCATGCCGCCCGATATAGTGCCGTCATGAATAAGCGTTTCACATTGTTTGACTGTCAATTCTTTATAAAGAACACCGTTTTTGTCGAGAACACCGGGAACATCTGTCAGGAACAACAGACGCTTGGCTTTTAGCGCACCGGCAATTGCACCGGCAAAAACATCGGCATTGATGTTGTAAGTGTTGCCATCCCTACCCGGTGCAACCGGCGCAATGACCGGTATCATCTCGGAGCGGGCAAGCAGATCAAGAAGTGTGCGATCAACTTCCACCGGTTCGCCGACAAAACCCAAATCAAGAATACGCTCAATATTGGAATCGGGATCGATCACTTTTTTCTGGGCTTTTTCGGCAAAAACCATATTGCCATCTTTGCCACAAAGGCCGATAGCCCATTCGCCTTCGGCATTAATCATTGCAACAATTTCTTTGTTGATCGAACCGGCCAGAACCATTTCGACGACTTCGACAGTTTTGGCGTCGGTTACACGAAGTCCACCTTCAAACTTCGATTCAATTCCCATTTTTCCAAGGAGTTTTGCAATTTGCGGGCCGCCGCCATGAACCACGATCGGGTTGATACCGGATTGCTTGAGAAGCGCAATATCGCGGGCAAAAGCACGACCCAGTTCAGGGTCTCCCATAGCATGACCGCCATATTTGACCACAACTGTCTTGTTCTCGTATTTCTGCATATAAGGCAAAGCTGCAGAAAGCAGCGCAGCCTGTCTTTCAGCAACATCGGCAGCGTCGGTCGTTAAATCATCCATTAAAATCGCCCTCCTCGGAGTTACGGAAAGATTTGAATCGACATTTTCATATCAAGAAATTTTTCCGTCTCAAACCGTTAATACATGTAATTACCATCACGTTATCGCAATGCGAGGTATTTTTCTATCAATACAATTTAACACTGGACAGAATTTTTTACCCCGCCGGTTCTGAATAGATAAATTTGCTTGTCATGCTTTAAAAATTGGTCGAGCGGGAAAAAACGAAAATTCTGTAACCGAATAAACAAGGGGCGGTGCACCCGCGAAAAAATAGAGTAATAAGGCTAACGTTGCGGCTGTGACAGATTTTAAACGGCGATCATTTTGGTCTTGAAGGCTATAAATGCTATCCGGTTTTTCCGTTTCACTTAACGTTTTTACTTAACGGTTTCTCTTAGCGGTTTTTGGCAATAAAGAAATCGATAAAAGCACGAAGAGCTGCGCGCATTTTTTGTTGCGGATAATAAATGTAAAACCCCGAAAATGGCGGTGTCCAATCTTCCATTACTTTTACGAGCTTGCCCTGACTGATCTCGTCTTTCACATAATTTTCAAATATATAAGCCAATCCGGTATGCTGAAGCACTGCGTCGATAACCAATTGATGGCTATTGACGACGAGCTGTTCGGGAGGAGTAACCGTCAATTTTTTCCGGCCTTTCTCGAATTCCCACACATAAGTGCGTTGTTCGTTGAAACGATATAAAATTGCTCTATGGTTTTTCAAATCGACAGGGTGGCAGGGAACCGGATGGTTTTCAAAATATTTTGGCGTCGCGACAAGAACGCTTTTTAAATCGCCACCAATTTTAGCAGCAATCATATCTTTTTCGACATGTTCGTGAATGCGTATGCCTGCGTCATAACCGGATTTTACAATGTCGACAAACCGGTTATCAATCACGAGATCAAGGACAATATCGGGATAGGCTTCTGCGAATGCTCCAAGATAGGGAGAAATAAGAAATTTTGCTGCCGAATAGCCGGTATTGATCCGCAAAAGACCGGAAACATTGTCATGCGTTGCTTTTGCCGCGTTAAAACCGTCTTCTATCATTCCCAAGGCGGAAGCCGTTTGGCGAATGAGCACTTTTCCGGCAGGGCTTAATCCCAGACTGCGAGTCGTACGGTTAAAAAGCTGTACATCCAAACTTTCTTCCAATTTTCCAATCGCGTAAGATACGGCAGAAGGTGCAATATTCAGCCTTTTTGCGGCAGCACGAAAACTACCTTCTTCAACGACTGTTTCAAAAATCAACAAATGGGAAAGCTGTTGACGATCCATGATTTTTACTTTTTTCTATTGTTCTAATTATTCGATCACATTTAGCAAATTAAACAGGATAAACAAACAGTAATAATTCTTCTAGATTCGTTACAGCGGTAAAAACATAAAGATAACAAAAAGGAATTGAGTATGAAGAAACGCAAAATCGGTGCATTGACTGTCTCGGAAATCGGACTTGGTTGCATGGGCTTTACACATGCTTATGGCGGCGATGATGAACAATCGGCGATCAAAACATTGCATCGTGCGGTTGAACTTGGCGTTACCCTTTTTGATACGGCCGAAATGTATGGCCCTTTCAATAATGAAATTCTTGTCGGTAAAGCGCTAAAACCATTTCGCGATCAGGTGGTCATTGCCACAAAATTCGGTTTTAAACTTGAGCGTCAGCCTGATGGCCACATTGATGCCACCGGTGTTGACGGGCGACCGGAACATGTGCGTGAGGTTGCCGAAGCCTCGCTCAAACGTTTGGGCGTCGATGTCATTGATCTTCTCTATCAGCATCGGGTTGATCCGGATGTGCCGATTGAAGATACGGTCGGTGCCATGGCCGATCTCGTCAAAGAAGGCAAAGTGCGTGCGCTTGGCCTTTCGGAAGCAAACAGCGAAACGCTAAGACGCGCTTCAAAGGTTCATCAGATCAGTGCACTCCAAAGTGAATATTCGCTCTGGACACGCGATCCCGAAAAGGAAATTTTGGCAACATGTCGCGAGCTTAACATTGGCTTTGTCCCGTATAGTCCCTTGGGACGCGGTTTTTTCGCCAGCGATTTTACAACCAAAGGCTTGGCCGCTAACGATTTCCGTCGTTTGCTGCCGCGTTTTCAGGAAGGTGCTTTTGAAAAAAATCGGCAGATTATTACCGACATGGAAAAAATGGCAAAAGAGAAAAATGCCACCGTTGCACAGCTTGCATTGGCATGGGTTCTAAGCCGTGGCGATTTTATCGTGCCGATACCGGGGGCAAGAAAAATCCGCCATCTGGAAGACAATGTTGCTGCCACCAAAATTCAACTCACAAAAGATGATTGCGTGCGGCTTGAAAATATTGTCAGCCCCGATAAAGTTGCCGGAAAACGGTATGATGACAGCCGTTTGAAATTGGTTGACAAATAACCGGTTTCCGATTTTTCAACAGGATTGCTCCGGCTTAAAGTCTATAGGCCGGAGCAGATCTCATTCCGTGAGATGAGACACTTAATCACTTTTACCTGTCAGGCTGAAACGCGATTATCAAATGGCGTAATTGCGCACAGTTTTTCAACTTATCGAAATCATAGCAGCCACCAGAGGTTTTCTCCCCTAAAAATCGGGAAATTTTCCGGTATGCAACGCCAGCCTGTTTCTTGTCTGCGCATTTTTATATATTCATCTCTTATATAAAAGAAATGCCGACATCCGGGAAATGTAAAAAACCGTCTTCGATTATCAAATTCTTGAATCCGGTTTTCTATTCAAGGAAAGTTTGGACAGCCGGAATCTCCGCCGGTGTCCGATTGATTTTTCATTATCAACCGGATTTTCAAACGGCCGGTTGCTTCGGATTGCAGCAGCTTTCCTAGCCAATTTGTTCCAACGTATATGGCAAGGCATCACGCTGGTTATAATTGACCGTTAAACGATGTTTTAGCGGCGGTGCTGCCCTGTTCGGACACCGCGTGCGCGGACAAATCCTGCACGAAATGCCGATCGGTTCATAGGCTGCATTATTATCAAGATTAAGGCCATCGGCATAAACAAATTGCGACGCATTCGATATTTCACAGCCGAATGCCAAGGCATAATGGGGATGCGGACTATGGTAACCGCCATTTCTTTTCACCACCTGAACAGCCAGACAAAGATAGCGCACACCATCGGGCGTTTCGGCAAGTTGGCGGATGATATTGCCCGGCGTTTCAAAAGCCTGATGTGCATTCCATACCGGACAGGCCGCGCCATAACGGCCGAATTGCAATTTCACAGCACTATGACGCTTGGTTATATTTCCGGCACGGTCGATGCGCGCAAAGAAAATCGGCACACCCTTCAGGCCTGGCCGTTGCAAAGTTGAAAGCCGGTGACAAACCTGTTCCAAAGAAACGCTGAAACGGGCGGCAAGCAATTCTATATCATGACGAAGCGCACTGGCTGCACGCATAAAAGGTTTATAGGGAAGAATGAGCGCACCGGCAAAATAGTTGTAAAGCCCGATGCGACATATCTCATTAGCTTCCTCCGATTTGAAAGATGCTTTTTTGATGATTTCATCACAAAGCGGATCCGCTTCAAATCGTGCAAGTTGGATAGCCAATTCAAAAGTGCGTTGTTGCGGCGCTATATAAGGATTCAAAGTCAAAATACGGCTCACCGGATCATAACGGCGTACCATACCATCGTCAGCAGTTCCCCAGTTGACACTGACCTGATATTTTTTTTCAAGCCGTTCGATAATGGCCGAATGATTATCGCGTTCCCCGATACCGATTTCGCCCGCAAGATCTTCTGCACTCCGGTCGAGGTCATCAATATAATT
Source organism: uncultured Bartonella sp. (assembly GCA_946481695.1). The sequence goes on along the minus strand of CAMLON010000004.1, from coordinate 46,898 downwards.
ATCCATAAAATGGAAAAAGTCGCGCACCTCTTCATAAGGTAAAATTTCTGTGAGCCCACCCGCTTGCAACCATCCGTCTGTACTTGCCAATTGTTCGGAAGCCAGACGGTAGGCCTGATGGCAAGTAATCAAAGCACGCGCAAGGCCAGGGGCATTTTGTGTAATAAGCCGCAATTCCTGCATAGCTGCGCGGTGATTCTTGAATAGAGGATCGGTTAAAGTTTCGCTCAGAGCGGAAAGCAGCCGGTCGTCCTCACCCGAAGAAAGACTAGAAATATCAATATGAAATTTTTCAGCCAAAGACAGCAGAACCGCAGCCGATACAGGCCTTTGATTGTTTTCGATCTGATTGAGATATGAAGTGGAAATACCTATGCGCTCGGCAAAATGAGCCTGCGTCAATTTCTGGTCTTCCCGCAATTTACGAACTTTTCTTCCAATATAAAGTTTTCCGATAGACATTTTTTTCACAATTTCGCAATTTACAATTTGCATTTTTATAACTTATGCATTCGCACACGATCAAGCTTTATTATTTTTTTCGCTGTGTTAGCCTTGGATTGTCGGAGGAAAAAAAAGCTTTGTCTTTTATGAATTGGATATATGTGGGAGGAAAAGAAAAGGCAGCGTGGGAGAGCGCGCCTTTTCTTTTTTTTTACCTTTATTGGTTATCTCTACAACATCAACAAAACAGTAAAATCTGCTCTTTAAAATTTTTTAAAAATCATGAGAGTCATAACGGATAGATTATTTTACTGGGAAAAACATAGCGCAGTCCATCCGGAACAGCCCCGAATGAGAAATAAACATCAGATACTCTACATAAAACGACCGGAAATATGCATTATGCAGACACTTCGTCCATAACCGGCCATATAAATTCAACTTAAACAAAATGTCGCAATCCCGCTCGATTTCTATTTCCGGCTATCTCGCTCGAAAAACCGGCATTCACCTTGCCAAAATCCGGTTCCTGCTAAACAACGCCAATTTGCATAGAACTATGTTTCAAAGAAATTCTATTCCCGCAAAACTTATAAAACGAACAAAAGCCGCAGAACCGGAATCTGCCGCTTTGTTGGCAACAACTATAGCAAAGCGATGACTTTCGGGGATGACTTTCAAAAACAACTTTCAGGGACAACTTTCAGAAACAAACAGTGTTGCTGCAATCTTCAACTTATTTTAGATGTTACAACAACAAATACCTCGATTTTCTCTCCGGAAGAAGGATAAAGACACAACAACCGGAGAGGTTATTCGAGGTTTCATTATACTAAGGAGTTTTATCTGTGCGTCACTTTGGTCGTTTAAATCATGTAGCTATCGCCGTACCGGATCTTGAACAAGCCGCAGAACTTTATCGCTCGGTCAATGGCAATATCACCACTGTACAGGAATTGCCGGAATACGGCGTAAAGGTTGTTTTTGTTGAACTATCCAATACCAGACTGGAACTTATGACACCTTTGGGCGACCATTCGGAAATTGCGGATTTTCTTGAAAAGAACCCTTCTGGCGGCCTTCATCATATTTGTTTTGAAGTTGAAAACATTTTAGAAATGCGTGACCAGTTGATAGAAGAGGGAATTACAATTCTGGGTGACGGGAACCCGAAACCGGGTGCTCGTGGCAAACCGGTATTGTTTATTGACCCGCAAAATTTTGATGGCACATTGGTCGAATTAGAAGAGCAATAAGCACGAAAAACGCTTTGCTATCTATCAAACCGAATGGGGGCTATCTATCAAACCGAATGGGGGGCTGCCTCAAGAACGGTTGCACCGGCAATAGAAAACAATCTTTTTTCTTCTTCGTCCATTTTCTTGTCGGTAATCAATGTCCATTTGGCAGGACACTTTGCCCAACAATGCTGTTCTGCCCGATTTATTTTATCAGCATCAGCCATTACGACTGTGTTACGCGCCCTTTGCATCATTGCTTCTTTTAAAATAGTCTGCTCCAGACTTGCTTCACATAAGCCCAACCCCGGAACGACACCGTCAGCACTCGTGAAAAAATAGTCTGCCGTAAATGATTCAAGATTTTTGATCGCAAGAGCGCCGAAAATGCCCATACTGGTATTCCGGCATTTACCGCCGATTATTGTCAGTTCCAGATTCGTTTTTCCTTCAAAAAGCGGCACCAGCATAAGGTTATTTGTAATAATGTGAAGCTTACGCTCTTTCAATAAAAGCCCTAACGCGCAGACTGTCGAACCGGCATCAAGTAGAATGGTGTCGCCGTCAGAAACCAATTCATTGGCCTTCTTGGCAATACTATGTTTGCTATCGCTATGACGTGCCATACGCTCGACAAAAGACGTTTCCGGCACAGCCTGACTGAGCACCGCACCGCCATAGGTTCGCTGAATATGGCCGTTTTTTTCAAGTTGTTGCAAATCACGCCGGATTGTTGAAGCAGACACACCAAATTTTTCTGCCATTGCCTCGACATTGACAATGCCGACCTTGATCGCGTGGATGAGGCATGTGAGTCGTTCCTTGCGGGTCATAGCAGCTTTGTTCTCCAACAAAAAGACTTTGAGTTCAGGAATATATATTCCTGAACTCTCCGTCTTTATTTTGCAACATAAGTCCTATCCGTTTCAAATAGAACTTGCTGTTCGTCTATTCCGGTTATTATACCAGATGACACAAAACAAAACTACAAAAACACTATTCCGTTCGTGGTGCGAGTTCGGCAGCCTGCCGCAATGCTTCGACCATCGATTGCTCGTCGGCAATTCCCTTTCCGGCAATATCGAAAGCTGTACCGTGATCGACAGATGTACGAATAACCGGTAGACCCACCGTAATATTGACGCCGCTTTCAAGCCCTAGAACTTTTATCGGTATGTGTCCCTGATCGTGATACATGGCAACAACCATATCATAATCACCCCGACCGGCGAGATAGAACAATGTATCGGCAGGAAGTGGCCCTACAACATTCCAGCCTTTTGCCTGACAAGCCTTGACAGCAGGAACGATTTTCTTTTCTTCCTCGCCGTAACCGAAAAGTCCATTTTCTCCGGCATGCGGGTTGATTGCACAAACAGCAATCTTGGGGTTTTTCATGCCACGCTTGACAAGAACATTATGCCCACGTGAAATTACCCTTTCGACAAGACCGGGTTCTATCTTCGCGATTGCGTCAATCAAGCCGATATGTGTCGTAACATGGATGACTCGTAATTTGGGCGAGACCAGCATCATGGAAACTTCCGGCGTATGGGTGAGATGGGCCAGAAGTTCTGTATGTCCGGGAAAATTGTGTCCTGCATTATGCAATGCTTCCTTGCAAAGTGGAGCCGTGCAAATAGCATCAGCCTTGTTATCCATGACAATTTCAGCCGCCTTTTTTATATATTGATAAGCGGCCTCGCCGGATTCTTTCAGTACAACGCCGAATGGATGATTGGCTTTCAACAATTTCAAATCAAGACAATCGACTGTGCCAAATTCACATTTTGCTTCCTCGACATCGTTTATCGAGCGGACATCAAGGCCAGCGTGAACAATTTTACCTGCTTCTTCCAGACGCAATGCATCGCCAATGACAACAGGCGAGCACATATCATAAACATCTTTATGTTTTAGCGCTTTCATAATAACTTCCGGCCCGATTCCGGATGGATCACCCATTGTAATTACGATTTTCGGCTTATTCATCAAAGTTTTCCTTTATTCCTTATGTCGGAAAGTCTGTCGAAAATTTTCACCAGACTGTTTTCATCACCAAAGGCTCCCGCTTTCGTGGCGATTGGTACGACAATTTTTCCACGCGTTACACCGAGACAAACACCTGCTTCAATCTCGTCTTCCAAAGTAATGCCGTTCACTCCTAATGCATCCATCAAATAAGTTGCAGTTTCACCACCGGTTGCGGCAAAACCGGCGAGATCATTCCCCACACATTGAAGTGCTCCGGCAAGATCGAGAGCAAGCCGCGATCCAAGTGACATATCAACATTCTTACCCACGGTAATTTCAACCAATATATCATTGCCCTTTCGCAAAGCCTCTGCCACGTCGTGCGAAAAACCGGCAATCCCTGCGCCTCCTTCTAAGAGAACATCCGGATCAACAGGGAAATGCCGCAGCAAACGGGTATCCAACAGCTTCTTTGCGCTCAGGCGGGAAGCTTTGGCCAACGACCCCACCACAATCATGATGCCACCTTCATTTTTCACATTTATTGTGGCGTTGCGCGGCCTTGCAGGGCATCTTGCAGCAAAAGCGTGCGCAAGACCTGCACTTCCTATAAAGAAATGTGATGAATCCGCTTTGGAAAAAGCATTGGCAATCTGTTGCAGATCTTCGGGCGTTTCGGCATCAAAAATAAAAACGAAATCTTTATTTTGCTGCTCGATATTCTCAATATAGGCAGACAGTCTATTGACGTCTTGCCTTAAGGTTTCGAGATCTATAACAAAAGCTTTCAAACCGACATCATGAAGAATCTGCTTTAGATCGGATGTCGGATAAGTATGGTCACGCGCCCAAAGCTCGGTATTTTCCAGCTCGATATTGTTGACAAAAATCTTTCCGCCTCTGGTGGTACGCTCTGTCGCAGGAAATGCCGGTGCCAGAACGCCCACGGCACGCCCTGTATGCTGTTTCAGAAAATCGGACGTTGCAGCAATGACAGCTCCCGGTTGCCCCCGTAATGTCGAATCTATCTTACAAAACAGGAATGCTTGCGGCGACCAGAGTTTTTCCAATGTTTGACGCTGGAGACGGACACTCTCGCTTACATTCAATTCGCGACCGTCAATATTATAAGAAAATATTTGTGCCCGATCTGTCAGCGAAGGATAGGCATTCTTCCAGCCGACGGTCGCTGTTGCTCCCTGACGGCAAAAGGCGATTGCACAATCGGCTGCACCGGTGAGATCATCTGCCAGAATAAGCCAGTTTTTCATAATGCCACTCCCTTATTCCAAACCGCTTTCTTCTCCGGCTTCTGCTACCGGTCTCCCGTATTTTTTAGAAACCCAGGCTGTAACGAATGGCACTAATACTGTTGTCACCACAACGCAGGCCGCAACAAGCATTGTTGCCGGAATTGCTGCATCTGCATAAGCCGGATTGGCGGAAGCGACAATTGCCGGTACGGCGGCAGCATTACCGGCTGTGGATGCAGCCGCTACACCAGCAACACCTGTGCCGCCGGTTAACCTGTCGGCAAAAAACAGCGGAATTCCGGTAATGATGACCACGCCCACTCCCATGGCAAGTCCTAGAAGTCCGGCTTGCCAGACCTTGGAAAGATCAAGTGAACCTCCAAGGGCGAAAGCAAAAAACGGAATCATCACACCGCTGGCTTTACCAAGAAATTCACGCATTTCCTTGTCGAGATTACCCAATATCATTCCGACAACCAGTGGTAAAATGCTGCCAACCAATGCTTGCCATGGGAAGGCAGAAAGCCCCGCCACTCCTAATGTAATCATAGTTAGAAACGGTCCTGACTCCAAACACATGATCGTATAGGCTCCGACATCGCGCGGGCGCCCGTATTGCCCCATCAATGCCATATAAAGACCGCCATTTGTATCGTTCAGAGCTGCCACCAGTGCCAAGGTCGAAACGCCCGCAAAAATACCGGAAGTAATTGGCGCCTCACCTAAAAACCTGCCGGCAATAACACCAACCAGAATGGCTATGCCCACCTTCACGATAAATAATGTTCCACCTTTTTTAATAATGTAGGGAGCTGCTTTAAAATTGATGCTTGCCCCCATACAAACATAAAAAACTGCCAGTATCGGCAACGAACCTTTAAAAAGCGCTCCGGTGAATGAACCGAAAAACCCCGGCGCTTCAGGAAAAAAAGTAGCTATCACTGCACCAATCAGGAGGGGAACAACCATCATTCCTCCAGGTACTTTTTCAATCCCGCGTTTTATAGGTATTTGCATTTCGATTCACTCCCTGAAATTTGCCTCCACAAATCGAGACAATTCGTACTCTTCAAGGATATTAATTGCGTATTTTGCGCAGTTCGTCAATTGTAAATGCCAATATTAAGCTTAAAAATGCGTATTTTGCGCAATTAAAGCGCGGTTATTGTTCATTTTGTGCTTTTTATAGACATAATTGATATTGTTGATTTGAAAGAACTTTTTCTAACAGAGAGGATTTTTCACACTATCAATTGTGCAAGAGACAACTGCCACACCATTTCTATCAAACGAAGAAAAACATATAAAACAGTAATATCGGGCGGGAGTGGTATCACTCTGACAGAAGCCTGAAATGGCGAACATTTTATAATATGACAGGGGGTTATAATCGTCATTTCATAATAGTCACTTCATAATAAATGGGTTGATAACCATCACGTCACAGCTCGCTTGATCTTTATCGGGGATTTTTCATCACCTGTTAAAGCCAGTTAAACCCTATTCAATATTGAATTTTTCAAGCCGCTCCGGTCACGCCCCTCAAGCTATAAATAACGCGAATAAAAGCGAATAAAAAAGCTCAAGCCAGTTCGCTGATAATATAATTCAGCACCATGCGGCCTTTTCCGGTTGCACGGATGCGGCTATTGCCCACCATTTCTACAAGACCTTGTTGTTGAAGATCGGCAACTTTTTTCTGGTTCAATCCTTGAATCGCCAGTTTCTCGTAGCGGGCAAGATCAAGCCCTTCGGTGAGGCGCAGACCCATCAAGACCATTTCTTCCGCCTGCTCACTTTTTGTCAAATGTTCTTCTTCAACAATACCGTGACCTTGTTTTTCAACCAGTTCCAACCAGCGTTCGGGGATTTTTTCAGTGATCGTTACCAATCGCCGATCCGGAAAATCGCCATTTGAAATAGGAAGGAACCTGCCATGCGCCCCCGGACCAATACCGACATATTGCTGGTAGCGCCAATAAATGAGATTGTGTTGCGACTGCGCATTGGCGGCTGCATGATTGGATATTTCATAAGCAGGAAGCCCGCGACTTTCGGTTATTTCCTGTGTGAGATCATAAAGATCGGCACTCAAATCCGCCTCCGGCAATTTAAGTTTTCCGGCTTTATAGAGCCTGTCAAACCCCGTGCCTTCCTCAATGGTCAATTGATAAAGCGAAAGATGGTCGGCTGCGAGATCAATTGCTTCTTCCAGCTCATGTTTCCACGAATGCAATGTCTGGTTGGGGCGCGCATAAATAAGGTCAAAGGACAGTCTTGGGAAAATCTCGCGTGCAAGACCAATAGCAAAACGCGCCTGTTCGACATTATGAATGCGCCCCAAGCGCTTCAATTCGTCATCGTTTAACGATTGGACGCCCAAGGAAAGCCGGTTGACACCGGCTGAACGATAACCATGAAAACGCCCGGCCTCGACGCTTGAAGGATTGGCCTCCATTGTAATTTCGGCATTGTCCACAATCGGCCAATAGCGATCAATGCTTTTCAGCAGTGATTCGACTGTTTTTGGCGACATCAGCGATGGCGTACCACCGCCGATAAAAACAGTCGTCGCCTTATGGGCTCCTGTCCATTCACGCACTGTTGCCATTTCTCTTGCAAAAGCTTTGGCAAAACGGTCTTCATCCACACCTTTTAACCGGACATAGGAATTGAAGTCGCAATAAGGACATTTGGCGGCACAAAACGGCCAATGGACGTAAATACCGAATGGCTCGTCCATCAGTTTTCCAGTAACGCTTCGGCAAATTGTTTGAAAGCCCGTGCGCGGTGGGACAAAGCATGTTCGTCGCCCGGCTTCCAACCATGTTTTTCCTCTGCCGTCATTTCACCGAATGTTTTGTCATAGCCTTCCGGCTGGAAGATAGGATCAAAACCGAAACCCTTTTTGCCACGCGGCGGCCAGACCAAAGTGCCTTCGATTTCACCGCGAAAATATTCCGCATGTCCATCCGGCCAGGCAAGGCAAAGCACCGAGACAAAACGGCCATGCCGTTTATCAGGCGTTGTTGCACCTTTCTTTTCCAATGCATCTTCAACTTTTTTCATCGCTTTGTCGAAATCGCGGTGTCCGTCAGGTTCTATCGCCCAATCGGCAGTATAAACGCCGGGTGCCTTGTCAAGAGCGTCTGCCTCAAGTCCTGAATCGTCCGACAATGCCGGCAGCCCTGTCGATTTGGCAGCAAAAAAAGCCTTGATATAGGCGTTTTCTTCAAATTTCGTGCCGGTTTCTTCCGGTTCTTCCAATCCCAATTCGTCCGCCGATGTGGTTTCAAACCCGAACGGGCCAATAAGATCGGCTATTTCCCTGAGTTTGCCGGAATTATGCGTTGCAACAACCAGTTTTTTCCCTTCAAGCTTTCTCATCGATAATCACCTTTCAGGAAGCTATCACTTTCTTCTGCAATTCAATCAAATCATGAATGCCGCTTTTAGCCAGAGACATCAATGTTGAAAACTGCTCTTCACTGAACGGATCGCCTTCTGCAGTGCCCTGTATTTCAACAATTCCGCCTTTGCCGGTCATCACGAAATTGGCATCGGTTTCGGCATTGGAATCTTCTGCATAATCAAGATCGAGCACCGGCGTTCCCTGATAAATACCGCAGGAAATTGCTGCAACATGGTCTTTCAGCACCTTATTGCGCAAGACCATCTGGCGCGTTTCCATAAAGCCAAGACAATCATAAAGGGCAACCCATGCGCCGGTGATTGATGCTGTGCGGGTTCCGCCATCAGCCTGAATGACATCACAATCAATCGTAATCTGCATTTCGCCCAAGGCTTTCAGATCAACGACCGAACGCAACGAGCGGCCGATCAGACGCTGGATTTCCATGGTGCGCCCACCCTGTTTGCCCGAAGCGGCCTCGCGGCGCATTCTTTCACCGGTTGAACGGGGCAACATACCATATTCGGCGGTAACCCATCCTTTGCCGGAATTGCGCATCCAGTTGGGGACACGTTCTTCAAGGCTTGCTGTACATAACACATGGGTATCACCGAACTTGACCAGACATGACCCTTCGGCATGTTTGTTCACATGACGTTCAAACGAAACGGCACGCATCTCGTTGCTGGCACGATTGGACGGGCGCATAAATATTCCTTTCCCTGAAGCGTTGTTTGAAGCATCTTTAGACCATTTGACCCGTGTTTGGCAAAACTTATATAGAAGGAAAGAAATTCTGTCATTGAAGGAATATGATGAAACACGCCACCATTCCGGATGAATTGAAAAGTCTCGACGAAAGATCCCGCGATATTTTCAGGCGAATTGTCGAAACCTATTTGAGCGAAGGAGACCCGGTCGGTTCGGCCAATCTGTCCCGACAATTGCCACAAAGCCTTTCTCCGGCGACCATTCGCACAATTATGAGCGATCTCGAACATCTCGGCCTTATCTATTCGCCCCATATTTCTGCCGGTCGTATGCCGACACAATCGGGCTTGAGGTTTTTTGTCGACGCTTTTATCGAAGTTGGCGACCTTCCGGAAGACGAACGCAAAGCCATAGAAACACAGGTGGAAGAAGCCGGTCATAGCCAATCGGTCGAACAATTCCTGACCGGTGCAAGCCAAATTCTATCCGGTTTATCACGTGGTGCCGGACTGGTTTTGTCGACGAAAAACGAAGGAACACTCAAACATATCGAATTTGTGCGCCTCGATTCGTCACGCGCCATGGCAGTTCTCGTAACCCAAAATGGTGATGTGGAAAATCGTATTGTCAATTTGCCCGAAGGGGTAACATTGTCGCAATTAAGCGAAGCCACCAATTTTCTGAACGCCCATATTCAGGGACGAACTTTAAGCGAAGCCAAGGCTGAAATTTCACGACAAAAGGATGAAACCAAGGCAGCTCTTGATGAATTGTCGCAACATCTCGTCGATCAGGGGCTTGCGGTTTGGGGGGGTGAAGATCAGGGGCGCAAAACCCAGCTTATTGTGCGCGGGCGCGGCAACCTTCTTGAAGATGTCAAAGCCGCAGAAGATATTGAACGTTTGCGCCATCTTTTCGACGATCTTGAAACACGTGAAAGCATGATGCAGCTTCTTGACCTTGCCGAGGAAGGTTCAGGCGTGCGTATTTTTATCGGTTCTGAAAACAAATTGTTTTCGTTATCCGGCTCCTCTCTTATCGTTGCGCCTTATTGCGATTCAAACCAGCATGTTCTTGGCGCTCTCGGCGTTATCGGGCCAACCCGTTTGAATTATGCGCGTATTGTTCCGATGGTCGATTATACTGCCCAACTTGTCTCGCGACTTCTCAAGTAGATGTAAATCAAACGCCGGTAAATATATTAAAACTTCCGCTTCTATTGCACTTATCGGCTAGAGATGGGATACTTTCCAGATAGGCCCTGTCATTGTCCGCCCCTTTCCGCAAGCCACATCTGTTTTATGGGCTGCATTTGTTTTACGGAAAGTACAAAGGAGAGCATCCCATGAAAGCCGTTTTCATCCATGCCGTTGTACTACTGAATGCGTTTTTATTTTTCACTCTATCCGGATTTGCCGAACCAGTGCATTTTGTTCTGGCACTCGCCCGCAGCACAACAACGCCGGCGGAAGAAACATTTACCTATGCCATTCCCAAACAACTCGGCTATTTTCAGGAAGAAAATATCAATCCGTCCTTGCTTTATACGGATGGCTCCACAGCAGCTCTTCAGGCAGTTGCATCCGGTTCTGCCGATATTGCCTATGCGTCATCTGCCAATATTGCCGCTGCCGTTGATAAAGGTGTGCCTTTAAAAGCATTTGCCGGAATAACGGTTAGATGGCCTTATTTTATCGGTGTCCCGAAAGGCTCCACTATAAAATCCATTGCTGATCTTAAAGGAAAACGGGTGGGCGTAATCAGTCTGGCTTCGGCTTCTTATGCCGATTTACGGGCGAATTTGAAAATTGCCGGCTTGAAAGAAAGTGACGTTACAATTGTCCCCGTTGGTGCAGGTGCACGTGCGGCAGCAGCGCTCAATGCGAAGGATATAGACGCGGTTGACAGTTATTCCGACAGTTTTACCGTTATGCGTCAGAACGGTGTCGAATTCGATCTCTTGCAACGCCCTGAAGAAATGAACCGCCTTTTCAGCGTTACTATGGTCACAAGCCAGAAGATATTCGATGAAAAGCCGCATGAACTTTCAGCTTTTGCACGCGCTGCCTATAAAGGCATGATCTACACCAAACTTTATCCAGATAGCGCCTTGAAACTTGCTTTTAAAGAATTCCCCGAACTGGGGGGTGCGGATAACCCGACAGGACAGGATGCCAAAAATACGGCCGAAGCTATGGCCATAGCACTTGCCGATTCGACACCGGCTGACAAACCGGATCCGGCAAGTTGGGGAAAATGGCTTGATATTCCCGATGAACGCTGGCAAGCAGTTTTGTCTTTTGCGCATCAAACAGGTTCAACCGAACGCCTGCTTCATGTAAAAGACGTTTGGAACAATTCCTTGATGCCGGAAATATACAATTTCGATATCAAGGCAATTGTTAAAAAGGATTAATCCGTCTAAACCCACGGTTATTTACCTGAAAGATCGAGAAAACGTCTATGCCGTCTGTCAAAAAACCCCTTATCTCCATCAAGGGATTGCACAAATGCTATGAAAGTAAAAAAGACGGCACGATCGATGCGTTGAAAGATGTCAATCTTGAAATAGCCGAAGGTGCTTTTGTTGCACTCGTTGGGCCATCCGGTTGTGGCAAAACGACTCTGCTTAAAATCCTTGCCGGTCTTGTTGACAATTTTTCCGGCGAAGTCATGCTTAATGACATCGCCGTTACCCGCCCTTCGCCGGAAGTAGGCTTTGTCTTTCAGGACCCTACGCTGCTTCCGTGGCGCACAATCCTGCAAAACATCCTCTTGCCGGTCGAATTGATGCATCTTGACAAAAACCAATATTATGACCGTGCTTTGATGTTGATGGAAACAGTGGGGCTTAAAGGGTTTGAAAACAAATTGCCGACCGAGCTTTCAGGCGGAATGCGACAGCGTGCCGGAATCTGCCGTGCCCTTATTCGTGACCCGAAAGTCCTGCTTATGGATGAGCCATTCGGGGCGCTTGATGCAATGACCCGCGAAGTTTTGAATGGCGAATTGCAAAATATCTGGCTTGAAAGCAAAAAAACCGTGCTTTTTGTTACCCATTCCATTCCCGAAGCGGTATTTCTTGCCGACAAAGTGGTGGTGATGAGCCCGCGTCCCGGTCATATCGAGGAAATTGTCGATGTCAAATTGCCCCGCCCGCGCGAACTTCAGGAATTGACAGATAAAAAAGTCGGAAAAATTTTAGGCCAAATAAGACAACATTTTGAAAATTTTAGTATGAATTGTTGAACTGCCGTTGCATATCCATCAAATCCTGTGATTGAGAAATCGGCAAAACCGCAGAAAGGCTGGCAATGTCTAAAAATGAAAAAACGCTTCAAGCATTGCTTGTTGTTGTTGTTTTTATTCTTGTTGTCGGCTTCTGGGAAACATCCGTGTGGCTGTGGCAGGTTCCGAACTATCTGTTGCCACCGCCCAGCCGCATTTTTTCCCAGCTTGTGCGGCTGCTGCAGTCAAGCCTTTTCTGGGATAATCTCGGTGTTACAATGGTCGAAGTTTTGCTCGGCTATATTTGCGGCTTGGTGCTTGCGGCAATTCTCGGCATTGCCATTTCGCAAGTTCGCGTTTTCCAGCTTGCACTTTTGCCTTATATCATTGCCTTCCAGACGATACCGACGGTTGCTCTCGCGCCGATCTTTCTGCAATGGTTCGGCTATGGCATCACATCAAAAATTGTTATGGCCGCACTTATCTCGTTTTTCCCGATGCTCATCAATGTCATTGCCGGTTTACAATCGGCAGGACGCGAAGAAATACAGATGCTCAAGGCTTTCGGTGCCAACGAAATACAGATTTTGCTGAAAGTAAAATTGCCTGCTTCCCTGCCGTTTGTATTTGCAGGTCTCGGCCTTGGCATTATCTTTGCCCTGATTGGCGCGATTGTTGCCGAATTTGTCGGCGCTCAAAAGGGGTTGGGCAAAATGCTTATGCAGTTCAACGAGCAGTTCAACATTGCCGGTCAATTCGCCATTCTTGTTATTCTGGCACTTATTGGTGTTATCATGCATCTGATTGTCGGTTTCGCAAAACACAGAATCATTTTCTGGGATGGACAAAGATAACCGGATTTTTTGCCACCGGCTCGCAACATATCGCTTCAAAAAAACGTTATAATCAACGCGCAAAACAAAGAATTATTTGTTTCTTTTCCTGACATTTTAAGGAAAAATTGCCTTAAAATTTGAAAATGACACTCTGAATCACAATTTAAGCGAAGAGAACTTTCTTTTATGCGCAAGTTGAGTTAGATACTCTTAGAAACGCTCTAAAGAGTGTGAAGTTCGATTATTGGAATATACGGAATAGGCTTAGAGTTATGCGGATAAGGCTTGGAACACGGAAAAGTGCGTTAGCGCGCGTGCAAGCGGAAAGTGTGGCTAAGCTTTTGCGGGAGCTTGATCCTACGTTAACAGTTGAAACTGTCTTGCTTGGCTGTGTAGGTGACAAAGATAAGCACACGAGTTTTCAGGATATAGGCAATGTCGGTGTTTTCACCAAGAGTGGTGAAGAGGCGTTGTTGAATCGGGAAGTGGATGTTGTTGTCCATTCTTTGAAAGATTTGCCGACAGTGCAGCCCGAAGGGCTTGTTCTGGCTTCGGTTCCCAAGCGTGAAGACCCGCGTGACGTTCTTTGCGGCTTGAAATTTGATGATATTCGCAGCAATCATCATAAAATCGGCACCGGCTCCATTCGTCGTGCTGCCCAGCTCAGATCGTTCTTTCCGGATATCGAGATTGTGCCGGTTCGTGGCAATGTACCGCCGAGATTGCGCCGTGCGGTTGACAAAAACGGTATTGACGCAACAATTCTTGCGGCTGCCGGATTAAAACGGCTTGGCCTTTTTGAAGACAGTATGGAATGTCTCAATCCGCAAATATTCCCCTATGCTGTTGCCCAAGGGGCTCTTGGTATAGAATGCCGTCAAGGCGACCGCGATATTCTAAGACTGCTTAAAGCAATTGAATGCAAAAAATCGCGTGCCGAAACCGACGCCGAACGTTCATTGATGAAATATCTCAATGCCGGATGCAATTTGCCTGTGGGTGTTTGCTCGACGTGGAAAAACACAATGCTTTATATGAAAGCCACCGTAACGGGCGTTGACGGCTTGAAGCAGATTGTCGATTACGCAACAACTTGTACTTATGGCGTTGAGGAAATGGGCAAGGTTCTGGCGGAACGGCTACTTGATAAGGGAGCCGGCGAGCTGCTAAGAGCCTGCACAGTCAATAGCAATAGAAAAAAGGTCGAAAGCCTGCTAAAAGCTTGAATCCCGACAATTTTTCAACCGGCTACCAATTATCGGTTAAAAGCGGGGGGCTGAACGTATTTAGACTGTCGTTTTACACGGTTTGCCTCTTGATTTTTCTCGCTAAAATTTCGATATCGAATTTAACAACTATTATCGAGAAGTAGGAATCCTATGTCTGAGGAAAAAAAGAAGTCTGGCGAAAGCGATATCAATAACCGTGACATAAAGAATCCGGCTGACAGAGATGCATTGAAACGTGCGGCCGATGATTTCTTGAAACAGCGCAAGGAAGAAGCGAAAGCCGAAGCCGAGGAAGATCAGGTTACCGATGAAGGGGCTGATCCGGTTGCTGCCATGCAGGCAGAAAATGACGAACTGAAAGATCAGGTTTTGCGTCTCGCGGCTGAAATGGAAAATTTGCGCCGCCGCACTGCCCGTGACGTTGCCGATGCACGGTCCTATTCGGTTGCCAATTTCGCACGCGATATGCTTCAGGTTTCGGATAATCTCAACCGCGCCTTGCAGGCGATTCCCGAAGGAGCCCGCGAGAAGGATTCAGGGCTAAATGCTTTGGCAGAAGGCGTCGAAATGACAGAACGCGCCATGATGGCAGCGTTGGAGCGCAATGGCGTGAAAAAAATCGAACCTGAAGGGCAGAAATTCGACCCGAATTTTCATCAGGCTATGTTTGAAATCCCGAATACCGATGTGCCAAACAACACCGTACAACAAGTTGTTCAGGCCGGTTATGTCATCGGAGATCGCGTATTACGTCCGGCCATGGTCGGTGTTTCCAAAGGTGGGCCGAAAGAAACCAATACGAAAAGCACGGAAAACGCCGAGCATAATGACAAGAAAGCGGATTAGAGCCTGTTTGCGCTTTAACCCGTATAACTGTACAAAAAAAGCTGTCAGGAAGCCCTCTGTCGAGGTTTAGAGTGTCGATCCGTTGTTCAGCTCTTTATTAAAGGCGGTAAAATTCCGCCTTTTTTTAATTTACAACAGTTCAAGCCTTCTTTTTTCTGAATGCTTTCGGGAAACTTCATCGTTTCATTCTCGTTGCACCGCGTAGAAACATTGTTCCTGAAAGGGGAATTGGTCGAGCCGTAACGTGCAACCATACCGGCTATATTTATCAAACAATCTATGAATCTATATCCATTATCCGGCAAGCATTTGGCTTCGTGATTGGCAATTTATAAATATGGCAGTGATGGAAGTTGATTATGCATGGGCATAATTCCTGAATAGATTACCGGCTTCCAATCATTACAATAACCGGCTACGTTCAATTTATTTAGAAACTGCCCTTCAAACTCTCTCCATGAGACAAGTGCCAAAACAATATAAGGGCAAAGACAATCTTGCACATTCCGTCATTTTGGCAGTTGAATAAAAATATCTCCGGTTCTTACCCGAAGCTTCGGTCTTTTTACCAGAATTCAGCCAATGTTTTAAACAATGACGTTCACGGCGATAAAAGGATTATGAATGCGTTCCGGAAAGATTATCCGGTGTAGTTGTCAGCTTTTCCTATCAAAAAAAGCTATTTCAATTCGCAACAACAAAACATGAATAGGCTTGTGCTGTTATTTTGCCACAAGCTGCATTTGCTTCACTTTCGCTTCCGAATGAACCGAACCTGACGCGATAAACCCTTTTTCCGTCAACAGTTGCCGGTTCGACATGGCCGAGCGATGCAACATTTGTATCGGACAAAGATTTTTTTATTGTTTTCAAAAAGCCTTCCGCTGAACCTTTATCGGGTAACGCGGCCACCTGAACAATGTAATTTCCCGACATTTCATTTTTTAGAATGTCGGTGACTGTCTTTTTGCTATCATCGGCATAAGCCATTGTCGTCGGGCTGGTTTCAACTTTGACTGTTTTTTTCACCGGAATAGAAATAGTAGAACGTGTTTCTACAACAGTTTTTGCCGGTTCGGTTGCGCGATTGCCACGTTGGGAAACAGAAGCTGTCACAATCTCGGCATTGTTTGTATCCGGTTGGACATTCTTTGGCTGTGGTTGTCCACGCCAAGCCGATTGGGCTACGTTCCATTGGGCAAAAATACGTTTTTTCGTCGACCGGCTGGCACTCCCCATATAGGCATTTGCAAGCAATACAACGACATCATCACGCTGACGGCCTGAAGTACCGCCAAGCACCACAACAACCAGTTTTTTGCCATCCTTGGCGATAGTTGTGGTAATTGTAAAACCTGCAAGACCGGTAAAACCGGTTTTTAATCCGTCTGCACCGTCAATCCTGTCAAGAACACGGTTGTGGCCTTTATAAACCTGACCGCGATAACTGAATTCGCGCTGACTGAAAAGGTGATAATATTGCGGGAAATGGTCACGCATGGCAATTGACATCAAAGCAATATCGCGGGCTGTCGATACATGTCCTTGTGCAGGTAGACCATTGGCATTTCTGAAAGTCGTGTTCCGCATGCCGAGAGATCTTGCTTTCAAAGTCATAACACGCGCAAAATTTTCTTCGCTCCCGCCCAGATATTCGGCAGCAACAACGGCCGCATCATTGGCCGAAAGAACAATCATGGCATTGACTGCATCCCGTACCGAAATTCTGGAACCGGCAGGCAAGCCCAGTTTCATCCTCGGTTTGCTCGCAGCATATTTGGAAACCGGCATTTCGGTATTCCAACTCAACCGGCCGCTTTGGATTGCATCGAAAACGAGATATAACGTCATGACCTTGGTAATTGATGCGGGTGCCCGTATTTCATCCGCGCGATTTGCATAAAGGACATTTCCGGTATTGGCATCAACCACAATTGCCGGAAGCTCGACAGCATTCGATTTCGCCTGAACTGATGCAAGAGTAAAAAACAAGACGCTCGCAACCGCAATGATTAACGCGATCGAAAACCGTAAAACTTTAAAAAGACGCATCAGTCTACCCTGCCTGAACCTAAGCAATATGAAACAAGAAACGCAAAAAACCTAGCTCTTTCTATCATGCTGCATAAGAACGTTTACGTTAAGACCCGCTCCTGTAACAACGTTAATTTTTAGTAAATAACGCCGGTGAGTCGTATTTCATAATTTTTGTTATACAGGATTCAAGATGATAATCAACCTATCGGTTTCAACACGGATAGGAGATTCATCATAGATACCATTCATTACTATGTAATTTCTATTCATTTTTAACATAGGCTGCGTTTTCTGTATTTTGACTGATCGTTTTAACCATTAAAAAATTAAATATTATTTTATTATTACTTTATCACTCTTATGTGTCATTGTAACAAAACTTGAAGACAAGCCGGATAAAAAGCCATGCTTTTTATCAAACGGGATGCTGGCACAGCTTTATAATTCATCCGGTATTTTCGATAACTCTATCTGCCGAAGTTCGAGGGTTAAAAAGAAGAATGCACGAACGGGTCAATGACCTGTCAAACGTCATTTGTTGATCTATTTTTATGGATTTGCTTTCACAAGTTTTCTTGCGACCAAAATACTTGAGCAAACGGAAATACAAAAATGAAACCCGATCCTGTAAATGCAAAAAACTGCAAGCTTGCTGCAAAAGGGCGACGCCGTTCTTCCATATCTGCATGAACGGTGTTGGCGGGTCAAATTGATTCCCGTTCATTTTTCGCTTCAACCGGCGACGGGATATAAATTCGGGATTGACCGACGATCAGATATAAACAAAAATTCGCGAATTTAAAAAACCTCTCAATTTACGGTCCAGCAGGCTTTTACCCACTGGAATAACCATTTCATTTCGAGGAAAATACGATGGTGTCCGCGGTGGGATTCGAACCCACGACCCCAGGATTCATACCACTTCGACTTTCATCGCCGGTCAAAAAATTTCCGACCGTTTGTGGTCTGGACTGTCCCTTCACCATTGGCAAAAACCATAAGGTGCTGCCCGTCCAGTCTCTACACCTTCCCTTTGTGAGGGCTTGGCTCGGGATTGGCAATGGCATAAGCCATAAAGCGTTCCCCGACTTTGAGCAGATCCGCTTCAAAAGTTTCCTTGAGAGGCGCCCAATTTTATTTCAGGAATCCTGTGCTCTATCCTGCTGAGCTACGCAGACTTCATCGTAGTCGAAGCATTAACCAATATGACTGCTTCGATCAATCATTTTTCACCAAGTTTTTGTTTAAGAAATGCCAATACTTTTTCCGGCGGTACGTTTTTGGCAATGAATGATTGGCCCAACCCGCGTGTGAGAATAAAAGTCAGGCTACCGTGTTCGACCTTTTTGTCTTGCGAAATAATTTTCATCAATGTTTCAGCATCCGGCACACCACCGGGAACATCCTGCAAGGCAACAGGAAGGCCGACAGTGCTCAAATGGGTTTCAACACGGGTTGCAACATCGGCCGGACAAAGGCCGAGGTAATTTGAAAACTGGTGCGCAAGAACCATGCCGATAGCGACACCCTCGCCATGCACAAGTCTGGCCGAATCATAATTTGTGACTGTTTCCAGTGCATGTCCAAATGTGTGCCCCAGATTCAATAATGCACGCTCGCCCGACTCATGTTCGTCATGGGCGACCACTTCGGCTTTTGAACGACAGGATTGCGCTATAGCTTCGATTCGCTCATGTCCTCCCAGAAAAATTTGCCGCCAGTTTTTTTCCAGCCATGAAAAAAAGTCGGGCTGATTGATTAAGCCATATTTGGCGACTTCGGCATAACCGGCTCTGAATTCGCGTTCAGGCAGAGTATCAAGAATCTCTGTATCGGCAATGACAAGTTTTGGCTGATAAAATACACCGACAAGATTCTTTCCTTGCCGCGTATCAATACCGGTTTTGCCGCCCACCGACGAATCAACCTGAGCGAGAAGTGATGTCGGAATCTGGATAAAGTTCATGCCGCGGCGCACAATTCCGGCTGCAAATCCCGCAAGATCGCCCACCACACCACCGCCGAAGGCTATAACAAAATCGCCCCGCTCCAGATGATTATCAAGAATTTGATCTACCACGTTTTCCAGCGTTTCAAAGCACTTCGATTTTTCGCCTGCCTTGACCACGACCGGTACAACATCAATGCCGCTATCGCGCAAACTTTGTGTCAACATGCCAAGATGCAATGCTGCAACATTTTCATCCGTCACAACGACAACGCGTCTTTCCGGAAAACGGCTGGCAATTTCCTTGCCTGCCGAGACAACCAGACCGGGTCCTATCAGAATATCGTAACTACGTTTCCCCAAGGTTACTTTAACTGTCTGATTTTCCATTTTTAAGCTGTCCTTTATTGCTGTTTCCGGATTTTGAAAGATAGCTTTCAACCGAACGCACGACATCGCGTGCCACCACGTCACGACGCGTCTTCCGGCTGTTTATGCGAATGTCGGCCAAAGCATAAACAGGGTAACGTTCTGCCATAAGTTTTTCCATAAAGGCACGCGGATCAGGTCTTTTTAACAAAGGGCGGTTTTGACGGTGGGAAACCCGTTCCATCAATACATCAAGCTCCGCATGAAGCCAGATAGAAATACCCTTTTCGGCAATAGCACTGCGCGTTTCCCCGTTCATATAGGCACCACCGCCCGTAGCAAGTACCATCGGCCCGTCTTTCAACAGCCGTAAAATCACACGCCTCTCAAGATCACGAAAAGCCGGTTCACCATAAGACTCGAACAATTCGGGTATTGTCATGCGTGCCGCCTGCTCGATCTCGTAATCGGCATCATGAAAAGGAAGCTCCAGCATAGTGGCCACACGTTTGCCGATCGTTGATTTGCCTGCCCCCATAAGCCCTACAAGGACGAGCGAACGCCCGTCCAGATGAGACATCAGACGATGCGCTGTTTTTGCCATCGGGCCAGTTTTTGAAAATCTGCTTTTCATGATTTTGTTTCGACATTTATCGCAGAATAAGTCAATCCCTGTTAATCTTTATAAGGCATGATAGTGTTTATAACCTTTTCGATTTTGGATAATTTTCTCTTGCCATGCCGACTCTTACCCGTTTGTTACTCGCCCTCGTCATATTGGTTGCGCTGATTTACGGTGCAATGGTCGGGCTTGTTTATCTCGTAAAACCGGTAACCACCGATATAACAATCGAAATTCAACCGGAAAACCTGCATTTGCGTGATCGTGCGTCTATCTCCCCAACGACAGAACAGAAATTGCCGACAAATAATGAGGCCGATATGCAGCAAATGCCCGATGGCAAACCGTTGTCGAAAGATGAAGCGGGTAGCCAGACAGACAGCGGGAAAGATGATCATTCGTCAATATCCGAAAACCGGCACAGCCAAGAGTCTGGCGAGCGGAAAGAGCAGAAGCCGGACATGTCGGAAGGCGGCTCGCCCGCACAAAGGAATGGCGGCAACAAATGAATCTTGCAGCAACAATCGACAATTTTCTTGAAATGATGAGTGCCGAACGTGGTGCTTCAAAAAATACTCTTGAAGCCTATCGCCGTGATCTTTTTTGGGCAAATGAAGAACTGGCGGTGTTCAAAACAACGCTGTTGGAAACAAGCGGGGATGAGCTCGCCAAAATATTGGCGTCTATGCAACATGACGGCTTTGCCGCAACGTCGCAAGCACGGCGTTTATCGACTTTACGACAGTTTTTCCAATTTCTTTATGCGGAAGGATTGCGCAATGATGATCCTTCAAGCGACATTGATACCCCGAAAAAGCGCGCGAATTTGCCGAAAATCATCAGCGAGAAACAGGTTAGTAACCTGCTTGATCTCGCCGAAGCAAATGCCAAACGTGAAGATGTATCACCGGTTGAACATAAAAGGGCTATGCGTCTTCATGCAATTGTCGAATTGCTTTATGCAACGGGCTTGCGCATTAGCGAACTTGTGAGCCTGCCGGTTCGTATTGTTCGTGGAGCGCCGGATTTTTTGCCGGTTCGCGGAAAAGGTTCCAAAGACCGGCTGGTGCCACTTTCGCAAAAAGCCAAAGAAGCCGTCAGGCAATGGCTGGAATTACGTGATAAAACCTCAGGCAGCACCAGTCCCTATCTTTTTCCTGCCCATGCCGATCAGGGCTATATCGCGCGCCAACTTGTCGCACGCGAATTGAAAGCGCTTGCCGTTGAAGCCGGAATCAGCGCCCATAACATTTCACCGCACGTTATTCGCCATGCTTTTGCAAGCCATTTGTTGCAACATGGTGCAGATTTGCGCGTTGTTCAACAGTTGCTCGGCCATTCCGATATATCAACAACACAAATCTATACCCATGTTCTGGAAGAAAAGCTGCAAAGTCTTGTAAATGAGCATCACCCGCTTGCCGAGCGCTCTCATGCAGAGTAAAGAAAATGATATATTATTTATAAGACAGCGTGAAAGCTTGAAATAAGCCGTCAAATGGTATGATAAAAGCCGAGTAACACGATAAAAGTTGGAGCCGATGTATAATTATCTTGATTTCGAAAAGCCGGTTGCTGATCTGGAAGGGCAAATCTTTGAACTGAAAAAAATTGCCCAGGAAAAAGGTAGCGTCGACATGGGCGACGAAATATCCCGTCTTGAAGAACGCTCGCAAACGGCCTTGCGTGATCTTTATAAAAAACTTACTCCCTGGCAGAAGGCCCAGGTTGCACGTCATCCCGACAGGCCGCATTTTCTTGATTATTCAGCCGCACTCTTTACCGACGTAACACCCTTGGCCGGTGACCGCAAATATGGCGAGGATGAAGCCATTCAGGCGGGTTTTGCCCGTTTCAATGGACAGGCGATTGCCTATCTCGGACAGGAAAAGGGGTACGATACCCAATCACGGCTACGCTATAATTTCGGTTCGGCCCGTCCGGAGGGATACCGCAAGGCCGTAAGAATTATGGAACTGGCCGACCGTTTCTCGCTTCCGGTCATTACTCTGGTTGATACAGCCGGTGCCTATCCGGGTGTAAGCGCTGAAGAACGCGGACAGGCAGAGGCTATCGCACAGTCAACCGCCGAAACGTTACGATTAAAAGTCCCTGTTGTTTCTGTCATTATTGGCGAAGGTGGTTCGGGCGGGGCTATTGCTATTGCCGCAGCCAACAAGGTCTATATGCTGGAACACGCTATCTATTCTGTCATCTCTCCCGAAGGGGCTGCTTCTATATTATGGCGTGATGCAACGCGAGCAAAAGATGCCGCAACTTCAATGCATATTACCGCGCAGGATCTTTATAAACTGAAAATCATCGACGGTATTATTCCCGAACCTCTGGGTGGCGCGCATCGCAATAAAAAAGAAGCCATTGATGCAACTGGGCAAGTGATCGAAGCTGCTTTGAAAGGCATGGCGGGGAAAGATGGAGAGACATTGAAAAGAGAACGTTGGGATAAATATCTCGAAATCGGACGCTCCCTTTCATAATCCGGTCGTTCATGGTCGTAACCATCGAAACGTTGTGATTGCGGAAGCTCGTCTGCAATCGTCCACATAGCCGTTTATAAGAGACACTTATATTTTATTTCACGTGATATATTTTGTTTCACGTGAAAACATCTGTTTCAATGATTGGATGTTTGACCTGAGCATTATTTATATCGCGCTGTTTCAATGTTCGATAAAATTTCCGATCATTCCTGATAATTGAAAAGCGCCTGTTATCGACTTCCTCAATTATTCTCGTCCAATTTTTAAAAATAGAAGAAGAATGCCCGAAACATATTGGCATTTCTTCAACAGAGCGGTTGAAATATTTAAAATGCCGGTGAACCCCCCGATTGGTCGACCGCCGGATAGCCGATGAATTTTAGGCTTATCGCATTCCACAACCTTATAAAATTCTTCCGGTTACAAGCCGATCGGGATCACCATTCAGTAGAAGTTCACGAAACCCCGATCGTGAATAGATCAATTGGTGTGCTCAAATGATAGGTTCAAACGGTATGTTCAAATAGATGTTTAAACCGTTTCCACCCTGTTCATATTGCCGTTTTCCAACCGAACAACAAAATGGCGAACCTATCCGGAAGTTTTACTTTCATAAATTCCCGCAACAAACAGTTTTGTTTTTCCTGACGGAATAAAGGACTTACCTATTCCCTACCGCGGATGCTTTTTTTCAAACACTGCGCATGTTTTTTCTTAAACAGGCCGGCCGGTTTTGACCGAGTTAATGTGCCCAATGTCATTATTCTGGTTTGACGTGAAACAAAGGGTAAAATCCGTTCCATTGTGCGTTTTGAAACAGCTATACAACCCTCGGTCGGTTTGTATTCAGGGTGTGCGAGATGAAAAAAAATAGCGCTACCACGTTTTTGTATCCGGCAACGGATATTCCAATCCGGTATCAATGCAATATCGTAGAGCTTATCATCACGAAAGAGTTTTTCTGCGCTATTTCTGTAAGGCAATCTGACAGGACGATTATAATTTGCGTCCCATGGCTCATCGCACCAGCCATCGGAAGGTTTTATACGGTGGAGCTTCATCGGATGATGTGGTAGGCTGACAAAACCGCTTTTCCTGAAACCGCCAAGAATCGGCATAACAGCAACAGGCGTTGCACCATCGCCTTCCCGCTTCCTTGCAGTAAATCCGCTTCTTCCCAATGCACAAGGAAAACGGTATTGACCAATTGCCAAGATCCCTTTTGTTGTTGTACCGCATTTCTTGCGCACAACGATAAAAGGAACAATTTTTGGTGTTTTTAACGAATTTCTGATGAAAGACACTTGCATGACGTTCAGTTTTTCGTGATTGTTGACTGCAATTATTACATAACGCGTGAAAGCGTTTTTTATAAGGACTGAAAATGACCGATCGCACCCTTTTGATTGTAGATGATGACGAGGATCTGCGCTCTATTCTGGTAGAGCAACTACAAATGCATGAAGAATTCAATGTTCTTCAGGAAAGTACGGCTGCAAAGGGTCTCGAAACCGCCAGAAACGAGAATGTAGATCTGATTATTATGGATATTGGTCTGCCTGATCTCGACGGGCGTGAAGCGGTAAAAAAATTGCGTCAGGAAGGATTCCGTGCACCTATCATCATGTTGACCGGACATGATACCGATTCGGATACCATTCTCGGCCTTGAAGCCGGTGCTAATGATTATGTAACAAAACCTTTCCGTTTTGCGGTTCTTCTTGCCCGCATTCGCGCCCAGTTGCGCCAACATGAACAAAGCGAAGACGCAACATTTCAAGTGGGGCCTTACACTTTCAAACCGGGGCAAAAGCTGCTTATCGACGATAAGGGAAGCAAAATACGGCTAACTGAAAAAGAAGCTGCCATTATCAAATTCCTCTATCGTGCCGGTGACAATGTTGTAAGCCGTGACACGCTTCTGGAAGAGGTGTGGGGATATAATTCGGGTGTAACAACGCATACGTTGGAAACCCATGTTTATCGCCTCCGGCAAAAAATCGAAAAAGATCCCGCAAATGCGCAGATATTGATAACTGATAGCGGTGGCTATAGATTAAATCCGTAACGTTTTGGCAAAATAGACATATAACTTTATTTGCCAAAACCGGCACTTACGAAACGTGACGCAATGAATTGGCCGAAATAAATCGTCAATTCATAAAAATAGGGAGTTTTCGTTGGCGATTACCGACGACATTGCTTTATTGGAAAAATTCGATTTTTTCAGCAAAATGACGACTGAACAATTGCGTTTGTTGATTTTTGGAGCAGAACGAAAGGAATTTGCCACCGGAGAGATTATTTTCACAGAAGGACAGCCCGCTGAAAGCGCCTATGTCGTTCTTTCCGGAACGGTCAATCTTTCTCGGCAAAATAGCCAACCCAACCAGCCAATTGACATCATCAACAAAAATGCCCTGCTTAACGAGCTTGCTTTAATCACGAAAGTCAACCGGCCGTTCACCGCAATAGCGCAAAGCAATACGAAAACACTGAAAATAAATCGTATCGTATTCCTGAAGCTGATAAGTGAATTTCCTGAAATTACCCAACATATATATGACTATGTAAGCGAGCGTATGCGCGAGCTTGCAAGCAATATCAACCATCTCACCGATTTGAAAAAAAACTGAACAGAGTTGCTGCGATTATCCTGTTTGTTTTCCCGTTCATTTCTTCTCTTGCTTTGCAACGAACTCTATATAATCCCCGAAAAAATAATCCCCGAAAAAATAATCCCTGAAAAAATAATCCCTGAAAAAATAATCCCTGAAAAAGCCACTCCCGAACGGTTTACGGCCTTTTTCTATCAAATCGACGGGGCTTTGCTTATTGACCATTTTGGCCGCCGCCCCTGATTTTCAAAAGTTCAAGCTTTTAATCTGCCGAATGTCACAAAAGTAGCCGCGTAAAAAGTCGAGGATTATATGGGAAAGCAAAATCAATCCGGTTTTAATGAACCCATTTTGCAGTGACGCACTCGAATGGCTCAGTTGGCTGAATCATTCCGTATAATATCGGCAGCACGAAATGATTTGCGATTGGTGATTTGCGGAGATAAAGCCGGTACAAATACCCGACGTGACTGGCGACGATGAACCAACAATCCCTGAAATAAGCGTTTTTGAGCCTCGCAAACAATAATACCGCCAAAATAAGGAAAAAAGCTCCGCGCCAGAGGCTCGTAAACCGCAGAAAAACCGCGTGCCAAAGCACCACCGGAAGGTGAAAAATAAAGTGCTTCACCGATTTTGACGACGCTGAAATTGGTTTCATGCAATAATTGTAACAATTGTTGGCGGCTATAAGGTTGGCCACTGCCAAAAGGCGTATGGTCATTGCGCGCCCAGAGGCCCCGCCGGTTGGGTACAACAATAATGATACGGCCATTCGGAGCAAGCACACGCCACATTTCGCTAAGCATTTCGCGCGCATTTTCAGCAAATTCCAGCGAATGGATCAAAATAATGCGGTCAACTGCGGAATCCGATAATGGCAAATCTTCTTCAAATACCAATGCGGTTGCGACTTTGTCTGCCGATGGCCAGACACATGCCCCTTGATGGGCAGGCATGAAAGCAAAACATCTTTCGGCGCGATCTTTCAATTGTTCAAGATAGGGCGTTACATATCCGAGTCCCAAAACCCGTTCACCGGCGACATCACAATTTTTTAGGGCGAGCTTGTTTGTAATGGTTGAAAAAACTTTTTCACCAAGCACTGTCTGATAAAAGGATCTGAATGTCAGTATATCCAAATAGGATCCTTATTCTCTCACTGTATATCGGCCGGTGCAGAAACCGGCGCCTGTGACTGGACCGGTTGTGCGGACTGCACATTCCTATCCCAACAACCAAGATTTTTTCCCCGCAAATTATGTGCATCAATATCAACAAGTGCACGTTGGTCGTCTTTCATCATATAATAACGCGTTCTCGTCTTTACATTGATTTTTTGCCAACCGGCACATTCTGTCGGCAATTCCACCTTCTGGGTCGTAATTTTTTCAGTCCATGCAGTCGCTTGGGTAGCACATCCCGTAAGCATCAGAAAACATGGCAGAAATAATGTTTTGGCTGATATAAAACGATTCAAACTGGCCATGAATTATAATCCATTCATTCGATATTCGTGCATTGTCCAAAAATGACAATAACAAACTTTTCCCTCAAAATAAAAATATTCGTTAATTTACGGTTAAAATCTGACAAAAGCATGAAATTATCAAAACCCTGTGAGACGCTTTCCCCTGAGTGGAAAAGTGGTTAGGCTCGAACAATCACTTTTGCCAATAGACAATACGTTTCTTGCCGGCAGAGAACCGTTGAAAGGACACTCCATGAAATATCGTGCTTTGGGTAATACCGGTTTCAATATTGTACCTCTGGTTTTCGGGTGCAATGTCTTCGGCTGGACGCTGGACGAAAAACAATCCTTTAAAATGCTTGATGCGATTTCGGAAAGCGGACTTAATGCGATTGATACAGCCGATGCCTACTCAACATGGGTTGAAGGGAATAAAGGGGGCGAATCCGAAACCATTATCGGCAACTGGTTGAAACAAAATCCGTCCAAGCGAGACAAATTCTATATTTTCACCAAGGTCGGCTCGGATATGGGGATAGCCGGTCACAAAGGTCTTTCCGCGCGCTGGATCGAACAGGCTGTCGAGGATTCTCTTCGTCGTTTGCATGTCGAGTTTATCGATCTTTATCAATCGCACTGGTTTGACCCTGAAACCCCTTTTGAAGAAACACTGGAAGCTTATAGCAAATTGCTGAAAGCGGGAAAAATTCGCGCAATTGGCTGTTCCAACATAACGGCAGAACAGCTAGAACAAGCAATGAAAGTCGCTAAAAATAACAATCTCCCCTCTTATCAAACGCTCCAGCCCGAATATAATTTGTATGATCGCAACACATTCGAGGGGCCGCTTGCCGATACTGCTCGAAAATATGGGCTCGGAGTCATTACCTATTATAGTCTCGCTTCAGGATTCCTTTCCGGTAAATATCGCTCGAAAGAAGATCTTGCCGGCCATAAACGTGGTTCAAGAGTCGAAAAATATTTGAACCCCCGCGGAATGCGGATTTTGGACGCTCTTGATACAATCAGTGAAAAGCATAACTCCAAACAGGCTGAAATTGCCCTTGCCTGGCTTATCGCCAAACCGGCAGTAACCGCACCAATTGCCAGTGCTACCAAGATTGACCAGCTTTCCAGTCTTGTGAAAGCAGTGACACTCAATCTGAACAATGAAGATATTGAAATACTCGATCAGGCAAGCCGCTATTAATAGCTTCCATTCATGAACCGACAAGTAAGAGGAAGTTCTTGCAGCAAGAACGAACTTCCTTTTTATTCGGTATGCGTTTTCATTAATTGCTTCCACATTAGAAAAAAATTTTATTTTTTTGAATTGAACAATATTTTTTAGCTATATCATTCTAAATTTTGCTCTTTCATGATAACAAGCAAGCGGGAACGTGAAAAAATTGTTCGGACTATAACGCATCTGAAGAAAACGACTATCATGGAAACTGAACAAGATTTAAACTACTCATGCCCATGAACTGTAAAAAAGCTAGCCCGTATGAAAAAATTTTTTCCTATTGCTTTATTTATATTACTTTCTTTCCCTTCTCTTTCTATTGGCCAAACATACAACGAAATTCGAAACTTTTGTAAAATTTCGCAAATGCTCATGCCCATATTTCTACGCTCAGGAAATTTTTCCGGAGAAGCAGTTTGCATTGCTGGAACAGCTTCAACAGGTTCATCATATCTATGTAACAGCCAGATGAGCTTGGGAGCCGGTATCTGTGCTGCTGGAACGGCTTCAACGCGTTCATCATATCTATGTAACAGCGAGATGAGCTTGGGTGCCGGCATCTGTGCTGCTGGAACGGCTTCAACAGGTTCATCATATCTATGTAACAGCGAGATGAGCTTGGGTGCCGGCATCTGTGCTGCTGGAACGGCTTCAACAGGTTCATCATATCTATGTAACAGCCAGATGAGCTTAGGCGAAGCTATTTGCATTTCAGGGGGGAGAGCCAGCTACGACTGTACCGGAATAGGAGATAACGGCTTAGGCGTAGGTATATGCTTAGCTTTAGGAGGTAATCGAAGCCAATGCGCCAATGTTAGTGTTTCTGAAGCCATATGCAGTTTTACAGGAAACTGCACCGGATATGATGCAGCAGCTATAGTCGTATCAATGGTCAAAATATGCGGCACCCAAGTTTTAAGTTATGGAATTAAATAATACGATTATATAAATCCATTAAATGCATTTTACTCTTCGCTTTTATTATTTTCGATCCTGCCATTAATTGCGATTTGAGAAAAATTTCCTCTCATATCAACTTCCTTACAACGGATGTAAGTGGTCGCTGTGTTTATATAATAGGCCCGAAGAAAAAAAACCGCCACAATCACAACGCTTGGTGCATGTTTGACATTCAATTGCAAATTCATTTTTCCAGTCGCTAATGGATTGGCGGCAAAACGGCCAAACATTTTCGTTCACAACACATAGTTGATGGTTGTATATAGAGGCATTTAGACCATACGATTTTAAAATGGATGTCGCTTGGCTTAATTTATCTTTATAATCAAACGGGTCTATCCATAACTCTTGTAAATTCGCTCGAGTAAAACCCATTATTTCAAGCCCCATAAGAGCCACATGGTCCACGAAAAGCAAATTTCTACCTATAAATTCGCATAACTGAATTAAACGTTTTACAGATAACCGGTGGAGTACGATTCTAATTTCAACCTTTTGGTTTAACTTTTTTAAATTTATTATGCCCTGTACAGTTTCATCAAAAGCATTATCCGACTGCACAATATAATTATGCAAACTCGGGTCATCAGAATAAATAGGGATACCCACCATACTATCAGTAAGTTCTAGATCTGCATAACTTTTTGCAAAATGGAAATCCCGAAAACTCCTGCCGTTTGATAATATGTGAATACTCGTTTCTGGTAGATAGCTTTTAGTTAGACGGAGTATTTTCAAAAATCGATCACGATTCGTAGTAGGTTCTCCTCCCGTAAACCCGATTTCCTTTGTATACCTTGGTATCAAAGGTATTAAATTTTCGATTTCGTCCAGAAGATATGAATCGTCTTTCGGCTTCGGCGGTTGGGAGCACATTAAACAATAATGATTACATTGTTCTGTGACTAATATACTATTAAAATTTGAATGTGATCTAAAAAGAACTATTATTTTGTTCTGATTCGGATTAATACTTACGATATCATCGTTGGATAAATATTTAAAATCGTCAGGAATTATAGAGTAACTTTTTGTCTCTAAAATTTCTTTATTTTTTTCAAAAAAATCATTAAAAACTATATAATGAAAAAACCCCTCACTGTAATTATTATCATTAATTAAATAGGCATATTTATTTTTTAAAACGTTTGGTAAATTCGCGTTAGTCGAAATTTTAATTGGATTCACAAACAAATTGTCATCAAAAATTTGATTTTTTATATTTCCAAATAACTTTAACATTGAGTTGCCCATCTAAGAAATATACTTTTCGTTTCTTCGTCATTCTCCATCAGTGTTATTAAGTGCTTATAAATCGACATATTTTTTTTACAAAAAGCAGATTCTGGTTTTCGTCCAACCATGTCTTTATAGACGGCATAATGAAAGACAGGTTCTGCACCGCAATATGGTTCAAAGGCACAATCAGAGCACATTGGAACACTGAGCGTAAATGAGTCTTCCAAAGCATCTAGAAGTTGATCCGAAAAGATAATATCTTCATAAGATTGCGTTAATATATTCCCTAACCTAAATTTAAAATCGCCCATCTCGGCTAACATGCGACTTTCATCTGAGGCATAAACATAACCATCATAGTTAAAAACAATCGCGGCTATACCTGCTCCAGCAGGATTCATTAAATCGACAAAGCCTGGATCGTCAGATGTTAGCATCTTTTTTAATATCAAAGCCGAATAAACCTCGACAAAAGGAATGCCTGACTTATTCAAAAATATAATATAATCCAAACCCTCTTTAAAAAATTTTAGCCAGCGATCTACGTCATACATCATGTAACGTTTTGTTTTGATCGCAAAACCATAAGGCGAGAGTGCGCGTAAAAAAACGCTGTTAAATCCAAGTCTAACGTATTCATCTATTATATCACGAACACGGGACAGGCTCTTGTCGGTTGTTGTCATTAACGCTGATACTCGGTCATAACCCAAAACTGCTCTCGCTTTATTTAATCCGTCTTCAAATAGCTGATGGCTATTTTTTGAGGGTCTTGGACGATTTGCATTATGCAAATCTTGAGGGCCATCTAGAGATGAGGACAACATAACAGAGTGGTCACGACAAAATTCAAGGATTTCATCCGTTAATAACGAAAGTGTAGTAGCAATAACAAACTGTAAATTACGGTTTTCCGATTTATTCCGAAATTCTGCCTGTTCAACAATATATTGAACCATGGGGAAATTTAATAACGGTTCGCCGCCCTGAAATTCAATCTTAATGGCTGGATTTGGCGATTTAAAAACAAAATCTAATGCTTTGTCAGCCATCTCATACGTCATATCAAATTGATTTTTATCTTCTGATTGCCGCGAAACTTGACAATAAGGACAACTATGATCACACCGTAATGTGACTACAAAAACATGTAAATTAGTAAAGTTAACCAGCTTAGAAAGCCTAGTCCTATATTTTAAAGCTAAAAGTTCTAAAGGTGAATTTTCACCTTCATAACGAATAAAGTGCTTACTACGTAATGAAGAAAATATAGAACTATCAGACGAAATTTTTTTATTTATTAGATTATATAAATCATTATTATTTAATAATAGGTATTCTCCGACCATATTTGTAATGATACAACGCTTATCGTCAAAATGATCAAATTTAAATGGTAAAAGTTCATATTCTTTTTTTGGAATATAGGAATCAATACTTTTAAATTTACTCACTTCCCGCACCTGTTTTTGAAAAAGCAATACCTAATATTAAATTCCGTATCGGAGTAGTTTCATCTCGAATTTTTTCACGTAAGCTATAGTCCAATACGTCTTTTTTAAATTCTTGTATTGCTTTCTCGAATTGGTCATTATCAGCGTCAGATGTAGGCTCACAAATGCAAATAATTTTCTCTTCATTTAGATCAATGTGCACGAGCATAAAATTCATAGCTCTATATGCAGCCTTTTGGATTGCAGTGGAACTATAAACTACACAATCAAACTCTAATATCACTCTGTCAGACATATTATTAATAACCTGGTTATTAATAACCTGAATAATGTGAACTATGAGAGGCGTGAGAACTATGCGAGCTATGTGAGATATGTGACATATGATAATCCATAGCATTTGCCGGAGCTGAAGTTTTCAGAATAAAAGAAAAAGGATCATTTCCGTTAGAAATCATCATGGTTTTAGATGTAAGACCATTGTTAATTCCAGTCTCTGAAGCAGATTCAACTTTGGTATTGATATTCGTAGAAGCTGTCGCATCCCCGCCGGTCAGGCCAGCAGTTAAAGCAGCTATAGATGCAAAAAAAAGCCTTTTTTTCATGAGATCCCCCTCACAAACATATTTATTCTTTTGAGTTATTCTAAATATGAGATATTGTCAATTTGTTTATTAATGTTGCCAGTGCTACCAAGATTGACCAGCTTTCCAGTCTTGTGAAAGCAGTGACAATCAATCTGAACAATGAAGATATTGAAATACTCGATCAGGCAAGCCGCTATTAATAGCTTCCATTCATGAACCGACAAGTAAGAGGAAGTTCTTGCAGCAAGAACGAACTTCCTTTTTATTCGGTATGCGTTTTCATTAATTGCTTCCACATTAGAAAAAAATTTTATTTTTTTGAATTGAACAATATTTTTTAGCTATATCATTCTAAATTTTGCCTTTATCCTGATAATCAAGAATTGCCGCAGCCATTCCGGCGGTTTGCGGATTTGTCATCTTAAATATCTTCAGGGAGATCGGTCATGACGGATAAACATTCGGAGAAAAAAGGGCGCGGCATCATTTATAATTCTGTTTTGGATACGATCGGAAACACGCCGCTCGTCCGCATAGACCATTTTGCCAAAAATAAAGGCGTAAAAGCCAACCTTCTGGCAAAGCTCGAATTTTTCAATCCTTTGGCAAGTGTCAAGGATCGTATTGGTTTGGCTTTGATTGAATCATTGGAAAAACAAGGAAAAGCCAAACCCGGCAAAACAGTGCTGATAGAACCCACATCCGGCAATACCGGTATTGCGCTTGCTTTTGTTGCTGCTGCCAAAGGTTACAAGCTGATTTTGACAATGCCTGAAACCATGTCTGTCGAGAGGCGTAAATTGCTGAAGTTTCTCGGCGCCGAACTGGTATTGACCGAAGGCGCGAAAGGAATGAAAGGTGCGATAGCCAAAGCCGAAGAGCTGGCCGCCGAAAATCCCGATGCTATTATTCCCCAACAGTTTGAAAATCCGGCAAATCCGGAAATTCACCGTCAGACCACAGCCGAGGAAATCTGGAACGACACCAATGGCAATGTCGATTTTCTGGTAGCCGGTTTCGGTACGGGCGGCACTATTACCGGAATTGGTGAAGTGATAAAGAAACGTAAGCCCGATTTTAAAATCGTTGCTGTCGAACCGAAAGATTCTCCGGTTTTATCGGGTGGACAACCTGGCCCACATAAAATTCAAGGCATCGGCGCGGGTTTTATACCGAAGATACTCAACACCGAAATAATTGACGAAGTTATTACCGTTTCAAGTGATGATGCTTTCAAGAATTCACGCGATCTTGCTC
Organism: uncultured Bartonella sp.; assembly: GCA_946481695.1. The sequence goes on along the minus strand of CAMLON010000004.1, from coordinate 13,418 downwards.
ATCTGGAAGGAATTCCCGTCGGTATTTCGGCCGGTGCAGCATTGACTGCCGCTATCGAGGTGGGCAAACGTCCGGAAAACGAGGGAAAAAACATCGTTATCATTATTCCCGATTTTGCAGAAAGATATTTGTCTACCCTGCTTTTTGAAGGTCTGGATTAATCATCTGAAAGTCAAATTTCCCGTGCCGACTTCAGGCGGCGTCGACCGTTAACAGTACCATTATGATGGGCAATGAATGAGTTCGGAGAAGAAGTGGAAATAACGCGATTAGCCGTCCGGGCACGTCTCGGACGGATTTCTCTTCCACTTTCCCTCACACGTGGAGGATAACTCAAACCCGTTTCATCGGTCTCAAAAAAACCCGTTTCATCGGTCTCAAAACTTGACAAAAAATCGCCGTCATCAATTTCCATGATAATTACCCTTCATGATCGAGAAAGCTGAATAAACTACCCCAATGAAACTAAGCCTCTTCAGCAACGGGCTTATTCATGTAAAAAGATGTATAAAATATCTGGAAAACTTATTGGCTGTCGTGTTTTTTGAGCCAATCCTGCATTTCAGCGATTTCTTTTTGCTGTGCAGAGATAATTGTTTCGGCCAATTTTCTGGCTTCCGGATCCTTGCCGTATTGCAATTCGACTTCCGCCATGTCGACAGCCCCTTTATGGTGAGCCAGCATCATTTTGATAAAATCGACATCAGCATTGCCGCTCATTTTGACCGACATATTCTTCATCATGGATTCATTGACTTTATCCAAAGCCGTTGAAGATGCAGACAAAGTTTGAGAAACAGCCGATGCTGCCCCTTGTGCTTTATCAACGATATTCTGATTGACATTTTGCGCTGCCGAATAACCGATAGAAGCACAAGAAATACATAAGGCTGCAATAATTTTTTTCATATCTCATTCCTTTTCACAGTCGATATAACGTGTCAAATCCAATATAGTTCCATGAATAAAGAATAAAATTGATCTAATTCATTATTTCTTAAAAAAAAATATTTTTGTTTCATTTTTTGTAACAACTGCGTGACCGGCTAAATGCTTCAACTCAATGGATAGAAACAGACTGTCCGGAAAATTGTTAGAGAAAATTATATATCAATAATAACAATCGGTTATAATAATTATAAAATTATCCATTAAAATTTTTCGTGCTCCGGCAACGCTAATCCGTCCGCTTTGAATAGAATAAAAGCCCACCTTTTTCCGATTTATTAAACGAAAAAAGAATCCCGAATTTTCACAATCCGGCTAATATTTATTAAACAATACTTATACTAAATTTGATAATATTGAACGCAAAAGACGGGTTTTATTATACTGATAAATGTCGATAACCGGATGCCGGAAGAAGATACATCCGAGATGACATATAGCCATTTGCACTAGAGAGGCAATTTCCATTAGCGAGCCAATTTTCGTTATCGGCGCAATTTCCATTATTGATGGAGCAAAAGAAAGTTTCAGACTCTCCGGCCTGTAAAAGCGGCAGCAATTCCGGCATTCAAAAACAAACTGCCGACAGACAATCTGCCGGAATATTGATGTCGTCATTATCAATATCAATCGAACTTCAACAATCGTTCGAGATATTCTTTCTCGCTATCGGGTAATGCAGACTGACCTAATTTTTTGCGGATTTCATCGAGGATGCGGCGTGCACGTTGCATATCGCTTTCTTGCGGAATACCATTTTTTTCTGTCTGATGGCCTGCCGAGCCGAGTTTGCGCCCAAGTGGATCTTTTGAAAGCCCGTCGCCATTTTTACCATCATTGCCATTTTTTTTCATGGCTTCCTGCATTTCTTTCATCAGCTTGCTTGCGCCATCACGCATTGCATCCAATGCTTTTGACTGTTGGTCTGCCGAGCCGCCGGCATCTCCCTGCTGAAGGGCTTGACCGGATTTATCCATTTTATTTTCGGCATCCTTCAGGCCTTGTCCCGATTTCAAGCCTTTATCGGTTAAATCCTTATCGAATTTTTTTAATTCCTGCTGGAGTTCGTCTTGCCGTTTTTTCAAATCATCAAGATCTTTTCGATATTCTTCAGGAGTCTTTTCTCCGCGCTCGCGTTCGTCCTCAAGTTTATGGGTGTCGTTTAAAGTCTCTTGCTGCTTGCGCATCAAATCGCCAAGCTTGTCAAGCTGCTTTTGCATTTCGCTTGTTTGGCTTCCCTCTTCCCCCGATCCGCCACGACTTACTTGAAGATTATCCATGAGTTGCTCAAGTTCGTTCAAAAGCTGTTCAGCGGCTGTGTGGTTGCCCAATTTTGCCGTATCTTCAAGTTGTTTCAGTTTCTCGGCAAGTTCATCAGGTGAAAGATTTTGTGCCTTTTCGGAAGGCTTTTGGCCAAGGCCATCGTTTTGTTGCTGTTCGGCAAGTGCGGCAATATAGTCATTCATCGCCTGACGCAAAGCCTCTGTCAAACGTTCGATTTCTTCAGGCGAAGCGCCATTTCTCAAAGCGTCACGCAATGCCGCTTCGGCTGCTTTCAAGTTTTTTTCAGCCTGATTGACATTGTCTCCCTCGATACCGATGGCTGTCTGCCACATAAAATCGGCTACATTTTTCAGATCTTCATCGGTTTCTGCCAGACGAAGTCGTGTCCATATGCTACGCAATGCCAAATAATGGGTATAATTATTGATTGTTTCTTCCGGCCGCAACGTTAAAGCCGACAACATATCAAGAACCCGATCGCGCGAAAGTGTATTAAGAGCCAGCAGGCGACGTTGTTCAACCACGGCTCGCGCAAGCGGATTGCCGAAATTTCTTTGCGGCAATGTGATGGTTCGGGTTTCACTTCTTCCCTGATGACCGGCACCATCTTCTGCAACCAGTGTCAAACGCACTTCCGAACCTGCCCAAGGATGGATACTGACATCCTGCACTGTACGCGCATCCCCTTTTCCGCCACGCGGAATCAGCAATTTTATATCAGGCGCATCATAAAGAGGTAGTCCGGCTTCCTTAACAGAAGATGTCGGGGTGATTTCTACGTAAGCTTTCTCGACACCATAATCATCATCAAGCGCATAATTGAGTTCCAGCGATCCGTTGAGAATGCGCCCCGGTTCCTTGGTCAGTCTGATTGTCGGTGCACGATCAACCACAACATCAAAATTCCAGTTCTTTTCATAATGGCGGGTTTTTAATGTCAATTCACTCGACGAGAGCAAAATTGTCTCGAATGTCCGGCTATTGGTTTTGGTCGTATCATGCTCTTCAAGAGCGCCAATATTTTCTGTCTTTCCGGTTTGTTTATCATGCAATTTCAATGTTGCGTCGCCACCATCAACCAACCGGATAGTCACTTTGCTTCCTTCCGGAATTTTTGCGCCCTGAAGGTTGCTTTCGGTGAGATAAAGAGGTGCTTTACCGGTATAGGCTGGCGGGGTAACCCAGGCATCTACCCGCATTCTAGACAAATTGACCGGCCGCGAAAAATCAAAAAGATCAGCAATCCTTCCGCCTGACGTGCCTGAAGAATAGGCAAAAGCTGTTACTGTGAACAACACCACCAGCGCCCGCAATGCCAGGGGATCAGACCGCGTCATACCGGTTTCAGGAACGCCTGTTTTCAGGTTTTGCAGCTCACCGGCCATACGGCGTTGATGTTCGGCCCAAAGAGCTTTGGCAAAAGCATTGTTATCATCATTGACCGGCTTGTCATAAAGCGTTTCAAGTGGCCGGTTTTTCAGGCCGCTTGCCTGTTCAATCCGGCGGTCGATGTCGTGTCGCGAAGGAAAATGGAAACCGGATATAAAAAGCAGCGAACCGATTGCTATAAAAAGCAATGCCCAAAGCACGATCACATGTGGCCAATAAGAAAGATAGTTGAAAACGCCGAACCATGTGAGTGACAGCAACATCAACAAGACGAGAACGCATGTAATGACACGTGGCCACAGGCGCTCGAATGTCAGAACACACCAAGCAGCAGCTCTTGCTCTGGCAAGTGCCGATAACCGGAACCGGAAAGGGTGTTCATGATTGAGCAAAATTTATGTTCTTTCCTTCGCGTTGATTTTGCATATCATAACAATGAAACCGGCAAATGAGAATCCCTTCGCCAGAATGTTCGGCCGATTTTACCTGAAAACCGGCCGTTTCGACATCAGGAATTTTCTACCCATTCAGGGACACGATCGAATTCTATCAGCTCTTCATATGAAATACGCGGGCGAATAATATCAAAACGACTATCACTCACCAACACTTCCGGTACCAACAGCCGTGTATTATAGGTGCTTGCCATAACGGCACCATAAGCCCCTGCGCTACAGACCGCCAGCAGGTCACCGGCTTTTGGCGAAGGAAGAAACCTCCCAAGCCCCATATAGTCACCCGTTTCGCAAACCGGACCGACAATATCGGCCATCATCGGCTTATCACTCTGCTTTGGCTCTTTTACAGGAACGATGTCGTGCCATGCATCATATAAAGTCGGTCGGATAAGATCATTCATCCCGGCATCGACAATAACGAAATTTTTTCCGGCTCCATGTTTTATATAGATGATGGATGTAACCAGAATGCCCGCATTACCGATGATATTACGACCCGGTTCCATAATGATCTCGACATTAAGAGGCGCAAAATGTTTTTTGACAACATTTGCATATTCGGCAGGGGAAGGTGGAGGCGCATTATCATTGCGAAAAACAATGCCAAGCCCGCCGCCGACATCAACATGGCGAATATCGTGCCCCTCGTCGCGCAGGACATGAACAAAATCGGCAACGAGTGAAAAAGCATCCTCGAAGGGCTGCAAATCGCAAATCTGGCTGCCGATGTGAACATCCACTCCATGGACATCAAGACCGGGGAGTTTTGCTGCCTGTTCGTAAACGTCACGTGCTACTGCAATAGGAATACCGAATTTGTTTTCAGACTTTCCGGTTGCTATTTTTCGATGTGTTTTGGCATCAACATTGGGATTGATGCGCAAAGACACGCGTGCCTTTTTACCCAGTGCAACAGCACGCGCGGATAATTGCTGCAATTCCGGTTCTGATTCGGCATTGAAACAATGGATATCATGACCAAGAGCAAAGTCGATTTCTTCAACAGTTTTGCCAACACCGGAATAGACTATCTTGTCGGCAGGAATACCGGCTTTGAGCGCGCGTCGCATTTCTCCGCCCGATACAACATCTGCACCGGCGCCTTGTTTTGCAAGCAGGCTTAAAACTGCCTGATTGGAATTGGCTTTCAGTGCAAAGGCGACAAGTGCATCGGTGTCGGCAAAGGCATGACGATACTGCTCGAACTGGTTCACAATGGCTGTTGCCGAATAGCAATAAAACGGGGTTGGAATTTTTTTTGCTATCTCGGCAATTGCTACATTTTCTGCATGTAGAAAGCCATTACGATATTGAAAAAGCTGCATTTAGTGCCTCTGCTTAATCAATGGATCAAGAATAAACGGTTTTTCTACTTTCGGTTTTTGAACCATTTTGCCGTTAGAGTCCTCAATCATCGTGGACGGCGGCGGTTCAAGCGGACCTTTACGCCCGCAACCGGCCAAAGCCACGCCACAGATTGTGACAATCATCAAACCGGCCAGAGTTTTTTTCATGATCGCGTCTCTTTCCAAAAAGCTTGTCCCATTTAAAAATAGCAAGCGTTACGCTCTTTCCGAACTATTTTAAACCTATTCCCATTCAATCTATTCTTTGTGTAGCGTTCAAATTCAGGCTTTGGCAAGGCGTTTTTTCCAATAGTCGATTTGGCGACGCACTTCTTGCGGAGCGGTACCACCATAACTTTTGCGACTTTGAACAGACTTTTCAACGCTTAGGACATCAAAAACGTCTTCCGTGATATCCGGATAAACAGTTTTCAAATCTTTCAAAGTCAGATCGGAAAGATTACATTTTTTCTTTTCAGCCAAAGCCACTGCGTGACCGGTGATATGGTGGGCTTCACGAAATGGCAGACCCAATTTTCTAACAAGCCAGTCAGCAAGATCGGTTGCAGTCGAATAACCCGAACCGGCAGCTTTTTTCATAACGTCACGGTTGATCTCGAGATCGCCAATCATACCTGCCATTGCAGCAAGCGAAAGTTCCAACGATTGGGCGGCATCAAAAACCTGTTCTTTGTCTTCCTGCATATCTTTTGAATAGGCAAGCGGCAGACCTTTCATAATGGTCAACAAAGCAATCAGTGACCCGTTGATCCGTCCGGTCTTTGCGCGAACAAGTTCTGCCGCATCCGGATTTTTCTTTTGTGGCATAATGGATGAACCGGTCGAAAAAGAATCAGGCAAATGGATAAAGTTGAATTGTGCCGTTGACCAGATAACAATCTCTTCGGCAAGGCGCGAAAGATGGGTGGCGCATATGGCGGTTGCACTTAAAAATTCGAGTGCAAAATCACGATCGGACACACTGTCAATCGAATTTCTTGTCGGCTCTCTGAAACCCAAAGCCTTTGCAGTCATGAAACGATCGGTGGGAAAGCTCGTACCGGCAAGGGCGGCTGCTCCCAAAGGTGATTCGTTCATCCTTTCACGTGCATCATGCATACGCGACAAATCGCGGCCGAACATTTCGACATAAGCCATTAAATGATGGCCAAGAGTAATCGGCTGGGCAACCTGCAAATGCGTAAAGCCCGGCATAAGTGTTTCAACTTCCTGATCGGCGCGACCAAGCAATGTTTCAATCAGATGTCTGATAGACTGTATTGTCTTGTCGGTTTCTTCCCTGACCCAGAGCCGAAAATCCAAAGCGACCTGATCGTTTCTCGAGCGGGCAGTATGGAGTCTTCCTGCGGCCGGACCAATCAATTCGGCAAGGCGGGCTTCAATATTCATATGAATATCTTCAAGCTTGCGCGAAAAGACAAATTTGCCACTCTCAATTTCGGCAAGAATGGTTTTCAAACCTTTTTCGATCTCGTCATAATCGGCTGCCGATATAATGCCTTGCGCAGCCAGCATAGCTGCATGAGCCGATGAGCCTTTGATATCTTCTTTATAAAGTTTTTTATCAAAACCGATCGAAGCGTTGATCTCTTCCATAATGGCTGCCGGACCCGAGGCAAAACGGCCGCCCCACATCTGGTTGCTTGATCCATTGTTCTTCATATATGTTAGCCCCCATCGAAAGGACGAAAAAATGGTTGCAAGAATTCTCGAAAAAGCAAAATCTTCCAGTAAAATCCGGAAAATAATTGCCACAACTACACTTGGTGTACTGAGCATATACGCGATAATGATGGGGTCTGACAACCAAGTTTACTCTTTTCCTTCGCTGATTTCTGTTGCCCATGCCGAAGCCGCTTCCCCCTGCACCGGAAATGCCGGAAAAATTGATATGATTAAACAATCGGCAAACGGTTTTTTCAAAAATATGCGTTTTGCAGACGAACCTTATGATGCACGCAAACTCGGCTTCAAAGATGAAGCCGGTAAAGATCACACATTGTCCGAATTTTCCGGCAAAACCCTACTTGTCAACCTCTGGGCAAGCTGGTGTGTACCCTGCCGCACCGAAATGCCTGAACTTGCCAATCTCAAACGTTCCATTCACAATGATTCATTCGATGTCATGGCCATCAATATTGATAAAACAGCAAGCGACGAAAAAGTGAAAGACTTTTTGAAAAGCATAAAAGCCGACAATATTGTTTTCTATCGTGACCAATCCATGGATGTTTTTAATGAAGTGCGCAAACAAGGGCTGGCTGTGGGACTTCCCATTACCATGTTGATTGATAAAAATGGGTGTTTGCTCGGCTCTTATAACGGTTCGGCACCGTGGAGCAATGCCGATTCGGAAAAACTGATGAAAGCGGCAATGGAAGCCGATAAAAAAGACTGATTACCGGTTTTCCATCCAAAACAGCACCGAACACAATAATCAGTATATGAAATTGCCGGTTGAAAACCGGTCAAAGCCGGTTTTTGGTAAAATCGGTCTCAAAACCTTGACGTTTTTTGCGTTGCACAGCCAAATCAAGCGCACCAAGAAACGCTGAACGATCGCGCCCCGAAAACGGGCGCGGGCCACCGGTTACGACACCACTTTCCCGCAGATTTTCAAAGAGATTACGGGTGGCCAATGCCGCGCCTATTGTGGCCGCATCAAAGAGCCGACCGGACGGGGAAATAGCCACTCCACCCTTTTTGACCACACGATCGGCCAATGGCACATCATTGGTAACAACAATACTGGCCTCGTCGGCCTGTTCTGCAATCCAGTCATCTGCCTTGTTGAGCCCTTTGTCGACAATAACAGCTTCAAGAAAATCCTCGTTCGGTATTCTCATGAAGCTGTTCGAGACGATAAAAGTTTTGATATGATAACGTTCGGCTACCCGATAGGCTTCAGCTTTGACAGGACAGGCATCGCCATCAAGAAACAACTTTATAATCGTTTTGTCTGTCATCGTTTTGCTGTTTCAGCCCTTCTTCCTTTTCCTTGTTCTGTTCTATAGAGCGCACCAATTGGCCAGGCTGCTGCTGACGGTTACGATAAAACATAATGGCTGCGTTGATTTCTCCACCGAGAATAAAAATGGCACTTAACATATAGAGGAAAATGATTGCCACCATGATCGAGGCGAGCCCTGCATAAGTGGAAACATAATTGGCAAATGTTGCCAGATATTGTGCAAATAACATCGAGGCTAAAACCCAAACCACCATGGTTACACCGATGCCGGGCAAAATATCAGCCAATTTCCGTTTTCCGGCAGGAAGCCATTTATGGGCAATCAACAAGCTGACCAACAGAACTACCACTGCAATGGCATAACGCCAGAAGCGGATTGTGCCGACATATTGGCCGATAACCGGATAATCATGTTGAAGAATATTGATAACAAGTGGTGCCAGCACCAGAAGAACACTGATAACCATCAATCCTATCGTGCCGACGATGACAAAAAACAAACTTTGAAACCGGCAAAAAAACAGGCTGCGCCTATCGACCACGCGATAGGCACGATTAAGCGCGGTTCGCAATGCTTCCACGCCGTTTGAAGCAAAATAGGCTGTTCCGATGACCGAAATAGTCAACAAACCACCGCGCTGAATGGTCATGACATTGACGACTTCCTTGACAATCGGTCCGGCAATTGCATCAGGCAGCATTTTCAAAAGCGCATTGACGCTTTGCTGGGTATAGGCACGTGCCCCGATAAAACTTGCAAGTGATGTTGCAAAAATCAGGAAAGGAAACAGCGCCATCAAACCGGACAAAGCTATATGACTGGCAAAAGCGCTGCCAGAATCACGGAAATAGTGGCTGACAGCGTTATATAAAATGCGCCAACAAAAGCGTAAGGGTCTCAGCGTCAAATCAATGTCTTTCCCGTTAATGAACCCGCACCTAACGGGCAAAACGCACAGACTACCGTATAAAATTATTTTAATTGAGAACGCAATCTATACAAGCATTACAATGAGCATTTCAATGTTTTCCCGTCATTTGATAACGTCACATAAGTTTCATGGACATTGGGGCAACAAAAGCTATCTATATTTTCAAATAGAAAATGGCTTCTCAAGGAACTTAAAAAATGGTCAAAATCAATAAAATCTACACGCGTACCGGTGATGATGGTACAACCGGTCTTGTTAATGGTCCCAGACGCTCGAAAGCCGATTTACGCGTTGACGCTTATGGTTCGATAGATGAAACCAATGCAACAATAGGGCTTGCCCGTCTTGAAACCGTAAGCGATCTCGACAGAATGCTCGAAGAAATACAAAATGATCTTTTCGATCTTGGAGCTGATCTTGCAACCCCTGAACAAAGCGAAAATAAAGGCGATTTACGCGTTCTTTCTACCCAGACAAAACGGCTTGAGGATGAAATCGACAGGTTGAATGAAAAACTCTCGCCCTTGAAATCTTTTGTTCTGCCCGGCGGATCCAAAGCATCAGCCTATCTACACCTTGCCCGTACTGTTGCAAGACGTGCCGAACGCATCATTGTCGCATTGAGCGAGCAAGAAAATGTCAATAAAGATGTTCTAGGCTATATCAACCGGCTTTCGGATTTTCTGTTTGTCGCTGCCCGTTATGCTAATGATTGCGGCAAAAATGATGTATTATGGGTACCGGGAAAGAATCGCTAGAGGAGGAGAAGCGCATGATAAAGACGGTCGCTATTGTCGGAGCAGGGCAAATGGGTGGAGGAATTGCCCAAACTGTTGCGACTGCCGGTTTCGAGGTTCTTCTTTACGATATTTCTGCCGAACAGGTTGAAAAAGCGATTTCAACTATAAAATTCAATCTTGCCCATCTGGTGAAAGCCGGAAAAATGAATGAGCAAAGCCGCCTTGATACGATCAAAAGGCTTTCAACCCGACTGACTCTGGATGAATTGAAGGGAGCCGATCTTATCATTGAAGCTGCCAGCGAAGATGAAAATATAAAACGGGATATTTTTATCGGATTGTGCGAGAACCTTTCACCTTCAACAATTCTTGCGACCAATACCTCTACCATTTCCATCACCCGTCTTGCTGCAACCACAAACCGTCCGGAAAAATTCATTGGCACGCATTTTATGAATCCGGTACCACAAATGAAGCTTGTTGAAGTGGTGCGCGGCATTGCAACCAGCGAAGAAACCTATTCGACGATTTGCGATTTTGTCACTTCAATCGGAAAAACTTTTACTGTTACCGAAGATTTTCCTGCCTTCATCGTCAATCGTGTCTTGGTGCCGATGATTAACGAGGCGATCTACGCTCTTTATGAAGGCGTAGGGGACGTCAATGCAATTGATACTGCGATGAAACTCGGTGCCAATCATCCGATGGGGCCATTGGAACTTGCCGATTTTATTGGACTCGATGTCTGCCTTGCGATTATGCATGTTTTGCATCAGGGATTGTCAGACTCGAAATATCGTCCTTGCCCCTTATTGATAAAATATGTCGAAGCCGGCTGGTTGGGGCGCAAAAGTGGCCGCGGCTTTTACGACTATAGCGGTGAAACACCAGTCCCCACACGTTGAGTTTTCTTGAAAAGCGAGAAGGCATAAAGCGCTATCAAAAATTAAACGCGACAAAATAACGGCTTTGAACGTCAGAAATCTCGCAACTCGTAATGCAAAAGAGACCCTTGCCCCCCCCTGGAAAAGAGTTAAAGCCGCTCTTTTCCGGTTTCCGGACAAAATTCTTCAATGACCCGTTCATGAAAAACAAAAAGACTCGTCTAAAAAGCCTTTACCAACGGGTTTTTCAATCCTGCATTTTTTTGAAAGCAAAAAGATATTCCACTTCGGGAAACTAATGACCGGAAAAGCTGATGACTTTTGAAAGTTAGCTTAACCGCAAAAAACAAAACATGGTCACTTTTAAAACCGGCTAGCGACAAAACATAGGTCACTGAACTCAAGCGTTTTCAAGTCATAAAGTTTGGCAAGATACGTCGAATCGAGTGCTGTAAATTGGCATCCAAACCGCTTTTTTCAAAGGTCAAAGGCTCGCTATAAAAGACTTAGTTACGCAATTTTTCAGGAATAATGCGATCGGGTGGACGATGGTGATCGATAAAAGCTCTGATATTGATGATGACTTTTTCCCCCATATCAATCCGGCTTTCCACCGTCGCCGATGCCATGTGCGGCAGAAGCACCACCTTGCCTTGCCGCGCCAATTTGGCAAGCGACGGACTGAAATTCGGTTCTTTTTCGAAAACATCAAGGCCTGCGCCGGCAAGTTTGCCATTTTCTATCTGTCTGGCGAGGGCATTTTCATCAATAATTTCACCACGAGCCGTGTTAACGACGTAGGCTGTTTCCTGCATCAAAGCAAGGCGTTCAGCTGAAAGGAGATGGTAGGTGTTCTCGGTGAGCGGGCAATTGATTGAAAGAATGTCAATCGTCTTCAACATATCATCAAGATCGGCCCAATAGGTCGCGTCCAGCTGTTCTTCAATTTTTTCGCTAACGCGGGCGCGATTATGATAGTGGATCGAAAGACCAAATGCTTTGGCGCGGCGCGCAACCGCTGTTCCAATGCGACCGAGACCGATAATACCGAGTTTCCTTCCATAGATGCGCCGGCCCAACATCCAATCCGGAGACCAACCCGGCCAGATTCCGCTTTCATTGAGTACATCGGCACCCTCGACAAGACGGCGCGGCACTGCCAATATCAGTGCCATTGCCATATCGGCTGTATCTTCTGTTTGAACATTCGGGGTGTTGGTCACAAGAATGCCGCGGCCGGTCGCCGCATTAATGTCGATATTATCAACACCGTTGCCAAAATTGGCAATCATTTTAAGATTATTTCCTGCCTGATCGATAAGGTCCTTGTCAATAACATCAGAAATGGTCGGAACCAGAACATCCGCGCGTTTGACCGCAGCAACCAGCTCTTGTCGAGACATTGGCCGATCCTGTTTGACGACTTCTGTATCAAAAAGCTCGCACATACGCTTTTCAACCTGATCCGGAAGTTTGCGTGTCAAAATGACCAATGGTAATTTTTTCCCCTGCATAGAAATCCTCGAAATATTTCCAGTGTTTTGCCCGAATGTTGAGACCTCTTTAACCACCGATGTGCCATAGGATCATCAGACTGTCTTGAGTCTGATCTGTTATAGCAGAAAAGAAATCAAAGAACATATGAGAAGAAAGGCATGCACAGTGGACAGTTTCGACAAGTTCCGTTTTTCAACCATCGCGAAAATGCTCGTCTATTCCGCGTTGACGGTCTTTTCTACATTATCTCTTTCCGCTGTAAGCTGTGCACAGGAAGAAACCACTCAGGAAACTCCCGCCAATGTGGGGCCTAGCGGTTTACCATTGCCGCGTTTTGTTTCTATCAAACCGGCACGGGTCAATGTGCGCGTTGGTCCCGGACGCAATTATACGGTTGTGTTTTCTTATCAAAAACAAGGATTGCCTGTGGAAATCACGCAGGAATACGATCAATGGCGGAAAATTCGCGACTCGGATGGTGATGAAGGTTGGGTCTACCAGTCCCTTTTATCGGGTCATCGCACAGCCATGATAACGCCTTGGCAAAAAGATAAATCCAAACTTGCCCCCATGCGTCAGGAACCGAGTGAAAACGCACCGCTTGCTGCCGAACTTGAACCCGGTGTCATTGGCACTATTCATAAATGCGACGGAAAATGGTGCGAGCTCAACATAAACCATACGCGTGGCTATGTAGCTCAGGATCAACTTTGGGGTGCTTACCCTGGCGAAAAAGTCAAAGATTGACATGTTTACCCACATAACCGGAATTGAAATTGCTTTCACCGGTTTTATCCCGTGGAGAAATTGATAGGCTTTCAAGCGGTTTCGGGAAAAAATTTACGCACATCTTGTCCAAAAACCGTTTCACACTTTTTGGGATGTCGCTTTTAAAGTGCACACACATCTTATCCAAAAACCGTTTCACACTTTTTGGGATGTCGCTTT
>CAMLON010000003.1 GCA_946481695.1 uncultured Bartonella sp. | reverse complement strand
CCGAGCCGCCTTTGCGAAGAATTGAGGCGGGTTGATGAAGTGTATTCCACCATTCTACGGAGAATTTGATAATCGGTATATTGATGAAACCGACAAGTGTCAGGATAGCCGCAGCTTTTGCGCCTTTTGTTGCGTCGTCAAAGGCCCGTGAAAGCGCGATGATCGCTAGATAAATCAAAAACAACACGAGTACGGAGGTAAGTCGGGCGTCCCATTCCCACCATGTGCCCCATGTTGGCCGCCCCCAGAGAGAGCCGGTTACAAGGGCAAGAGCGGTAAAAGTAGCGCCAATCGGAGCAGCACTTTTAAGCGATACATCGGCAAGCGGATGACGCCAGACCAAAGTGCCAAGTGCCGAAACGCTCATCAGCGTGTAGCAGCACATGGAAAGCCATGCAAAAGGCACATGAAGATACATGATGCGTACTGTCATGCCTTGCTGATAATCGTCGGGCGAGCGCATGACCATGAAAAGGCCACAGGCGAGAACAATAACAGCAACAAGGCTAAGCCACGGTAGAACTTTACCGCTTAGCCTCATGAAATGCGTCGGGTTAGCCAATGATTGCAACCGGTTTGTCTTCTTTTGTATCAATTCCATGATATCCCTTATGGTCGGGTTTTGTTTTTGTCGCAATTATCTTTCTTTATAGAGACCAATATATGACACCAATCTGACGAAGATGTGATGTCTAGTCCGATAATGACGCAAGTGTCAAAGCCGCAGCCAATGGGCCGAGAATCGAGAAGAACAGTGACAAAGCGATCAAAAACAGTAACGGGTTTATGAACGAAATCCCCGGAGCGGTGGTTGCATAGGCTGCCGACACGCCAAAGATCATAACCGGTACGGCAAGCGGCAAAACAATAACCGATATCAATACGCCGCCACGCGGTAGCGAGGTTGCCAACGCTGCACCAACTGCACCAATCAGGGTAATCGCAGGTGTACCACATAAAAGTGTGAGCATAAGACCGCCTATTGCTGTTCCACCAAGACCGAGCATCAATCCCAGCACAGGAGTAAAAAGAATGAGCGGCAGAATAGTTCCACACCAATGAGCAGAACATTTGGTAAAAACAACGAGACTCAAGCTTTTTCTGTGTCGGGACAATATGAGTTGGTCAAGGCTGCCATCATCACGGTCAGTCTGGAACATGCGGTCCAGTCCAAGAAGGATTGATAGCAGTGCTCCAATCCACAGCATTCCCGGACCGATGCGGGACAAAATTTCCTGATCGGGGCCGACAGCAAACGGAGTTATAATGATAATTGCTGCAAAAAACAGAAGCCCCGTCAGCAAAGAACTTCCCGGACCAAAAGCAATACGCAAATCGCGCAAGAAAAGAGCTTTCATCAGCTATCCTCGAAATCGGGAAGGTAATCGTCAAGTAGAATATGACGATTTTCTTCTATGCCAAGTGGTAAATGGGTTGCGGCAATAATCATGCCCGAACGGTTCCGGTGCTCTTCCATGATTTTTGAAAAAATCGAACTTGCATGTTTATCAAGCCCTGATGTCGGCTCGTCCAGGAGCCATAAAGGCTGATGGGATAATAACAGCCGTGCAATAGCAACGCGTCTTTTTTGTCCAGTTGAAAGGACACCGAAGGGGAGATGTTCAATTCCGGAAAGTTCGACCTGATCAAGTGCTTCCATTGGTGATAGCAGACGCGAGGAATCGAAATCCGACCAGAATTCGAGGTTTTGCAAAACGGTCAAATGCGTTTTCATGGCATTTTGACTGCCAAGATAATGGCTGATAAGAGCAACAGGAAAGCGTTGATCACCTTCTTGTGCTGCGACTTCTCCTTCATTTGCTTGCAGAAAACCGGCAATGATTCGCAGTAAAGTCGACTTGCCGATGCCATTCGGACCGGTAATTGTGAGCAATTCTCTATCGTGGATTGTAAAGTTCAAGTGTTGGAACAACACCTCTTCACCACGTTTTGCACTCAGATCAACTGCTGTTATTTCCATGTAACCACCGGATTTTATTTGACCTTTCTTAAAATGTCCGCAGCCTTTTAACAAGTAAACACATTTTTTTTAATGGATTACGTCTGGAACAGTTCCAGAAAAGGAACTATACCAAGGTTACCATGCCAGCGGTCGGTGTGGACAATTTTTGGGCCGGTCTCCAAATCTGCTTGTTCTGGCGGTTGAGGAACGGACAGCGGAAATGACTGCACCCGCACCGTAGCTGCGATCTTGACCCGCAGTTTGTGGCGTTCGTTCCTGGAGCTTAAGGCTCGCACAGATATAAGGACGAACAGTCGTGTCTCAAATAGATAGTTTTAAGTGCCGCAAAACACTCCATGTCAATGGCAAAGACTATATTTATTACAGTCTGACGGAAGCCGAAAAGAACGGTCTTACCGGCATTTCCCGCTTGCCATTTTCAATGAAGGTTCTGCTCGAGAACCTGTTGCGGTTTGAAGACGGTCGCACGGTCAAGAAAGACGACATTTTAAATATCGCCAAATGGCTGGACGACAAGGGAAAAGCAGGCGCTGAAATTGCCTATCGCCCCTCACGCGTTTTGATGCAGGATTTTACCGGCGTTCCCGCTGTTGTCGATCTTGCAGCCATGCGTGACGCAATGGTGAAACTTGGTGAAAATCCGGAAAAAATCAATCCGTTGGTTCCGGTCGACCTTGTTATTGATCACTCGGTGATCGTTGACGATTTTGGCAATCCGCTGGCTTTCCAGCACAATAAAGAACTCGAATATAAACGCAATGGCGAACGCTACCGGTTTTTGAAATGGGGGCAACAGGCCTTCCGGAATTTCCGCGTTGTTCCCCCGGGGACAGGTATTTGCCATCAGGTCAATCTTGAATATCTTGCCCAATGTGTTTGGACAAAAGAAGAAAATGGCCACACGATAGCCTATCCGGATACCTGCGTTGGTACTGATTCCCACACCACTATGGTCAATGGTCTTGGTGTTCTTGGCTGGGGCGTTGGTGGTATTGAAGCTGAAGCTGCAATGCTTGGCCAACCGGTTTCTATGTTGTTGCCGGAAGTTATCGGCTTCCGTCTGACAGGCAAACTCAAAGAAGGTATTACTGCTACCGATCTAGTTTTGACCGTAACGCAGATGTTGCGTAAAAAAGGCGTGGTTGGTAAATTTGTTGAATTCTTTGGTCCAGGTCTTGAACATATGACTTTGGCCGATCGTGCGACAATTGGCAATATGAGCCCTGAATATGGCGCGACATGCGGCTTTTTCCCGATTGATCAGGAAACTATCCGTTACCTCAATATGACAGGTCGTAAAGAAGAGCGGATTGCACTTGTCGAAGCTTATACAAAAGCTCAGGGCATGTGGCATGATTCCCATACGCCTGATCCGGTATTTACCGATACAATCGAACTTGATATGGGGACGGTTGTGCCTTCAATGGCTGGCCCGAAACGTCCGGAAGGGCGTTTGCCGCTTGAAGAGGTCGGTAAAAGTTTTGCGACAGCTCTTCACAACGAATATAAGAAAACAACCGGTGAAAAAACACGCTATCAGGTTGAAGGCGAGGATTTTGACATTGGCCACGGAGATGTCGCTATTGCAGCGATCACCTCTTGCACCAATACATCCAATCCGAGCGTTCTGATTGCGGCCGGTCTACTTGCTCGAAACGCGGTTGCCAAAGGCTTGAAATCCAAGCCGTGGGTTAAAACTTCACTGGCTCCGGGCTCGCAGGTGGTTGAAGCCTATCTGGTCAATTCCGGACTGCAAAAAGATCTTGATGCTTTGGGCTTCAATCTGGTCGGTTTCGGTTGCACAACCTGCATTGGTAACTCGGGTCCTCTGCCGCCGGCAATTTCAAAGACCATCAACGATAAAGGCTTGATTGTTGCAGCGGTTCTTTCAGGAAATCGTAACTTCGAGGGGCGTGTTTCACCGGATGTTCAGGCAAACTATCTTGCTTCACCGCCACTCGTTGTTGCCCATGCTTTGGCTGGAACAATTACCAAGGATCTTACAAAAGAACCCCTTGGAACCGGCAAGGATGGAAAACCGGTTTATCTGAAGGATATCTGGCCAACTTCCAAGGAAGTTCAGGAATTCATCGAAAAGAATGTTACCCGCAAAATTTTTGAATCGAAATATGCGGATGTCTTCAAAGGTGATGAAAACTGGCAGAAGGTTCAGGTTCCTGCAGGCGAAACCTATGCCTGGGACAAAGACTCGACCTATGTTCGCAATCCTCCCTATTTTGAAAATATGCCGAAAGTACCTGCACCGCTTAAGAATATTGACGGAGCACATATTCTCGGACTTTTCGGGGACAAGATTACAACTGACCATATTTCGCCTGCCGGTTCTATCAAGGTTGATTCTCCGGCCGGTAAATATCTGATCGAACACGGTGTAAAACCTGCCGATTTCAACCAATATGGTACCCGTCGTGGCAACCATGAAGTGATGATGCGTGGCACATTTGCCAATATTCGTATCCGTAATTTCATGCTCGGCGAAAATGGACGCGAAGGTGGTTATACCATTCACTATCCATCCAAGGAAGAAGAATCGATCTATGATGCTGCTATGCAGTATAAGAGCGAGCATGTGCCACTCGTTGTCTTTGCCGGTATCGAATATGGTAACGGCTCATCACGCGACTGGGCGGCCAAGGGAACCAATCTTTTGGGCGTGCGCGCTGTGATTGCTCAATCTTTCGAGCGTATTCACCGTTCCAATCTTGTTGGGATGGGTATTGTGCCGTTTGTTTTCGAGGATGGACAGAGCTGGCGCTCTTTGGGGCTGAAAGGTGATGAAGTTGTCACTATTGATGGCATCAATGATCTGAAGCCGCGCCAAAAAACTGTTGCCAAGATCAAATTCGGTGACGGCATTGTCAAAGAGGTTCCGCTTCTTTGCCGCGTCGATACTGTCGATGAACTTGATTACCTCCATAATGGCGGCATTTTGCAGTATGTTCTTCGTAATTTGGCAAAAGAAGGCTGATTGGCTACTTTAAAAATTGATAAACGGGGTGGAAAATCGCACCCCGTTTATTTTTAAATGATAATTTGAGAGAATCTCATTGACGCGAGCGGCTGAATTAAGCTATAAGCCCGCCAAGATTAAGCGGCTCCTGGCCGCAGTTTGTGTTTCTAGGCTTTTATGGCCGTTCAATAAGAAGAGAGAGATAGACTTATGGCGAATACACCTTCGTCCAGAAAAGCAGTGCGTAAGATTGCAACGCGCACAGAAGTTAACAAATCACGTCGTACACGTATTCGTACATTCGTACGCAAGTTTGATGATGCTGTTGCCGGCGGTAATAAAGCTGCAGCTGAAGTTGCTTTCAAAGCTGTCGAGCCCGAATTGATGCGTGCTGTCACAAAAGGTGTTCTGCATAAAAATGCAGCGTCGCGCAAAGTTTCTCGTTTGGCTAAGAAATTGAAAGCTATCTCGGCCTGACATTTAAAAAGCCGCTCGCTCGAGTGTGTGTTTTTATTCATAAATAGTGATTCCAACCGGTATCTTTTGGTACCGGTTTTTTTATGTTTTGATTTATGTCAAGAAGAGAAAAATTAACCGTAAAAATTAATATTTTTAGAATGAAATACTGTTTCAAAAAATGGTATAAAAATCGTTTAAAAACAAATAATTAGACTTATTATCCACAAGCTTCAAGAAAGCCTGTTACATTCGGTTTTTGTCAAGTATTTTTTTTAAAAATTTTTTTAAAAAATTTCCACGAACAAACGTCGGTGTAGATAATTGAAAAAAGCTTATTGAATCAAAGTAATTACGCTTTTCCATCCTGCTTCCGGATTGGAGGAGTCGCCTGTTAAAGCCGTTTTCGGCTTCCATTCACCCCTTGCATTTATGGGAAGCGTTTTTGTATGGTCATCTTCGGAAATGATAGCTTTTCCACATGTTTCATGAGTCTTCGGCCAAGTAGGGTCATAGGTTCGTTGGTGCAGTTGAAAGGGTAAAGCCATTTTGATTTTTGTCTGGGCAAAAGGGGGCACAATAAAAGCAACCTTGCAATTGCTTGAAAGACAAAATGTCATTTGTGCTTGGCCTGTGAAATGTCTGATGAGCTATCGTCGGGACAGGGTTACCGGTATATCGAACGCGTAGTGGATAATACGTTTGGAACACATGCCGGTTGACTGATCTTGAGAATGGCAGTTTTGTAGGGGTTTATACGAATTTGTAGGATAAAACGGATGTGTACCGGTTTAACGAAACTGAGTTTACGCGGAAATCTGTTTTGTGCGAATTGTTTTAATTTTGGTGTTAAAGGCGAGAACCGTTGGCGGATGTGAGGGTAATGGTTACGTCCAGTCTTGCTTCGGTTATCGTCAGAGAGAATGTTGCGTAAAATGTCAAATT
This sequence comes from uncultured Bartonella sp., assembly GCA_946481695.1. The sequence continues at coordinate 106,689 of CAMLON010000003.1, read as the reverse complement.
TGAACGGGATAGTGTCAGGTGAAACAGGGATGAAAGAAAGTCTTCATCATCTGGTAGCGCAAGACGAAGGGGATGAACTTTTTGCACGTGTTATGGCGCAGCTCAAAGTTCACGTCGGTAACGAGGCATATTCTAGCTGGTTCGGGCGTTTGCAGCTTGACGAATTCAGTCGCAGTCAAGTTCGTTTATCGGTGCCTACGGCGTTTTTGCGCTCATGGATTACCAATCATTATGCCACTATTCTTACCGAGCTCTGGCGTCAGGAATGTCCAACACTATTGCGAGTCGATATTGTCGTGCGCGGTATGAATCGGGTGGTAAAACACACCGTTACGCATAAAGACGAAGATGCACATGTTCATGTCCAGCAAGAAAATTCAACAGCTTCTTCTATGCATAACCGGCCCGAACGTTTTTCGGGCGAGGCGCAGCAAAGTGTTTTCGGTTCACCGCTAGACTCGCGTTATACGTTCGACACATTTGTGGAAGGTCCATCCAATCGCGTTGCTCTTGCCGCCGCCCGTTCCATTGCGGAAAGCCATAAAAGCGCTTTGCGTTTTAATCCGCTGTTTATTCATGCCGCTGTCGGTTTGGGAAAAACCCATCTTTTACAGGCTATTGCGGCTGCTGCTTTGCAGCGTCCAACGCCGGTTCGCGTGATTTATCTGACAGCTGAATATTTTATGTGGCGTTTTGCAACGGCCATTCGCGACAACAATGCACTATCATTCAAAGAGCAATTGCGTGACATTGATTTGCTTATTATTGACGATATGCAGTTTTTGCAGGGCAAGTCGATCCAGCATGAATTCTGCCATCTGCTCAACATGCTGCTTGATAGTGCAAAACAGGTTGTTGTTGCTGCCGATCGCGCCCCTGCCGAGCTCGAGTCGCTTGATGTACGTGTCCGTTCACGTTTACAAGGCGGGGTTTCGTTGGAAATCGAGTCTCCCGATTTCGATATGCGTCTTGAAATGTTGCGTAAGCGTTTGAAAACTGCCCAGCATGATGATCCCTCGATTTCCATTCCTGATGAAGTTCTGGCGCATATTGCAAGAATCGTTTCCGGTTCCGGACGCGATCTCGAAGGTGCATTCAACCAGCTCCTGTTCCGTCAGTCATTCGAGCCCGATTTGTCGTTGAACCGTATTGATGAATTGCTTGATCATCTTACTCGCTCGGGCGAGCCGAAGCGAATTCGCATTGAGGAAATCCAGCGGGTCGTTGCACGCCATTACAATGTTTCCAAGCAGGATCTGTTGTCGAATCGGCGCACTCGTACAATTGTCAAACCACGTCAGGTTGCCATGTATCTTGCCAAGATGATGACACCGCGGTCGTTGCCGGAAATCGGGCGTCGCTTTGGCGGACGCGATCACACCACTGTTCTTCACGCCGTGCGCAAGATTGAAGATATGGTTGGTGCCGATCAGCAATTGGCAAAAGAACTGGAATTGCTCAAGCGTCTGATTGATGAGCAGTCAGCCTGATTGTGTTTTTCCTGAGTCTCGCGGGCCACAAAAGTGATATAAGGGCAATAAACTTGCATTTTAGGCAAGAATATTGCCATTCTGGTTCTTATTTGTTTTTCTTGGCAGGTGATTCTTTGTTTTGAAGGAATCGTTCCGTACAAAGTTAGACAACAAGAAATTCTCTGGTTGGCAGAATAAGTTAAGAGAGTGTCCAATATGCGCATCACAGTCGATCGTAGCAATCTGTTAAAGTCTCTCGGTCGTGTCCATCGCGTCGTCGAACGACGCAATACGATTCCTATTCTCTCCAACGTCTTGATTAATACGGTCAATGCCGGTGTCGAATTGCAGGCTACCGACCTTGATCTGGAAGTTACAGAAACAACCACGGCAAATATCGAACAGAGTGGATCGACGACTGTTCCTGCCCATCTTCTTTACGAGATTGTTCGAAAACTTCCCGAAGGTGGCGAGATTATGCTCTCGGTTTCCGATGACGGCAACGCTATGCAGGTTGTTTCGGGTCGCTCGAATTTCCGTTTGCAATGCTTGCCCAAGGAAGATTTTCCCGAGCTTAATGCCGGTGATTTCAGTCATAGTTTCACATTGTCGGCGTCAGCCCTGAAACGACTCATTGATTGCACACAATTTGCTATTTCGACAGAAGAAACGCGCTATTACCTCAATGGCATCTATTTTCATGTTATTGATAATAAAGGCTTGAAAATACGCACTGTGGCCACTGATGGGCATCGTTTGGCAGAAGCTGAAACCGATGCGCCTTCAGGGTCGGAAGGTATGCCGGGTATTATTATTCCGCGCAAGGCCGTCGGCGAGTTGCAAAAATTGCTGGGCGAAGAGACGGAAAGTGAAATCAAAATCGAAGTTTCGGAAACGAAAATACGTTTCAGCATTGCTTCTGTCGTGCTGACCTCGAAATTGATCGACGGTACATTTCCCGATTATCAGCGTGTTATACCATTGGCCAATGACAAGAAATTGACCATCAACCGGCAAAGTTTTGCCGCCGCAGTGGATCGTGTTTCGACTATTTCCAGTGATCGTGGGAGAGCCGTCAAATTGACAATCGAAAATGGTCAATTGACGCTTACGGTCAACAATCCGGATTCAGGTAGCGCCGAGGATCAAATCGTTGCCGATTATGAGGGAGAGCCGTTGGAAATCGGTTTTAATTCCAAGTATCTTCTTGATATCATGGCTCAACTTAATGGTGAAAATGCGATCTTCATGCTTGCCGATGCGGGTGCGCCGACTCTTATTCGTGATAGTGATGATGCAGACGCACTTTATGTGTTGATGCCAATGCGTGTATAGAAAACGAATGGTGGAAAAAACTGGCGGGCGGGCTGCAAAAGTTTTTGTCCGGCAACTGAGACTGACCAATTATCGTAACTATCGAAGCTTTTCTGCCGACTTTTCCGACGGGCTTGTTGTTTTTACCGGTCATAACGGAGCAGGCAAAACCAATCTGCTTGAAGCGTTGTCTTTTCTTTCTCCCGGGCGGGGGTTGCGTCGTGCGGCCTATGATAATGTTATTCGTTCAAATCCCGTCTTGGGTTCTGCCTACGGAAATGCTGTCAATCAAAGGGAAGATGAGTCTCTCGAAACCTTCGAAAAATCCGGCAAACAAGAAACCGTCGACTCCGAAACTACAATAGCCGGTCTGAATTCACCAATCAATGAGCCAGAAGACAGCGGGTTTGTCGTTTTTGCCCAATTACACTCTGCTCTTTATGGAGATGCCAGCATCGGGACGGCTAGTGATATTGCCTCGACTGGACGAAGAATACGGATAAACGGAGAAAGTGTAGCGTCTGACCGGCTCACCGATTATTGCCGCATCAGTTGGCTTGTTCCATCTATGGATGGGCTGTTTACAGGGCCGGCAGCCGATCGCAGACGGTTTCTCGATCGTATGGTTCTGGCAATTGATCCCGCACATGCCCGTCGTGTGTCGGATTTTGAAAAAGCAATGCGTGCGCGAAATCGTCTTTTGACTGATGGCAGTCGTGACGAAGGGTGGTTCAATGCATTGGAAGTCCAGATGGCGGAGCTCGCCATTGCTATTGCCGCTGCTCGTATGGACGTTGTGCGGCTTATTTCCGATATTGAAAATTTTGACAGTGAAGAGGCTTTTCCCAGTCCCGTCCTCGACATAGAAGGAACAATCGAAAAGGCATTAGCGCGCAAATCTGCAGTTGATGTCGAAGAGGAGTATAGACAGAGCCTCCATGATAAACGTGAGTCGGATCGTGTTGCCGGACGCACTCTCGAAGGGCCGCATAGAAGCGATATGCTGGTCTATTACGCCAGGAAAAATATGCCGGCCGGCCTTTGTTCAACCGGCGAACAAAAAGCACTTTTGACAGGCCTTGTCCTTTCCCATGCGCAATTGACTTCGGCTATATCGGGCATGACACCGATTCTTCTGTTGGACGAAATGGCAGCCCATCTCGATCCGGGCCGGCGCAAAGTTTTGTTTGATAGTCTTGAAAGGCTTGGTGGACAAACTTTCATGACGGGAACCGACCAACAACTTTTTGCCGATCTGAAAGATCGGGCCCAATTTTTTGAATTATCAAACGGAAGTGTTGTGAACAATTAATGAACATTGGACGACGATGTTCTATGATCTGAAGTGAGCTTGTTGAGCTGGAGAGGAAAATATGGATATGGCAAAAAAGATTACTGTTTTGAACGGACCAAATCTCAATTTTTTAGGCAAACGCGAGCCGGAGATCTACGGGCATGAAACTTTGAAAGATATCGAGGCACTTACCCGGAAATGCGCCCATGCGCACGGATTCGATATCGATTTTCTGCAAAGCAACTTTGAAGGGGAATTGGTAAGTTTCATCCAGGATGCCATAGGGAAAAGTGCTGCCATTATCATTAATCCGGCTGCCTATAGCCATACTTCGATTGCGATTCTTGATGCATTGAAAATGTTTGAGGGGCCGGTTGTCGAGGTTCATTTATCGAACATCCACAAAAGAGAGGCCTATCGTCACCACTCGTTTGTGTCGGAAAGGGCCGACGCTGTTATTGCAGGCTGTGGAAGTGCCGGTTACCAATTTGCAGTGGAATATATCGTAAAACACGATTTGTGAATCGAAAATTGTCTCAAAAACCGCGCAATATTGACGCAGGGGGGGACAAAACTCTTGCGAATTTTCACCCAAAGAGTAAGACGTGCCTAGATGATGCCACAATTGTACTTGTGACAACGTCAGTCCAAGTCGGGCTTCTATGTCTTTTTGGGACAATTATTCTGCCTGACGGGGAATGTCGGAAAAGTAGAAAACCCTGCTTTTCCGTGACGAATTAATAGAAATACCCTCGTGCAATAATATGCAATGCATATAAAGAGGCAGGTAGGAATGAAGAACTTTGGTAAACTAACAGGGCTGCTGGGCGTTTTAACATCCGCTTTGCTCTTGTCGGGTTGTGAATTCGATGTTCTGAACCCGGCGGGCTATGTGGCGCGCCATGAGCTAATTTTGATTATTACGTGCGTTATCGTAATGGCGTGTATTGTCGTTCCTGTGATGATCGCAATCGTTACGTTCGCAATTAGATACCGTGCTACCAACACCCAAGCAGAATATCTGCCGGATTGGGGGCACTCCAATAAAGTGGAAACCCTGATGTGGGGTATTCCGATTCTTGTCATTATCATTTTGGGTAGCTTGATGTCCTATTTTACATTCAAGCTCGAGCCATCAAAGCCGCTTGATAAAGCTGTTGCTGGAGCACAGGAACCGCTCCAGATTGATGCTGTAGCACTCGACTGGAAATGGTTGTTTATCTATCCGCAATATGGCGTTGCTTCGATCAACGAAATCTATGCACCGGAAAACCGTCAGGTTCTGTTGCAGTTGACTTCGGAAAATTCGGTTAACGCTTTCTGGGTTCCGCGTCTTGGAACAGTTTTGTATGCAATGCCGCAAATGAACGCGAAGTTGCATCTTATTGCTGATCGTAAGGGTGTATTCAAAGGATCTTCAGCCAATTATAGTGGCGACGGCTTCTCTGAAATGCACTTCAAGTGGAACTCTGTAGCCCAGGCTGATTTTGACAACTGGATTGCCAAAGCTCGTGAAAGCAAAGAAACGCTCGATCGCGCCGGTTACCGTCAGCTTTCATATTCCCCGAAAATGGGTGATGTCGCAGGCAAAGAGAAAGACGCAGAGATTCGCTATTTCTCGCAAGTTGAAAAAGGTCTATATTATCGCATCGTAAACCGTTGCGTTGATGAAGGCACCACTTGCAACGAAGATCAGATGAAATTGGCTGCAGCGAAATCTTTGTGGGGTGAGCTTTGCTCCGTCTTTGATCCCGGTGTGGTTCAGAAGAAATAAAATCATCAAGGAAGGGGCTTTTAGCCTTTTAAAGGCAATGTCCCCTCCAAACCGAAATTCATTTAATATGGGTTGAAAAATGTTTGGAAGACTTACAGACCCTGTAGCCGGAGCGTTTCACGCGCTAACGAATGAGCCGATCGTCCTATACACCTGCCTTGTTGTGGTTGTATTGGCAGTCGTTGTTCTTGCCGCTATTACGCTGCTCGGCTGGTGGGGAATATTGTGGCGCAATTGGATCACATCTGTTGATCACAAGCGCGTCGGCATTATGTATATCGTCCTTGCAATTGTCATGCTTGTTCGTGGCTTTGCAGATGCTATCATGATGCGTACACACCAAGCGTTCGCGCTTGGAACAGAGAATGCGGGTTATTTACCGCCTGATCACTTTGACCAGATTTTCTCGGCACACGGCACGATTATGTTGTTCTTTATGGCAACGCCGCTGATGTTCGGTATTATGAACTATGTGGTACCGCTACAACTTGGTGCTCGTGACGTAGCCTTTCCGTTCTTGAACAACATTGGTTTTTGGACAACATTTGCTGGCGCAATTCTCATCAACATTTCGCTCGGTATCGGTAACTTCGGCCGCGGTGGTTGGTTGATGTATCCTCCGTTCTCGGAATTGTTGAATAGCCCGGATACAGGTGTCGACTATTATTTGTGGTCACTTGAGTTATCAGGTATCGCGACGACGATGAGTGGTGTCAACTTTGTTGCCACTATCATCAAGTGTCGAGCGCCCGGAATGACAATGTGGAAGATGCCGGTATTCTGCTGGAGCGTGCTCGTCTCCAACGTACTTGGACTGATCATCTATCCGCCGCTTGCCGTCGCAGATGCTTTGTTGATTGGCGATCGTTACTTTGACATGAACTTCTTCACCAATACAGCTGGTGGTAACCCGATGGTCTGGATCAACTACGTTTGGATTTTCGGTCACCCGGAAGTTTATTTTCTTGTTGTTCCTGCCTTTGGTATCATTTCCGAAATCGTTCCGACATTCTCGTCAAAACGCCTTTTCGGTTATACCTCAATGGTTTGGGCGCTGTTGGTTATTTTGATCCTTTCGATAATCGTTTGGGGACACCACTTCTTCACAATGGGTGGTGGTCAGGCCGTTAATACCTTCTTCGGTGCGGCAACTATGATTATCGCTGTTCCGACCGGTGTTAAGGTCTTTAACTGGCTCTTCACAATGTATAAAGGGCGCATCCGCTTCGAACCTCCGATGTTGTGGTGCATGGGTATGATGTTCACCTTTGTTGGTGGCGGTCTTACCGGTGTTCTGCTTTCGATCGTTCCTGCAGACTGGCAGTTCCACAATTCCTTGTTCCTGGTTGCTCACTTCCATCACACAATTCTTGGTGGTGTTGTGTTTGCTTACCTTGGTGCATTGGCGTTCTGGTTCCCGAAAGCTTTCGGTGTCAAGCCGAACCGCGCATTGGGTATTGCTTCGTTCTGGTGCTGGTTTATCGGCTTCTATGTAGCATTCATGCCGATCTACGCAGTTGGCTTGATGGGTGCAACACGTCGTTTGCAGCACTATGTCGAACCAAGCTGGCAGCCTTTGTTCATCACAGCAGCTATTGGTGCATTCATCATCCTTCTCGGTATCCTGTGCTTTGTTCTACAGGTATTGATCGCCATCTGGTATGGCATCAAGCATAAAGGCAAATTGCCGATCACACAGAACGATCCGTGGGGCGATGCACGTACTTTGGAATGGTCTGTATCCTGCCCGCCTCCTGCTTATAACTTTGCTACTGTCCCTGTCGTTCAAGCGGACGATGCCTATTGGGATATGAAACAACGTGGTGAGCATCGTAAAACTTCGGGCTTCGAGAAAATCCATATGCCTAACAACACGATTGCCGGGTTTATTGGTGGAATTCTTGAGCTGGTTATCGGGTTTGCGATGGTTTGGCACATTTGGTGGTTAGCTGCGGTTTGCTTCTTAGCTTTCATCGTAACTATACTGCTCCATTCGTTGAATGCCGATCATGCAGGTCACTACATTTCAGCTGAGGACGTACAGAAGACTGAAGACGAATTCAGCGCTGTTCTCAAAGCACAAGGAGTAAAAGCATGAGCGCTACAGCAGTAACAACCGCTCCTGCGGAAAGCCATAACGACGGAAGTTCGACAACTGTCTTCGGATTCTGGGTTTATATCCTCTCTGATCTTGTACTGTTTTCGACTTTCTTCGCTACATTTGCAGTGTTCGCCTCCGCTTACGGTGGCGGACCTGCCGGTAAGGATTTCATCAACCTCAATTACGTGCTTTGCGAAACCGCTTTGCTGCTGTTCTCGTCAATCACCTACGGCATGGCAATGGTACAGGTTCACAAGGGTAATCTCGGCGGGGTAAAAACCTGGCTCGCTATTACTTTTATTCTTGGTCTTGCATTCATTGGAATGGAATTGAACGAATTCCATGAGCTTCTCTTCGGTAAGGAAAATGTTTTCTTCTTTGATCCGAATGCTTATGCTGGAATTGATCCTGAAACCGGAGTTCGCGTATTCGGTAAAGAAGTTCTGTCGGCTTATTGGTCGTCATTCTTCGTGCTGGTCGGTACACATGGTGCCCACGTTACAACCGGTTTGATCTGGATGGCACTGATGTTTGCGCATCTTGGCCGTCACGGTTTGGATAAAGATAACAAGACACGTTTAACCTGTCTGTCTATCTTCTGGCACTTCCTCGACATCGTCTGGGTTGGCGTCTTCACCACCGTCTATCTTTTGGGAGCACTATAATGAGCGAACATGAAGAAGCACGCGGTGTAACAACCGGCAAATACATGGTCGGATTCATTCTGGCTGTTATATTGACCCTCGCTTCATTCATTCCTGTTATGCAAGGAATGCTTGATAATTGGGCGGTCAGCACCAAGGTTATTTACCTCATTGGCATGGCTCTCATTCAGATAGTCGTCCAGATCGTTTTCTTCCTCCACCTCAACGAAGGTCCGGATGCGAAGTGGATGGTCGGTACAATGTGGTTTGGTGCTCTCTGCGTATTCATCGTTATTGGTGGTACATGGTGGGCAATTTCTCACTTGAACTACAATATGATGGGCGGTTCGGGTCGTATCGTTCAGCCTGATGCTATTATCGATCAGGTTCCGGGTGGTAGTCCGGTTGCACCTTCAACAGAAGCTGCACCTGAAACACCAGCTACACCTGCTCAATAATCAATATTGTCACTGAAACAATAGAGATATGAAGCCCCGCTCTTAAGCGGGGCTTTTTTTATCAAGAGTTCTTAATATTCCTTGCAAAGGATTTAGCGCCTGGAAGGAAAATGCGGGGGTGAGAATAATAAAAAATTTAGTTGATTTCCGATTGATATATTGTCGTCAATTGCTATCTGGTTTGAAAAATTTTCGCCGAACGTTCAACGTTATAAACCCGTCGTAAATGCAGGCTTTCGAGAAATTTACCGTTTCGAACGTTGTTCTGCTTTAAAAAACTCACCACAGGTAATCAAAACCTAAAATGGACGATGGCTTCTTGAAGCCATAAACGCTATTTAAAGCGACCACGTCGCTTCCAAAAGAAATAGAAGTTTTTACCAGCGACAACGCCTTTTAACGGTAATTTATCGGCACAGTTCCCAACAAGATTGTTGCAACGGCACATGGAGTCATATGTTGGAAAATGGTGCTCGTGGAATGATAACATTTACAAACGACTTATCTGCCATCCAATTTGATCCCAAACTTTGTCTAACAAGCTCCAAAGCGCCAAACCGTCCATAAATGCACACATGTTACACGCCTCCATTAGCCCAGAAAGCCATATGACTAACCTCAACAATTCCAACGGCCCCTGTTTCGACAGTTTCCGGTTGCGGCGAGGCTCGCGCATAACGATGCCCACATTTCTCGCGTTCGTAGAATGTATATGCCCGGTGTATGGTCCTAATGGTTCTTTTTCAATTTTTCATGGCTGTCATAAACAGCAATGAATGGGTGTAACCAGTATTCAATTATGCTTATGTCTTGGGATCCTGCGGGGAGCCGGAATTTTTAAAGCGGTATCCAACCTGTGCCGAGCCCATGAAGCAAAAGATTATCGAAGGATTAAGGCGCATGCTTACCCCTCCGTTAGAGGTCGTCAGCGGTTAGCAGACTGTTTTAGTAGAAATATTCGGTACGTCCCCGGCAATTCCGAGGTGCATTAATTCGGTAAGGTGTCAATTGGTGGAGCACAATTCAATGACGCGCGCATCACGGGTGAAATCAAAGTATGAGTTTAGAAGATTGGCTCAATAGCATATTTTCAATTTTGAGGGGTGTCGACTGAGAAGAGTATAGTTGGTGTGTAATAGCTGATAGACCGTGCGTCATAAGTGTTTTCAGGGGGGACGTCTAAAAGGGTATTTAATCCGTGCTTGTCGATCCGGAATACGTCAGTTCATCGACGAACACTTCAATATCCGCCTACTTCTGATTGTAAGGCACCATTCCCGAAAATCGAGAAAACGCAGCCGATTAAATTTTTGTAGCGATGCCATATTCTGCGGCAAGGCGTTGATAAATTACCAATAAGCATCATTAAAAAGAAAATGCGTAGGTACGCAACGGAACGGGTAGGCCCTTGGCGAAAAATTCATCTGGTTTCACCGCGAGCCCGCCGCTTTAAATTTTAAATGAAAATTGCTTTTGGAATCATCCAATAAATGTTTGCGTTTATTATGCAGAGTTCGTTCAGAAATGTTCCTCCGTAGAATTCTGATAATTGCCGCGTAGATTCGCCAAATCGCCGCGTTTACCGTGAAAATTTGGCAAATAAAAAGGAAGCGGCAGAGCTGCTTCCTATATTCAAGAGATTTACTATACCACGTTAAAGCGGTTCGATCAGGCTTCCTGAACATGCGATTCAAGGAACCACAGGCTCTTGTCGAGCTCACGCGATGCAGCAGTGAAAATATCTGCCGTATCAGCATCTCCGGCTTCGTCAGCCTCGTCAATGGCTTTACGCATGTCATTGGCAGCGTCGCCATAACGTTCGATCAATGCATTAAGATGATCGTGTACTTTGTAAATATCTGTCGGATAAGCCTTCAATTTCGAGGTACCGGCAACAGCTTGAACGGTTCCCAGCGCAGTACCCCCGAGTTGCGCAACACGTTCGGCAATGATGTCGACATGTTCATCAATCGCATCCCTAAAACCATCCAGCATTTCATGAACACCGATAAAATTGGAACCTTTCAAGTTCCAGTGTGCCTGCTTTGTGATAAGTGCCAAATCAATCAAAGTTGCCAGGTTTTTGTTCAACAAGGCAATTGCAGTTGTCTTTGTGTTTGACGGCATGTCATTACGAGTTTTATGAGTTTTTAACATATTGTCTTAATCTCCGCTTGATTTGAATTGCGTAATATTAAACGCACCAAACGCTAAAAAGTTCCGCTTGGAATTTCTACCCTTGTCAAGCATTCTCAAAGGCAGTGCGGTGATGCAAATATAGAATACACCTTTCCGACAATATTCCAATCAAAAAAACAAAATAATTATCGTTCCTCTGGTTGATATATTTCCATTATCAGACACATAAACCGATTTTATAAAGGATATTTTTCTCAGAAAATTTTAGAATTAATCTAAAATATTTTTATTTTTTCAGAATATTATCTTTTATATGAAATAAATGTAAATAACTGTATGCTATGATAAAATTTTATATTTGTTTTAATTTATATATATTAAAATAAACAAAAATAAAAATTTTAATCAGCGTGATTTTTTTGTTTGCGAAAATTCGTATTTTTGGATCAAACGCACTTTATGAACGAGATTGATAAGTGATCGCGATTGAGTGCTGCTTTCTAAGAAAGATAAAAGCGGTAATCGTTTCTCTAGCCTTAAGACAAAACCCGTTGCAGGCGTAATTTTTATAACATTTTCTTATCCCGAACATAATGTTTATGTTACTCCATCTAATCTCGTTCAATATATCGGAAGAATGATGACATATCTGAAGAATGATGACGGGGTAGCCTCCGAAATGAGACAATCCGATTTTTTTAAGACGCAAAAGCCGCGACGAAAAAGGAAAGATTAATAGATTAAAATAATCGGCGGTAGGGGCGTTAGCTATTTTCATAGTGGCAGCTCATGGATTCGGTTTCGAAATAGGCAGAGGTTTTTGAGGATGCGTAGATATTTGTGAAGGAAAGCCATTGACACAGTGTTCGCAAAAGGCTCAAAAATTCGCCAAATTCGATCCCTCTGTTCTTTTGTTTCAATGAACAATGATTTAATAGACATTGAATGATTACATTAGCATTAGATACAGCTTCTTTAAATTGTGCCGTTGCGTTAATCAACGACGGTCGTGTTCTGGCGCGGGTGAGTGAAAACATCGGAAAAGGACACGCCGAAAAGCTTATTGATCAGATCATTGAGGTGAAAAATACGTCGGGGCTTGATCTCGACAAGGTTGATCGCATCACTGTAAACATCGGTCCGGGGTCGTTTACCGGTGTTCGTATTGGTGTGGCAACAGCACGAGGTCTGGCTTTGGCCTTGAAAAAACCGGCGGTTGGCGTGAGCTCGCTTGAGGCAATCGGTTTTGAAGCTCTTAAGCGCTTTCCGGAACACCATGTAATAGCTGTCATTGATGCCGGACGTGACATGGTCTACCGGCAGGAATTTGACGAAAAGCTCGGATCGCTTATACCACCCGAGGTGAAGGCTTGCGAAAACGTTGTTGCGTCCCTTGATAATAAGGCAATCGTTGCAGGCCCGTTTGCCGAAACAATCGCTCATTCTGCAGGCATAGCGGAGAATCGGATTTTTTCTATTGCTGCACCGGATGTTCTAAGTTTTGCAATTCTCTCGCAGTCGAAAAAGTCGAACGGTGCTCCGAAGCCGCTTTATTTGCGCGAAGCGGATGCTAAACCGCAAATGGGTTTTTCTCTTCCCAGGAAAAAGGAATGATAAGTTTTTCTTTTTCGAAATCGCAATTTACTATTGCCCCTGTCACGTCCGATGATAGTGAGGCTCTACATGAAATACACAGAAAATCATTCTATCATGCATGGGATGAAGAAACCTTCACTTCTTTTTTGACTGATCCACAAATGTTCGGTTTTACTGTGAGTGTAATGGGTAAACCGGAAAAAATATTGGGATTTATTCTTTGTAGATTGGTTATTGATGAAGCAGAAATCATCACAATTGCTGTGCATCCCCGTTATCGTTCAAAAGGAATAGGGCGGACACTTATGGACGCCGTTTTCAGATATCTTTATCAGGAACGGGCAAAACAAATTTTTCTTGAAGTTGACGAGACGAATAAAGCAGCTCTTGCTCTCTATAAAAGTTCCGGTTTTAATGAGGTCGGTCGCAGGCCCGGATATTATCAAACCGGTAAAGGCCATAGTGATGCCTTGATCATGCGTAGAACCATTCAGCAAAATGATTGAGATTTCAAAGAAAACCGGATAGATATGCGTTATGAGTGAAGCAAAAGAAAAAAACAGCAATGCCCGTAAGGTTTATATCAAAACCTATGGCTGTCAGATGAATGTCTATGACAGCGAACGCATGGGTGATAGCCTTGACGCAGAAGGCTATGTTGCTACGCAATCTCCTGACGATGCGGACCTTATATTGCTTAATACCTGCCATATTCGTGAAAAAGCTGCCGAAAAACTTTATTCCGATCTGGGGCGTTTGCGCGTTATGCGCGAGGAACGCGATCCTTCAAAACCCTTGACAATAGGTGTGACGGGGTGTGTTGCCCAAGCCGAGGGGGAAGAAATTCTAAGGCGCGCCCCGACAGTTGATCTGGTGGTGGGGCCACAAACCTATCATCGCCTGCCTGAACTGTTACGCAAGGTGCACGAGGGCAAGAAGATTGTTGAAACCGAATATGCCGTTGAAGATAAATTTGCCCATCTTCCGCATCATAACCGTCAGGCTGTGAAAAAACGCGGTGTTACGGCGTTTCTGACTGTTCAGGAAGGGTGCGATAAATTCTGCACATTTTGCGTTGTGCCCTATACCCGTGGTTCCGAAGTATCGCGGCCTGTCGGACAGATAATCAATGAAGCACGCGAACTTGTTGATGCAGGTGTAAAAGAGATCACTTTGCTTGGGCAGAACGTCAACGGGTGGCATGGTGTTTCGCAAGATGGCAGTCAGTGGCGGTTGGGTAATCTTCTTTACGAACTTGCAAAGATTGATGGTTTGAAGCGGTTACGTTATACGACAAGTCATCCGCGCGATATGGACGACAGCCTTATCGCAGCTCATGGCAATCTTGAAATGTTGATGCCTTATCTACATCTTCCGGTACAATCAGGTTCCGACCGCATCCTCAAAGCTATGAACCGCCAGCATAAAGCTGCCGATTATCTGAAACTGATTGACCGTATCCGTCAGGCACGTCCGGATATAGCTTTTTCGGGTGATTTTATCGTCGGTTTTCCGGGGGAAACTGATGAGGATTTCGAAGCCACAATGAAGCTTGTTGAAGAAGTCGGCTATAGCTCCGCCTATTCGTTCAAATATTCTCCACGTCCGGGAACACCGGGAGCAACGATGAAAAATCATGTTGACGAAAGCGTCAAAGACGAGCGCCTGCAACGTTTGCAAACTCTCATTCTTGATCAGCAGCACCGGTTTTTAAAGTCGAAAATTGGTGAACGTGTTGAAGTGCTTGTTGAAAAAGCAGGCAGGCATGACGGGCAAATGGTTGGCCGTTCGCCATGGTTGTTACCTGTTGTCGTTTCAACAAATGCGAAAATTGGCGAAATTATTCCGGTCGATATAACCAAAGCTCTTCCGAACAGTCTTTTTGGCAATGCGGTAAACTGACGATAACGTTTTTCAATTGGAGCGCTCGTCATCAAAGCGGGTTTTCTTTTGTTTTTTAGTCCATATATTGCTGACAGAAACGTTTTTTTGAGGAGATAAGGTTGAACGATTCAACCGGAACAAAGAAAACATTGAAGATCGAAGGAACCGGAAAGGTAAAAAAATCCGGCAAAGCGACGACTGTTGCTGCCACTGTTAAAACAGCTACATCCGATATGGATCATGTTGTACTTGTTTTCGAGGATAATCGGCAAGCAAATGTTGTCTTTGGGCAGTTTGACGAAAATCTGGCTCGCATCGAGCAAAAATTGGGGCTTGATATCCGTGCACAGGGAAATGAAGTGTCAATCAGTGGAAACAAGCAGGATATAGAAGTAGCTCGCCAAGCCCTTGATCAGCTTTATGAACTTGCTAAAACCGGCTTGCAACCGGGATTGCCGGATGTTGACGGAGCAATAGCTCTTGCTGCAACATCGGACGCCAGAACTGATCGGGAAAGCCCTGAAAAGGATCCGCCAAAAGTAACGCCGGCCCATATCTCCACACGCAAAAAAACAATCTATGCCCGCACGCCTACACAGGATGCTTATATGCGTGCGCTGCAACGAGCTGAACTGGTTTTCGGTGTGGGACCTGCGGGAACAGGTAAAACATATCTTGCCGTTGCCCATGCAGCGATGCTTCTCGAGCGAGGGCTGGTTGAACGGATTATTCTGTCTCGTCCGGCAGTCGAAGCCGGTGAAAGATTGGGCTTTTTACCCGGCGACATGAAAGAAAAAGTCGATCCCTATCTGCGGCCTCTTTACGATGCACTTTATGATATGATGCCGGCAGAAAAGATCGAACGCGCAATGGCAGCCGATATTATCGAGATAGCACCACTTGCCTTTATGCGCGGGCGCACGCTTGCACATTCGGCTGTTATCCTCGATGAAGCGCAAAATACAACGTCAATGCAGATGAAAATGTTTTTAACCCGCCTTGGAGAAGGTTCGCGAATGATTGTAACCGGGGATCCGAGCCAGATCGACTTGCCGTTTGGACAAAAGTCGGGATTGACCGAAGCAATGCGCATTCTCGATTCCATTGATAATATTGTAACAGTGCACTTTAGCCAAAAGGATGTTGTGCGCCATCCATTGGTGACGGCTATCGTTACAGCTTATGATCGGGATGCCCGTGCAAATGCAAAGAACCGCACTTTAGACAATAATGGAAAAAAGAATTTATCAAAATGACAGTGCGTTATGACGTTGCAATAAATGCTGATGGCTGGCAAAGCGAACACAGTTTGAGAATGCTCGTTGATCGTGTGCTTGAAGCCACATTGCACGTGCTCGAATTCGACGATGTCGACAGCGAGCTCAGTCTGGTTTTTACCGACGATGCAAATATCCGTACGATAAATTCAAAGTGGCGCCACATAGACAAGGCAACAAATGTCCTATCATTTCCCGCTTTTCCTATTCAACCGGGGCAGCAACCGGGCCCAATTCTGGGTGATATTGTTATTGCTCGTGAAACGGTTCAACGTGAAGCGCAGGAGGAAAATAAAAGCTTCGATGACCATTTAAGCCATCTTATTGTCCACGGGCTTCTTCATTTGACGGGATATGATCATCAAAATGATGAAGAAGCAGAACAAATGGAATCTCTCGAGAGAAAAATTCTCGCTTCTCTTGGTATTTCCGATCCTTATAATGATTGAGTAACAAGATGAACCTTGCTATTGGCGTTTTATACATATATTGAATTATATATGTTTTAATGCAGTAGCAAAAAGGCGAAGTATTTTACTTTTGAATATTCTAACTTTAAAAAGTCATGAC
The DNA here is from genome assembly GCA_946481695.1 of uncultured Bartonella sp. Next base: position 90,166 of record CAMLON010000003.1, on the reverse strand, counting down.
AGAAAAAACAGATAAATCAATTGAAGACGAGTCTAACCGTTCATCGGCCGGTCAAAGTTCTTCACAATCGCGAAGCAGTGAAAAGAAGTCTTTATTTGCCAATCTTTTTTCTTTTATGCGTTCCCGCAATAATTCTACCTTGCGAGAAGATCTGACAGATGCCCTTTCCGATGGGCAGGGAGACGCGAATTCGCTGTTTTCGCCGGAAGAACGTCTCATGTTGAACAATATTTTGCGCCTTCGGGAAACCCGTGTAGAGGATGTGATGATACCGCGCTCGGAAATCGAAGCGCTTGATATTACAACGACGTTGGCTGAGACATTGATAGAGTTCGAAAAATCCGGTCATTCGCGTATGCCGGTCTATTCGGAAAGTCTCGATGATCCGCGTGGCATGCTGCATATTCGTGATGTTTTGAATTACATTACGCATAAAGCCCAAAGTGGAGAACAAGAAGGATGCCTTGATTTTTCCAAAGTGGATCTGTCGCAACCTGTCGGCAATCTCGATTTGATACGCAGTGTTTTGTTCGTTCCCGGGTCGATGTTGGCAGGGCAGCTTTTGACACGTATGCAGGCAACCCGAACTCAGATGGCGCTGATTATTGACGAATATGGTGGAACGGATGGCCTTGCTTCAATGGAAGATATTGTCGAACTTGTTGTCGGTGATATCGAAGACGAGCACGATGATGTCGACATGTCCATTATCAAAGAGCCTGATAACAGGTGGCTTGTTGATGCCAGCGCCGATCTTGATGAGGTGGAAAAAGCTCTGGGACCGGATTTCAAGGTGGGCGAACATGGAGAGGACGTCGATACAATCGGCGGACTTATTGTTTCAACATTGGATCGGATACCGGCAAAAGGAGAAGTTGTAGAAGCGGTTCCCGGCTACCAGTTCCGTATTCTGGAAGCCGATAAACGCCGCATCAAACGGATCCGAATCCAACCTTTACAGAACCATCCAAAGCAGGAAAAGGAGAACACCCCGTCCGATTTATAAAACGGGTGTTTCGTATTTTCTTTCCTGTCACAATCAATCTTCTTGTCGGATGTTGAAATTACCAGAGGTAAAAGGCAAGTGGGGGAAACCGGACATGCAGATTTTGGCAGGAGCAACCACTTATATTGGAAAGCTTAAAGGCTCGAAACAGCATTTCGTAAGCTTTGTCTGTGGTGGAATAACAGCTCTTGCAACTGCGCCTTTGTACTTCTTCCCGCTGGCTTTTGTTACTTTTCCTGTTCTGGTTTTATTGCTTGATAAGGTTGCTGTCGCCTCCGGTTTGAAGCAGCGCTTCAAGCTCGGCTTTCTTACTTGTTTCAGTTTTGGCTTCGGCTATTTCGTTTTTAGTCTTTGGTGGCTTTCCAGTGCCATGCTGGTCGACCCCATAAGTTTCGGTTGGGCCATTCCTTTAGCAATTTTCGGGCTTCCTTTTTATCTTGCGCTTTACTGGGGGCTTGCAGGCGGGCTTGTTATTCTGTTTTGGAAAAAGGGGCTATCCCGTCTGTTCGCTTTGGCGTTTGCTCTCGGTATTGCCGAATATTTGCGTTCCACATTGTTTACCGGCTTTCCCTGGAATGCAATCGGCTACACAATTATGCCGACGCCGCTTTTTATGCAGTCCGACGCAGTGGTGGGTCTTTACGGAATGAATGCGCTCGCCGTGCTTCTTTATTCAATGCCAGCCACTTTTTATGACAAAAACCACCGGTGGCTTGCCTTAACAATCGGCGTTATTCTTTTTGGTGCACATACGGGGTTCGGTGCTATCCGGCTTTATGAAGCACCTCCGATCAATGACTATGACAATGCCAACACGTGGGTAAGACTCATACAACCGTCCATTAAACAGGACGAGAAACTTGACAATCAGGTTCGCTATGCAATGTTTGATGCACATATGCAACTGAGCGAAAAACCGCTCACAAATGGTGCGCATGAACCTGCCTATATTGTCTGGCCGGAAACCGCAGTGCCCTATATACTGGACTATGTGCCGGAAGCAAAAATGCGCATCGCTTCCATTCTCCAACCGGATCAATGGGCAATTGTCGGGGCAGTCCGAAGCAGTGGCGCACCGAATGACGAAAACAATAAATATTTCAATACAATTGAAACAATTGATGGTAATGGCAATATTCTGTCGTCTTCGGACAAGGTGCATCTTGTCCCGTTTGGCGAATATTTGCCCTTCCAGAATTTTTTTGACAAAATAGGCCTTCATGCATTGGCTGTAATGGCAGGGGGGTATAGCAGCACGCCGATACGAAAAACGGTGAAGATGCCGGATGGTTTTGTGTTTCTACCGATGATCTGCTACGAGGTGATTTTTCCTGATGGTATGGACTATGAAGGTGAAAAACCTCAAGCGATTTTAAACGTTACCAATGACGGATGGTTTGGTGTCACACCGGGACCATACCAGCATTTCGATCAGGCTCGTTTACGTGCTGTTGAAATGGGAATTCCACTTATACGTGCAGCCAATAATGGAATTTCGGCAGTCGTTGACCCCTATGGGCGAATCGTGCGGAGTTTGGATCTTGATAAAATCGGTTTAATTGATGTACCAGTACCCTCTTCCATTGTTCCGATATGGAACATGAAAACAAAATTTATCCAAGCTTTTTCTGTATTTTTTATTATACTGATGTTAAGTTTAACGTTTGGTTTCGTAAAAAAGGAACACTCGATTGACAAGTGCTAATCAATGGGGTGTTATGCGCATGAAAATTGGTTCCAGCGGGGGACCGATACAAAAACCCCTAAATAACAAAATCATCTGCATTGGTTCAGGCTTATGAAGATGGATCAGTATTGACGCGAGAAAGTTAGATCATGTCCGCACCCAAAAAAATACCCGCCCCGACTGATGTTTATGTGGGAAGCCGCATCAGACTGCGGCGAAATATGCTTGGGCTTAGTCAGGAAAAATTGGGAGAGCAGCTCGGCATTACCTTCCAGCAGATACAAAAATATGAAAAAGGCACGAATCGTGTTGGTGCCAGCCGACTTCAGGCGATCTCCGAAATTCTTGATGTGCCGGTATCTTATTTTTTCGAGGAAGCACCGGGCACCCGTACTTCGGAAGGTTTCCATGAGGGGGATAATAACTTCATGGATTTTTGTTCGAGTAATGAGGGAATTCAGCTTCTGCGTGCTTTTACCAATATCAAGGATCCGAAAGTCCGACGCAAAATTATCGACTTGGCAAAGGCACTTTCTGAAGACGAAAAATCGAATTCCTTGTAGATGCGTTCTTCTTCTTGTAGGTACGTTCTTCATTGAAGAGGCTGGGAAAAAGTCAGACGGTATTTTCCGATTAATTATTTAAAATCCAATTTGAAATTTATTGATTTTTTTAAAAGAAATTTCTGTGCTTTTGTCGCCGCACTATTTTCCAAGCAGACTTGATTGATAGCCCATATATCAAAATTACCATTTGAATGACAAATATCACATTTATTTCACGGTTCACGTTAAAACGGCATTGACGCAATTCGACAAGCTTGGCAAATAAGGCAATTGTCGTTTTTCGTTCCGGAGTATCCGGAAAGAATGCAAACGTCGTCTTTCTAGAGGGGTTTCCCGTGTCTCATCAGAATTATCTTTTTACCAGTGAATCGGTATCGGAAGGTCATCCCGATAAAGTTTGTGACCGTATTTCGGATGAAATCGTCGATATGATCTATAAGGAAGCATCGAAATCGGGTGTTGATCCATGGTCTGTCCGTGTTGCCTGTGAAACTCTGGCAACCACAAATCGTGTTATTATCGCCGGCGAAGTCCGCGTGCCTGATACACTTTTGAAAAAAGATAAAAATGGCAAGCTTGTCCATGACAAGAAGGGAGATCCGGTTATCAACCCGTCACGCTTCCGTTCGGCTGCCCGTCGTGCAATTCGCGCAATCGGTTACGAACAGGAAGGTTTTCACTGGAAAACAGTGAAGATTGATGTTTTGTTGCATTCCCAATCTGCAGATATTGCCCAAGGCGTCGATAACGCTTCTGACCGTCAGGGAGAAGAAGGTGCAGGTGATCAGGGCATTATGTTCGGCTATGCCTGCAGGGAAACACCGGATTTGATGCCGGCACCAATTTACTATGCCCATAAAATTCTCGAAACATTGTCGATTGCCCGCCATCTTGATGAAGGCGAAGCAAGCAAGCTTGGACCGGATGCAAAAAGTCAGGTGACTGTTCGTTATGAAAACGACAAACCGGTAGAAGTGGTCTCCATTGTTCTTTCTACCCAACATATTGATCCGACATGGGATTCAAAGAAAGTGCGCTCGGTCGTCGAACCATATATCCGTCAAGCATTGAGCGATATAAAAATTGCTGACAATTGTAATTGGTATATCAATCCGACGGGAAAATTCGTTATCGGTGGTCCGGATGGAGATGCCGGTCTTACCGGGCGTAAAATTATTGTTGATACTTATGGTGGTGCAGCTCCTCATGGCGGCGGTGCATTTTCCGGTAAAGATACCACCAAAGTTGACCGTTCGGCGGCCTACGCGGCACGCTACCTTGCCAAGAATGTCGTTGCTGCAGGACTTGCCGATCGCTGCACAATCCAGCTTTCATATGCAATCGGTGTCGCCCAACCTCTTTCGATCTATGTCAATCTGCATGGAACCGGCAAAGTTGATGAAGGTGTCGTCGAAGCTGCAATCCGCAAAGTTATGGATTTGTCACCATCGGGAATCCGCAAGCATCTCGAACTCAATAAAGCAATTTACGCAAAAACATCGGCTTATGGGCATTTTGGTCGCAAACCCGGACGCGATGGTTCGTTCTCGTGGGAGCGGACAAATCTCGTCAAGGCGCTGAAAGAGGCAATCAAGGCGGCGTAATGGACGGACATAAAGAACGGGCAAGCGAGGCTTTCTTTGGACGGCGTCGGGGGAAGGCATTGCGTGCCGCCCAGATAAAACGCGAAGAGACATTGCTTCCCGTTCTTGAATTGGATTTGTCAAAGCCTGCACCTGAAAGGCTCGCCGACCTATTCAATAATTCCGGCAACGCAAAAAACAATTACGACGATATACGCATTGAAATCGGTTTTGGTGGTGGTGAACATCTCGCCCATGAAATGGATAGATTCCCCCAAACCGCTTTTATCGGTGTCGAGCCATTCATTAACGGAATGGCCAAAATGCTTGGTGCTTTGGAAGACAATCAAGAAAGATTGAAACATATACGGCTTTATGATGATGATGCCACACGGTTGCTCGACTGGTTGCCGCCATCATCAATTGCCGGAATAGATCTTTTCTATCCTGACCCTTGGCCGAAGAAAAAACATTGGAAACGCCGCTTCGTGAATATGAAGAATCTCGATCGTTTTGCGCGTGTTTTGAAATCCGGAGCCAAGTTCCGGTTTGCTTCCGATATTGATACTTATGTGAACTGGACACTTTTTCACTGTGCACATCATCCGGATTTTATCTGGTCAGCCAATGGGTCGGCAGATTGGAAATTGCCTTTTGAAGCCTGGCCGGGAACGCGCTATGAAGAAAAGGCATTGCGGGAAGGGCGCGTACCCGCTTATCTCACATTTGTCAGAAAATAGAGGTAACTCTTCAAAATTATCGGGCGGAAATATTGCCTGAAAAACGGTCTTAAACATTCGAAATGTTCTACTTGAAAACAAAATTCATCAGGTGTATATTATAGAAAATTCTTGATCATTTGATGAAGAGTGGGTTTTCCGAGCCCGCTCTTTTTTGTTACCGGAATGGTTTGATTTATATTTGGAAAAGTTGGGTATGAGCGAGAGCGGACAAGCAATTGATTTGGATGAACCACGTCTTTTTGAAGAAAAAGGCGTTGAAGCACGTGTCGTTGCAATTGTTGCTCCGGTGTTGAAACCTCTCGGCTACCGGATTGTTCGTGTCCGTTTGTCTGGTCTTAATGGACTTACGTTGCAAATTATGGCCGAACGTGGCGATGGTACAATGACAATCAAGGATTGCGAGGAAGTCAGTGGTGTCGTTTCTCCTATTCTTGATGTTGAAGATATCATTGAGCGAAAATACCATCTGGAAATTTCTTCGCCCGGGATTGATCGTCCACTCGTCAGAAAATCCGATTTTTCGCGTTGGCAAGGCCATATTGCAAAAATAGAAACAACCGGAATGATAGATGGGCGAAAGAAATTTCGCGGGACAATCCGCGATGTCGATGGGGATGGTTTTGTTCTCAATACAGACAAGGCAGCCTATGGTGAAGCTTTGGCTGTGCGAGTTCCATTCAGCGAGATAGCTGATGCGCATCTTGTTTTGACCGATGATCTTATCCGTGATGCACTGGCAAAAGACAAAGCGTTGCGTCAGCAGCTTATTCCGGATGATGATCTTGGACCCGATAGCGGTTCTAAGAAACCGGAGAATTCGGGCAAGACACAAAAGAGTTTGAAAGGCGGGGACAGTCGAAAAAAGTCCAAGCCGGAAAAGAAATAACTTAGTCGATGCCGTGAAGCGGCACAAAGAAGGAGAGAATCAATGGCTGTAAGCGCTAATAGGCTTGAACTTCTGCAAATTGCAGATGCCGTTGCCCGCGAAAAGTCGATTGACCGTGAAATTGTCATTTCTGCAATGGCCGATGCCATCCAGAAAGCTGCGCGGTCACGCTATGGTCAGGAAACCAATATCCGTGCCGATATCAATTCCAAAACCGGCGAAATCAAGTTGCAGCGTTTGCTGGAAGTTGTCGACACGGTTGACGATTATGCAACACAGATTTCTCTGGAAGACGCAAGAAAACGCAAACCTAATGCTGAAATCGGCGATTTCTTGTCTGATCCGCTGCCGCCAATGGAATTCGGGCGCATTGCTGCCCAGTCGGCCAAGCAGGTCATCGTCCAGAAAGTGCGTGAGGCCGAGCGCGATCACCAATATGAAGAATATAAGGATAAGGTTGGCGAAATTGTTTCCGGCACTGTCAAACGTGTAGAATATGGCAATGTCATTGTCGATCTGGGACGTGGTGAGGCAATTGTTCGTCGTGACGAACTTATTCCGCGTGAGTCGTTCCGTTATGGCGATCGTATTCGTGCTTATGTCTATGATGTCCGGCGCGAACAACGCGGGCCGCAGATTTTTCTTTCGCGTACCCATCCGCAATTTATGGCCAAGCTTTTCACTATGGAAGTTCCGGAAATTTATGACGGCATTATCGAAATCAAGTCGGTTGCCCGCGATCCCGGTTCACGTGCAAAGATTGCCGTAGTTTCGCGTGATGGCTCGATTGATCCGGTTGGCGCATGCGTTGGTATGCGGGGTAGCCGCGTTCAGGCTGTTGTCAACGAACTTCAAGGCGAGAAGATCGATATTATTCCGTGGTCTCCTGATGCAGCGACATTTATCGTTAACGCTTTGCAACCGGCAGAAGTAGCCAAAGTTGTTCTTGATGAAGATGCAGAACGTATCGAAGTTGTTGTGCCTGATGACCAGCTTAGCCTTGCAATCGGACGGCGTGGTCAAAATGTCCGTCTTGCTTCACAATTGACAGGCTGGGATATCGATATCCTTACAGAACAGGAAGAATCCGAAAATCGGCAGAAAGAGTTTGCAAAACGTAGCAAATTGTTCATGGAAGCTTTGGATGTTGACGAGATGGTTGCACAGGTCCTGGCTTCCGAAGGCTTCGCTTCTATTGAAGAAATTGCCTATGTCGATCCGGATGAAATCAGCTCGATTGAAGGGTTTGACGAAGAAACCGCTTCTGAAATCCAGCAACGTGCAAAAGACTATATCGACAAGCAGGAAGCCGAACTCGACAAGAAACGTAAGAAACTTGGTGTTTCCGACGAATTACGCGAGCTGCCGGGAATGACAACAGCGATGATGGTTGCCGTTGGCGAGGATGGAGTCAAAACGATCGAGGATTTTGCAGGTTATGCAGTTGATGATCTAGCCGGCTGGCGTGAACGCAAGGATGGCGAGACACAAAATTTTGCAGGTGTCCTTACGCCGTTCGATATAAGCCGTGCCGATGCCGAAGCAATGGTTGTCGCAGCCCGTTTGAAAGCCGGTTGGATGACAGAAGAAGATCTTCATAAGCCGGAAGAGAACGATGAGGCTGAGGAAAATACACAAGCAGCAAAGCCTGAAGATGGTACAAAAACGGCTGAAACAGAAACACCGGCTGAATAGGAAAGATGGACTGATTGATGAATGACCGTACATGCATCCTGACAAGAAAAAGTGGTGAGGCGCAAGAGCTTATCCGCTTTGTTGCCGGACCTGACGGTCATCTTGTGCCTGATATCAAAGCCAATTTGCCAGGGCGGGGAGCCTGGATTTCCGCCTCGAAATCTGTTCTTGAAGAAGCAATAAAACGCAAGGCTTTTACACATAGCCTGAAGACTGATATTATCGTGGATCAGGGGCTTGTCGAACTTGTGGACAAACTTTTGGTCAAAGCGGCACTCGGTCGTCTTGCTCTGGCTCGAAAGGCAGGTGCTGTTGTCACCGGTGCAACCAAAGTTGAACAGGCAATACGTTCAGGTGAAGCATGTCTTGTTTTACATTCGAAAGAAGCTGCTTTTGATGGTAAACGCAAGATTGAACAGGCAATTTACTCGGTCAGGCGACCGGATAAGCAAGACATTCCGGTTGTAACTTTATTCAACAGTGATGAAATGGGTGTGGCTTTTGGTGATAATCCTGTGGTACATGCTGCATTATTGAATTTGAAGCTTGCACAAGGATTCATCAAAACAGTGCAAAGACTTGTTGCCTACCGCGACGGGAAGCACTAGGCCGGAAAAGAAGACGGTAGAAGCCGTGAAGGAAACGGAATGACGGAAAACAATAACGACAAGAAAACAGCCAAGAAAACGCTGACCTTAAAACGCCCCGGGGTTGAAACCAGTACAGTCAAGCAGAATTTCAGTCACGGACGTACAAAGGCGGTCGTTGTCGAAACGAAGCGGCGCAAGATTACCCGTCCGGATGAAAAGGTGGAAGTCAAACACGTTGTGACCAAGCCGCGCGTCGCCCAAACAGCAAAGCCGCGCACAGAAACGGCCCCCAAAGTTTCCTTGCAGCACCCGCACAGCAATCTTTCATCGGCTGAAATGGAAGCACGCATGCGTGCACTGGAAGAAGCCCGTCTTCACGCCGAAGAACAACATAAGCTTGAGGAAGAAGAGCATAAACGTGCTCAGGAAGAAGCCAAGCGTCGCCAGGCTGAAGAAGCAAAACGCGCTAAAGAGCGCGAAGAACTTTTACGCAAGCAGGCGGAAGAGGATGCAAAAGCCCGTGCTGCCCACGAGGCTGAAAAGACTGAAGCGCATAAGCCTGAAGTTAAAAAGCACGAAGTCCATAAGGTCAAGGATGGCTATCGTCCCAAAACCGACAAGCAGGCCGCCAACCGACCGATTGAACTTGATATTGCGCCCGTTACCAAACAACGTGCAGCCGCTCCTGTCGCAAAACGCAATATTGTTGATGATGATGAAGATGATCGTCGCTCGCGTCGTGGCGGTGGCAATAAATCCGAGGTACGTGCTCCAAAAGCAGTGAAGGGTGGCGAACAGCGCCGCCGCAGCAAACTGACATTGAGCAGTGCACTTGACGAGGAAGGCAATTCACGTGGCCGTTCAATGGCTGCTATGCGTCGGCGCCAAGAAAAATTCAAACGCTCGCAGATGCAGGAACCGCGCGAAAAAATTTCCCGCGAGGTGACAATTCCTGAAACCATTACTATTCAGGAACTCGCCCAACGTATGACTGAACGCTCTGTCGACGTCATCAAATATCTGATGAAACAGGGACAGATGTTGAAGCCCGGTGATGTGATTGATGCCGATATGGCGCAATTGATTGCCGAAGAATTCGGCCACACGGTAAAACGCGTTGCTGAATCGGATGTTGAAGAAGGTCTCTTCAATGTTCCCGATGATCCGGCAAAGCTCAAACCGCGCCCACCTGTCGTTACCATTATGGGGCACGTCGACCACGGCAAGACATCGCTTCTTGATGCCATCCGTCATGCCAATGTTGTTGCCGGTGAAGCGGGTGGTATCACCCAGCATATCGGCGCCTATCAGGTTGAACAAAAGGGACAGAAGATCACTTTCATTGATACGCCGGGACATGCGGCCTTTACAGCCATGCGTGCCCGTGGTGCGCAGGTGACCGATATTGCGGTTTTGGTCGTTGCAGCCGACGATAGTGTCATGCCGCAAACGATTGAATCCATTCACCATGCAAAAGCGGCCGGTGTGCCGATTATTGTTGCGATCAACAAGATCGATAAGCCGGCTGCCGATCCGCAAAAGGTCAGAACCGAACTGTTGCAACATGAAGTGTTTGTCGAAAGCATGGGTGGTGACACATTGGAAGTCGAGGTTTCGGCAAAAACCGGCAAGAATATCGACAAGCTTCTTGAAGCAATTCTGTTACAGGCGGAAATCCTCGACTTGAAAGCCGATCCTGATCGTACTGCCGAAGGTGTTGTGATTGAAGCCCAGCTTGATCGTGGTCGTGGTGCTGTTGCAACGGTTCTCATCCAGAAGGGCACATTGCATCCTTCCGATATTATCGTTGCCGGTAACGAGTGGGGTCGTGTTCGTGCCCTTATCAATGACCGTGGTGCCCATATCAAAGCTGCAACCCCGTCAATGCCGGTCGAAGTTCTCGGTATGCAAGGCACACCGCAGGCCGGTGACCGTTTTGCGGTTGTCGCCAATGAAGCCCAGGCACGCGAGATTGCCGAATATCGTCAGCGTTTGGCTCGTGAAAAAGCAGTTGCGCGGCAGGCAGGCTCGCGCGGTTCACTTGAACAGATGATGAACCGGATGCAGACAAGCGGCATGAAAGAATTTCCGCTGGTCATCAAAGGGGATGTCCAGGGCTCTGTTGAAGCCATTACGTCAGCGCTTGAAAAACTAGGTAATGACGAAGTGCGCGCCCATATTGTCCATGCCGCTCCCGGTGGTATTACGGAAAGCGATGTATCATTGGCTGCAGCATCGAATGCTGCCATTATCGGCTTCAACGTTCGTGCGAACAGTCAGGCGCGTGACGCAGCCGAAGCCCAAGGCATCGAAATTCGCTATTACAATATCATTTATGATCTTGTTGACGATGTGAAGGCAGCAATGTCGGGCATGTTGACGCCGGAACGGCGCGAAACTTTCCTTGGCAATGCAGAGATTATCGAAGTCTTCAACATTTCCAAGGTTGGGAAGGTCGCGGGTTGCCGTGTTACCGAAGGCAAGATGGAGCGCGGCGAGGGTGTGCGCCTTATCCGTGATCATGTTGTTGTCCATGAAGGCAAGCTTAAGACCTTGAAACGCTTCAAAGACGAGGTTGCCGAAGTTCCTGCCGGTCAGGAATGCGGCATGGCCTTCGAGAATTATGATGACATTCGCGTTGGAGATATTATCGAAGCGTTCCGCGTTGAAACCATTAAACGCTCGCTCTAATTCAAAACATGTTTGGCCATATTATTGAATGATATGGCCAAACAGAAGATCCCGTCTGATGAACGAAAGTTGCGCCGGTTTTCAAGCGGTGGTTGGCTGCTTTAATTCGATGAGAATTGATCGTTCGGCAAGATTTCGGGGAATTTATCTTAAAAATATGCGCCTGAAAAATCAAAGGTAGTAGCTATGAAACATGCTGGTCCGTCCCAAAGGCAATTGCGTGTTGGCGAGCAGGTTCGCCATGCTCTTGCTTCCATCTTCCAGCGCGGAGTTATTCTGGATCCGGTACTTGACGGTGTTGTGCTTAGTGCAACCGAAGTCAGTATGTCTCCGGATTTACGCGTTGCAACCTGTTTTGTTGCCCCACTTGCCGATGCTGATGCAGAAGAGGTGGTAAAAGCACTCAATCACCACACAAGATTTATTCGTGGCGAGTTAGGGCCCCAGTTGCGGCAGTTGAGATATATGCCGGAATTCCGTTTCAAGGTGGATACGAGTTTCGATAATTTTGCAAAAATCGATGCCTTGTTGCACTCGCCGGAAGTGGCTCGTGATCTTCATCACGATGACGAGGAAAAGGAATAGAATTTTATGGCGCGTCAGCGAAAGAAAAAAGGCCGTCCGGTTTCGGGCTGGGTGATTCTCGATAAGCCGGAGGGCATGGGGTCGACCGAGGCCGTTTCCAAAATTAAATGGCTGTTTCAGGCCGAAAAAGCCGGTCACGCCGGAACACTTGACCCGCTTGCGTCCGGCATGTTGCCAATTGCTTTGGGAGAAGCCACAAAAACGGTTCCCTATGTTGTTGATGGTACAAAGGTTTACCGCTTTACAGTTTCCTGGGGTGAAGAACACAATACCGATGACATGGAAGGTGTAATCACAAAAACTTCCACCAAGCGCCCGGTTAAAGAGGACATAATATCGATTTTGCCTCATTATATTGGCACGATCTTGCAAACTCCGCCGCAATTTTCTGCTATCAAGATTGATGGCAATCGTGCGTATGATCTGGCACGTGAAGGTGAAAAAATCGAAATTCCGGCACGTGAAGTTGAAATCGACAGCCTCGAACTCATTGATATGACACCGGAAGGCAATGCGATTTTCGAGGTGGAATGCGGTAAAGGGACTTACGTGCGTGCTCTTGCCCGCGACATGGGAAGAGAACTCGGGTGCTATGGCTATATTGCCAATTTGCGGCGCATCGAAGTTTCGCCTTTTGTCGAAGATGATTTTGTTAGCCTTGAAGATCTGGAGGCAGCAGCGCCGGAAAGAGGTGAGGCCGACGAGAATGGCATCTATCCGCCACGCGATTTCTCGGCTCTGGATGAACTTTTGATCGAAACTGGTGCGGCACTCGAATTTCTGCCCCAATATCCCTTAAGCGATGAACAGGCTTATCGTGTGCGAATGGGAAACCCCGTTTTATTGCGCGGGCGTGACGCACCTGTTGATGAAGATGAGGTTTGTGCAACGCATAAGGGAAAATTGCTGGCAATCGGTATGATCGAAAATGGCCAGTTCAAGCCCAAGCGCGTTTTCACAGTCGGCTGATTTCAGAAAAGCTAAAAAAGATAGGTGTTTCGCCGTTGGCCCATTTAACGAATTTTAGTCAATGGGTGGTTTTTTCGGGCGGAAATAGTTGATTTTGTCGGAGCGGGCTCCGGCAAACACCGGCTATCCGGTTTGTTACAATTCTCGTCAGTAATTTTGTCAAAACATCAGATAATTCGACACCCAATTTGTGTTTCACAATCAAAATTTTGCACATATGTCGGCTTGCTAAAAACTGTCCTTTTGAAGAATATAATAATCTGTTGAGAGGGTGGGGCAGTAAATTGAGAAGAAACAGAATTATCAATTGTGCCGACCATCCCCCCCATATTCAAAACATGAATTTAAAAAACCGGATTCAGTGTTTGCTTGCTGTGGATATATTGTAGATGTCGCTTTAAACAGGGGTAGGATTGGAAACAGGGGTAGGATTGGAAACAGGGGTGGAATTGGCAAATATGCTGTTTTCCTTGAGGTACCGATTCCGGTTTAACATCAAAATCGGAGAAGGGGCGGACAACGGGTAACGTGGCGTTCGACAAGTTTTTAAAAAGCACGGTTATTTATTTTCTCGTGAGATATCGGTTCAATGCAGATGATGGGCCGAGTGCTTGACTTGTATCTGGTTGGCTTCCGGCACAGTGTGACGTTCGATCATGCGGTGAACGCGCATGCCTTCCGGAATTTCGCTAAGCTTGCGAAGTTTTTCTGTTACGTCGGCATCGGCTTTGGTGCGGCGGCGATTGTGCCTCAAATAATCCACCCATGTCGTCATATGGTAGGTTTCAACCCAGCGGTTCGGGTGTTCGAGATCACGCAATAGTGTCCATTGCCTTGCACCGTCACGCAGTCTGATGCGACGCCTCAACGACATTGTTTCAAGAAATTCCGGAATGTTCTCGTCCTTGATTTCGTAGTCGATCAGAATCATGATCGGGCCGCTTCTGGCCTGAAGGTCAAGATGCAATTCCGGTTCGCGGAATTGATCAAGCGGGTCAAGGTTGATGCTCGGTATTTCAAAGATGGTGAATTTAAATCCCATCAATGCACCAATAATGAGGAATGCAGCGCATATATAAAGCGCAATGACGGGCGAATAATTGTCAGCAAGACTTCCCCATAACCAGCTTCCGACGGCCATGCCGCCAAAAGATGATGTCTGATAAAGAGCCAAGGCTCGTGAGACAACCCAGCGCGGTGTTGATAATTGCACCGAAACATTAAAGAGCGAAAGTGCCAGAACCCAACACATGCCGGCTGGAAAAAGGACGATATGTGCGATGATTGACGAGTCACTCAAAGCGAGCAACAGACAAGATAGCGCATAGCCGATGAATGAACCGGCAACAATTGCTTCCGAGGGAAAGCGCCGCCTTACCCAGGAATTGATAATGCCGGCAGCAATAGCTCCCACGCCGAAAGAACCAAGCAATGTTCCGTAAATGAGTGCCCCGCCATCAAGCTTTTCGTGGGCAATAATGGGAAGAAGTGCAAGAACCGATATCGCACCAAGGCCGAACATGAAGGCCCGCGTCATGATGTTTAAAAGATGCGGTGACATGAAAACATAACGTAAGCCGTCAGACATTGCTGCGACGAGTCTTTCGCGCGGCAAACCGTTATTTGCGTAATCGGGTTTCCAGAAAAACAGCGCACCAAGAAGCGGAATATAGCTGAAAGCATTGACGACGAAAGCTGCCGCGCCACCAAAGGCCGCAACAATTGCACCGCCGGTTGCAGGCCCGACACTGCGCATCAAATTGAAGCCGACACTATTTAATGTGACCGCCGCAGAAATATCTTCACGCGGCACAATATCTCCCACTGTTGCTTGCCAAGGGGGGTTATAAAGAGCCGAGCCACAGCCGATCAGAAATGTAAAGGCAAGAAGGAGCCACGGCGTCAAGAGACCGAAACAGGTGAGAACGGCAAGGAGAACTGAAACAGCCATCATCATCAATTGCGCGGTAATCATGATCTGCCGACGGTTGAAATTATCGGCAAGAGCACCGGCGAGAAGCGAAAAAATCACAACCGGTAAAGTGTTGGCGCCCTGAACAAGCCCCACCATTGAATGGGACGTGCTGATTAATGTCATAATCCAGCCGGCACCGACTGTCTGGATAAGCCCACCCAGATTTGAAACAAGCGTTGCCGCCCACAGACTTCTGAAAGCCTGGCTTTTAAATGGCGCAAGTGTCGAGCTTTTTTGCTGCATAGGTTCCCGGAAATTGGACTTTTATTGCACCCAATCTAAGTGAGCGCCGTTGAAGCCGCAAGTGTCAAGTAACGTCATTCCAATAGGGTTGTGAAAATCTGCACACTTATTATTATCAACAATGCCTGATTACGCTATTCGACTATAAGAGAATGCTTGTATATTTTTCAGATATTGCGAGAGAAATTATTTTATTCAAAAAGAACTGGAAACCGAATTCGGTAAGTAAAGGCTTTTATTTCAAAGAGAATTTGTGAAGAGTGGCAGATAATAGCTTTTTCTGCTCATTGTCTAAGTTTTTGCTAATTTCCTGAATTCTCATTGTTTGCGAGAAAAAGAGAATAGCAAAGCGAAAATAGTCGAAAACTTTAGTGAACAAAAGGTAGGACTAGTAATTCAAGTATAATTCCTATATATGAAGCCACCGTGCATGTGCTTTTTGCATTTGCCGATTCATAGACCCTAGCTGGACGACATCCCGGCCGGGGCGTCTTCAATGTCCCACTCGTTTTTGAAAGGATGAACCGATGTCGATTACTGCTGAACGTAAACAGGCTTTGATCAAAGAATATGCAACCAAGGAAGGCGATACAGGTTCGCCGGAAGTACAGGTTGCTATTTTGTCTGAACGTATTGCCAATTTGACCGAGCATTTCAAATCCCACAAAAAGGATAACCATTCCCGCCGTGGTCTTTTGAAACTTGTTTCCCAACGCCGTCGCCTTCTCGATTACCTTAACGGTGTCGATGAAAAGCGTTACCAGTCGTTGATTTCCAAGCTCGGCTTGCGTCGCTAAACAATCAAGGCGGGAAATTATGTGGTTTCCCGCCTTTCAATTTCTACAACTTAAAAAAGTCGCAGAAATCGAGGAACCGTCATGGGGCAGGATTGCCAGCCGCATCAAAAAACATCGGATGCGCCTTGTTGTCTTGCCCATGACATGACTAAAGAACTAGGCCGTTGAAAGGAATTTGTCCTCTCACGGTTAATCAAGGACAAGAAATGTTTTTTAACACTCACAAAGTAGAGATTGACTGGGCAGGCCGCCCGCTGACTCTTGAAACAGGCAAAATTGCGCGTCAGGCTGATGGTGCAGTTATGGCAACCTACGGCGAAACAATCGTTCTCGCCACAGTGGTTTCCGAAAAGGAACCCAAGCCCGGACAGGATTTTTTCCCGCTCACAGTCAATTATCAGGAAAAGACTTATGCAGCCGGTAAAATACCGGGTGGTTATTTCAAACGCGAAGGTCGTCCGAGCGAAGGTGAAACATTGATTTCACGTTTGATCGACCGTCCGATCCGCCCGCTTTTTGCCGAAGGCTACAAAAACGAAACACAGGTCATCATCACTGTTTTGCAACATGACCTTGAAAACAACCCCGATATTTTGTCGATGATCGCAGCTTCGGCTGCCTTGACCCTTTCGGGTGTTCCGTTCATGGGGCCGATTGGTGGCGCACGCGTCGGTTATATCAACGGCAAATATGTGCTGAACCCGAATATCGACGAAATGCCGGAATCGAAGCTTGATCTCGTCGTTGCTGGCACATCCGATGCTGTTTTGATGGTTGAATCGGAAGCACAGGAACTCAGCGAAGATGTTATGCTCGGTGCCGTTATTTTCGGTCATAACGGTTTCAAACCGGTTATCGATGCAATTATCAAGCTTGCCGAAGTTGCCGCCAAGGAACCGCGCGAATTTGCTCCGGAAGATCTGAGTGATCTGGAAAAGAAGATGCTCAAATTCGCCGAAAAGGATCTGCGTAAGGCCTATCAACTGACCGACAAGCAGGAGCGTTATGCTGCTGTTGATGCGGTTAAAGCCAAGGTTGACGCGAAATTCATGCCGGAAGGCGAAGAAGAACCGGAATATAATTCGGAAGAAATCGCAACAGTTTTCAAGCATTTGCAGGCAAAAATTGTCCGCTGGAATATTCTTGATAACGGCAGCCGCATTGATGGTCGCGATTTGAAAACAGTCCGTCCGATTTATACGGAAGTCGGCATTTTGCCGCGCACCCACGGTTCTGCATTGTTTACGCGTGGTGAAACACAGGCAGTCGTTGTTGCAACATTGGGAACCGGTGAAGACGAACAATATATCGACTCGCTCACAGGAATGTACAAGGAAACCTTCCTTCTCCACTACAACTTCCCGCCGTTTTCGGTTGGTGAAACCGGCCGTATCGGCTCTCCGGGGCGTCGTGAAATCGGTCATGGAAAGCTTGCATGGCGTGCAATCCATCCGATGCTTCCCTCGCAGGAAAGTTTCCCCTACACAATCCGCGCTGTTTCGGAAATTACCGAATCTAACGGCTCGTCGTCCATGGCAACCGTTTGCGGTACATCCCTTGCATTGATGGATGCCGGTGTTCCACTGCAGCATCCTGTCGCCGGTATTGCTATGGGGCTCATCAAGGAAGGCGACCGTTATGCGATCCTTTCTGATATTCTTGGTGATGAAGACCACCTTGGCGATATGGATTTCAAGGTTGCCGGTACGGAAAATGGTGTCACAGCCTTGCAGATGGATATCAAGATCAACGGCATTACCGAAGACATCATGAAAGTTGCTCTCGGACAGGCAAAAGAAGGTCGTATCCATATTCTTGGTGAAATGGCCAAAGCTTTGACCGGCGCACGTTCCGAACTGGGTGAATATGCTCCGCGTATCGAGATGATGAATATTCCGGTCGACAAGATCCGCGATGTTATCGGTTCCGGCGGTAAGGTGATCCGCGAGATTACCGAGCAAACCGGTGCCAAGATCAATATCGAAGATGACGGCACAATCAAAATTGCATCTTCCGATGCCAAAACAATTGAAGCTGCCAAACGCTGGATCCATTCCATCGTGGATGAGCCGGAAGTTGGCCAGATCTATCAGGGTACTGTTGTGAAAACGGCCGATTTCGGTGCTTTCGTCAACTTCTTTGGTCCGCGTGATGGATTGGTTCATATTTCACAATTGGCTCCCGAACGCGTTAACAAGACAACCGATGTTGTCAAGGAAGGGCAGAAGGTTTGGGTCAAACTCATGGGATTTGACGATCGTGGCAAAGTTCGCCTGTCGATGAAAGTTGTCGATCAGGAAACAGGGCAGGAAATCCCGCGCGAAGAAAATGCAAAGTCTGAAGATGCTGACCATGCCGAAAAACATGGAAAGCATGAAAAGACTGAAAAACACCATGACGACAATGGTGATAAGAGTGAAAAACACGATAAAGGCGAAAAGGATGAAAAATCCGATAAGCCTGAAAAGAAACATCGTCGCAAGAAGAATGCTGATAAAGACAAAGAATAGTCTTTGGAATTCAGAATTCTCAAAAATCGGAAAGCCGCTTTTATAAGCGGCTTTTTGTTTGACAATTCTAACCCCATATCTCTCTTGAATTGAGCCTCTTCCGCAATGTACGAGACAGATTAATGTTTAGGTTGTTTCGTAAATTTTGCCGGTAAAGCATTTTTAAAAAGTGCCAAAACGACGAAATGACTGGCAATGCGAGTCACAGCAGCCGCTTGATCGAAGATCAGCACAAATTCTTGCACATTTTCTCGGATGGATCGTGTGTAGTCACCTTGCTTGCAATTTTAAAATTGCACCTTTTCCAGCATGACGATAAAGGAGAAATATGTGGCTTTCTTAAAAAGCGAATTTGAAAAAGGGAGCTTGAAATGTCGGTTTTCTTGCCTTTTCGTCAGGGTGTTATCGGGCTCCCGCAACCGGAAAGTTTCTGGTGTGCCTTCGGTTTGACAGAAAAACCGGAAAAAGAGTGGGTCAAATCACTCGAAATTATTCAGCCTTGGCGGGGGGATTTTTTAACGCTTCAACAGGCGGGCTTTAAATGCTTGCCCGAATTGCCTGATAAAGCAAAGAGGTTTACCGGTGGTTTGCTTGAGCTTAACAAGCATAAAAAACTGAACCAGAACCGTTTTCTTACGCTTTTGCGTGTGGTGAAAGCCGGTGGCACAATTATTGTCAGTGGCGATAAACTGTCTGGCGCTCAATCCTTCATGAAATGGGTCAATGTCATTGTTCCGGCAGAACGAAAGCTTTCAAAAGCGCATGGAATTGTTTTCTGGTTGACTGTGCCTGAAGAGCTTGATGAAAAATTGCTGGAAACGCTCATTGAACGCCCGCAGTCATTTGATGACGGTTTTACAACACAAGCAGGCATGTTTTCGAATGGTCGCATTGACCAAGGTTCGCAAATGTTGGTCAAATATATGGATAGAGTTGTCTTCGGCAAGACGGCCGATTTTGGTGCCGGTTGGGGCTATCTTTCCTATGAAGCGATAAAGGAGGCTAAAAAACTTACCGAGCTCGATCTTTATGAGGCCGATTATACTTCACTGGAAGCGGCGAAAATACATATAGGTAGCCTTCACGCTTCACTTCCAGTCGATTATTTATGGCAGGATATCACAAGCGAGCCGATTGAAAGAATTTATGATACAGTTTTGTCAAATCCGCCATTTCATGACGGACGCGCGGCAGATGTCACGTTGGGGCAAAAATTCATCGAAACAGCTGCTCGACGGTTAAAACCCGGTGGGTGTTTTCTCATGGTGGCCAATCGGCAATTGCCCTATGAAGCGACTTTGCAAAAATGTTTCCGAAAAGTTTTGGTTCTGGAAGAGCAGAACGGATTTAAAGTGATTGAAGCGCGTAAATAACGTTTTAAAGGAAGGCACAGGGAAGAGTAAAAAAATACATCCCTAATTGCCCGAACGCTCGTCAGAGTTGTCGTGACTGGTTATTTGGTGCCAAGTCAGGAAAAAGAAAATCCAACCGATCGCAAAACAAAATGGCGAGTAAAAAATACGAATCTTAAAACTCCAGTTCGCCAACAGTGAGAGATTTGAAAAATCCGACCAAACGGAATTCGCTAATTGCTCTGGCAACAAATACAATTGCCAATAGTGTTCCAACCGACTTTAGCGCCCGAGACTGTACTTTTATAAACGGATGCCAGAGCACGAGGGTAAATGCAGCAATCAATGCCGGCATAACAATGATAATGTCCGCCCGTCGCGTTGGTGTGAAGGCCGGTTTATTCACGATACGAGAATAATTTTTAGAAGCAGAGTTGCCAAGGCTGAAAGCCTGTTAACAATGGCGAATTGAAAGGAAGACCATCAGTAGAGCAATGAACGTGTTCAAAGCATATGCCACCAATCCCGAAAATAGAACGCGGCGAAAATTACTCGCCGCGTGACTCTTCACTCTCTTTGAGTTCTTCCAATATCGGCGTAGACATAATATTATAGCCGCAATCGACATAATGAATGTCACCGGTAACGCCGGAAGCAAGATCAGAGAGAAGATAAAGAGCCGATTTTCCTATTTCCTCGATATCGACTGTGCGCCGCAAAGGTGCATTGCGTTTCTGATAGGAGAAGATAGCTCGTGCCGCACCGATACCATTACCGGCGAGCGTGCGAACAGGACCCGCAGAAATTGCATTGACGCGAATATTCTGTGGCCCGAAATCGGCTGCCAGATAACGCACCATCGATTCAAGCGCAGCTTTTGCAACGCCCATGACATTGTAATTTGGCACGACATGCTGTGACGCACCATAGGTCAAGGTCAACAATGCACCGCCGTTAGGCATCAGTCTTCCTGCACGTTGGGCAATTTCAGTGAAGGAAAAAGCCGAAATAACCATTGTCCGGCTGAAGTTTTCACGTGTTGTTACATCGACATAGCGTCCTTTGAGCTGCGATTTGTCCGAAAAACCGATCGCATGGACGACAAAGTCGAGTGTACCCCATTCTTTTTCCAGTCGATCGAAAACGGCATCGACTGAATCGATATTTTCGACATCGCATTCAAGCAAAAGCTTGGATCCGAGTTTTTCTGCCAAAGGGCGGACGCGCTTTCCAAACGCATCTCCTTGATAGGTAAAAGCCAGTTCAGCCCCCGCTTTTGCGAGCTGACATGCTATTCCCCAGGCGATTGAATGGTCGTTCGCGACGCCCATTATGAGGCCGCGCTTGCCCTTCATCAAACCTTCCATCATATTCTCCGTAAGCCTGTGGCACTCTCTTAACGAAAGTGTCCGGTTTATTCGTAACGCTGGAAAACCAGCGTTGCATTGGTTCCGCCAAAGCCGAAAGTATTTGACAGGACTGTGTTCAGTTTTTGGTTATCAAGACGTTTGCGTACAATCGGCATATCCGCAAACGCCGGATCAAGCTCATCAATATGAGCACTTTCACAGATGAAATTATTTTTCATCATAAGAAGGGAATAAATTGCTTCCTGCACGCCGGCAGCTCCGAGTGAATGGCCGGTCAGCGATTTGGTTGCCGAAATCGGTGGACATGAATCACCCGAACCGAAGACCTTGCGGATGGCTTCTATTTCGGGCGGATCACCGACGGGAGTCGATGTGGCATGTGGATTGATATAATCAATTTTATTTTTGACTGTTGATAAAGCCATGCGCATGCAGCGCTCGGCCCCTTCACCGGAGGGAGCGACCATATCGTAACCATCGGATGTTGCACCATATCCGACGATCTCTGCATAGATTTTTGCACCACGTGCTTTGGCAACTTCCAGTTCTTCAAGCACCAAAACGCCGGCACCTCCGGCAATAACAAAGCCGTCACGACCGACATCATAGGCACGTGAAGCACTTTCAGGCGTTGCATTGCGTTTACTCGACATGGCGCCCATAGCATCAAAGAGGACCGACAGCGTCCAATCAAGATCCTCGCAACCACCGGCAAAAACGCGATCCTGCTTGCCGAACTGGATCAGTTCGTAAGCATTGCCGATACAATGATTGGATGTCGCACAGGCGGAGGAAATCGAATAATTAACGCCTTTTATCTTGAAAAAGGTGGCCAATGTTGCCGAAGCAGTCGAGCTCATAGCTTTTGGCACTGCGAAGGGACCAACGCGTTTGGGGCCCTTTTGGCGTGCAATATCGGCCGAGTCGACGATTGTCCGTGTTGAAGGCCCACCAGAGCCCATAATGATACCGGTTTTCGGATTTGAAACTTCCTCGGATGACAAGCCTGCATCGGCAATAGCCTGATCCATTGCAATATGGTTCCAGGCGGTTCCCCGCCCGTGAAAACGCATGGCACGCCGGTCAACCAATGCCTCGACATCAATATGCGGCATGCCATAGACCTGACTGCGGAAGCCCAGATCTGCGTATTCCTGCGAAAAACTGATACCGGATTTCGCTTCGCGCAAACTGTTAAGGACTGCTTCAGGGTTATTCCCGATTGATGAGACAATTCCCATACCGGTTACAACTACTCGACGCATCAGTGTCTCCTTGGGTTTCCGTAAACAAAGGCTTGCAACCTTTGTTTATCTGAAAGAATGCTTGCTATTCCTTGAATAAGGCTACGCGCAAATCGGCAGCCTTATAAATTATTTCACCATCGGCTTTGACAAAACCGTCGGCAATACCGAGCACAAGCCGGCCACGCATGACACGCTTGAAATCAATTCCATATTCGACAAGTTTTGTTTTCGGGGTAACCATTCCGGAAAATTTTACTTCCCCCGTCGAGATAGCGCGTCCCTTACCGGGTTCCCCCAACCAACCGAGGAAAAAACCTGTAAGTTGCCACAAGGCATCAAGCCCCAAACAGCCAGGCATGACCGGATCGCCAATAAAATGACAAGCAAAAAACCATAGATCCGGATTGATATCGAATTCGGCACGAATCAAACCTTTGTCGTGTTCACCACCATTTTCGCTGATTTTTGTAATACGGTTGAACATCAACATCGGTGGAGCCGGCAATTGTGCATTGCCTTTTCCGAACATTTCGCCGCGTGCGCAGCTTAAAAGCTCTTCATACGTGTAGCTAGACTTTTGTTCAGCCATTGTTACTCCATCCGTCAGCACTTTATAACTCTTAGCGCTTTTTACGACATACTCTTAGAGCATATTCAACAATGTTGGAACCGTTTTTCGACAGTTTTTGATGACAAAATACCGTCTTCATCCATTTTATTTTTGAAATTTGCGGCAGAACGCGCGTATAAGTTGAAAAAACATTCATTTAAAGGTGATGAGAACAATCAAGTATACTTGATTGCAAATGCTTTTCAATATATACAAGCTATGGTAAAGATGGTGGGCATTACCAGATAACACGGAAAAAATAGTGATTTATCATTCGCTTGTGGAATTGGAAAAACGCTTACGTGAAAAGGGCTTGCGGCCGACGCGGCAACGCTTGGCCTTGGCGGATTTGTTGTTTTCCAAAGGTAACCGCCATATTGCCGCCGAAGAATTGCATGACGAAGCGGTCAAAGCGTCGGTGCCAGTCTCACTTGCAACCGTCTATAATACTTTGCACCAATTCACCGATGCCGGACTTTTGAGGATTATTGCCGTCGAAGGTTCGAAAACCTGGTTTGACACCAATATATCCGACCACCATCATTTTTTTCTTGAAGGCGAAAATGAAATTGTCGATATCCCTTCAGGCCCTGAAGGAAAGCCGATTGTCGGCAATTTGCCCGAACCGCCGGAAGGCATGGAAATTTCGCACGTCGATCTCATCGTAAGATTGCGCCCGAAAGATTAAGTACGACAGTAAAATACGGACTATCTTTTCAAACCATATTTATGAACAGAATTCCGATGGTATGAACCGGAACTTTTGTTGTGCTGTAAGCGAATTTATGCAGCACTTGCAGCCATAAAGCATAGCCGGTTTTGTTAAAAACGGACAACAGCGTTTTTTACTACTTTACAGATTACCTGTATCTTGTTCGGCTTCATAGTCGAGTATGTCGAAGACATGAAAGTTATTATGTTACCAAAATAACAGTATATTTTTAAAATTTTATTTTGTTGAATTAAAAACGGCAAAACCGGCAGTTTGTAGAAACTGTCCGACTATTTTCTACTCTTCATCACTATCATTATTGTCTTCGTGATTTGCTTCAATTTTTTCCCGTCGTCTTGCCCAGATTCCGGCCGTCTGCGGTTTTACGAAAAATCCGACAACTTCCGGTCTTGCCGCAGCAAGATTTCTTTCGATGCGCAGCACACATTCTTCTATCTTCGGAGCAGTCAGTTTGTCCTCGAATTCGAGGCTGACATTGACAACCACCTGATTGGGGCCCATCTGTTGGGTGATAATTCCATTGACTTTCTGCACATCTGGATCGGCAGAAACAATGTTTAAAATTGCCTTTTGCACTTCGGGAAGGGCAGCCTCGCCGAGAAGTAGTCCTTTACATTCCCTTGCAAGAAAAATCGCAGTAACGGCAAGAATAACAGAAATTCCGAGCGAAGCGATACCATCAAAAATAAAATTGCCAGTAAAAATCGAGGCAGTAATGCCGCTTAAAGCAATCGCAATTCCCAAAAGTGCAGCACTATCCTCGAAAAGAATGGAAAATACGGTCGGATCTTTGGAACGGTGAACAGCCGCCAGATAGCCGAGTTTACCTTTAGTGCGGCGAAAATGTCTCAAAGCCAAAAGCCATGACGTTCCTTCAAAGAATACCGATAGACCCAGTACAATGTAGTTGACGGTTACATTACGAATTTCCGCAGGGTTTAGAACGTGTAAAACTCCTTCAAAAAACGATACGCCGGCACCCAACGCAAAGACCAACAAGGCAACGATAAAACTCCAGAAATAAAGCTCCCGCCCATGGCCGAATGGATGAACCCGATCGGGGGGAATGGATGCACGTCTCAAACCATGCAGTAATAATAATTCATTGCCGGTGTCGACAATCGAATGCACACCTTCTGACAACATCGCCGACGAACCGGTGAAAGAAGCGGCTACAAATTTAGTAAGCGCAATCAGAAGATTGCCTGCCAGTGCCGCATAGATGACTGTCTTGGAACCGGAATGTGATGCCATTTAGCGAATATCCGCAATTAAAGAACGACTCGGAAAACAGGTCGGTTTCTGTCCTTGCTTTTGCTGCCATAAGCCAATGGAACGGCGGGTTTTGAAGCCTGCAAAACCATCGGCTTTGCCGATATCATATCCTTGGGATTGCAATTTTGTTTGCAAGTTCAAAACGTCCGACTGGTAAAGTTCGTCGATTTTTTGCCATGGCTCGATAAAGCCACCTTTCTCTTCAATTCCGTCCGAGACCGTGGCGATAAAAAGCGCATAAAGGTCACTCATATTATAGGATTTCAAGACATAGAAATTGTCGGTTACAAGAAAGGCTGGTCCCAGACGCCCCTCAGGCATAAGGAGATATAGTGGACGGCTTTTATCAAGGGGCGGCACTTTTTTATTAGATCTCGGTAACACGCCAAGCCTTTGCCATTCACTTAACATTTTGCCTTGATCGGGCCCTTCCAGAAAACAGCCGACAGTTTCGGGAACTTTGACTTCATAGCCCCAGCCGGCATTCGCCTTGTAACCGTTAAGCTTCAAGTAGTTTGCAATAGATGCGAGAGTATCCGGTGTTGATGTCCAGATATTGCGATGGCCATCACCATCAAAATCGACAGCATATTTCAAATAGGACGTTGGCATGAATTGCGGTTGACCTAAAGCACCAGCCCACGAACTTTTCATGGAAGCCGCATCCATGTAATGGTCCTGCACAATGGTCAATGCAGCAATAAGCTCGGTTTTGAACATGTCTTTTCGTGTGCTCATAAACGCTTTGGTCGCGAGAACTTCAAAAGCATTATAGGGAATTTTGACATTACCATAATTGGTTTCCCTTCCCCATATGGCAAGTGCAATCGAGGCCGGAACGCCATATTGTTTTTCTATTTTTTTTAAGGCTCCACGGTTTTCTGACAATTGTGTTTTGCCATCACTAACAAGGCGGGCAAGTGTTTTTGCCGAAAAATAATTGGCCGGTGCGCTGAATTCCGCCTGATCTTGGCGCCTTTGCGCTTTCGGTTTTTCTCCTGGAATCACAAGGTCGGGTAATGCGAGATTGGGCGCGACTGTGGAAAGGGCTTCAGAAAATGGTCCTGCCGAAATTCCTGATTTGAGAGCGTCGTTATAAAAATCCTTGTTAAGCCAATTGTTAAATTGACCATTGATCGCGTCCCGATCAATGGCCGGGGCATTTGCCACCAAAGCGGCAAAAAGAATGATAAATGCTGTAAAAAAACGAAGCGTTTTCAACATTCTTCAAAGACTCGTCCTTGCTCGTAACGCCGCAGCCAAAGTACCATCATCAAGATAATCAAGTTCACCGCCAACAGGAACGCCATGTGCCAAACGCGTAATTTTTACAGGATAGGAATGAAGCTGGTCAGTAAGATAATGAGCTGTTGTCTGGCCTTCAATCGTCGCATTGACCGCGAGAATCACTTCCTTGACATTGCCTTCAGCCACGCGGTTGACAAGGCTTGCTATGTTGAGATCATCCGGCCCTACGCCATCGAGAGGTGAAAGGTGTCCGCCCAGAACATGATATTTGACCTGCATAGTGCCCGCCCGTTCCAGCGCCCACAGATCGGAGACATCTTCGACAACAATGATTGTAGATTGATCGCGTCTCGGGTCGGTGCAAACCGAACACGGGTCGGATGTATCAACATTACCACAGACCGAACAGATGCGTATTTTTTCGGCAGCATCCTGCATGGCAAGGCCTAGCGGCTTCAATAAAGCTTCTTTTTTCTTGATAAGGAAAAGTGCAGCCCGTCTTGCCGAACGTGGACCAAGACCAGGAACACGTGCAAGAAGTTGGATAAGTTTTTCTATTTCTGGACCCGAAAGATGCTTTGACATGGATAAACTCTTTTAAAAATATATATGCAAACTTCCGGAAAATGCCAGTTGTTCACTCAAACGGATAAGAGGGGCACTTTCCTCATCGGTAGATTGGAGCAGATCATTCAAAACAATGAATGTTTAATTAAACTGATTGCTTCACACAATTCTTCCTTACAGTGTTTTTCTTTATCTTCCGACAGCGCAATTTTCTGCTTCAATAACCATTTTTCGAAAAAGACAAAAGCATTTTCGGCAAAATGCAATCGTTCACCTATCACGCCGCAAGATTTAAGTAACATCCGGTTTTGAAGGAAGAATTGAACTTTCGCGCTAACTTCAATAGGCTGGCTATTGGTAATTGTTATTCAAGACAAACAAAAGCCGTTGTGCCCTCACACAACGAAACTTTTGTAATATCTTTTATTTTTCATCCATTGTCCCTCTTTTTTAAGGGTAACAATTAATGGGAATTCATATCAGAATGGCAGTTTGAAACCGGGAGGGATCGGTAGACCGGCAGTAATTTCTTTAGTTTTTTCAGCCATTGTGTTTTCAATTTTTCCTTTGGCTTCGTTATGGGCAGCCATAATCAAGTCTTCAAGAATTTCAACTTCATCGGGTTTTACCAGTGAAGGGTCAATTTTGATTGCAGAAACGGTTCCCTGACCGGTCAAAGTTACGCTGACCAGGCCACCACCTGACGTTCCTGTTTCCTGAATATTTGCCATTTCATCCTGCATGGCTTGCATTTTTGCCTGCATTTCTTTGGCTTTTTTCATCATGCCCATCATGTCACGCATGGGGTTTACTCTCCTTGATCGTTATCGTCGTCTTCACCCGTCATATCGCCGTTGTCCATCAAATCAAGACCATCGTCAGATCTGTTGACACGTACATCGACAATTTTTGAACCGGGAAAATATTTTAAAATCTTAGCAATATCGGGGTCGGCTTCGGCATCCGAAAGCAGTGCCTGATGGGCCTTTTCGTCCTCTTCACGCAAAGTCAATCCGCCGCCTTCGTTGACGACAGTCACCGTCCAGCGTTCGCCTGTCCATTCTCTGAGCATTTTGGCTATGTCATGGGCAAAAAAGCGTGGCATTCCTTCGGCAGGTTCAAATTCGATACGGCCTTGGCGGAATGAAACCGGACGCACAAATTCCTTGACCAGAAGTTTGAATTGCATGTCATTATGCTTGTCGGCAAGATCGACAACATCCTGCAAGGAATGAAGGATAACCCTGTTTACTGCCGGTTCGCTGTTTTCTTCCGCTGTTTCGTTATTTTTTGCGGGGGCTTGTAAAACCTGTTCGTCCGGCTCCAACGCGGCAGAAGATGTGCTCACCAATTGCATGGTTGGTGCTTTTTGCGGGGAAGAGGTCTGAAAATTCTTATGTTCCGTCGCGGCGTTGTTACGAGCGCTATTGTCAACCTCTGCACGGGCAGTCTCATGACTTCCCGTCGAAAAACTATTGCCACTACTTTCCGGATTATCTGCCAACGCATTTTTTTGCGAAGATTTTTGTTCAGCAATGTTTTTTCCGGAATTGGCACTCGACCCGTTTGAATCATCCGCGGCTTTTCCTGTATCGGAACTTTGTGGAAGTTTGATTGCTGGGTTTTCCTCGCCAAGAGCTTTCAGCGCCTCGTCAAGCGTCGGCAAATCGGCAGCATGTGTGAGCCTGATCAGAAGCATTTCAGCAGCGTCAATCGGGCTTGCAGCCGAATCAACCTCTTGTGTGCCTTTAAGAAGCATCTGCCAAGTGCTCGAGAGAACGCGCACGGACAATTTTTTGGAAAAATCAAGTCCGCGTTCCCGCTCTTCTTCGACAAGCGAAATATCATCGGCAATTTCGGGGGTAAACCGCAGTCTCGTAACAAGATGGTTGAAATCGGCAAGCTCGTTCAAAATGACAAGCGGATCGGCTCCGCCATCATATTGATCGCGAAATTCCTTCAAAGCGCCGGCAACATCGCCTTTCATAATCATTTCAAAAAGGTCGATTATACGCGTGCGATCGGCAAGCCCCAGCATAGTGCGGACAGATTCGGCATCGACCTTGCCACCACCATGGGCAATCGCCTGATCTAGAATCGAAAGCGCATCGCGAACCGAACCTTCTCCGGCGCGGGCTATCATGGCAAGGGCGCTATCTTCGGCCTCGATTTTTTCAAGATCGGAGATTTTTCTTAAATGTGCCGCCAGAACATTCGAATCAACCCGCCGCAAATTATAACGTTGGCAACGCGACAGGACAGTCACCGGAACTTTGCGAATTTCTGTTGTGGCAAAAATAAATTTTACATGCGGAGGTGGTTCTTCCAGTGTTTTTAACAGACCATTGAAAGCCTGTGTCGAAAGCATGTGAACTTCGTCGATAATGTAAACTTTGAAACGTGCGGCAACCGGACGATAGCGCACCTGTTCAATGATTTCTCTTATATCATCAATACCGGTATGGGATGCCGCATCCATTTCGATCACGTCGACGTGCCGGCCTTCCATGATCGCTTTACAATGTTCGCCGAGCTTGTCCATATGGATTGTCGGTTTATCGATTGTGTCGGTCTTGTAATTGAGTGCACGCGCAAGAATGCGGGCTGTCGTGGTTTTTCCAACGCCACGAACGCCCGTCAACATCCACGCTTGCGGTATCCGTCCACTATCGAATGCGTTTGTAAGTGTGCGCACCATCGGCTCCTGACCGATAAGGTCGGAAAAATTTTGTGGCCGATATTTTCGGGCGAGGACGCGATAGCCTGTCTCTGCCTCAGTGCTTTCCATATGTTCTTCCAGTTTCCGAAATGTGATTTTCCTGAATGTGAACTTTGACGACGTCTGCGTCAACCGGTTGTGTTAAATATAGGATTTCAGGTGGGGATTTTCGACAGTTCAGGCAATTTTTCACAATGCTATTGCCCGAATTTTCCAATAAACAAGACGTGACCTGAATAAGATTTGATTGGTATAATGAGTGGGAGGCTGGCACTGTGACCCGTGCCGAAGCTCGTTAGGGCTGCTTCCTTCCGGACCTGACCCGGTTGGCGAGTGGCTCGTCCACCACCAACCTCCCGGCGTTCATATCGCTAATTTGAAACAAAAAAGCAAGTCGTGAAACGAAAAACATGGAGATAAATACGTTGCAACAGCCATTTAAACTTGATCCACGTTTGGAAAAAGACAGTTTTTTCATTGTCGAGCTTGCCTTATCCGATGTCCGGCTCATGAATGATGCACGTTGGCCGTGGCTCATTGTTGTGCCTCGCATTGCCGGAGCGGAAGAAATACATCATCTTTCCGTTGATGACGAACAGGTCCTTGTTGCCGAAATGAACGAGGTTGCCGTAGCTCTCGAAGCCATCACCGGATGCGATAAAGTCAACACAGCCGCTATCGGAAATATCGTGAGACAACTCCATGTGCACATTATTGCGCGTAACGAAGGCGATATAAATTGGCCAAAAACGGTCTGGGGATACGGAGAACCTGTACCTTATAGTGATGAAGCCGCTCGCAAGCTTATTCGTAAGCTGCAACTGAGGCTCGATTGAATTAAAGCTGGATAGAATATGACATCTTCTGCAATTGCATTTATCGGAAACCCTATCAACCGGCAGCTTGAAAAGCGCACGGATACCATCGTTGCCGAGCAGAGAAACCATCATGCGCATTTTATTGTGCTCAACGGTTTTTCAATCGTCTATCGCAATGTTAACGGGATTGCCGATCTCTATCTTGATGAAAAATCGTTAGAGCTCTTCAAGCCGCAATGGGAAGAAGCCTGCCTGCTTGGCTGGGAAGACGAAAATCCCGTTATTGCTTTGCCGGTTGAAGAATTTGCCGGTCAGCCTCCTTCACCATTCAATCAGGTGGGCTTACGGGAAGCTTATAGTCGCGCACTTTTCAGCCAGACCCAATCGGGCGTTCTGGCGCAAGCCTATTCATTGCTCATGTGGCACAAAAATAACCGCTTCTGTTCGCGTTGTGGCAAGCCCAGCCGGATTGCGGCAGGTGGTGCAAAGCGCATCTGCACGGTTTGCGGTACTGAACATTTTCCGAGAACAGATCCGGCTGCTATCATGCTCGTCCATTTTGAGGACAAATGCCTGCTTGCCCGCACACCGAGTTTTGAAAAGGGACGTTATTCCTGCCTTGCCGGTTTTGTCGAACAGGGCGAGACATTGGAAATGGCAGTGCGTCGGGAAACACGCGAGGAAATGGGAATACCGGTTGGCAAGGTGGTTTATATTGCGTCCCAACCTTGGCCTTTTCCGCATTCTTTGATGCTTGGTTGTCATGCCGAAGCGCTCGACGACAAAATTACGATTGGTCATGACGAGATGGAAGACGGGCGCTGGTTTAGCCGTCAGGAGGTAGCACTGATGATGGCTGGTCGCCATGAACAAGGCTTGCATTTGCCACCTCGCGCAGCAATTGCCAATTTTTTGATCAGGCAGTGGCTCGAAAAGAAATTTGTCGATTAGGATATCGTTTTAGTGCCGGTGCGTTTTCCCAATTTGTGAAAATGTACCAGACTGTAGACTAATGAATGGCCTTAGCAAACTATTTACCCATGGTTTTTGTGTTTAAAGCCGGTCAGCTTCTTTCGTTCAAGAATGGAGTGGCACGGAATGTTTTCCTGATATTCAACGGATAATATCATTCGAGATAAAGCTTTTTTATCCATCATTGATTGTCTGTTGCAACAGATGTGGATTTCGGTTCCACACAAGAATGCGGGTGATACCTGAAATGCGGAAAACTTGCTTGTTAATCGCGTGCACAGGGTGACCATTTGATATCTGTGATGACCGATAACCATAATGGTTACGGCTGAAATTTCTATCCCGATTGGTTTTATCGATTATCGGTTTTTAAAATAACATAATTACTCTTACGAAAACTCATGCGCGAAGCGCACATATAGCATTCGACAGCTTTTCGTAAATTCCGGTTATTATGATTGGGCTTTAGATGAGCCGTTAAACCTCAACCATATATTTTCGTTTCGCGGGCGGGACTTGCCGGATAGACACCGACTATTCTGACCTTGGTGGAGAAAAAGCCCAATTCTTCCAAAGCAAGGCGTACCATCGGCTGATCGGGATGGCCTTCAATATCGGCAAAAAATTGTGTTGCATTGAATGTGCCGCCAACCTGATAGCTTTCAAGCTTGGTCATGTTGACGCCATTGGTCGCAAAACCTCCCATGGCTTTATAAAGTGCTGCCGGAACGTTGCGCACACGGAAAAGAAAACTTGTCATGACCTTTTCGCCGTTTTCGGGTTTTGGTGCACGTATCTCTTTCCGCGAGAGGATAACAAAACGCGTTACATTATTTTCCGAGTCTTCGACATTTTCTTCAATAATATCCAGACCGTAAAGTTTGGCGGCAAGTTTTGGTGCAAGGGCTGCCTGTGTGCGGTCGCCTGCCTGCTTGATGAATTTTGCAGCACCTGCTGTATCGGATGAAACGACCGCCTGCCAATGGTTGTCCCGTATAATTTTGCGGCATTGTCCCAGTGCATGGATGTGGCTATGAACCGATTTTATCTCTTCACGTTTAACACCCGGCAACACCATCAATTCAAAATGGATCGGTAAAAAATATTCGCCGATGATGAAGAGTTTTGTTTGCGGCAACAAATGGTGAATATCGGCAACACGTCCGGCAAGTGTATTTTCAATCGGAATCATGCCAAGGTCGGCTTCTCCGCTCTCGACCGCATGCAAAGCATCTTCAAATGTCGTGCAGGGCAACGGCTCCATATCCGGAAATACGTTCCGGCAAGCCGTGTCGGAATTGGCGCCGTAATCACCTTGGAACGCTATTTTATTGGTTTTTGTCATTTTCCCGCCCTGATCATTTCGCGTGCATGTTCGAGATCTTCGACTGTATCAACCCCCAAAGGCACAGTTTCGATAATTTCGGCATCAATACGCATGCCTGCTTCAAGTGCGCGCAATTGTTCAAGGCTTTCCCGCTTTTCAAGATAGGAAGGCTGTAGCGAGACAAAACGTTGAAGTGCTTTACGTTTATAGGCATAAAGGCCGATATGGTGGTAAAGCGGCCCTTTGCCATAAGGTGCTGTTGCACGGGTAAAATAAAGGGCGCGCAATCTGGTTTTTCCGATTGGCGAACCGACAATTTTTACGACATTCGGATTGACTTTTTCCTCTTCAACCGAAATTTCAGCCCCTAAAGTGGCAATATCCGTTTCAGGGTTTTCAAGTGGTTCCAATGCTGCGGCAATTTCATGCGGCGCAATCGTTGGCAAATCACCTTGCACATTGACGATGACATCAAAACGGTTATCCGGATCAAGAAGCGTTAATGCCTCATAGATACGATCGGAACCCGACTGGTGGTCGGGACGTGTCATGACAGCTTCCATTCCATGCGCCTTGACAGCATTGGCAACCTCTTCATGGTCGGTTGCAACAACCACCCTGCCGAGATTTGCCTTATTGGCGCGTTCGGCAACATGAACAATCATCGGCTTTCCGGCAATATCGGCCAGAGGCTTTCCGGGAAGTCGTGTTGAAGACATGCGGGCAGGAATAAGTATAAGAGTAGAAAAAGCCATCATCATCGTCCTGAAGATTATTATCCCAGTTTATTCTATCCGATTTATAGATGTTGCGTTGATGACGCAAAAGACTTAAATTTTCAACATCTATAAAATTTAAGCGACCGAATTTTTTATGAAGGTATCCACTGTCAATGACCTTATCGCCGCCTGTCTTCTCTGGGCTGTTTTTCTTTTTCTAATCGTTTATGGCAGTGACCTTGTTTATGACCATCAGCAACCGGCAAAAATCGTTTATCCTATTAGTGGTGAGGAAGCACCGGTTACCGAAAAGGTAGAGCCGAAACAACAAATATCACTGGCGACAAGGCTTCAACAGGCTGATATAGAAAATGGCCGCAAAGTATTCGGCCAATGTGGTTTATGCCATACACCGGCAAAAAATGGCCCTGCGCGTGTTGGCCCACCCTTATATGGAATAGTGGGAAGGCCATTTGCTTCCGTTTCGGAATACACCTATTCGCGCGCTATGCGGGCAGAAAATGGCAAGAGATGGGACTTTGCAACACTTGACGCCTATCTTGCTTCTCCGGGCAAATATATTCCCGGAACTGCCATGGCTTTCAACGGTGTGAAAGATGAAAAGGATAGAGCCGATCTTATTCTATATCTACGTAGTCTTTCCGATGAGCCTGTTGAATTGCCACATTTAACCCCTTAAGAATAACAATCAATAAAATCTGTTTTCTATTGGCTATCTTGAAATCGATTGGGGATTTGATGAAACTCGGATTGGCTTTTTGTCTCTTTTTCGCCCTTAATAGTATAGCTATCGCCGATCCCGAGTGGCGCACGAGCCTGTCTCTCGGAGTTGAACCCAAATATGGCGCCAATTTTACCCACTATGATTATGTCAATGTGAATGCGCCCAAAGGCGGCACTTTTAACGATAGTCGCACCGGCACATTCAACAGTTTCAACCCTTATATTGTTACAGGTACACCTGCAGCGGGTTTTTCTTCCCGCGGCGGCGGGGAACAATATGATACACTGATGGCACCTTCGACCGAAGAAACGTCGGTCAATTATCCCCTTATTGCCGAGGCTGCACAATATCCGGACGATTTTTCGTGGGTAAAATTCCGCTTGAACAAAAAAGCCCGATGGCATGACGGTCGCCCCATTACTGCCGAGGATGTGGTGTGGAGCTTCAATGTTTTGAAAAGCAATTCGCCATTTTTCAACAATTATTATCATTCGGTCAAAAAAGCCGAAAAAACCGGTGAAAATGAAGTCACCTTTGTGTTTGAAGAAAAAGGCAATCGCGAACTCCCTTATGTGATGGGGCAAATGCCGGTTTTACCACAACATTGGTGGGAAGGAACCGATGAAACGGGTAAAAAACGGGATATCACTGCCCCAACTCTCGAAATACCGTTGGGGTCAGGGCCTTACGAAGTTGAAAGTTTTATAGCCGGAAAATCGATCACGTGGAAAAGGGTTAAAAACTATTGGGCAGCCGATCTACCGGTCAATCGTGGACGGTTCAATTTTGATAAAGAGCATTATAGCTATTTTCTTGATCCGAACGCCGCGTGGGAAGCTTTCAAAAAAGGTAATCTCGTCGACTGGAATTTGGAAAACCGTATCCAGCGCTGGAACCAGAGCTATGATTTTCCTGCGGTCAAAAACGGGCAAATTATCCGGCGCAGTTTCGCCTTTCATGGCTCGGGACGTATGCAAGGATTCTTTATCAATACCCGCCGCCCGCAATTTGCCGACCGGCGCGTGCGTCAGGCACTCAACCTCGCTTTTGACTTCGAGTCTCTCAATAAATCGTTGTTTTTTAATGATTATCATCGGATCTCAAGCTATTTTGACGGGCTTGATCTGGCGGCAAAAGGTTTGCCGCAGGGGAAGGAACTTGAAATTCTTGAAACGGTCAAAGATGAAGTGCCGGCCGAAGTCTTTACCACACCCTTTTCCAACCCCGTTTATGACAAGCCCGATTCATCAAGGCGCTATCTGACAGAAGCCATGCGTTTGTTGAATGAAGCCGGTTGGCATCTGGAAGAGAACCGGCTTGTGAATAAAAAGGGCGAAGTTTTCACATTGGAAGTGATGCTGAGTGATATGGCATTCGAGCGTGCGACAGCACCTTTTATAGCCAATCTTCAACGTTTGGGAATCGATGCATCCATGCGCGTTGTCGACGCATCACAATATCAAAATCGCGAAGCGAATTTCGATTTCGATCTTGTCATCAAGGTTATCGGCCAAAGCGATTCACCCGGCAATGAACAATTGGAATATTGGGGCTCGAAAGCCGCTGACCGGCAGGGAAGCTATAATGTTGCGGGCATTAAAAATCCGGCTGTCGATAAACTCATCGAACGTGTCATCTATGCAAAAGATCGTGAGGAACTCGTTGCTGCAACCCGCGCTCTCGACCGTGTTTTGTTGTGGAATTATTACGTTATTCCCCAATGGTATGCCGAACATCTCAATATTGCCTATTGGGACAAATTCGGCATTCCCGAACCGCAACCGGAAGCAAGCGGCGTTGATATTCCCTCATGGTGGGTGAAGAAAGACAAAAACTAGAACTGCGGTGTACTAGAATTGCCAAGAACCGGAATTGCTGTGAAATCGGCTGTTTGTCATTTGTTTACCATAAATGTTCCAGAATAGGGGTTCAATTGAACGCACCGGTTTGATTCGCATGTTGCGGGCGTAACAAAACTCATACCGGAAAAAGGATGAAAGAAACATATGGCGGCCTATATAGCGCGGCGTTTGCTGCTGATTATACCGACATTGATCGGCATTTTAACGGTGACATTTGTCATTGTGCAATTTACTCCCGGTGGTCCTATCGAGAATATTATTGCGCAATTGCAAGGGACCGGCGGCGATGCCATGGGACGGGTTGCCGGCGGTGGTGGCGATCTCGGGCTTTCATCGGAAGTAACGTTTCAGGGTAGCGACGCGAGTGCAAAATATCGTGGTGCACGCGGCCTTGATCCGGAATTTATAGCAAAACTCGAAAAACAGTTCGGTTTTGATAAACCTCCGCTTGAACGTTATTTCACGATGTTGTGGAATTATATCCGTTTCGATTTCGGGGATTCCTATACGCAAGGTCGTTCTGTTGTGGATCTTATTAAAGGTGCCTTGCCTGTTTCGATTTCTTTAGGGCTGTGGCAATTGTTGATTTCTTACGCAATTTCCATTCCTCTCGGTATCCGAAAGGCCGTCAAGGATGGCTCCACATTCGATATATGGACAAGTGCCGTTATCATTATCGGCTATGCAATACCGAGTTTCCTGTTCGGTATTCTGTTAATGGTGCTTTTTGCCGGAGGGTCATTTTTCGACTGGTTTCCATTAAGCCATTTGACATCGGAAAATTTTGATGAATTGTCGCTTGGCGGCAAAATTCTGGATTATTTCCACCATCTTGCTTTGCCACTCACAGCTATGGTTATTTCGGCTTTCGCCACCACAACATTGCTGACCAAAAATTGTTTTCTGGAAGAAATCAGAAAGCAATATGTGGTCACGGCACGGGCAAAAGGTTTAAGCGAACACGCAGTTCTTTACGGGCATGTTTTCCGCAACGCCATGCTTGTTGTCATTGCAAGTTTTCCGGCAGCTTTCATCGCTTCATTTTTCACCGGTTCACTGCTTATCGAAATGCTATATTCGTTAAACGGAATGGGGCTTTTAAGCTATACATCCATTGTCAATCGTGATTATCCGGTCGTGTTCGGCTCGCTCTATATTTTCTCGTTGATCGGGCTTGTTGTGAGCCTTATTTCCGACCTCACATACATGCTTGTCGATCCACGT
This sequence comes from uncultured Bartonella sp., assembly GCA_946481695.1. Next base: position 52,852 of record CAMLON010000003.1, on the reverse strand, counting down.
ATCGATTTCGAGAAGAGGGACGTTTGATGAGCAAACAACCTTCCCGACAGATAATCGACGCGGCAAAGCCAGTAAAACCCCGCCGCAACAAAAGACCGTTATTGTCGCCGCTTAATGAACGGCGCTGGAGAAACTTCAAAAAAAACCGCCGCGGCTGGTGGTCGTTGTGGATTTTCCTTATTCTTTGCCTCTTTTCTTTCGGTGCCAATTTCATTGCAAATGACCGGCCGATTATCGCATCCTATAAGGGCGAACTGCTTTTTCCGGTGCTTTTCGATTATCCCGATTCCAAGTTTGGCGGCGTCCTTGCAACGGTTGATTTCCGGGAAGATTATATCAAAAAAGAAATCAACGAACATGGCTGGGCCATATGGCCGCCGGTGCACTATTCCTATGATACAACAGTCGGCAACAAGCCTGTTGCGCTGGCTCCGCCATTCTGGCTCCAAAGTAAAGACGAACGGTGCAAGAATTACGCTCTCGGTGCAAAGGATCCCGAATGCACAATCGGAAACTGGAACTGGCTTGGTACAGATGACCAGACACGTGATGTTTTTGCGCGTGTGCTTTACGGCTTTCGTGTTTCCATATTGTTTACGGTTATCTTGACGGCGGTTTCTTCGATTATCGGCATTGCTGCCGGTGCAGTGCAGGGATATTTCGGTGGTTGGGTCGATCTCATTTTCCAGCGTTTCATCGAAATCTGGTCTTCGGTTCCCGCGCTTTATCTCATCATCATTATGGCGGCGGTTCTCGCCCAGGGCTTCTGGGTTCTGTTGGGCATTATGTTGTTATTCCAGTGGGTGGCGCTGGTGGGCGTGGTGCGTGCAGAATTTTTGCGGGCAAGAAATTTTGAATATGTCAATGCGGCAAGGGCGCTGGGCGTGCCCAATATCACGATTATGATACGCCATCTTCTCCCCAATGCCATGGTTGCGGCACTTACCTATTTGCCATTTTTGTTGACAGCCGGTATCTCGACCTTGACTGCGCTTGACTATCTCGGTTTCGGTTTGCCTCCGGGGTCTGCCTCGCTTGGAGAACTCATGCGGCAGGCGGCGACCAATCTCAATGCTCCGTGGATTGGCATTACCGGCTTTGTTGCTATTGCGGTCATGTTGTCGCTTCTGGCTTTTATCGGTGAAGCCGCCCGTGATGCTTTCGATCCGAGGAAGACATTCCAATGACAGCTTTGCTTAGTGTTCGCGATCTTTCAGTGATGTTTCGTCAGGATGGCAAGGAAACACTTGCCGTCGATCACGTCTCGTTTGACATCAATTCCGGTGAAACACTCGCGCTTGTCGGCGAGTCGGGTTCGGGAAAGTCTGTAACCGCGCTTTCTATTCTGAAGCTTTTATCCTATCCGATGGCAAGCCACCCTTCAGGCGAAATCTTTTTTGACAATAAGGATTTAATGAAGCTTGATGAAAAATCTTTGCAGAAAGTTCGCGGTAAAGACATTGCAATGATTTTTCAGGAACCGATGACTTCGCTCAATCCCCTTCACACAGTGGAGCGGCAAGTGAGCGAGGTGATGAAAGTTCACGAGGGCATGTCGGATAAAGACGCTCGCCAACGCACGATCGAGCTTCTCACACAAGTGGGAATCCGCGAGCCGGAAAAACGCTTGTCGTCATTTCCCCATCAATTATCCGGCGGTCAGCGGCAACGCGTTATGATTGCAATGGCACTTGCCAATAATCCGAAACTTCTTATCGCCGACGAGCCGACAACCGCACTTGATGTGACAGTGCAGGCGCAAATTCTCGAACTTCTTGAAAAGCTCAAGCAAGAGCGTTCGATGTCTATGCTCTTTATTACCCATAATCTCGGAATTGTGAGGAAATTTGCCGACCGTGTTTGTGTCATGACCGGCGGAAAAATTGTTGAAACAGGAAAAACCGCCGACATATTCAGTCATCCGCAACATGACTATACCAAAAAACTGCTTGCCGCAGAGCCGAAAGGAAACCCGCCGAAAGCCGATAAAAATGCTCCTGTTGTTATGGAAGGGGAAAAGGTCAGGGTCTGGTTTCCGGTTAAAAAAGGTTTTTTCCGCCGCACGGTCGATTACATCAAGGCGGTTAATGATATTGACGTGACCATACGTGAAGGACAGACTTTGGGCGTTGTTGGCGAATCCGGTTCGGGAAAAACCACACTGGGTCTCGCGCTCACTCGTATGATTTCTTCACAAGGCCATATCCGTTTTAACGGGAAAGATATTGAACATTTTTCCTTCAAACAGATGCGACCTTTGCGCCGTCATATCCAGATTGTTTTTCAGGATCCGTTCGGCTCGCTGTCGCCAAGAATGTCGGTCGGTGAAATTATCGCCGAGGGGCTGCTCATTCACGAGAAAAATTTGAATTACGAAGAACGCGATGAGCGTGTTGTCCGCGCTTTAGAAGAAGTCGATCTTGATCCTGAAACGCGCAATCGTTATCCGCACGAGTTTTCCGGTGGTCAACGTCAACGCATCGCGATAGCCCGCGCCATGGTTCTCAATCCGCGTTTTGTGATGCTCGATGAACCGACATCGGCTCTTGATATGAGCGTTCAGGCACAGGTGGTCGATTTGTTGCGCACTCTTCAACAAAAACACAATCTTGCCTATCTTTTTATCAGCCATGATCTGAAAGTTGTCAAAGCATTGGCCAATGATCTTATTGTCATGAGAAATGGTCAAATGGTTGAACATGGACCGGCAGAAGAAGTGTTTTCATCACCGAAAACCGAATATACCAGAGCTTTGATGAATGCCGCTTTCGATTTAAGCGTTGATAAGCATAACATTGATGATGATTGATATTTATCAAGCTTGAACACAGGCAAGCAAAGCGAAAATTCTATGTCTGCTTACCAAAACCGATCGGGCGGTTTTTTTATTGGCGAAGTTTTTTGGTTAGCCAGTTTTAGATCGTCCAGCTTTTTGATTGGCAAAGTTATCTAATTGGTCGAATCTCTGCTTTCAAAAATTTTGAAATTTTCTTGTGCTTTCTTTGCGTGAAATAAAAAATGGGGCAATAAAACCTCAGCAGAAACGTTCAGGCGATATTATTGCATCACATGGCTAAAATAGCCTCGTGAAATAACAATTCTCGAAATTACTTTTTTGTTGAACAAAGCGCATAAGAGAGGATTTCTCGGGTTTTAAAGCCGGCTATCGTCGGAAGTGTTGTGCCGAGGTTATGAAAGAGCATTAGAGCTTTCAACGAAATAAAGCTTATAGCCTTGAAAAGTTTTTAATCCGCTCAATGTCTTTTACCTATCAGACGGACAGGAGAAAGACATTATGACAAAAGCACATAAAAATGAGCCAAAGTCACCCGACCATAAAAACAGGTCAGAAAATAGGTATGAGCGCCGTCACGAGACCATGCCGGATGGCAATGCCTATAAAACCAATGAAACGCTTCTCGATGCGGGTAATCTTGAAGATTATAACGGTCCATTATCGGACTCCGACAGTCCATTATTGGAAAAGAACATTGCTTCCGACAATTTGTCGACCGATAAACAGAAATAGTCCTTTCAGAATAAGTGGTCCCGACATTCAAAATGGCCCGACTTTATTAGAAAGACGGAGCTAACAAATTGCGTGCTTCGAGAGGCGTTGTTTTAAAATAAAAAACAGCGTTTTTATTTTTGTCTCTGCGCTCTTTTTTTATAGCGGATTGTTTCGAAACGGGCTGATAACCCGTCGTAAAGGAGCAGTCTTCCGACAAGCGGTTCACCGCAACCGGTGATGATTTTTATGGCTTCCATGGCTTCTAACGAACCGATAACGCCGGGCAGAGCACCGATGACGCCTGCTTCTGCACATGTCGGTACAACGCCTTTGGGTGGCGGGGTCGGAAAGAGATCGCGATAGGATGGATGTTCACCGCCAAGATAGGGCATGAGTACGGTTAAAGACCCGTCAAAACGACCGATTGCACCGCTTACAAGCGGTTTTTTCAAAATTTCGCAACTATCAGCGAGAAGATAACGGGTGGTGAAATTATCCGAACCATCAATCACAAGATCGAATTTGCCGATAATCCCGGCAGCATTTTCTTCCGTTAGTCTTAAAGGGTAAAGGTCGAGTTTGACGTGCGGATTGATCGCTTCGAGCGTTTCGGCAGCACTGTTAGTCTTTTTTTCGCCGATTGCCGAAGTTTTGTGGATAACCTGCCGTTGCAGGTTTGAAAGCGAAACCACATCATCGTCGATAATACCAAGAGTGCCGACACCGGCGGCCGCAAGATAGGTTAAAACCGGCGCTCCAAGCCCGCCCGCACCGACAACCAGCACTTTCGCAGCTTTAAGTTTCTGTTGACCGGCACCACCGATTTCCGGCAAAAGAATGTGGCGTGCATAGCGCTCTATTTCTTCCTTGTTTAATTTTTCATCTGGTGCTTGCGTCATGCTTTAACCCTTGTCATATTTCATCCATATCTAGTAACTTGAGGAACGATTGACCAGCCCGCTTTGATTATATGAGGCAAATCTTATGAAAATAGCTATCCAGATGGATCATATCTCGACCATCCATATCAAGGGAGATACAACATTTGCTCTGGCATTGGAGGCGCAAAGGCGGGGACACGAACTGTTCCATTATACCCCCGACCGGCTTTCCATGTTGAATGGAGAGGTGACTGCCCGTATCGAAGCGTTGAAAGTGCGGGACGAGGAAAACAATTATTACGAATTGGGTGAGGCAAAGCGCACACCGCTTCAACAAATGGATGTTGTCCTGCTCAGGCAGGATCCTCCGTTCGACATGAATTATATCACGACCACGCATATTCTTGAACGCATAATGGATAAGACTTTGGTCGTGAATGATCCGAATTGGGTGCGCAATAGTCCTGAAAAACTCTTTGTTACTGAATTTCCCGATTTGATGCCGGAGACGCTCATTACCCGTGATGTTGAAGAGGTCAATGATTTTCGCTCCGAATTCGGCGATATTATTATCAAACCACTTTATGGAAATGGCGGGGCAGGGGTTTTCCTTTTGAAAAAGGACGACAAAAATCTCGGTTCGCTCCTTGAAATGTTCAACGAGCTTTATCCGGAAGCTTTTGTCGTACAACGTTATCTGAAAGATGTAAGCGCCGGTGACAAGCGCATCATATTGATTGACGGGGTGGCTGTGGGGGCCATCAATCGCGTTGCCGCCCCGACCGATGCCCGTTCCAATATGCATATTGGTGGCCGTGCGGAGAAAACGGAATTAACCCGCCGCGACGTTGAAATTTGCGAACGGATTGGCCCGTCTTTGAAAAAGCGCGGTCTTATTCTTGTGGGGATCGACGTTATCGGTAACTATATGACCGAAATCAACGTTACTTCGCCAACAGGGGTGCGCGAACTGAAACGTTTTGGTGGTGCCGATGCCGCAAAAATCTTCTGGGATAGTGTGGAAAACAAATTAAAAGGTTGAAAAAGCCGAGATAAAGATAGTCAACAATAGCTTTAGACTGTATGAGGTTTTTATCAGACACTGTAACAAGCATTATGAGAGAAATAACAATCCATTGTTAGCCTTGTTAGAAAAAGCTGCCGGTTGTCCAGGAGTGCATGGATGAACAGATTGCTTGCAACGGTTGTGGGAGTGGTATTGGCCACTACGTGTTTGTCCAAAACCGCCTTGGCTCGCGACTATATCCAGATATCCGGTTCGTCGACCGTTTTACCCTATGCCAAAATAGTTGCAGAAACATTCGGTGAAATTTTTACCAATTATCGTACACCTGTTATCGAATCGGGTGGTTCGGGTGCCGGTATAAAAGAATTTTGTCGTGGCATCAGTGAAAATACGATAGATATTGCCAATGCTTCACGACCGATGAAAAATACCGAATTGAAAGCCTGCTTTGATGCCGGCGTCACGGAAGTTGAAGAAATCCGCATCGGCTATGACGGGATAGTTTTTGCAAGCGATATTCACGGGCCAAATCTCGATCTGACGCCTGTCGATGTTTATAAAGCATTGGCAGCTCAAATTGTTGTTGACGGGAAGCTTGTTGAAAATAAACATAAAAAATGGAGCGAGATCGACCCGAAATTACCTGATTGGGAGATCAACGCATATATCCCTGGCGAAAAACATGGCACGAGAGAAGTCTTCGAGGAAAAATTGATGACTGAAGGCTGCAAACAAAGTGGTGCAGCCGAAAGCATGAAAACTCTTTCGATGGATGATAAGGCAGTAACAGCAGCCTGCATAAGCATTCGCAAGGATGGCAAGGCTATTGATATAGATGGCGATTATTCGGAAACTCTCGCGCGTGTCATGTCGAATAAAACGGGGATAGGAGTTTTCGGGCTGGCATTTTATGAAAATAATGCCGACAAGCTACGACTTGCTACCATTAATGGTGTTACCCCCAATGTTGACACGATTTCAAGCGGAAAGTATCTGGTTTCCCGTCCACTGTTTTTCTATGTCAAAAAAGCCCATTTGGGGGTTATTCCGGGTATGAAAGACTATGTCGAATTTTTCTTGTCTGACCAGATGATCGGACCGGATGGTCCACTTGCCGATTATGGCCTCATTCCTGCTCCTGATAGCGAACGGGAAGCGCAAAGAGCCGCATTCGAGAGTGGAACTGTCATGTCAATTGATAAATGAAGTGAGCAAACGCGGGAAGTTCCCGCGTTATTTTTGAAATAAAACCGGAAAATGGAATGTCCATATCACTATTAATCTTGGTTGTTTTTGCTCTTGGCATTATCGGTTTCGTGCTATCGGGAAAACGTGCCGTTACAATCGAGAAAATGGGTAAAAAAATGCATTCCCGACCATATTATTATGGTTGGTGGACATTTTTATTGACGGTTGTTCCTGCTGTTCTTTTTCTTTTTCTCTGGCAATTGGGAAGCACAATCTATCTTGAAGCACACGCTTCTTCCCGACTGACAGACATCATAAAAAGTGGAGAGTCGTTAAACCATAATTTGGCATTAAGTACCGTTGACAGTCTCGGCCATGCTTTTTCAGTCGCTCGAACCGACATTGCCGATCTTGATCGTGATAATTCTTTTTCGTCGTCACTCACTTATGAAAAAATACGCAGCGATATGGCAAAAAAGGGAATTATGCTACCGAGTGAAGGTGCGGATAGTCTCATTCCTGTTGCCGTTGAATGGTATAAAGGGGCAACGAAGTCCCATTTCTATTGTTTGACGATCACATTGGCTATTTCAATTGTTGGCCTGTTTTGTGGCATTCATGGTGTGGGAGAGAAAAAACGCGCCCGCAACAAAGTTGAAAAAATGGTGTTTGCCGGCCTCGTTATTGCCTCTATCGTGGCTATTCTTGCAACCATCGGCATTTTCTTTTCGATGCTTTTCCAGACAATCAGTTTTTTCAAAGTTGTGCCGTTGTCGAATTTCTTTTTCGGTACTGTTTGGGATCCGCGTTTTAGTGCAAGTGGCTCGGCGGCTACTGTTGGACAATTCGGTTTGCTGCCGCTTTTGGCCGGTACACTCTATATTGCCTTGGTTTCGATGATTTTTGCGGTTCCCGTCGGGCTTTTTGCCGCAATTTATATGTCGGAATATGCCTCCCGTCATATGCGGGTAATTATCAAACCGTTATTGGAAGTTCTGGCCGGTATTCCGACAATTGTTTATGGGTTTTTCGCTCTTGTTACTGTCGGGCCGTTTTTACGTGATCTTTCAATTGCTATTGCAGGCGGGCAAGGCTTCATCATGTCACAGAGCGTTTTGACAGCCGGCCTTGTTATGGGCATTATGCTGATACCTTTTGTTTCTTCACTCTCCGACGATATTATTTCGGCGGTACCACAGGCTTTGCGTGACGGTTCATACGGGCTTGGAGCCACACAGTCGGAAACCATCAAAAAGGTTGTTCTTCCGGCAGCTTTACCTGGAATTGTGGGTGCTGTGTTGTTAACTGCATCACGGGCGATCGGCGAGACGATGATCGTCGTTCTCGCAGCTGGTGTTGCGGCAAATCTGACCCTTAATCCGTTCGAGGCCATGACAACAATAACAGTAAAAATTGTCAACCAGCTCACCGGTGACCTTGAATTCAATTCGCCGCAAACACTCGTTGCTTTTGCTCTCGGTATGACGCTTTTTGTACTGACACTTTTGATGAATGTTTTTGCGCTTTATGTCGTGCGTAAATATAGGGAACAATATGAATGAGTAACGTTGTTCAAACGCCAAGACGTGACATAGGGTTAAAGCGCCGTTATCGGGCGGAACGACGTTTCCGTGCATATGGGATTTCAGCAATCGGTGTGGGGCTTTTATTCCTCGTTATTCTTTTGTGGTCGATTATCTCTCAGGGGGTGAGTGCGTTTCAGCAGACGATAATGACCTTGCCGGTCTATCTGGACGAACACATTATCGACCCGAAAGGCGAGCGGCTCACAAATCCCAAAGTTCTCATTACTGCAAATTATCCGCTTCTTGTGCGCAACGCTCTTGCTGAAAAACTCGGTATCGATAAAAATGATCATCCTGCAATGCGCGAACTCAATCGTATGATTTCTGGCGGTGTGCGTGTCGAAATACGTGAGCTTCTTTCCGAACATCCCGATTATATCGGTAAAACCCGTACTATTGATGTGTTAGCCGCCGCCGACATTGATTCAGCTTTCAAAGGACAAATCGACCTATCTGTTACAGAACAAAATCGTAAAGTCACCAACCGCCAGATTGGGTGGATGGAAAAACTCGCTTCCGATGGCACGTTGCATAAAGCCTTCAATAAAGGGCTTTTTACATTCGGGGCCTCGAGCCGTCCGGAAACATCCGGACTTGGCGTTGCCATTATCGGTTCGGCCTATATGATGGCAATTGTATTGATATTGTCTTTGCCGATTGGGGTTGCAACAGCCATTTATCTCGAGGAGTTTGCCCGCCGCAGCAAATTAAATGATATAATAGAAGTCAACATCAATAATCTTGCGGCTGTTCCCTCTATTGTTTTCGGCTTGTTGGGGCTTTCCATCTTTATCAATTTTCTGCATCTGCCGCGCGCTTCGTCAATCGTCGGAGGTCTCGTATTAACGCTTATGACGCTGCCAACCATCATCATTGCAACGCGGGCTGCTTTGCGGGCTGTTCCGCCTTCAATCCGCGATGGGGCATTGGGATTGGGAGCATCAAAAACGCAAACGATTTTTGGTCATGTTTTGCCACTTGCTTTTCCCGGGATTCTCACCGGTACAATCCTCGGTCTTGCAAGGGCTTTGGGGGAGACAGCGCCACTTTTATTAATCGGCATGGTCGCGTTTGTTGCAAATTATCCTGCAACGCCGATGGAACCGGCAACAGCTTTGCCAGTGCAAATTTATATGTGGGCAAACGAACCGGAACGTGCCTTTAATGAACGTACATTTGGTGCGATCATCATTTTGATGGCGTTTCTTGCTATTATGAATATAGCAGCGGTGTTGTTGCGTCGTAAGTTTGAACGGCGCTGGTAGAATTATGGTTTTATAGAGTGATTTAGCAAACTTGTTCTGGCTTTGAACAAAATAGGATTAGGTTGATAATGAAAATCAAGATGCGTGGTCAGGATGTCAAAGTGTTTTATGGCGCCAAAGAAGCTTTGCATGGTGTCAGCCTTGATATTCCCGAACATCAGGTTATGGCATTGATTGGTCCGTCCGGTTGCGGGAAGTCAACGTTCCTGCGTTGTCTCAATCGTATGAATGATACAATTGACGGGGCAAAAGTCACCGGCCTTATCACTCTTGACGGGCAGGATATTTATGATCCCGACATCGACGTTGTCGAATTGCGTGCCCGTGTCGGTATGGTTTTTCAAAAGCCCAATCCTTTTCCGAAGTCCATATATGAGAATGTCGCTTACGGGCCGCGTATTCACGGGCTTGCCAAATCACGCAAGGAACTTGATACGATTGTTGAGCAAAGCCTTATCAAGGCCGGTTTATTTGACGAGGTAAAAGACCGTTTGAATGATGCCGGTACCGGTCTTTCAGGTGGACAACAGCAACGCTTGTGCATTGCACGCGCCATTGCGGTCAGTCCGGAAGTTATCTTGATGGATGAACCCTGTTCCGCACTCGACCCGATTGCAACGGCGCGCATTGAAGAATTGATTGATGATTTGCGCGAGAATTTTACGATTGTTATCGTCACCCATTCAATGCAGCAGGCTGCACGCGTTTCGCAATTTACAGCGATGTTCCATTTGGGAGATCTGGTTGAAGTAGGGGAAACCGAGATGATGTTCACATCGCCAAAAGAGCAACGTACGCAAGATTATATTACCGGTCGTTTCGGCTAAATTCAGGGAGCACGCTTATGCCAATCAATCATACTGTCCGTTCATTCGATGAGGAATTGGGCTACCTTGAAGCAAAAATTGCCAAAATGGGAACTTTTGCCAGTGAGATGATCGAGGAAGCAGTCAATGCTGTGATCAATAACGATCTTGATCTCGCTAAAAAAGTTATTTCCGATGATATGTTTCTTGATGAAACCGAACGCGAAATTGACGAAAAATCGGTGGCAATTATTGCTAAGCGCCAGCCAATGGCGGTGGATTTGCGCGAAATTATCGGTGCTATGCGCATTGCAGCCGATCTGGAACGCGTTGGCGATATGGGCAAAAACATCGCAAAAAGGGCGGCTGCGATTGTCGAAAGCCGGCAACCGGCAAGTTTGTATCATGGCCTGCAATCATTCGCGACACTGACGCTCAATCAGCTCAAGGAAGTGTTGGACGCTTATGCGAGCCGCTCGCTTGAACGGATTGATGCTGTGCGTAACAGGGATGAAGAGATTGACGCCATGTATACGTCGCTGTTTCGCGAGCTCCTCACTTACATGATGGAAGATCCGCGCAATATTACTGCTTGCACACATTTGCTATTTTGCGCCAAAAATATCGAGCGTATCGGTGATCACGCAACCAATATTGCCGAGACATTGCACTATATTATGACCGGTACTTATTTGAGCACTGACCGTCCACGTGATGACACCACCTATAAGGTTGGAGCTGACGGAAAAACCGCAGAATAATATCTGGCATAACAGGGCCTTTCGTTTGGGAAACGTGACCTAGTGACACCCTTAAAACGCTTGCGACCTATCCAAATAAAATTTCAGTGCTATGACGCTTTATTGTTTGATGTAGCAGGAACGCGCTTTTTTCAGTAACAATAATAGCTAGCCCTTATTTTGCATGTGCATTCTGTCAGTGAGATGTTCATTTTCTTAACTGGCAGGCAGAGCGCTTCGACACTTGTCCGCGCGTTCGACAGTCAAAATATGCCTGCGTGTTTGCAGAAATAAACACAGATTTTCATGTCTTTCATTTAAAAATATGTTTTTCTCACCCCGCAATCGAAGTTTTTTCAAACGCCCGGATCAGGCAATAAACGCGCTTCAACAAAACATCGGATAACGTAGTTTGCCGATGGCAAATAGGGGAATAAAAAGCGTAAATGCCTGCTTAAAACAGGGAACGCAAATAAAAAATAACAGCGAGAATGCGTAGAACGCCAATAAAGGGAAAGTAGGAAAAGTCGAAAAATCTAAAGAAAAAATGAAAAGATATATCCGCGTGGAGAGCTCTAAAACCTAGCTAAAGCAATCGGTAAAATTGCTGTCTGACATTATCGTTTGAGGAATTCTGTGGCCGCTTTTTGAGAAAAAATCAGACGTTTTGAACAATTTGTCGGTTTAGCGTTAACAATTGGTGAAGAACCGCAGTGACAAACTCGCAAAGAATGACCTCCGAGCAGATGATGTGAGCGTATGTTGCTGTTAAATTAGTTATAAAATGACAAATAAAAACAACATGTTATGTTTTAATTCCGGATACAGTCGGGTTGTTTTGGATTTGTGATTTCAATGTTGGTCATTGCCGTTGTCCATGGGGCGCAAAAACGCGGTTAATTATTTTTAAAAGGTTTAAAGCGATAGTCATTTTCAGGGATTTTGGTTCAATAAACCGGATCGCAATGGAGGTGTAAAAAGCACTGCCTTCATTTGGCCTTTTTTTGCCTTTGTTTTTATAGGGTGAGAAAGAAAACGAAACTTAAGAATGGTATTTGATAAGATGAAAAAACTCCGTTGGGCAAGTACCGCTGCAATCATGCTTGCACCGTTCATCGTTACAGGCTGTGCGTCGACCCATTTCGGTTTCGGGCATAAAAATAATAAACAGGCTTCCTTTCCCCTGACAGAGCGCACTTGCCTGATGCGGGCAATGTATTTTGAATCAAACCGTTCAAGCCGCGATGGTATGATTGCAGTTGGTACCGTCGTCATGAATCGCGTGAATTCAACTGCTTATCCGAAGACAATTTGCGGCGTTGTCGGCCAGCCCAATCAATTTGCTCCCGGTGTTTTGACCAAACCGATGACCGAGCCTGCTGCAATGGCAAGAGCCGGTGAAGCTGCTGACGCGGTATTACGTGGCGAGCGGGCGAAAAAAAGCAAGAACGCCATGTTTTTTCACACCGCCGGTTTGACATTCCCTTATAAAAATATCCATTATGTCCAGGTCGCCGGTGGCAATGCTTTTTATGAAAAGCGCGGGCGTGATGGCGAATTGCAAGTCCCGACCAATGACGCACCTTATGATGTCGCTTTTGCTTTCGCACAGGAAAAGAGCGGAAAAGCGCCCCAATTTACAACGCCGGGTCGGGGTGCCCAGCCGGTAGCGCCAAAAGCGGTTTCCGAACCGGCACCTGCACTTCCGGTCAAGACAGCGCCAGCAAGCGAACCGGTGATGATTGCACAGGCTCAACCCGTACCGGTTGAAGCCAAACCTTTTTCATCACAGAAAAGCGCTTTTACTCACCAAGCCAATACGGTTGTAGCAGATGCAAAGCCGGCAGTATCCCATGCAAAGCCGGTTGAAAAAGCTCCAGAACCTTATCTACCATTCCAAACGGCTCCTACTCCTGCACCAAAACAGGTTATGGTCGCCGATGCGCATTATAATTATGCTCCGAAGCCTGCTGCACGTTCAGTTGACCATACGCAAACAGGTTCAACAACCGTCGGCTATCCCACACCATCAAAGGAAAAAGTCGATGAAATTGGCGCTATTTTACAAAAACAGGATAAGAACAAAAGGTTCTGATAAATTTTTGTGAAATAGCCTGATTGAAAGGGTATTTTTACAAACGACTTTATGCAAAAAGCCCGCAATATTCTGCGGGCTTTTTATTAGGATTTTTCGTTTTCCGACAATTTTTACCGATTTGATTTCTAACTGCTGCTACGTTTTAAGTCCGTTAGAATCTATTCAAAGTGTTTTCAACTTGGCGATGAATTTGAAGAATATTGTTTTTCCAAGAGAAAATAAGCCAGAAACATTCATCTTGATGTTTCTTCCAAATGAATTTTTAAAATAAAATAAATAAAAATTGAAACATAATATATATAAGAAAGATGTTATTTTTAATAAAATTAAGTGTTGTTTTTTAATAGTTTTATTTTTAATTTCAAAAAAATTATTGGATAAACATTAAAAACGACCCGCCACATGAAAGTGGCAGGTCCGATTTTAGCTCATTCCAACGTTGCCGATATTTCAAACGTTCGGGAAACAGAAGTTTTTGCTTCTATTAAAGCCTAGTCGTTCAAAGCATAGGCAATGACATAATCACCCCGTTTCGGATTTTGGCGTGCGCCACCCGCAGTAATGACAATATATTGTTTGCCGGTTTTTGGTGAAATATAAGTCATCGGACCACCTTGGCTGCCGACAGGCAAACGCGATTTCCAGATTTCTTTGCCTGTGCGGCTATCAAAAGCACGCAAATAAAAATCCTGCGTTCCGGCAAAGAACACAAGGCCGGATTGTGTCGCTAAAGAGGGACCCAGTGTTGGCATTCCGATCGGAACAGGCACTCCGAGTGCGATATTGAGCGGGCCTGTATCCCTGACAGTGCCAACCGGAACTTGCCAGACGATTTTACGGGTTTTGAGATCAATTGCCGACATTGTGCCAAAAGGCGGTTTCTGACAGGGGACGCCAAGCGGCGAAAGGAAGCGCATGCGCATAGCACCGAAAGGTGTTCCGGCCATGGGGACAATGCCCATTTCAATGCCGGACGCGCTTTCAGGAATATCTTTGCGCTCGACGAGATAATTGGCAAGGCCAAGGCGCATATCATTGACGAAAACATAGTTCAATGTCGGATCAATCGAGACAGATCCCCAATTCATACCACCGAGTGAACCCGGCATTTGTAATGAATAATCAAGCCCCGGCGGGGTGAAGACACCCTGATGACGCATTTTGGCAAATTCGATCCGGCATAGAAGCTTGTCGAATGGTGTCGTACCCCACATATCGGCTTCTGTTAAAGTTGCATTGCCGAATGACGGCATCCCGACAGAGAAGCGCTGTGTTGGCGAATAACGTTCACCAGCAACGTTACCCTGCGGTACCGGTTTTTCTTCAACATCCGCAATCGGTTCTCCGGTTTCACGGTTGAGCAGGAAGACCTCTCCCTGTTTTGTGACCTGAACGAGTGCCGGTACGATATTTCCATCATTATCGGGTGCGTCAAGCAGAACAGGTTGTGCGGGCGTATCAAAATCCCAAATGTCATGATGCACAAATTGGTAATGCCAACGCACTTCGCCGGTCTTCACATCGACAGCCACAACGGAAGACGAGTATTTATCGTCTTCGGCTGTGCGATAGCCTGCCCAGAAATCGGGGGTTGAATTCCCTGTCGGCAAATAGACAAGTCCGAGTTTTTCGTCATATGACATTGCGGCCCAGACATTTGGTGTTCCGCGTGTATACGTTTGTCCTTCCGGCGGAAGTCCGTGAATATCAGGATTGCCGGGATCCCAAGCCCAGACAAGATGACCATCTTTCACGTCATAGGCTCTGACAACCCCCGGCGGTTCATCAGTCGAGAAATTGTCGGCCACGCGCCCGCCGACAATGACAACATCGCCGGCAACAAGTGGTGTCGATGTTTGCTGGTAATAACCGGGTTTGACCTCACCCATACCGGTTTTAAGGTCGACAGTGCCCTTATCCCCGAATTCTTCGCATGGCTTTCCTGTTGCCGCATCAAGTGCAATAAGCCTTGCGTCTCCCGTTGGCAAAAACAGACGTGCCTGACAAGCCGCATCAGCTTTCACAGCTTTGATTGATTGTGCCTCATGATAACCCAAGCCGCGGCAGCGTTGCCAGTTTGGCCCTGTTCCATGAGGGTCGTACATCCAGTTCTGTTTGCCGCTATCGACGTCGAATGAAAGCACCTTGCCATAGGCGGTACAAACATAAAGATTGGTGCCGATCTGTAGCGGGGTATTCTGGTCTTCTGCCCCCGAACCGTTGCTTTGGGGAATGTCACCGGTATGGGCAATCCAGGCAACATCAAGTTTTTTGATATTGGCAGGCGTTATCTGGTCTAGGGCTGCAAAGCGGCTACCATAATCGTCATTGCCCCAGTTTTTCCAGTCTTTTTGTTCATTAGCCGGTTGCACCGGTAATGCAGCTTTGGCTTTTTCTGTCGCGTGGATGACATTTTTCGGTATAAACGAACTGGCAATTGTTGCCGCCATGCCGATAAACACCAAACCGGCCAAAACGAGCGACGCCGAGCCGACAATTTTCCCTTGTTTTTTTGCCATTGGTCTATAGGCAAGCAAGACTAGAAAAAAGGCGACAGACAAAGCAAAAAGGTTGGAAAATTGTTGCCAGTAATCGAACCCCGCTTCATGATAAGACCAAAATGCGCTCATCACATAGATAAATGCGAAGATCCATACACTCAGACGATTGAGCCGGATCATGAACAAACCCGACAGAAGCAACAGGATGCCGAGCGCCAGATAATACCATGTCCGGCTGCCAAGATAAATGAGATAGCCGCCAAGAAGAGTGAAATAGAATCCCGCCGCCAATACTAGCAAGCTTAACAGAATAACCAGACAAACGGTTATTCTTGACGGGCCGTTTTTGAACTTTATCATTTGAACTTCCTATTGATTGGAAACAAATTCGGGGTTTTTCAGATTGTTGTTTTTGAAAGGCTTTTGCATAAAGTCAAAACAGCGTCAATTCAGCACCCGTTCATATGAGTGTGATGAATGGTGGTTTTTACAATATAAAATTATAATCACAATTCACATAATAATTTTTATCTGATGATGATTTTATTATTAGAAAATTAAAAAAATTTTTTTAGCTAACGTATCCTTATAAATTTAATGTGGAAGTATTATAGTTGAAAAAATAATACAAAATTTTCTGTTTTTTAAACCAATCAACAGATTATATTTATTTAGACAGTTTATAAATTGGAAAATATAACTGGTTAAACGAAAACCCCGGAAAACAGTCAAAGAGCTGGAGCGGGTAGCGGGAATCGAACCCGCGCGTTCAGCTTGGGAAGCTGACAGGCTACCATTACATCATACCCGCAAAATGCGTGACACACGGATGCAATCTTTAATGCTTTTTGTCAAGCACCCTCTCATCAAAGTGGTTTAAAATGTTTTGACAGTTTCAAGCCCTGTGCCTGATAATTCGAGCCGAGATCACGCCCGTAGAGAGATTTCGGATGCCTCAACATATGTTCATAAACGAGATGTCCGACAATTTGTCCATGTTCGAGGATGAAAGGAACTTCATGGCTGCGCACTTCAAGAACGGCGCGCGAGCCTTTGCCACCGGCTTCATTATTGCCGAAACCGGGGTCGAAAAATCCGGCATAGTGAACGCGAAACTCTCCAATCAATGGGTCAAATGGTGTCATTTCTGCAGCAAAGAGCGGCGGGACGTGAACCGCTTCACGCGAGACGAGAATATAGAACTCATCCGGATCAAGGATGAGCGAATGCGAACCCCGATCATAAATCGGTTCCCAAAAATCGAGCACATCGGCCACGCCCCGCTTATCCACGTCGATAACGCCGGTATGATGTTTGCCGCGATAGCCGACAAGTCCCTTGGAATTACCTGTAAGATCAATCGAAAGCCCGACGCCGCTTGCAGTAATATTGGGATGCTCATCGGAAACCAGCATTTCTTTTTTGTGAAGGGCAAGAAGCTCGCTTTCATTCAAGCCGCTTTTACCTTTACGAAAGCGGATTTGCGACAGTCTTGAACCGGTGCGAACAATAACAGGAAATGTACGCGGACTTATTTCGAGATATAGTTTTCCGTGATAACCAACCGCGACTTTATCAAATTCTTGTGCATAATCGGTTATGATACGGGTGAAAATATCCAGTCGTCCGGTTGAACTTTTCGGATTGGCAGATGCACAAAGCTCATCGGAAAGTGCGAGCGTTTCGATAAGAGGTACAATGTAGACGCAACCCGTTTCAAGCACCGCACCATTTTCGAGCTCGAATTCGTGTAGCTTGAATTGTTCAAGTTTATCAATAACTTGTTTTTCAGGTCCGGGGAGAAAAGAAGCACGGACACGATAGGCTTTTTTGCCCAACCGCAAATCGAGACTGGCCGGCTGTATCTGATCTTTGTCCAACGGCCGATCCGATTTCAAAATATTATTTTCAAATAAACTTTGAATATCGCTATCTGCCAGAATGCCGCTTGAGCGTGCCATGATGACTACCTTTTACTATTTACTATTATCTCTTTAACGCGTTCACGGATTGACGCAAGCTTTTGAAGAGCATAAGGAAGGTTTATCCCGTGGTGATTTGGGCCGGCCGGCTTGCAGCCACGCTTGGGTTTATGGAATTTAAACGCATTCCGATGGCAGCGTAAAGTCATCAGTTCCAATTCCATAAAACCCTGATAAAATGCTAAAAGGCCGTAAGACCAAGCGGACTTTTGGCATCTTCTTTTTCAATCTTTACCATGACGGCAAAGGTTTTTTGACGAAAGCAGGTGACTTATGACACTTAATCCGCATCGTAAATACCGTACCGCTACAGAAATGGTTCATGCGGGGACTCAACGCTCTCCTTATGGAGAAGTCTGTGAAGCAATTTATTTAACACAGGGCTTTACCTATCCGAGTGCCGAAGCAGCCGAAAGGCGTTTCGACGGAGAGGATCCGGGCTTTGTCTATTCACGTTATGCCAATCCGACCAACGATATGTTTGAAAAACGTATGTGTGCGTTGGAAGGGGCTGAAAGTGCACGCGCACTTGCTTCGGGAATGGCCGCTGTCTCGACAGCTATTTTATGTTTTGTGAAAGCGGGTGACCATTTTGTTGCGGCCCGTTCCATGTTTGGTTCCTGCCGTTATATCATTGAAAAAGTTTTGCCCCGTTATGGTGTTGAAGTTTCAATCATTGACGGGCGTAAAATCGAAAATTGGGAAAAGGCGATCCGACCCAATACACGCGGAATATTTTTTGAAACACCGGCCAATCCGACTTTGGAAATAGTCGACATTAAAGCAGTTTCGGAACTTGCCCATAAAGTTGGTGCAACCGTGATTGTCGATAATGTATTCGCAACACCACTTTATCAGAAGCCGCTCGAACTTGGTGCTGATGTTGTTGTCTATTCTACCACCAAACATATTGACGGGCATGGGCGTTGTCTTGGAGGAATGGTTTTATCGAGTGAAGAATGGATGACAGAAAATTTTCAGGACTTCTTCCGTCATACCGGACCCGGAATGAGCCCCTATGTCGCATGGCTCATGTTGAAAAGTCTCGAAACGCTTCCTCTCCGTGTTGAGGAAATGACACGCTCGGCAGCAAAACTTGCCGATTTTATCAGCCGGCATAAGGCGGTTGCAAAATGTGTTTATCCCGGACGTGACGACCACCCGCAAAGAGATATTATAAAAAAGCAGATGACTGGCGGTTCGACAATGATTGCCTTTGAATTGAAGGGTGGCAAAAAGGCGGCTTTTTCCTTCTGCAACCATCTGACAATTCCGCTTATTTCCAATAATCTTGGCGACACACGTTCCATCATGACCCATCCCGCAACCACAACCCACCAGAGCATCGGCCCCGAAGCACGTGCCGAACTTGGCATTAGTGACGGATTGTTGCGTTTTTCGGTTGGTCTCGAAGATGTTGACGATTTGTTGGAAGACGTCGAACAGGCACTGAACGCGACACTCTGATAAATAGATTATCCGGAATGTTCAAAATATTTACGGCGCGAGCTTTTTTAAAGAGCTTGCGCTTTTTTTAATATGGCCTCAATCAGGATAATTCATTCAAGAGGGATAATGCCAGAGCACAAATGTGCTTTTGCTATACGCCGGTTCATAAATTGGTTATAACGGCTTCATGACAATACATCATCTCAGTGAAACCGTAATTAACCAGATTGCAGCGGGCGAAGTGATCGAACGTCCGGCAAGTGTGGTTAAAGAACTCGTCGAAAATGCTATTGATGCCGGCGCGACACGGATAGAAATTGTGACGGCCGGCGGCGGAAAAAGCCTGATCCGCGTGTCCGATAACGGATGCGGTATTGCGGAGGACGAACTTGAACTCGCAATATCACGCCATTGCACATCCAAACTTGACGATAATGTTCACGACATCCATTCACTTGGATTTCGTGGTGAAGCTTTGCCGTCAATCGGTTCGGTTTCAAAGTTGAAAATGGTGTCACGCACAGCTTCTTCGGAACATGCGGCTGAAATCGTTGTCAATGCCGGACATGTTGATGGGCCACGTCCCGCAGCCGGTAATGCGGGAACAATTGTTGAGGTGCGCGATCTTTTTTACGTTACACCGGCGCGTCTCAAATTCATGAAGACAGATCGTGCCGAAGCCAATGCGATAACCGATATTGTCAAACGGATTGCCATTGCATTTCCAAATGTCCGTTTTTCGCTTTCCGGTACAGATCGCTCGATGCTTGATTTTCCTGCAACCGGTACAGGCGAAGAAGCACAATTACAGCGGATAACCCAAATTCTGGGAAAAGATTTTGCTCCTAACAGTATTACTCTTGATGCAATGCGGGAAGGAGTGGAGCTTAAAGGCTTTGCAGGCATACCATCTTTCAATCGGGGCAATAGTTTACACCAGTTTGCTTATGTGAACGGGCGACCGGTGCGTGATAAATTGATATTAGGTGCCATTCGCGGGGCTTATGCCGATGCAATGGCACGTGACCGTTATTCGGTTTGTGTGCTTTTCATCAATCTTCCTGCATCCGATGTCGACGTGAATGTACATCCGGCAAAGGCGGATGTGCGTTTTCGCGATCAGGGTTTAGTGCGCGGGCTTATTGTCGGCGGTATCCGTGAGGCTTTAAGTCATGCTGGCATTCACCCTGCAACGACGGGGGCTGACGCAATGCTAAAAAGTTTCCGTCCTGATGGTGTTCCACCTTCATCATCTGTTCCGCCGCACCCGACCTATTATAATAACGGAGCTTTTTCCTATAATTCATATTCAAGAGCGCCTGTGCCGCCAGCAGCGCAAATGGTCAACCAACCGCTTTATAATGCGCCTTCATCAGGCTTCAATGAAGACTATGGAAATGTGCTAGGCGATCTTGATCAACCGACAACAGATAGCCGTCCGGCAATGGAAATTCCAACTGTCGAGGAACAGCGTTTTCCCCTTGGTGCAGCACGCGCACAAATCCATAAAAACTATATCATTGCCCAAACTGAAGACAGCCTCATTATCGTCGATCAACATGCAGCACATGAGCGGCTGGTTTACGAGGCTTTGAAAAAGGCACTCTATTCCAAGCCTTTGCCGTCCCAGATGTTGCTTATTCCCGAAATTGTGGAATTGCCGGAAGAAGATGCAACCCGCCTATTGACGCATGCAGAAACATTGCAAAAGTTCGGTTTGAAAATTGAACCCTTCGGCCCCGGTGCCGTCGCGGTTCGCGAAACGCCAGCAATGCTTGGCGAAGTAGATGTCAAAGGCCTTATTGCCGATTTGGCCGATGAAGCTGCCGATTATGATACAACAAACGGGCTTAAAGCTATGCTTGATTACGTTGCGGCAACCATGGCCTGCCACGGTTCTGTACGCTCTGGCCGCCTGTTGCGTGCGGAAGAAATGAATGCACTTTTACGCCAGATGGAAGCCACTCCCGGTTCCGGAACCTGTAATCACGGACGCCCGACCTATGTCGAGTTGAAGCTTACCGATATTGAAAGATTGTTCGGCCGCCGTTGATTGTTTTAGTTGAAAGGCTGCGGACGTCTGTTCGTAACCGTTACTTAAGAACAGATAGTTTTGAATGAAAAAGCCGGTGTGCGCCTTTGTCTGCCAATTTTATGCGCCCGAACACGCTTTATTATGCGCCCGAAATTATGCAACCGGAATTATGCGGTTAAATTAAACCGGAAATGCTTCGGCTGATCGATTTCCGGTGCTTTTCTTGAAAAACAGGTTTGCTTTTCGGTTTACCGTGAAGTCATTTCGTTCATTGATATGGTTTTCCTCTCGTAACAAAAACCGTCCAATCTCCGGTTTTGAAAGTTTGTGCCGGATAGGTGCGAAAAGCTTGAACGAGAAAAATTCGAACGAAAACAAAAAGCTCTTAGATCGGGTAATGGATGGAGAAGATAGAAAGTGAACTTTTTCAAAGGTACAATATGTTTGAACGACTATCAATAGTTTCGTGAGCGAAGGATTTAAGGCTTTTATAGTTTTCGCTAACGCTTTATAATCATCGCCTATAAGCAATCTGAAAGGTTTAGAATAATGATGTTTCCCGGTGGTGAACGCGAGGCGCAACTCCATTACCTGAGTGGCGATTATGAGGTTTTAACACACGGAACTTATGTTTTATGTGCAATTACAGGCGAGAAAATTCCGCTGGACGAGTTAAGATATTGGAGTGCACCTCGTCAGGAAGCTTATGCAAGTTGCGAAATTTCCTATCGCCGCGAACTTGAATGCGATCCCCGTTTACGAAAGCTTTTAGGTACAACGCTTAAAAAATAAGCGTTATTTACAGTTTATGAATTCAGTTTAAAAAAAGCGCCCATATAATGCGCTTTTTGATTTTTATTCTTTGTTGGAGCGGTTTCTGAACGCCTCAAGTGCTTCATTTATCCGCTGCCCACAAAAATCCGGATCATCAAATTGAACTTCGACATCAAACACAACAAGATTTTCAAGCTTCTTGTCCTGCCCATCGGTTTTTAAACGGGCAAAATCTTTTGCGGTGGTTGCAATAAAAAGGTGCTTTGCCTTTGCCGAATCAATAATGTCATCAAGATCGAAATCTGTATAGAAATGATGGTCGGCAAAAATCCGCGTTTGTTCAACTTTTCCACCCAATTCGCCAATCGAACGGAAAAATTTTTGCGGATTTCCTATGCCTGCAAATGCCAGAAACTTTTTGCCGGAAACAGCATCGGTGGCAGAAGGCACAAGATGGGCAAAGTTTAAAGGTTTTGCTGCACGGGCGGCCATATGGATAACTTCGTTACCTTTGTCACCATTGCCAATCATCAGCACACCATCGGTATAAGCAAGTTGGGTTACAAGCGGTGCACGAAGTGGACCTGCCGGAAACACAGCATTGTTTCCTAAACCGCGCAGGCCATCTACCACCATCAGGGCGTAATCGACGAATAAACGGCGACTTTGAAAACCATCATCCATCAGGATGAGATTACATCCTTGTTGTTGTAAAAGTTTTGCCGCTTCCAATCTGTCGGTTGCTGCAGCAACCGGTGCATGTCGGGCAAGAAGCAATGGTTCATCACCGACTTCCCGGGCCTTGTCAAATTCGGAGTCAACCAGATGGGCACTACGTATTTCGCCACCATAGCCACGCGAAACAATTCCCGGATGAAGACCAAGTTTTTTGGCCGCATCCGCAAGACTGATAACGACCGGAGTTTTTCCCGTTCCACCAAGCGTAAAATTGCCGACACACAAAACCGGAAGATCAATCACTGGAATATTTTCGCGTTCCATTCTACGGCGGGCAAAATAACCGTAAATCCACGAAACCGGCAATAAAAGCCAACGCATGAGTTTTTGTTCATTCCACCAGAAGTCAGGTGCCTCACCAACCATGATTGGTATCCTGATGATGAAGCTTGGCCTGCATGATCAATGGATCAATGAACGGCCGTAGCACTTTTAACGTGCGTTCGAGCGCTCCACTCATATTTGTGGCTGTATCGTAAGCCGCTTCGACCATTTCATAACGTGTCGGCTCGTGAGTCAAAAGTGTGTTGAGCTGGACGGCCAATTGCGTGGCATCTTCAACGATTCTTGCTGCATTATTTGCAAAAAATACATCGAATGTATCTTTGAAATTTTCCACATGTGGACCTGTCAGAATAGCCGATCCGAGAAGCGCCGGTTCGAGCGGATTGTGTCCACCGGTTTCTGTTAGCGACTTGCCGATAAACGAAACTTTTGCAAGTTGTAAAAATACCCCCATTTCTCCGATAGTATCAACGAGTATAATATCGGTATTCTCATCGGGCATCCGTTTTTCACTGTGTCGAATAACGTGAAGGGATTTCTTTTCAAGTTCTTCCATAATTGCGTCAGCCCGTTCGGGATGACGGGGCACAATGATCGTCAAAAGATTAGGCAGCCGTGTTTTTAATGCAAGATGAACTTCGGCAGCGATATTCTCTTCCCCCTCATGGGTGGAAATCGCCGCCCAAACCAGCCGGTTATGCAGGCTTGCACGATATTGCATTAACAGATTTTTATCGGCAGACGGTGCAATGTCGGCTTTCAGATTCCCTGAAACTGCGACCGTTTTGACACCGAGTGCATGATATTGTTCGGCATCGCTTTCGCTTTGTCCGATGGCTGCATCAATCTGCCTGAAAATGTGCGAAGCGAGAGCCGGCCGCTTTTGCCATGAATGGAATGAACGGCCGGACATGTGTGCGTTCACCATGACTTGCGGAATGTGACGGCGCGCAAGCCCGTTGATTCGTAATGGCCAGATTTCTGATTCGCAAACAAGTGCCAGATCAGGTTTCCAATGATCAAGAAACCTTCTTATCGCCGGTTTAACGTCAAGCGGCGCAAATTGGTGAATAACGCGGCTGCCGAAACGGTTTTCGACGAGGCTTGCAGATGTAACGGTGCCGGTTGTTAAAAGGACATTGATATGAAGTTGTAAAATACGGTCAATGAGCGGAACAAGCGCCAGTGTTTCTCCTACACTTGCTGCATGAAGCCAGATAAGTGGCCCTTCCGGCCGCTTCTCGTTTGTGCGCCCCATGCGTTCGCGTTTGCGGTGCGGGTCTTCCTTGCCGCGCGCTGCCCTCATGGAGAGATAGAAGGGAAGAAGTGGACTGATTAAGCCGCCTGCCATGCGATAGAGATAGAGTGCCGTGCGAGCCTTGAATTCCTTCATAGTGCTCCCCCTATTTTCTTTCTTTGAGGCGTTTTTCCGCCTCGTCTGTCAGACGGTTCATAATGTCGGAAAGTTCGATACGTTTTTGTTCCATAAGGTCGTCATCGGCATCTTCCGGTACATAAAACGCATCTCCCATGAGAAAGATAGAATGTCCGAATGGCAGCGGAATTACGGTTTTGTCCCAAGTTTTTTCCAAAATTTTTACATGGGAAAATGAATAGATATAGGGAACAATAGGGCGTCCGGATATTTTTGCGAGTAATATAATACCTTTGCCGGCTTCGCGCGCTTTTCCATGCGCAATATCGGCAATCATTGCGGCTGTTTTGCCTTCTTGTAATGCCCGTTTGAGAGTAAGCAATGCCCGTGCACCGCCTTTATCGGTATTTTGGTGTTTTGTCCGTCCGCCCGAGCCGCGCACTGTTTCAAGACCTAGCTTTTCACCGACCCGTGCATTGATCTCGGCATCAGCAGAGCGCGAAAACATGGCAATGATATGTTCTTTCTTGGGGCGCAAGAACGGCCCCATAATATGACGCCCATGCCAGAATGTAATAATAAACGGGTTATAGGCATCATGGGCGTTTTGCGGGTCATCCGAACCTTCAAGTCGTGGATTGGTCCAATAAACCAGACGCAGATAATTTGCCATGAGCGATACAACGATCGCTTTTGTTATGCGGGCGTTCATCAATGGATAACGGATTTTACGCCACAGGCGATTTAAAAAGTCCGATTTTTTTTGTTTTTTCTTTTCAGTCATTCAAGTGTCGAACCAATCACT
Organism: uncultured Bartonella sp.; assembly: GCA_946481695.1. Next base: position 27,806 of record CAMLON010000003.1, on the reverse strand, counting down.
TTTAACGAAGCGGGCCGCAATCCCGTTATTGAAAATAACATGAGCCCGCGAAGGCATTTGAAAAGCCAATCCGTGACACGGACTGTCATTGTCATAATCTCGTTACAAGATCAAGGCATGGCAATCAAATGCCGAGCAAAGAATGCAAAAATGCTTCAAAAAGTGTTAAAACTGTACCGGTTCGTTTCAGAATAAGCAAATATCTATTATTTGCTTTCGGTATGTTCAGGGTCGAGCAGACGGTGCAGGTGGACAATGAAATAGCGCTGCAGTGCATTATCGACACTTGATTGGGCCTTTGCACGCCATGCGGCTTCAGCCGACTTGTAATCCGGAAAAATTCCGACGATATCAAGGTTATCAAGATCACGGAATTCGTTGCTATCAAGGTTCTTCAATTCTCCTCCGAAAACCAGATGCAATAGTTGTTTCGGTTCACCTGTCGCGCTCATATATACCTCCTATGATTACTCTACCCATTTTAATTCGTTAGCAGATTAACGAAATCGTATTTTACGGACAATATCTATCACGTTATCAAGCTCGCGGTTTAAGCCAGCAATCAAAAAATCGTGTTCAAATGGTGCTTTTCCATAAAGTGGTGTCTTATTGTCGATATCCCTTATCAAACCGCCACATTCCTGTAAGATCAGATCAGCTGCGGCGATATCCCAATCATGGCTCTCGGGCTTTATCAAGACGATGTCTATTTTTCCTTCGGCAGCAAGTGCGATGCGATAGGCAAGCGAAGGAAGATAATGTGCGAATGTGACATTGGACTTGAAGACTTCCGGCAATTTCGCTTCAAATTTTCCGGTTGCAGAAACCACAAGTTTGCCTTCATGAGCTTCAAGAAGTGGAAGTTTATTGCCATTAAGACTGGCACCTTTACCACGTTCAGCCTTGTAAACGGATTGGGTTGCAGGACAATCGAGAACACCAACTTGCGAAATTCCATCTTCGACAACGGCAACCGATACACACCAATGTTTTGAACCGGAAAGAAAACCACGCGTTCCATCAATCGGATCAACCACAAAATATCGTTTATAATCGTTATGCGGGCGTTCATCCCTGGTTTCTTCCGAAATCCATCCATAATCAGGCCGCGCGGTCAATAGAAGCTCTTTCAGAACTTTATCGGCTGCAAAATCGCCTTCGCTTACCGGTGAATTTCCCGGTTTAATCCAGACTTTCGGGTTGTGCCCGAAATAGCTTAGAGCCGTCTTTCCCGCTTGATGAGCAGCAGTGACGATAAGCTCCAGATCGTCCGAATTGGTTGTGCTATTTGCCTGCAAGGGTCATTCCTTCAATCAACAAACTAGGGGCAGCCGTCCCATAACGACGGTCAATATCACTTGCCGGTGTAAGATGGGCCAACATATCAAGTAGATTGGAGCCCAGCGTTACTTCACTCACCGGATAAGCAAGCTCTCCATTCTCGATCCAGAAACCTGAAGCGCCACGGCTATACTGACCTGTCACAAGATCGACGCCATGGCCGAAGAGCTCGGTGACATAAAAGCCGTTTTTGATTGCTTTCATCATCTCATCTGGCGATTTTTCCCCAGGTTCAATTGCAAAATTAGTGCTTGCCGGTTGTACAGAAGAAGCCGAGCGCACGCCGTGACCATTGGTTTCAAGATGAAGTTCGCGGGCAACCGATGAAGATAAAAACCAGTGCTTGAGAACGCCATTTTCAATCACGTTGAGAGCCACACCTTCCACACCTTCACCATCAAACGGGCGGGAGGAATTCCCGCGTTTTTTTAACGGTTGATCGGTGACCATTATTGTCGGTTTCATAATTTGTTCGCCCATTCTGTTTTGCAACAGGCTGGTTTTGCGGGCAACAGCTGCTCCATTCACCATTGAAGCAATATGGCTTGCAATCGTGCGTGCCATCCGTGGCTCGAAAATAACATTGACAGTTCCGGTTTTCGGCTTTTGCGCATTTAATCGTCTAACGGCGCGCTCACCGGCGTTTTTCCCGATTGTCGTTGTCTCGTCGAGATCTTCGTGGTGAAGAGCTGTTGTATAATCGTAGTCGCGTTCCATTGCCGTTCCTTCTCCGGCAAGCGCACTGCACGAGAAGGAAAAGCGGCTTGATTGATAGCTGCCGCAAAAACCGTCACTGGTTACAAGAACCAATCCGCCACTTCCATAACCGGCAGAAGCGCCATCAGAGTTGGTGACACCTTTGACAGATAAAGCGGAATTTTCAGTTTCCAGAGCCTTTTCGGTGAGATATTTACTATCCGGAACAAATGGATCGAACAGATCAAGGTCTTTAGGGGCCTTAACAAGGCGGGTGCAATCAGCCAAACCTTCAAAAGGATTTTCAGGTGAAACTTTGGCCATGGCAACCGCCCGTTCGGCAAGGCTTATCGGGTCGGCCGAAAGGTTTGCCGAAATACTTGCTACTTTTTTGCCGACAAATACCCGTAACGAGAAATCATCATTTTCCGAGGCCTCGGTTGCTTCCACTTTGCCAAGACGCACCGACACGCTGACCGAGCGCGAGCGGACGATAACAGCATCCGAGCTATCGGCACCGGCTTTGCGTGCAGCTTCTACCAATGCAGAAGCTTTATCAATTTGGCTATCATGGACCATTACAGATTCCTCTCGATCATTTTGTTCAAGATTTTATAAAAACTTACGCTATAAAACTCAATTCTTTTCGTTGAATGTCGATATTATGTGAACGGGCAACAAGGATCTTGATTGACGAAAATTAGAAACTCGAAATACTTATAGAAGTATCTCGAGTAATAGAGTCGATTGATTTTGAAAAAGTGAATGTTCGATCTGAAATTACCACAATTTTGGAAAAGATTTTGTTGCGCTGGTAAAGCCGGTTTAACGATCTAAATCCGAATAATAGCAACCATAACGATGACTTGGCGCTTTTACTTCGAAATGTGTGACATCACGATTTTAAAGGCAGAAATTCGGAACACCTTTTTCAGGTACTTTTCATACTTTTTTCAAAAAGCAGGACGAAGGATAGGTCAGCCCTTTTGTAAACAGAATTGATGTCGGCTTTTTTAAAAAACCGACATCAACTAATTTATTTTAACCTTTGGATGGGCCGATAATCAGCAAAGCAGGTTCCGGACGAAGCAGCTTTTCAGCAACTGCCTTGACCTGATCACGGGTAATCGCTTCAATCAGTGCACGGCGCTTTTCTATGTAGTCGATCGGCAGGTTCTCGTCCTGCAAGCTCACCAGTGTTGCTGCAATATCGGAAGAGGAACCCATATTCTGCACAGCATAGGAACCAATGACATAACTTTTTGCCTCATCAAGTTCCTGTTCGCTTACACCTTCATCAGCCATTTTTTTCACTTCGCTACGAATGGTAGAAAGAGATTTTTGTGCTTCGCTTGAACGTGTACCTGTTGATACAGCCAATGTTGCAGAATGGTCGTAAAGCATCAGGGATGAACCGACCGTGTAAGCAAGGCCGCGTTTTTCACGGACTTCCGAAAACAGACGTGATGTAAGCCCCGGCCCACCCAGAACGTAGTTCATGAGATAGGCCGCAAAGAAATCGGGATCATTGCGTTTGACACCGGGGTAAACGAGCATCAGTGATGTTTGCGGCAAATCATAGTTAACATTAGCCATGCCGCCGAGATTGAGTTTTGCTTCTTCTATTTTCTTTAGTTCTGCTTTCTCCGGCAGGGCACCGAATATCTTGTCGATAATTGTTGCTGCTTCGTTTGCACTGACCGGTCCGACAATACCGATATGGATATTGTTACGGGCAAACATGGCATGATGGGCTTTGACAAGATCATCACGGTTTATTGTGGCGAGTGTCTCCGGCGTACCTTCTCCGCGTCTTGCATAAGGATGTTTGCCATAAATCAACGTCAAAAGACGGTTTTGGGCGATGGTTTTCGGATCTTTTTCGGAAGCTTTGAGTTCGGCAACCAATTGTTCGCGGATACGGTCAATAGCCTCGTCATCAAAACGGGGTTTCTGGACGGCAAGGGCAAGCAGGTTGAGAGCTTCGTCTCGTTTTTCGGCAAGCATTTTCATGTTTCCGCGCATTCTGTCGCGTGTGACCGAAAATGCCATTTCTGCACCAAGCTCGTCAAGGCGGCTTTGGAACGCTTGCGAGTCCAAATCACCGGCACCTTCGTCAAAAAGGCCGGTCATCAGGTTTGCCAAACCTTCTTTTCCTTCGGGATCCTGTGTTGTTCCGCCACCAATGGAAAATTGTATGGAAACAACCGGAACTGTGTTGTCTTCCACAAGCCACCCAGTAATGCCTTTTTTCGACGTTACATTTTCAATATTCAATGCATTGGCAAGCGAAACCCCCAACCCGAAACTCAAAATCAACGAAAAAACAAGGATTGAAGCACGATTAAAAATAAGCGGTTTGTTGTTCATGGCGACCCTCATTTGCTTTTCTTTTGCTGGTTGGCACCAAGCGGTGATGCTTCGTGAACAGGGGGCAACAAATAACTGGTCACACTTTTATCCGTATCAAGATAGCGGTTGGCTACATCTTTGATATCGTCTGTTGTAACTTCCTTCAATCGATCCGGCCAATGGGTAACATCATCAATATTCATACCGACCGAAAGGGAACTACCGTAAATTTGTGCAAGACCGGCCGGACTATCGAGTGAAAATATCATATTTTTGATAAAACGGTTCCGAGCCTGATCAAGTTCGGCTTTTGTCACGCCATTCTTGCGAATATCTTCAATTTCACTGGCAATCTGGTGTTGCACATCCTCGAGACTTGCCTCTCCGCGAGGCATTCCATAAAGATAAAATATACCGTCATCAACGGAATTGCCACTATAATTGGCACCGACAGATGCTGCCGACCCGTTTTTGACAACCAGTGTCTGGTATAACCGTCCGCGTGGTGCACCGCCTAAAATTTCGCCAAGCAAATCAAGTGCTTCAGCTTCTTTTTTGGCTTTCGCATTGTGATAGGAAGGGACGACCCACATTTTCTGGAAACTTGGTTCGCTCACACGTGGATCATGCATTGTCACGGTGCGAAGTGTTTTCTTTTCCGGCTCTTGCGGGCGGATACGTGGACCTATTTCAGAACGCACCGGCAGTTTGCCATAAATGTCGGAAGCCATTTCGCGCACTTTTTCCGCAGTAACGTCGCCCGAAATAATAAGCGTCGCATTATTCGGAGTGTAATATTTATTGTAGAAGGAAATCGCATCATCACGCGTCAGTTTTTCCATTTCCTGTTTCCAGCCGATAACAGGATTATGGTAAGGACTGTTCATGAACAATGTTGCCCTTGTGTCTTCAGCAAGCATTGCATCGGGACTGTTGTCGGTGCGCATGCGCCGTTCTTCAATGATAACATTTCTTTCTGGCGCGATCACTTCATCTGTCAAAACCAGATTTTCCATCCGGTCTGCTTCGAATTTCATAATTGTTTCGAGATATTCCGAGGCAACGCTCTGATAGTAACCGGTATAGTCATATGATGTGAAAGCATTTTCCTCACCGCCGATTTTGGCAATGAATTTCGAAAATTCACCATCTTTATGGGTGGAAGTGCCTTTAAACATCAAATGTTCAAGGAAATGGGCAATGCCGGTGTGCCCTTTCGGTTCGTCGGCAGAACCGACATGATACCAGATCATTTGTGTCACAACCGGTGCCCGATGATTTTCAATCACAACAACTTGCAAGCCATTTTTCAGGGTAAAACTCTGTGTTGGACCGGATTTGGTAATTTCAGGAAGATCAGAAGTAGTTGAAGTTGTCATTTGTGACTCTGTCGGGGTTTTCTCGCTCGTCTCCTCTGCATAAAGAGGAAAAAGCGCGCTCGTAGACAAAAGAACGCCAAACGTTGCTTTCAAAAACGTTTTTCTCATCAATTCAGGCACAGGCAAAACCTTTCTCGACTGTTTGATCACAATTGTAACATATAGATATAAATAATTGTGCCACCATAATGGCGCTCGTCGTCAAGCTTAAAATTTTCTGGTAAACGAATTGTAGCCTCTTTGGTCTCTTCAAGCACAAAAAGCGCATTGTTTTTTACCCAATTGCCTTCAACAGCAGCCGAAAACGCTTGTTCCCCCAAGCCATTGCCATAAGGTGGGTCGGCAAAAACAACGTCGAATGGTTGCATTGTTCCTATCTGCCCCAAACGTGTTGCATCACGGCGCAACAGGCGGGTAACCCCCTGTAATCCGAAGGTTTCGATATTTTTATGGATTAATCCACGTCCTTCAACCGACTGTTCGACAAAAGTGCAGGTTTCGGCACCACGCGAAAGTGCTTCGATGCCGAGCGCGCCGGTTCCTGAAAAAAGATCAAGCACGCGTTTTCCATTCCAGAAATTGTCTTGCCGTGATCCCAGAATATTGAACAGACTCTCACGCGTGCGATCGGTTGTCGGACGGATTTCCTGTCCTGCGGGCGTTACAAGATGACGTCCGGAAAATTTACCGCCGACGACCCGCACTCGAGCCTCCGTCCGGCCGGAAAGAGCGATGGCCTCCGCTACGTCCATTTCCTTTTACATCGCCTTTACGATCTAGGAATTTGCTTGCTTTTTCGGGCTTACCCGCAAAAGCTTTTTTCCCGCCGCGGTCATCTCTTGAAGAAAACGGTTTTTCGGAACGATTGCCGGTAAAACGGGATGATCTTTTCCGGTTCTGCTCATCCGGATTTTTCTTCCCGTAATGACGGCGTGGAAAGTCAAATCCACCTTCGTGACTTTCCGAAGAACCGCGATATTTTTTTTGAGGGCGATCAAACTTTTGATCAAGGCGGTCAAAATCCTTTTTCTCGGAAAATTTTCGCTCTGTATTATATTTTCTTGGCGGCCTTCCGGTGGCTAAACGTGGCTTATGGGAAAATTGTTTGTTTTCATCCTCAAAATTGCGATCGGGCCCACGATCACGCCAATGACCGGGTCTATCGTTTACAGAGCGGTTATAATTTTCGTTTTTCTTATAATCCCTGTTTTTTCTACCGCCCCTTGACGCATCATAGTCGTCTAACGTGCGGTCTTTCCGGAACTTTTGGTTGAAATCGGGCTTGCGGCCCGATTTGTCAAAATGTTTTTCACGACGATTGAAATGTGTTTCGCTTTCGCCCTGTGAAGCGCGATGAGGATGACGGCCGGCTGATCTTTCATCAAAGCCGTTGTCGCTTCTTTCCTCTTCGTCTCTCATGCGCCAGAATTTCTTATGAGCGGTTTGAGGGCGGGCACCGGGAGCCATCCAGACATTGGCACTACGCAATCGTTGGGGCTCAGTTTCCGGCTTCTTTTCGAAAGCTTTTTTAAGGGGGGCAGCATTTCTAGAAAATTTACTACCTCGTTTATTGAAACTGTCCGGTCTCGTTGAAAGCTGGTCGCGGCCACGTTCGGCAAAATCGGCCTTTTTCCAACGCCTGTTAAAGCGGGGTGCTTCCGGTGTTGAAGAGATCCAGCCGTCATCCGAAACCGTCGGTTTTTCACGCGGTTTTTGTTCTCCGACGACAGGGGCATTGGAAAACGGCTTCAAAATCGGCAAATCGAAATCGGCATTGGCATCTTCAATAAGGCGCTCACCCAACTGGTCGCGCAGCGTCCGGCCTTTGAGCTCGCGCACAGCGCCTTCTTCAAGATCGGCAAGTTGGAAGGGACCGAACGAGATGCGAATAAGACGTGTGACAGTAAGCCCCAATGCTCCAAGAATATTTTTGACTTCACGGTTCTTGCCTTCTCTTAAAGCGAGAGTAAGCCAGACATTTGTTCCTTGTTCGCGTTCAAGAGTTGCTTCCACAGCACCGTAAAAAATACCGCCTATGGCAATACCATCTTTTAAAGCATCAAGATCGGCTTGCGTTACTTTGCCATGAGCTCGAACACGATATTTACGCACCCAGCCGGTTGACGGTAATTCAAGAACGCGGGCAAGGCCTCCATCATTGGTAAGAAGCAGCAAACCTTCCGTATTGATATCGAGTCTGCCAACGGAAAGTACGCGTGGCATTCCTTCCGGCAGGCTATCAAAAACAGTAGGCCGACCTTCCGGATCGCGGTTGGTTGTCACCAGTCCGGCCGGTTTGTGGTAAAGCCAGACGCGGGTGCGCTCAATAGGGGGCAAAGGTTTGCCATCAACAGTAATTGCATCTGTACGTTTGACATTGAATGCGGGAGTATCAAGAACCTTGCCATTAACCGCGATACGTCCGGCGGCAATCATGGTTTCTGCGTCCCGTCGCGATGCTATTCCGGCGCGCGCCAATCTTTTGGCAATGCGTTCACTGCCGTCGCTTTCTTCACTGGTTTTTACCCTCGGCGATTTGGCGTCTTTCTTCCCACGCGGGTCGAAATTATTTCTGGTATCCCCCCTGTTATTTTGCGGTTTCTTATTGCCGCGATCATATGTCATCTCACATTATCCTTTAGAAGCACCGGGGGCGCATTGTTAATTTTTAACCGCTCTAGCTTATTTTTTTCCGATATGGAATCTCTTTCGTCAGGTGTTTTCTGATAAACTGCCATAAATGACATAAACTGCGGATAAAATCCAATTGTTCCGGTTTTTCAAAATGCTGGCTCTTCAAAATGATTGAAAGGTAAAAATGACAAAAACGCCAATGGAAATAGCGCTTGAAGAGGCAATTTCGGCAAATGCGAATGACGAAGTGCCGGTTGGCGCCGTGATTGTCAAGGACGGTAAAGTGATCGCCAAGGCTTGCAATCTTACGCATAAAAAATTCGACCCGACAGGTCACGCAGAAATGCGGGTTATTCGTATGGCATGCGAGATGCTTCAAAGTGAACGATTGGTCGATTGCGACCTTTATGTGACTTTGGAACCCTGTACAATGTGCGCGGCTGCCATATCTTTTGCACGTATCAGGCGACTTTATTTTGCCACAGGCGACGAAAAAGGTGGCGCAGTTGAACACGGTGTCCACTTTTTTAACCAACCCACATGTCATCATCGGCCAGAGGTTTATTCCGGCCTGGGTGAAAGACGGGCATCCCGGTTGCTCAAAACTTTTTTTGCAGGAAAGAGGGAAGAATGATGAAAACAGTAAAATTCCCGAATGGTTCGATTGTACCTGTTTTAGGACAAGGTACTTGGGGTATGGGGGAGGGGATATCCTCCGTTGAAGACGAAGCCAATTCTTTGCGTGCCGGCCTTGATCTCGGATTGAAACTCATTGATACGGCCGAAATGTATGGAAACGGTGGATCCGAAAGAGTGGTTGGTGAAGCCCTCGTTGGGCGGCGTAACGATGCCTTTGTTGTGTCGAAAGTTTTGCCAAGCCACGCGTCACGGCAAGGCACGATTGAAGCGTGCGAACGCAGCCTTAAAAATCTGAAAATCGAAAAAATCGACCTTTATCTTCTTCATTGGCAAAGTAGCATTCCTTTAACCGAAACAGTTGAAGCTTTGGAAAAACTTGTCACACAAGGCAAAATCGGTGCGTGGGGTGTCAGCAATTTCGATACCGCACTCATGCAAAAACTTGAAGGCATTTCGCCAAAAGGTCATATCGCAACGGATCAGATACTTTATAATCTGTCTCGTCGCGGGCCCGAATTCGACCTCATTCCATGGTGTGAAAAACGGCATATTCCGGTGATGGCCTATGCACCGATCGAGCAGGGGCGCATCATGAAAAACCATGATCTTATCAAGATTGCAGAAAAGCTTGGTGTTGCACCATCGGTGCTTGCTCTGGCATGGGTTATCCGCAATCCGCTAATGATTGCTATTCCAAAAGCCTCGTCACTCAAACATTTGCGCGAAAACGTCAAAGCTCTTGATCTTGAGCTCGACAGTAATGTTCTTCAGGCACTTGATGAAATATTCCTGCCACCATCACACGAACAGCCGCTCGAGGTTATTTGAAAAAAGCAGAAACCGTATTCAGTAAAGGGAAATTGCTCGGAAATAGCATTTGGACAACATTCAAAAATATTTGGCAAAAAAATTTGCCGGTTATGATCCCTGTTAAACAAAGAAATTTTAAAACTTCGGAACTTCAAGAGGGGGGCGAAACTTCCATTCTATGGAGTATAAGCCATTCCCGAGTAGTCTGTTTACTCGACTAACGGTTTGGATTTTGACGGAATATCTTATTGATTGAGTATTGACTGAACTGGCATTTAAAACAAACAACTAGATCGAACAAAGCGCGCTATATTTATTGTTCGTTCCTTGAATGAAGATAAAGGCGACGAACTCTTGACTAAGGCTGGTTTTAAGGTGGCGAGATTTTGGCATTTAGTCAGATGAATGGCCTATTATATTGCGCCAATCGGTATATCCATTTGATATGGCGGAAAGTTTCATTAAGAAACCGGCTGGAAATGGCGTCACGAATTTGGATGTTGTTTCGCTGTCACTCCAACACGTGATGAAAGAGTAAAACGTTATCAAACAAAAACTTGAACGAAGTTGTCGTCAGCTCATAGAGCCGAACAAATGTTCTTCACTCCTTTTAACCAAACAAAAAGCAACCTCTCTCGCCATCAAGAAAGACGGGAATGCGTCGAAGAGGGGATAAACATTCTAACAATAAGACGTTGCTTTCAATATTAGAAAGGCCACCAGCTCTTCTTGCCGGATGATTCTTTCAACGCTTTCTTTCTCTCGCGTTCTTTTTTGGCTTCATCTTCACCTTGATCGCCGATTGGCGCTGATGCTGCCGGCTGGCGATAGCTTAACGGAGGTTCACTCAGATATTTGCGTGTTGTGGACGAACCACCTTGTGTTTCTCTCTTACGGCGCAAAAATTCCGCACGCTGTTCTTTGTCATTATTAACCTGCTCGTTGCGGTGTATACCGTTGAGCCAGTCACTCGAACCGGTTGATTTTGTTTCTTTGCCACTATCGGGCACAATGGGTGAAACATAATTCGGGTTATTCTGGTTGGCCGTTGCTTCATCACGCAATCTTTGGCGTTTCTGCTCGGGTGATTCTGGCCAATCAGGTGTACCGGTCTGGGCAACATTTGTCTGTGGTTGCGGAAGAACGCCCTTTGTACCGGGGGCAGGACGAACAAGTTCCGGACGCGGCTTGGTGTCAATCTGATTCCTGTTATTATTCGATCTGATGGATGCAATATTGGAAAAATCATCAACCAGCTGTTTTCCGGTTGATTTATCAGTACCATAGGTCGGACTGGAAACGCCACATCCTGTCAGCATAAGACCGGCCGTGACCATACCCGTTACAATAATTGCTACTTCGCGTTTCTTCACTGCTAATCCGTTCCCGGCTCCGCCGCCAAAAATTGCTTTTACTACTCCGCCCTCAGGCAGATAACGATACCTTTTTGCGCCACAAATTGGCACTTATAGATCAAACCCTTAGCATGAGATGAGCCTTGACGGCAATCCCCCCGGCAATAAGGAAGAATGATGAAGTCGTATGAGTTTCTGGACACTGGCAAAGCAATAGCTCTGCCAGTGCTCTTTATTTATCAGATCTTTCCGAGTGCATGAAGCTCATGCAACGCTGCTGCGTCACGCGCCGATACATCCGGATATTCGGGATCACTCCCGACATCCTGGGTATAGCGCCATGAACGGGCACATTTCTTACCGTCTGCTTTATGAAATTCCACAGCAACGCCTTTGACATCATCAAGCCGGAAAGCATCTTTCGGTGCTTCAGCATTGGTAATGACAATATCGCTTGTGATCGATATTTCTGCCATATCCATACCTTCGACAGCTTTCAACAAATCAAGGTCGGAAATATAGACGACGGGGGCTGCTTCCAGCGAAGAACCAATATGTTTTTCAGCTCTTTCAAGTTCAAGAGCACCTGTCACGACTTTACGGACCTGACGAATTTTGCGCCAGCGCTCGTTCAATTCGTTATCACACCAGCTATCCGGCGTTTTACGGAACTGCTCGAAGTGGACCGATTTGCTTTCCGGATGCCGTTCCAGCCAGGCTTCTTCCATTGTGAATGGAAGCATCGGGGCAAGCCATGTGACCATGCGTTCGAATATCTCACGCACAACATGGATCGCGGATTTGCGCTTTATCGAAGAGGGCGCATCGCAATAAAGTGAGTCTTTGCGAATATCAAAATAGAAAGCAGAAAGGTCGACGATTGAAAAATCAAGCAACGCACGGGTGATGCGTTTGAAATCGAACCCGTCATAAGCCTCGTTGACAAGCCCGTCCAGTTCATAAAGGCGATGCAACATGAACTTTTCAAGATCAGGCATATCTTGATAGGCAATGTTTTCACCTTCATCATAGGCGAGAGTACCAAGCATCCAGCGGATGACATTGCGGAGTTTCCGATAGGAATCGACATTGGTCTGGATGATATTTCTTCCCAGACGCTGATCTTCCCAATAATCGGTTGTCATGACCCAAAGGCGCAAAATATCGGCGCCGGAAGTATTGATAACGTCTTGCGGAGCCACAGTATTTCCCAACGATTTCGACATTTTTTTGCCTTGCTCGTCGAGTGTGAAACCGTGCGTCAATATAGCATTATAAGGTGCTCTTCCGCGGGTACCGCAGCTTTCCAACATGGATGAATGAAACCATCCACGATGTTGGTCGGATCCTTCAAGATAAAGATCGGCCGGCCATTTCAAATCAGGCCGATCCTCAAGGGTAAAGACATGTGTGCAGCCCGAATCGAACCAGACATCAAGAATGTCATGAACCGGTTGCCAATCTTCTTTTGCATGTTCACCCAGAAAACGTTCTCTCGCGCCTTCCTTGAACCAGGCATCGGCACCTTCTTTTTCAAAAGCATCGACAATGCGCTTGTTGACAGCCTCGTCTTTGAGAATTTCTCCGTTTTCTTTGACGAAAATTGCAATGGGAACGCCCCATGCACGTTGACGGGATAATACCCAATCGGGACGATCTTCCATCATGGCGCCGATACGGTTTTGTCCTGCCGGTGGCACAAAACGTGTATCTTGGACCGCTTTGAGGGCACGTTCGCGCAATGTAGTGCCGTCAGCAAGTTTTTTGTCCATATAGACAAACCATTGTGGTGTGTTCCGGAAGATAACAGGCTTCTTGGAACGCCAGCTATGCGGATAAGAGTGCTTGATACGCCCGCGGGCAAAGAGCATGTCTTTTTCAATCAAGAGGGCGATAACGGTTTTATTGGCATCGCCATATTTACCGTTGTCATCAATAACACGCGAAGCGCCGCCTTCGCGATTGGGGCCAAAACCGGGAGCATCTTTTGTATAATATCCCGCATCATCAACCGGAAACGGAATTGATGAATCGATGCCGAGACTTTCGATTTTCCCTTTATTGGCAACCCATACTTCAAAGTCTTCGCGCCCATGGCTGGGAGCTGTATGGACAAAACCGGTACCGGAATCCGCCGTGACATGGTCGCCATCAAGCAGGGGAATTTTAAAGGCATAATCATTGGCAAAACCTTTGAGCGGATGGGAAAGCAGCATCGTCTCAAGCTCTGAAGGGTTCAAAGAGCGAAGTTTTCTGAAAGTCAGTTTTGCTTTTTTGGCACTTTCTTCGGCCAGTGTATCAGCAAATATAAGTTTTTCACCGGGCTTCGGGCCATAATCATTTTCAGCGTCCACAACCTGATAAAGCCCGTAAGGAATGCGGGAAGAATAAGCAACAGCACGGTTGCCGGGAATTGTCCAAGGAGTCGTTGTCCAGATGACGACAAAGGCTCCCGACAAATCATCGGCCTTGGCTTTCAGAACCGGAAATTTGACCCAGATTGTGTCGGATTCAACATCGTGATATTCGACCTCCGCTTCGGCCAAAGCGGTTCTTTCGACAACCGACCACATAACGGGCTTGGAGCCCCGATAAAGCTGGTCGGACATGGCAAATTTCATCAATTCGCCGGCAATCCGTGCCTCCGAATGGAAAGCCATCGTTGTGTAGGGATTCTTGAAATCTCCGATAATGCCGAGACGTTTGAATTCATCCGATTGGGTTTTAACCCAATGTTTGGCAAATTCCCGACATTCCTGACGGAATTCGTTAATCGGAATATCGTCTTTATTCTTGCCTTTTGCACGATATTTTTCTTCGATCTTCCATTCGATAGGCAGCCCATGGCAATCCCAGCCGGGTACATAATTGGCATTATAGCCCCGCATCTGGAAAGAACGGACGATTGTATCCTTTAAAATTTTATTCAAAGCATGCCCGATATGGATATCTCCGTTGGCGTAAGGAGGGCCATCATGCAAAACGTATAACGGCCGGTCGACAGCCTGTTTGCGCAGTGCGCTGTAGAGATCCATCTCTTCCCAACGTTTGACAATTTCCGGCTCTTTTTTTGGTAATCCGGCACGCATCGGAAAGTCGGTTTTGGGCAGGTAAAGGGTTTTTGAATAATCCATGGCTTGGTCTTTATTTGACATGTTTAAAAATTCCTGTCGAACGTCATTTAATCGAAATGATTATCTCTCCCGATCTTTCGAACCTTTGCATTTATCAGGCAAGAGTGAAGATCGGGCTAATAATTCGTAACGTCAACAGTTCAGAAAAATGTGCACTCATGATGCATGGCTTTATCATGAGATGAAACAGAAAGAAAACTGAAAAATCGACAAAAAGAAAAGGCCCCGTAAAATACGGAGCCTTTCCAAAACAAAGTTCGTTTAAATTAGAACTTGTAAGCAACACCAACGCGGAAATCGTTGGTCTTGTAGTCAACATTGTACTTGATGTTGTTCTTGCTGTAGTCTTCGTCACCGAAGTCGGTGTAACGATATTCAGCACGAAGGATGATGTGGTCTGTCATAGCATAGTCGAAACCAGCGCCGATTGTCCAACCGACGAGTGTATCGCTATCGCTAGCTGAATAACCGGGAATTGTATTGCCGCTAGCATCTTTCATGCGGAAGTGTGAATCAACCTTGGCGTAAGCAACACCACCGGCGATGTAAGGCATCCAGCGGTCAACTGCATAACCAACGCGAGCACGTGTTGAACCGGCCCACTGTTCCTTCAGCTTACCGTTGAGGCTGAAAGCGTTATCGTTGTAAGAACGCTTGTCGCTCTCGTCCATGTCGCCCCATACCCAGTCGGTATCAGCACCGATAACAATGTTGTTGCCGAGGTCATAGTTATAACCGGCATAAATGCCACCGATGAAGCCTGACGGATCAGGAGAGAAGCCTTGTCTACGGCTCCAGTCGCCATTTGCACCGTGGTATTTGCCCTTAAGGTCTGTATCAGACCAGGAACCGCCGATCTGGGCACCAGCATAGAAGCCGGTCCAAGAGAAAGCAGGAGCTGCAACAACAGGAGCTGGCTCCTGATTTGCTACAACGTCAGCAGCTTGAGCTGCAGAAGCTGCTGTGAGAGCAGCTGCGGAAGCAGCAATAAGATATCTAATTTTCATTTTTATTCTCCAATGCAATAAAATGCCGTCTGAACTTATATAGTTTATCCGGATAAGAATTGCTGTAGCACGAAAGACACACCTCGCAAAAACTGAAACAAAAACCTCAATAAAATGCGAGGAGGGTTGAAAAATATAGAAAAAATGCAGGTCGTTTCTTTAAAAAAGTGTCGAAAACGCTTTTTGACCAGAATCAAAACCGGGCTTTACGACGTCGATTCGCAAATTTTCCGTTAATTTTTCAAGACGGCGACTTATATGCCAAATCGATTTTTGTGTCAAAGAGAAGAGACCAGAGTCGTTTCCCATGTTCCATTTTTATGGAATAGCCCTGCATTTTATCCGGTTTTGTGACGAACTTTCCATTGAATGCAGGTCTTCCGGTTCTATTAATAGTCAAAACAAGAGATAAAAAGGTTGAACAAGATAATAAAAAAAGCCCCGCAGTTTCCTGTAGGGCTTCTTTTTCAATTCTTTGAAAAGAATTAGAACTTGTAAGCAACACCAACGCGTACGTCGTTGGTCTTGTAATCTACGTTATATTTGAAGTCTTTGTTGCCAAAGTCCTTGTCGCCAAAATCGGTGTAACGATATTCAGCACGAAGGATGATGTGGTCGGTCATGGCATAATCAACGCCGGCACCCAATGTGTAACCGGTCAAAGTCTTATTGCCACTGGCCTTGCTGTAAACGCCATCAGCATCCGAGAACTTGGCATCGGAATCGATCTTGGCATAAGCAACACCACCAGCAAAATAAGGCATCCAGCGATCCATCGAGTAACCGATGCGAGCACGGGTTGATCCAGCCCATTTCTCTTTGATCTTGCCGCTAACTTTGAATTCGTCTTCTGTGCCTTTGAGGTAGGACTTGCTATCGCTTTCGTCCATGTCACCCCAGATCCAGTCTGTGTCGGCACCGAGAACGATGTTGTTGCCAAGATCATAGTTGTAACCGGCATAAAGACCGCCGATGAAACCTGATGGATCCGGTGAAAAGGATTTACCGAAGCCGGCAAAGTCTTTTGCATCGCTGCGGCCTTTGATCTTCTGGTCTGTATCAGACCATGAACCACCGATTTGACCACCAGCATAGAAGCCGGTCCAGGAGAAAGCAGGAGCGGCAACAACCGGAGCCGGTTCCTGATTCATGACAACGTCAGCAGCTTGTGCGCTGGAAGCAGCGGTCAAAGCCAAAGCCGAAGCAGCAACGAGATATTTTATTTTCATTTGTTAACTCCACGCGAAATGTATTGCGATTGAGGCCACTATAGTTTGTGCGACTATAAAGTCTGTAGCAAAAATGCCACAGCAAGTGGAATGAGCCTTTTTTTGAGCGATTTAGGCAAGAAGCTCTTCAATATGGTAAACAAAGTATAAAAAAACGCCGGAAAACCGGCGTTTTGTCATTTAAAAATGTGTTTTGCGAATCAACTATGGGCGAAAATATCGACTTCGGGAAAGCCAATAAGATCAAGTTCCGACCTTGACGGCAGGAATTCGAAACACGATTTCGCCACACTCTCGCGGCCATCTCTGATGAGCCTGGCTGCAAGAATCGCTTTCAACCGGTGAAGATAAAGAACATCGGTTGCTGCATATTCGACTTGTGCGGGAGACAGTTCATCAGCACCCCAGTCGGACGACTGCTGTTGTTTGGAAATATTGATTTCAAGAAGTTCGGCGACAAGATCCTTCAAACCATGCCGGTCGGTATATGTGCGGGTGAGCTTCGAGGCAATTTTTGTGCAGAAAACCGGTCTTGCCATGACACCGAATGTCAGAGCCAATACGGCGAGGTCGAAACGGCCGAAATGGAAGATTTTGGTGATGTCGGGATCTTTCAGAATCTTTACAAGATTTGGTGCCGTCTTTTGCCCCTTGGCAATCTGGATAACATCGGCAGTGCCATCTCCGGGTGAAATCTGGACGACGCAGAGCCGGTCGCGATGGGGCTGAAGCCCCAGAGTTTCAGTGTCAATGGCAACTTCCTTGACATTATAATTTTTCAAGTCAGGCAAATCACCTTTGTGAACGCGTATTTTAGCCATTCTTATTGTCCTATTTGTTTCCCAAAGCAGCTAGAATTCTTGCCCAGGAGCGTTGGCCTTTATGGAATGATTTGAGATTGTATTTTTCATTTGGAGAATGGATGCGATCGTCGTCGAGCCCGAAACCGACAAGCAATGATTCCATACCGAGGAAAGATTGGAAATCACCGACAATCGGAATAGAGCCGCCCATGGCTGCAAGAATAGCCGGTTTGTTCCATTCTTCTGTTAAAGCTTTCTTGGCAAGCTGGACAAGAGCCGAATCATAGGCAAGGTTGATTGCCGGAGAGGCACCATGATCTTTAAATTCAACCGAGCAGTCGGCCGGAATTTGTGAGCGAACATAATCACGGAATGATTTTCTGATTTTTTCCGGATCTTGTTTGTGAACAAGTCTGAAGGAAATTTTTGCACTGGCTTTGGCGGCAATAACGGTTTTGAAGCCTTCTCCCTCGTAACCGCCGCTAATGCCATTGACCTCGGCGGTCGGTCTTGCCCATGTCATTTCAAGTACGGTGCGTCCCTTTTCACCTGCCGGAATCGACAAGCCTACGGGCCCGAGAAATTCTTTAGGACCACGATTAAGTGCGTTCCACGATTTCAAAACAGCTTCCGGTGTTTCTTGGACCCCGTCATAGAATCCTTTAAGGGTTACATGGCCATTTTCATCGTGCAGGCCGGCAATAATTTTTGCGAGAATTTGAATGGGATTTGCCGCAGCACCGCCAAAGTGGCCGGAATGCAGATCGCGATCGGCACCTTTGATGATGATTTCCTCACCGACCATGCCTCTCAGCGCTATAGAAATAGAAGGCGTATTAGCGTCCCACATCGTTGTGTCGCAGACAAGTGCGTAATCGGCCTTCAATTCGTCTTTGTGGGCATGCAAAAATGGTTGTAGCGAAGGAGAGCCGGATTCCTCTTCCCCCTCGAACAGGATAGTAACGGCAACCGGAAGATTGCCGGTTTCCTTTTTATAAGCGCGGCATGCTTCGACAAAGGTCATAAGCTGTCCCTTATCGTCACCGGCACCGCGCGCGGCAATGACTTTTTCACCGTTTAACTGTTTTATTTTTGGATCGAAAGGATCATCTTCCCAAAGGTTGAGGGGGTCAACCGGCTGCACATCATAATGGCCATAAAACAAAACATGGGGTGCTTCTTTTGTCGGTCCCGGATGATGGGCAACAACCATGGGATTGCCGGTGGTATCGCGGCGCGAGGCTTCAAAACCGATCGTTTTCAAATCATCGACCAGCCAATCGGCAGCTTTGCGACAATCATCCTTATATTTCGGGTCGGTCGAAATGGAGGGGATGCGCAACAGTTCAAAGACATGTTGCAGACTATTATCGAGATTTGCATCAAGACGGGATAAAACTTTGTCAAGCATGGAGTGCACCTGCAGTTAGTAAATTGAAAAACAACTTTAAGCCTCTTAAGCTGTTTTGCAAGCCGTTCGCATCATTTTTGACTTGTTAGCAGTTGTTACATCATATCCGGTACAGAGTTTCCGGTTTTTGCATTACTGTAAATTTCTCACGTCTCTTCCCCGATATTACCTTTGACAATGCGTGCAATAAAAACTCGAACGACCGGATTGGACAATTCGTTTTATCGCCTTTCCGCATTGGGGGCATGGTTCCCCTTCACGGTCATAAACAGAAAACCGGTGTTGGAAATAGCCGAGCGAACCATCTGCATGAACGTAATCACGTAGGGAAGAGCCACCCGCTTCGATTGCTTCGTTGATAACATCGCGGATATTCTGTGCAAGAATTTCCGATTTTTTTTGCGCTGCCGCAGATTTTGCCCCTAGTGTCGATGATTTTCGTTTTGGAGAAAGATGACTTCGCCATAAAGCCTCGCAAACATAAATATTTCCAAGACCGGCAATAATGGACTGATTGAGAAGTGCGGCTTTAAGAGGAGCTTTCTTGTTATGCAAAACCTCGTTGAGATAGGCACCTGAAAGACCGTTTCCGGTTGGTTCCGGCCCCAGATGAGCCAATAATTTATGGTGTTCCAGCTCTGTGGTTTTTGTCAAAAGCATAAAGCCGAAACGGCGCGGGTCATTATAGACGGCATGTAAAAACTCACCGTTCGGCGTTCTGATATCCATTTCAAAATGGTCATGTGCCGCAAGCTTGTTTGTTTCATGATAATAGGAACCAAGTGTCGTGTTTTCAATTCGCCACGAACCGGACATGCCCAAATGGCTTATAATGGTTTCATCATTATCAAGATGGATAAGCAGATATTTTGCCCGCCGTCCGAGGCCAATAATTTCATGACCGGTAAGACGGGACTGAAAATTTTCCGGAAATGGAAAACGCAAATCCGGCCTGTTCTGCTTGACGCTTATTATCTTCGCATGGGTGAAGCTTGGTTCGAGACCACGTTTTACAGTTTCAACTTCAGGAAGCTCAGGCATATACGATTGCTTTGATTATAAGCGGAAGTTTATTTCAACCGCTCCGGTTCAGACATATAACATTGATTTACTAGAAATAATCGTTACGGGAGCGGATTTTAAGGTCGGGGAAAAGTTTTTCTCTTGGAAAATTGAGTTTTGTAGATAGTGGAATGGTATTTTTTACCGAACAATAAGTTGCAAAAAAATTTTAAAATTGTCATCAAATAAAGTGATACGAAACGTTCTCTAACCATACTTTATTATAAAAAACATGTTAATATCTAATTCCATGAAAATAGAATTGTATAGGGTAAAAATTAACGGATTGTTAACCTTGTACTGTTATCTATCGAAAACAATTAAATGTTATCTACTTGAAAAAGTACGATAACACACCTAAATTAGGTTCAATACAGCGGTGATTGACCACGGATGTACTGGCAGTCATTGCATAACGGAAGGTCGGGTTATTCCCCGGCCTTTTTGTTGTTTTTAGCCCGTTTTAAAGACGGGCTTATAATTTTTAGTAAAAAACAGAATTTTTATTTTTCAAATCGGGCTTTGGCGGAAAAATGGGCGTAATTACGCCCATTCGCCTTTTCTGAAGACCGGAACTTTTTCCCCGTCAGCGGTGATGCCGTCAATATCGATTTCTCCCGACCCGATCATCCAGTCGATATGGATAAGGCTTTTATTGCCGCCCTGTTTTTCGATTTGTTCTTTCGAAAGTGCGGCGCCGCGCAAGAAACATTTTGAATAGCATTGTCCAAGGGCGATGTGGCAGGCGGCATTTTCATCAAATAATGTATTATAGAACAACAGGCCGCTTGCAGAAATCGGCGATGAATTGGGAACGAGAGCAACTTCGCCCAAATGACGGGCACCTTCATCGGTATCCAGTATCTGTTGCAATACTTCTTCGCCCTTCGAAGCGTGCGATTCAACAATACGCCCTTTTTCAAAACGCACTTTGATGTTGTCAATCAATGTGCCTTGATAGGATAGGGGCTTTGTCGAGCTTACATGACCTTCAACCCGATGGGCGTGAGGTGTCGTGAAAACTTCTTCGGTCGGAATATTGGGATTGCAGTTAACGCCGTTTTTTGCTTTTGAGGCACCGCCTTGCCATTCATGACCATCAGCAAGACCGATTGTGAGATCTGTTCCTGGGCCACTATAATGAAGGGCAGAAAAGCGTTGGTCATTCAACCATTTTGCATGTTTTTTCAGATTGGCATTATGATCATTCCATGCGCCGATTGCATCCGGCTTATCAACACGGGAAGCAGCAAATATTGCATCTGCAAGTTTTTTTGTCGCCTCGATGATTGGCAAATCCGGAAAAACCACGGCCGCCCATGACGGATTGGGATAGGAAACGATATTCCAGTTGATGTCAAAACCGGCAATTTTTTCCAATGCCGGTTGATAGGCAAGTGATGTTGCCTTGTTTACGCGTGATACTTTGGCTGGATCTTCGTTAGCAAGAAGTGACGGATTATCACCGGCGATAGCAAGACGGGCCGCCCCGTTTGCATAGGCTCTTGCCATACCTTCATAAAGCCAGCTTGCGGCCTTATCGAAACTCTTCTCATGAGCATCTTTGAAACGACAAAGCGTCATTTCTTCATCGCTGAAAATAGGGGTAACAACACCTGCACCGGCTTTATAAGCGTGATGGGCAATCCGGCGCACCAGTGGGAGTGCCGCGAGCGGGCTTGTGAGAACGAGATCTTGACCTTTCTGCAGGTTGAGACCGACTTTGACGGCGACTTCTGCGAGCCGGTCAAGCTTTTGAGGATCGATAACAGATTGGTCTTCATTCATTGCGGGTGTTTCCTTTTAAAATTAAAAATCGCCAAATGACATCTACTGAACAAATAATAATGTTTTTGACAGCGATATTAAAGGCACTTCGGAATAACGACGGAGAAAAACGGGAAAGAAACTGGACCGGCATTGGAAACAGAATTTAAAACTTTAGTGGAGTTTAAAAATTTCGATAGACAGTAAAGTTCTATTCATTATTATCTTTTGTTGGAGAATAATTTAATAAAACCAGAGGGAGAATAATGTGAAACAGGATATATTGGTACTAAGTCCACTTGAAGAGCGCCAAATGGAAGACCTCGACAAACGTTATCATTTATTACGCGCGGATTTGGTCAAGGATAGTGACGGTTTTATTGAAAAAAATGCAAAAGATTGTCGTGCAGTTATCAGTACCGGAAATATTGTTTTTGACGAAAATCTGATTTCAAAACTGCCACAAGTCGGGCTTGTTGCCTGTGTGACAGCCGGTTTTGATCAGGTTAATCTGAAAGACCTGAAGGATCATAAAATCCGTTTAACCAATACGCCGGATGTATTGACCGATGACGTCGCCGATGTGGCATTGATGTTGATGCTCGCCGCCCGTCGCAGGCTTGTTTTTGGCGATCATTATGTGCGCTCCGGCGAGTGGGCCAAGAAAGGCCCGATGCCGTTCACAGAAACAACGGCCGGAAAACGCGCCGGTGTCGTCGGTCTCGGACGCATTGGACACGCTATAGCCAAACGGTTTGAAAGTTGCGGGCTCACAATCGGTTATTATGGCCGCCACAAAAAACCGGATATTGATTATCAGTTTTTCCCCTCGCTAGTCGAACTTGCCAAGTGGTCGGATATTCTGGTTGTTGCAGTAACGGGCGGCAAGGAAACTGAAAAACTGATTTCCAAAGAAGTGATTGCAGCACTTGGAAATCGCGGTTCTCTTATTAATATCTCTCGCGGCACGGTTATCGACGAAGACGCCATGATTAAAGCCTTGCAAAGCAAAGAATTGGAAACGGCCGGTCTTGATGTCTATCTTAACGAGCCGAATATCAATCCGGCATTCTATAAGCTCGAGAATGTGGTTCTCTATCCGCATCACGGCAGCGGCACTGTTGAAACACGCGACAGAATGTCCGATCTTGTAGTAGAAAATATCGACGCGTTTTTCGCCGACAAAACTTTGCCTTCAGAAGTTAAACTTTGACGCTTTGATTGCGGTTAAAAATGAAAATCAGGCTGTCGCCGGATAAGTTGAAAGCACTTTTTATAAGCGCGTTCTGTCCGGTAATTGAGAAAAAGAAGTCTTGATAAATGAGAAATAAGCACTGCCCGATACAGTGCTTATTTTGTTTAATGGAAAGATGGATTGCGCAAGTTTTTTGTCAATTCAAAGCCGGTGGGAGGACGTTTTGGAAATTTTCGCATGACTAAATAAAAGACCGAACAATTCGGTTTAATAGTCTGCGTCTCTCGTTCCGAAAAATTCACTTCAAAAAAACGGCCAGTGTTTTCAACCGCCGTTCATTATGGTTTTCAACCATCATTAAAAGCCGACCGAATTATAGAGTTGAAGCGGCAAGCACAATTCCCATTACAAATAAACGGTACCCCGTTTATTGTATTTCTAACTTTTTATTGTGTTTTCAGTTTTATCCGAATAGCTCTGTCAGGCTTGAGTTTGAAAACTCTGCCATTTTTGACGTTGAAAACGAACTGCAATCAACCGCCGAGCTCCGACATGTGACGGCTTAATCCGCAAATGCCATCTTTTTCGATTGAAAATTCATGTCCCTTCGGCTTGCTGTCGATTGCTTTCAGGATAAGATCTGTCAGCTTTTCATCACTTTCGGAGCTTCTGATAGCTTCACGCAATTCGACCATGCCGGATTGCCCCATGCAAGGGTAAAGTTTGCCCGTCGAACCGATGCGCACACGATTGCAAGACGCACAGAAATCACAAGAAAGCGGGGTAATAAACCCAAGTCTACCACCCGTTTCCTTGACAGTTACATAACGGGCGGGGCCGCCTGAACAATGCGCATCCGGAACCAATGTCCAACGTTGTTCAAGACTTTTCCGCAAAGCACCGAGTGACAGGAAGGTTTCATAACGGTCGTGACCGGTATAGCCCATCGGCATTTCTTCAATGACGGTGAGATCCATACCGCGCCCATGGGCAAAACGGATGAGATCGTCAACTTCACCGAGAAAGCCGCCACGCATGGCAACAGCGTTCAATTTAACTTTCAATCCGGCTTTTTGTGCCGCATCAATACCGGCAAGCACATGGGCAATATCACCGCGACGGGTCAATTGGTGATAACGGACAGGGTCAAGTGTATCAAGCGAGACGTTGACACGTTTGACACCATTTTGAACAAGTGCGTCTGCGTAACGGGCAAGCAATGTTCCATTGGTTGTCAACGTTAATTCTTCAAGACCATGTCCGAGATGCTTCCCCAGCATTTCGAACAAAACCATAATGTTGCGCCGTACCAGTGGTTCACCACCGGTAAGACGGATTTTGGTGACGCCAAGGTCGATCATCCGGCTGGCAACACGGTAAAGTTCCTCTATCGTCAGAAGCTCTTTTTTAGGTAAAAACACCATCTCTTCCGCCATGCAATACACACAGCGTAAATCACAACGATCAGTTACAGAAAGTCGCAGATAGCTGATCTTTCTGCCGAAAGGATCAACCAACTTTGATTCTGGTGTTTTTTGCACTCTCTAAACTCCTTACTGGACAAGAGGTCCCTCACCCAGTTTTAAATCAATACCCGTGATATGGGATTTCCCGGCCAAAATTGCTATATATTGTTGAACAGCTTTTGACCAGCTTGATGCCTCGAGCCAGGCAGCAATTTTTTCTTTTACCAGCTCCAGAGGAAGAATCTTCCCGGGAATAATCTGGTTTATTTCGACAATATGATAACCATAACGGCTTTCGACCGGTTGCATTAATAATCCGTTTTTTTTTGTTTTTTTCAAAGCATTTTCAAATTCCGGCACAGTCGACCCCCGCGTAATCTGACCAAGATTGCCACCTTGAGCTGCTGAAGGGCAGGAAGAAATATCTTTCGCAAATGTGGCAAATTCATGTGGATTTTTTTTCACCTGTTCCAAAATGGCATAAGCTTTCTCGCGTGCTTGATCGAAGGCTTTTTTGTTTTTCGGGTTGGCACCGATAAGAATGTGTCTGACCTGCCAGATCGTTTCGGTTGAAAAGCGTGATGGATCGCGATCATAGAATGCTTTGCAATCTTCTTCACTCGCTTCAGGGGTTTTTATTTCACTTTCAAGAAGGGCAGAGATTGCCGCGTCAAGCTTTGTTTGCCGGGCATTATCTTCACCCGCACTCTCTTCCCGTGTGCTATCCTCATTATCGGGAACAAGATTTTTATTTTTTGCTTCCTGCCATAAAAGTTCACGGATTACTAATGAACGCGCTGCCTCAAGAAGCGCTTCACCTGGCGTTTGAGCTGGATGATTTTGTGCTTCTTGAAGAATATCGACTTCGGGAATGACAATGCCATTGACGCTGACTTCTTTGAATAACGGCTTTGCTTTTGGCGGAATTCTCGTGTCGATTTCCTGCTTTGTCGGCGAGGCGGGAACCACCATTTTTTTAAAGCCCGAATGCTCGACTTTTACCGTTGTCGCCATAGACAATTACTCCTTTACCCGAAGTCTTAATCGGTTACTTCACCACGGATGCGAACGGGCAGACGTTCTTTTTTACGAACAACCTGATATCCCGTACGCCAGATATAACGTACCGGCGCACTCAGCATATGAACAAGACGGGTAAACGGGAACAAAAACAAAATAGTGAGACCGAGGAAAAGGTGCAGCTTGAATACAAAAGCCACATCGGTGATATAGCTTGAAGCTGCAAGGTTGAAGGTGAATATTCCTTGTGCCCAATCCATCAGCTTGACCATTTCATGTCCATCGAGATGTTGCATCGAAAAAGGTATGGTTGCAAGGCCGAGGAAAAGCTGTGCCCACAACAGAAGGATAATCAATGTATCTGTTGTGCTCGAGGTTGCCCTGACACGCGGGTCGAACAAACGCCGGTGGGCGAGCATTGTTGCTCCGATAATGGCCATGGCTCCGGCAATGCCACCGGCTGTCATGGCAACAACCTGTTTGAAGCTATGGCTGACGCCCAAAGCATCCCAAACGGCAATAGGTGTGAGAAGCCCGACAAAATGGCCTAGAAAGATAAACAACACACCGACATGGAAAAGAACAGACCCCCACATCAATTGTTTACGACGTAATAACTGGCTGGAACTTGCCCGCCATGTATAAGGCTCGCGATCGTAACGGATAATCGAGCCAAGTGCCAGAACAGTCAAAGCAATATAGGGATAGACCCCGAATATGAGTGTATGGAAAAAGTGCAACATTGTCTCTCTATCCTTAAATTTGCGTAGAAGCATCGCGGTGCTGGGCACGGATGCGACGTTGTAACCGGTCAGGCCCGCAATCATTTTCACCCTGATTGCCACCGAAAGTAATGGCTTCCTCTTCCCAGATGCGGTCGAGAGCCTCAAGGTCATTCGGGTCATCTTCTTTACGGTTGACGATTTCGGCCGTTAGTGCCTCGTCGGCTCGTTCGCCAGACAGGCTTTCAAGAGCAACAAAAGCTGCGGCATAAACAGAACCGCGTTTTTGTAATCTCTGCCGGATAGCCGAAATGATATGCAAGGTTTCGCCAAGAAGATGGCGGGCTTCCTCGTCACTTCTTGTTGACAGAAATTCAAGAAACATCGGCAGATAATCCGGCATTTCGTGAACGTCGATTTCAAAACCGGCCTCGTCATACATGTCCTTGAGATCGACCATCGCCTGTCCACGATCGCGGTTTTCGCCGTAAACATGTTCAAAAAGATGGAGCGACAAAGACCGCGTTCTGTCAAAAAGCAAAACGTAGTCTTCCTGTACTTCATAAATGTCGCGATCGGAAATTGCCGAGACCAGACTTTTCAGGCCGACAATTTCTGCCGCATCAAGATCGGAAAGTTGATCGAGCGTTGCTCTGATAAGATTGCCCGATTGCTGCAATTCTTCATCCGGATAGCTTAAAAGTAAGGAAATGATTTTGAGATCGGAATTCATTACGCGCTCTCCTTCAATAAGTCTGTCGGTGTTGTGACGACTTTCTTACCCTTTGAGCCGAAAAGATCACCCTTTGAATTGCCGCCCGAACATCCGTTGCCGAATGAAAAGCCGCAAGACCCGCGCAGGTCATAGGCATCTTCACTCACTTCACGGTGGGATGTCGGAATGACAAAACGGTCTTCATAATTGGCGATCGCCATGACCTGATACATGTGTTCGATCATTTCAGGTGTCATGCCGACTTTTTCCGCATATTCCGGACGATATTCACCATCGACAGATTTCGCACGCATATAAGCACGCATGGCAAGCATACGTTCAAGTGCCGAAACAACCGGTGCTTCTTTGCCTGCCGTCAGCAAATTGGCAAGGTAACGCACGGGGATGCGCAACGAGCGGACATTTGGAATGAAATCGTCCATTGCAAGTTTACCGGCTTCGGCTGCCGATTGCAGCGGCGAAAGCGGCGGAATATACCAGACCATCGGCAATGTGCGATATTCAGGGTGAAGCGGAAAGGCTACTTTCCATTTCATTGCCATTTGATAGACAGGCGAATGTTGGGCGGCTTCAATCCATTCGTCACTTACACCGTCTTTACGTGCCTGTTCGATAACAGCAGGGTCATTCGGATCAAGGAAAATCTTTAATTGTTCCTCATAAAGATCCTGTTCGCCTTCTGTAGCAGCAGCATCGGAAATCTTGTCGGCATCATAAAGCATCACACCAAGATAACGGATACGACCGACACAAGTTTCCGAACAAACTGTCGGCATACCGCTTTCAATGCGCGGATAGCAGAAAATGCATTTTTCCGATTTGCCGGAAGACCAGTTGAAATAGATCTTCTTATACGGACAGCCGGAAACACACATACGCCAGCCGCGGCATTTTTCCTGATCAATGAGAACAATACCGTCATCCTCGCGCTTATAAATCGCACCTGAAGGGCAAACCGCCACGCAGGCAGGATTGAGGCAGTGTTCGCAAAGGCGCGGCAAATACATCATGAATGTATTTTCAAATTCGCCGTAAATTTCTTTTTCGA
>CAMLON010000002.1 GCA_946481695.1 uncultured Bartonella sp. | reverse complement strand
GGTGCGGGGTTATGAAGTTCAAAATCAGATGCGGCTTGTCACCGGCCTTGGCTTCAATCTCTGTTGTCACCGTTTTGGTGTCGATTGGCGGGCGATAAACGCAGAACCCTTCGCCAAAGGCACGCATCCACAAATGATCCTGATAAAGTTGCTGACGACCGGTGATAGTGCGCCACGGAATCAATTCGTGAACATTGGTATAGCCGGCATTGTAACAGACTTTTTCTGATTCAAGACCGGACCACGTGGGTGACGAAATGATTTTACGCGGCTGGGCAACAATGTCGCGATAACGGATCTTCTCGTCTTCCTTGGGCAATGCGAGATGCGTATGGTCACGTCCCGTATGTTCACCCAAAGCTTCCCATGCCTTGACAGCAACTTCACCATTGGTCTCGGGTGCAAGCGTCAAAATGACTTCGGTTGCATCAATATCGGTTGCAATGCTTGGCATGCCTTTTGTGGCACCCTCATCTTCAACAACGCCATTGATACGGCCGACGAGATCGACTTCCTCTTCGGTTTTCCAGTTGATACCTTTGCCACCATTGCCGACCTTTTTCATCAACGGCCCAAGGGCGGTAAAACGCTTGTAGATATTCGGATAGTCGCGTTCAACCACCGCAATGGCCGGCATTGTTTTGCCCGGAACAGGTTCGATTTCGCCCTTTTTCCAATCCTTGACATCGAATGGCTGACCAAGCTCGCCCGCAGTATCGTGCTGGCTCGGTGTTAAAACGACATCTTTTTCAACACCCAGAACTTCTTTCGATACTTCGGAGAATTTCTCGGCAAGGCCTTTGAAAATATCCCAGTCGCATCTTGCTTCCCAAGCCGGATCAACCGCGCTTGAAAGCGGGTGGATGAAGGGGTGCATGTCCGACGTGTTAAGGTCATTCTTTTCGTACCATGTTGCAGTCGGCAACACGATATCGGAATAGACACAGGTTGTAGACATACGGAAATCGAGTGTGACGAGAAGATCAAGTTTGCCTTCCGGCGCTTCGTCATGCCAGACAGCTTCTTTGGACTCGACCCGACCCTGATCCCCCAAATCCTTGCCCAACACGCCATTGGCTGTGCCGAGGAAGTGTTTAAGGAAATATTCGTGTCCCTTACCTGATGAACCGAGAATGTTCGAACGCCAGACAAACATATTGCGTGGCCAGTTGACAGGATCATCCGGATCTTCGCACGACATTTGCAGGCTGCCCGATTTTAAGGCGTCGACGATATAATCCGTCGGGTCTTTACCGGCAGCTTCAGCTTCTCTAGCGAGGTTGATCGGATTTGCTTTCAATTGCGGTGCCGACGGGAGCCAACCCATACGTTCGGCACGGATATTATAGTCGATCAATGCACCATCCCACGGCCCTTCGGGAGCGGTTGGCGACAACAATTCGCTCACTTTTACAGTTTCATAGCGCCATTGGTCGGTATGGGCATAGAAAAACGACGTACCATTCATCTGGCGCGGTGGGCGCGACCAGTCAAGACCGAAAGCAAGTGGAGCCCAACCGGTTTGCGGGCGCAATTTTTCCTGTCCCACATAGTGGCTCCAGCCGCCGCCGGATTGACCGATACAACCGCACATAACGAGCATATTGATAATGCCGCGATAGTTCATATCCATATGGTACCAGTGATTGATACCGGCACCGAGAATAACCATCGAGCGACCTTTGGTCTTTTCGGCATTGCGGGCAAATTCACGTGCGACTGTTATGATTTTGTCGCGCGAAACGCCCGTGATCTTTTCTGCCCATGCAGGAGTATAAGGAATATTGTCATCATAGGAACTCGCACAGTTTTTGTCTTTGAAACCGCGCTCCAAGCCGTAGTTGGCAACGAAAAGGTCAAAAACAGTGGCGACAACAACTTCGCCTTCCGGCAATTTCAATTTGCGGGCAGGTACTTTGCGTGTGAGAATGCTCTCATGATCGGTGCCGTCATCGAAACTGTGTTCGCGACTTGCAAAATAGGGGAAATCGACATCGGCAACGGTGTCATGCTCGCCTTCAAGCATGAAACTCATTTCCAATGTGACATCACGGCCCTTGCCATCTTTTGATTCAAGGTTCCATTTGCCTTTTTCACCCCAGCGGAAACCGGAAGAGCCGAGCGGTGCAACATATTCACCGCTTTTCATATCAACGGCGACAGTTTTCCATTCGGGATTATTCGTTTCACCGAGCTTGTCGGCAAAGTCCGAAGCGCGGAGCAACCGGTCAGGAATGAAGTGACCATTTTTGCTAACCAGTCTGACGAGCATCGGCATATCGGTGTAGCGTTGGCAATAATCCTCGAAATATTCGGCCTGACGCTCCAGATGGAATTCACGCAAAATGACATGGCCGAGCGCCATAGCAAGAGCAGCGTCGGTTCCTTGTTTGGGATGGAGCCAGAGATCGGCGAATTTGCTTGCTTCCGAATAATCGGGTGAAACAACCACCGATTTTGTGCCTTTATAGCGGGCTTCCGAATAAAAATGCGCGTCCGGTGTGCGTGTTTGCGGCACGTTGGAGCCCCAAAGCATAAGGAAACCGGCATTATACCAATCGGCAGATTCAGGCACATCTGTCTGTTCGCCCCATGTCATGGGTGAAGCAGGCGGCAAATCGCAATACCAGTCATAGAAAGACATGCATACACCGCCGAGAAGTGACAGGTAACGCGAACCGGAAGCATAGGAGACCATGGACATTGCCGGAATCGGCGAAAAGCCGATAATCCGGTCGGGGCCATATTTCTTGATTGTGTAAGAATTGGCCGCAGCGATAATCTCGTTGACTTCGTCCCATGTAGAGCGAACAAAGCCGCCAAGCCCGCGTACTTTCTGGTATTCGGCCCGCTTTTCGGGATTTTCCTGAATAGCAGCCCATGCACCGACCGGTGTTTTTACCACGCGTTCCTTGCGCCACAATTTGATAAGACGCGAACGGATCAGAGGATATTTTACGCGGTTTGCCGAATACATATACCAGCTATAGCTTGCGCCCCGCGGACATCCACGTGGTTCATGGTTGGGAAGATCGGGGCGGGTACGAGGATAATCGGTCTGCTGGGTTTCCCAAGTGACAATGCCACCCTTGACATAGATTTTCCAAGAGCACGAGCCGGTGCAATTGACACCGTGGGTCGAGCGCACGATTCTGTCATATTGCCAGCGTTTGCGATAAGCGTCTTCCCATGAGCGGTTTTCATCAGTTGTAACACCATGTCCATGAGAAAACGGTTGTTTTTTTCGTGCCAGAAAATTCAGGCGGTCGAGTAGTAGACTCATCAATGGTCTCCTTAACTTGCGGCGTTATTTTTGTGTCCGACGACCTTCGACATGGAGAATTGCACCGTTACGGATGTAACAGAACCATGTGATGGCGAGGCAAATAACGTAAAAAATCATAAATCCCCAAAGTGCGGCTTGCGGGCCACCCGTTGCATCTTTGGAAAGTGCAAAACTTACGGGAATAAGAAAGAAAGCATAGGCAGCAATCGCGGCGGTAAAGCCGGTAATTGCAGCCGATTCACGGTCGCTTTGATGGCGTTTTTGTTCTTCCGTGGCGTTTGGCATGGACTTGTCGATAACACGGCTCATAATAACCGGTATCATCTGGAAGGTCGAAGCATTGCCGACACCGGTTGCAAAGAACAAAACCATGAATGCAGCAAAGAAACCGGGGAAAGCGATGGCACTACCGGGATTTGCAACAAAATAAAGTGCAGCACCCAGAGCAAGCATCATCAGGATAAATGCCCAGAAGGTTACACGGCCACCGCCGATTTTGTCGCTTACGCCACCAAATCCCGCACGTGCAAGTGCTGAAATCAGTGGTCCTAAGAATACATAGTGCAACACGTTTACATCCGGAAAAGTCAACCGCATCAAAAGTGGGAATGCAGCAGAAAAACCGATGAACGAGCCAAAAGTTCCCATGTAAAGAACGCACATCAACCAGTTGTCTTTGCGTTTGAAAATAATGGCCTGATCGGCAAATGAAGCCTTGGCATCGGCAATGTCGTTCATTCCGAAAAAGCAGCATATTGCTGATAAAGCAATGAAGGGAACGAACACAAAAGCACCGTTCTGTAACCAGAGCTCGGAAGTGGAACCGTCCGCTTGCGTCACAGTGAGCGGGTGACCACCCAACCAGCCGAAGGCATTGGTGGCAATAACGAGCGGGACAACAAATTGCACGACCGAAACACCGAGATTGCCCAAACCGGCATTAAGGCCGCTGGCTTTACCCTTTTCGGCTTTCGGGTAAAAAAACGAAATATTCGACATGGAAGAAGAAAAATTTCCGCCACCAAAGCCGCACAACAGTGCGAGAAGCGCCATCACCCAATAAGGTGTATTGACATCCTGAACAGCAAAACCGATTCCAAGTGCCGGTATCAACAATGAAGCGGTTGTCAGTGCAGTCCAGCGACGGCCACCGAATATCGGCACCATAAAGGAATAGAAAATACGAAGTGTTGCGCCTGAAAGTCCCGGTAAAGCAGTAAGCCAGAACAATTGTGTCGAGCTGAATTTGAAACCGGCACGCGGCAATTCGGCCACAACCACCGACCAAACCTGCCACACGGCAAAAGCCAAAAGCAGAGCCGGAATAGACAACCAAAGATTCTTGTTGGCAATTTTGTGCCCGTAATTATTCCAGAAACTGCTATCTTCGGGATTCCATTCGGTTAACACGTAACCTTTATTAATTTGATTGGACATGCGAATTACTCCTGAAATTCAGGCGTTTTTTGCCCGAGCTCTACCAATTTGCGGTGGTTCATCAGTAGGATCGAAACATGCATCCAGATGAGTGCCGCAAGTGAAATGACAAATAGGATCATGAAGCAGGTTGAATAGATTCCGGTGATGTCGAGGACTTCACCGAAAAGGATCGGCAGGATAAATCCGCCAAGTCCGCCCATCATGCCGACGAGACCGCCAACAGCACCGACGCTTTTCGGGTAATAAACGGGAATATGCTTATAAACGGCAGCTTTCCCGAGAGCCATGAAGAAACCGAGTATGGCAACGACAATGGCAAAACCCACAAGGCTGATCGCAAATGTAAAGGTAAATGGACCTTTGGCAGTTTCAACCGTGTACTGTGTTGGAGGATAGGAGAGGATGAAGCATGTAATTGTACACATTGTGAGTGTCCAATACATGACACGGCGTGCTCCATATTTATCAGAAAGATAACCGCCATAGGCACGGAAGAGCGATGCAGGTATCGAATAGAGTGCAGCAATGACGCCTGCAAGCCACAGATCGATCGAATAAACATCCTGCAGATAGTGCGGCAACCACGTTGCCAAAGCGATATATCCACCGAATACGAAGAAATAATAGAAGGAAAAACGCCAAACTTGCAGTTTCTTCAAAGGTGCAAGTTCAAGCAAAGCGCTTTGCGGCTTGATGCCCAACCGGCGCTGTTCGACAAGCACGGGATCGTCGGAGGTAAAGAGCCAAAAGATCACAGCCGTGATAACGAGAACGAGCGCCCATATATAGGCCACGCCTTCCCAGCTTCCCCACCAGCTCATCACCCATGGAGCGCCAAGTTTCGTAACGGCTGCACCGACATTGCCTGCACCGAAAATACCAAGTGCAAGGCCTTGCTTTTTCGCGCTGAACCAGCGCGAAACATAAGCAACGCCAACCGAGAATGTGCCGCCGGCAATACCGATGCCAAGGGCTGCTATCAACATCCATGTATAGGTGTGGGCAAAAGTGAGCAGAAACGTCGATAAAGCCGAAGCCAACATCGATAATACGAAAATAATGCGTCCACCGATCTGTTCGGTCCAGATACCAAGTGGAATACGCACAAGTGAGCCGGTGAGAACCGGTGTGGCTATAAGAAGCCCGAGTTCGGATTGGCTCAAACCCAATTTTTTCTGTATCGCAATGCCGATAATTGAAAAAATTGTCCATACCGCAAAACATACAGTAAAGGCTAAAGAGCTCAGCCACAGAGCTTCTGAAGAGCCTTTGATCGGGGTGTCAGTTTGTTCCATTTTTACCACCAGATAAATTCTTCCTTTTTGTCGAGGGGGTATGTAGTAATGAGTGAAATAGGGCACCTTGATCAAAATCAAATGAGTTTTATTTAAAATAAAAGAAAAGCTTATTTTAAAATAATGATGATGACGCCTTGAAATATTGCTTTGCTACACTTGATAGATGCTAAGGCAAAAAATAAAAATGTTAATTAGAGGAACAATATGAGATCAGAAGATCGTTTAAAAATTCAAAATCTCGATATTTTTTCGCAAGCGAGTGACAAAACATTCGATTCTTTAATTGGCCCGGGTTTTTTCCAACGTTTTCCTCCGGGAGTGGTTCTCGTCAATGAAAATGCCATGCAGGATTTTCTCTATATCCTTGTTGATGGTCAGGTTGAAATGTATGCAACGAGCTTCGGAAGAGAGACAATTCTCGACATTATCCAACCTGTAAGCCTGTTCATTCTGGCGGCCATATTGAATGATGATGTGTGTTTGCAATCGGCCCGTACATTAACCGAAGCACAGGTGCTGATGATTCCGGCAGCGCGGTTCAGAGAAGCAATTGATAATGATACCGCATTTATGCATGCGGTCGTTCGCGAACTTTCACGTCGCTATCGTATGACCATCAAGGAGTTGAAAAACCAGAAATTGAGAAATGGGAGCGAGAGATTGGCTAATTGGATTCTGGCGGAAGCCGATACACAGGTTGAAGCCAATTATATCGATATTCCGTTCGAGAAAAAACTGCTCGCCTACAAGCTTGGCATGACACCGGAAAACCTGTCACGGGCATTTGCAACTGTTGCAAAACATGGCGTTAATGTCGACGGGTCGCGAATTGTTTTCACCGACCGACAAAAGCTTATCAATTTTGCCCATCCAGATAAGCTTATCGACAAACGCGAGCCTGTTTGATTATAAATAAATGAGCCATTTCGGGGTTAAGACTTTATCCGATTTCAAGCAGCAGGCCTGAAATCGTTATCAATAAGGAATTGTTCTTGTGCGTTTGATCCGCCGGTTATTTCGCTTCATTTCTTATCTGTTTCTTGTTCTAACGATTATAACTCTCGTCATTGATGCTGCCCATTCAGTCGGCGCTTCCGAAGTCTTGTTTCTCCCCATCGGCTCTACAATATCGTTTGTTTTTTCAATGGGTACGCAGGAATTTGACAACTTTATTTCGCATCTTTCATCTCCATATATATCTTTAGTAGCAAAAATTGTCGGCCTTTGCCCGACATGGATCGTTTTTGCCGTTTTCGCGTTGGTCTTTTATGTTTTCGGCTATGATCGCGAAGCCCATTTTGATAATGCAAACTATGGTGAAGGAAATGTTTGATCTTTTGTCACTTTCAGAAAAACTCAAAATGCCGAAAAAAGACGATGCACTCGTTGGCAGGAGTGGACCGATTGCAACCGCTAAAATCCACTATGTCAATGGACACAACCTCAAGGGGCCATACCCTGAAAATATGCATCATATTATTGTTGCAATGGGCTGTTTCTGGGGCGTTGAACGGCTATTCTGGAAAATTCCGGGCGTTTACGTGACGGCAGCCGGTTACACAGGCGGCTTTACACCTAATCCAACCTATGAAGAAGTTTGTACCGGTAAAACAGGTCATACAGAAGCGGTACTTGTTGTCTATGATCCGACGATACTCCATCTTGATGAAATATTGAAAACTTTTTGGGAGCAACATGATCCCACGCAAGGAATGCGGCAGGGAAACGACATAGGTAACAATTACCGTTCGGCTCTCTATCTTTCTAATGAACATGATTTGGAAATAGCAAAAAAAAGCAAACAACAATTTGAAAAAGCACTTCAATCAAAAGGATTGGGGCCGATTACAACCGAAATTGCGATAGAAGGGCCGTTCTATTTCGCTGAAGATTATCATCAGCAATATCTTGCCAAAAACCCGAATGGCTATTGTGGATTAAAGGGCACCGGTGTTTCTTGCCCTATTCTATGAGAGCAACCGACATTTAAAACCAAACTTCAAAACTCTATTAAAAATCGACCTTCTCTCAAAATGCGGGACAGCATTATTTTGGTCTATATTTTACTAATGCGCAGAAAAATATTTCACAAAAATTTGGATCATATTCGGGTGTTTGAACTTTGTAAGAAACGTGAAATAGTTTCAAAAATCGCCAACGAACGGAATTTTAACGTATGACATGCTTTCCGATTGGTCGCAGTTGAACAAATTGTGCACGTTATTTTCCCGGCAAAATTTTCTAAAAATTCATGGCTCGACCTTGCCAATCACAGGGGAAAATAGCGTCGATTTCAGATGAGATTTAGTCAAAAACAAAAATTTGAATTCAGAATAATCAATAATTTTTGCATATATTATTTGTGCTTTTGATAGGCTGAATGTTATTGAATTTTGACAGACTAAAGATGCGTAACACAGTTGACGTTATATTATTTTTTATCTGGAACTCGTTCACACTCCTGCTCGGGACGCATGTCGTAGAAGCGCTGTGGCACGATAACGTCATACTCGCGATTGTGGGCTTAATCTTTTTCCCGGGAGGTGTCTGTCGCGGTTTCAATCTTTGGGCCGGCTGGCTTTCCGCAATATTTTAAGATGTTTGAAAAAATTTTTTACGTGCACCGATTGCTCATCATTAAATAAGGTTAAACAAATTTTCAAACCCGTTATTGCCGACGAAAAAGATGGCGAGGGGCATTTTTCCCGATGCATGTGACTAACCGATGTCGTTCAAGCGGCGCTCGGCTTCAATAATTTCAGGCAAATTTTACCCGATGTTTTACCAATGCGGTGGCCGGGTAACAGGAATGTCGGGCTGGCTTTGTTCTTCAAGTTCAAGAAAACGTTTGGTCAGGGCTGTTAATTTTTTATCCATTTGGTCGATTGTTTTCCATTGTTCAGCAAGAACAGAAGAAAGCTCGTCGACGAGCCGCTCCTGTTCGGCAAGTTTTATTTCCACTTCGGTAAGACGATCTTTTTCAATCACAATGTGTGATCCTTATTTCTGATGTAACGTTCGCCGGGTTTTAAAAGAACTTTATTGTTTGATGCAAGACCCAGTTCAAGGCTATGAGCAATCTGGGTTGCTTTTTTCATGAACAATTCGGCATCTGCCTTCAGGCAGAGTTCATCAACGGTTTTTTTAAAAATTTCCAGCCAATGGTCAAAATGCATAGCGTCAATAGGTAAAACGACATGCTTGGGCATAGGGCGCCCGTTATAACGGTTGGTATGCAGCATAACCGATGACCAGAAGGCGAACATATTTTGTAAATGGGGCGCCCAATCACGGATATGTTCTTCAAAAATAGGACCGAGTATATGATCTTTTCTTACCCGTCCATAAAATGTACGCACCACGGATTCGATGAGTGCTTCATCTACTGCAATCGGTTCTAGTGCCATAAATCTCAATCCGCTGCTTTGATCTTCATTCCATAAATATCAATACCGCTACCTTCACCCAGAAGGTCGCTTGTCAGATATATTTTAGCCGGACCGTTACCTTCTGCCGGAATTGTCACCTCGAACAGAAGGTCATTACGGTTCACCGGAACTTCAAAACGACGTCTACCACAATCGGCGTTATTTCCAAGGTCGCAAGTTATACTCATCTGGCCCGGCTTTGTGCCATCACCCCTTGCATTGATATCGATCATAGCATTTTTGCCGCGCAAATTCGATAATGCTCCGGCGCCGATCTCAACGACAACAACATCTTCATCACTGTTTGCAGTAATATGGGTGTAAGGGATGCCCCCGTCATCTTTTATCGAAACAGATGCTTGTCCATAGGTTGTGATGGCTGTTGCATCTCCGGGGTAGAAAAATTTTATCCAGCTGCCGTCGTTATCTTCTTCCTTGCGAAAAGGAACGACCGTCTTGGTGCGCTGGTTCTGTTCGATTGCCTCTTTACGATGTTCGATAATAGCACGTCCCGAAAGACTGTTGAAAAACGACCATCCGGTAAAGCCGATTATCATGATAATCGCAAGAATACTCGGGCCGACAATAAGGAGAATTTTGGAACGCCGCCTTGCCGATGCACGGTGCAAGGTCGTGTCTTCAAGATTGGTTGCACCATTGACTTCAATTTTTATCTGGTCTTCAGGGCCTTCAGAAGCAAGATCGTGAGTTTCTTCATCGGCTTTATTTATCTCCGTGGCAACGTAATCACTTTCAATTGCACGGATAATCTGCATCAATGCATCACGCCGCTTTGTGCGG
The DNA here is from genome assembly GCA_946481695.1 of uncultured Bartonella sp. Next base: position 112,040 of record CAMLON010000002.1, on the reverse strand, counting down.
GTGACGTCATTTAAACCGTGGCTCGAAAGCAATGCACGTTCATGTGCATTCCACGCAGATTCATAGACGCGGCGCCGTTGAGCAACATTGCTTGAATCGATTTTTAGCAATGCGTTGCGGATGGCTTGCTCGGCATTAGCCAACGAATAATTCTCCTTCTTGTCAATATATCGGGTGGCAGAATAAGCAACAGCAGGTTAATTGGCAAACCAAATCTATTGTTGATTTTTTTAAAAATTTCTTGAGTTTTAACCGCGCTTTGTGAGTTAATTATGAAAAACATCGAAAGACAGAATTGCATGCTTGCTTTCGGCTAAGCTTTTAGCTATCACCCGTTACCGGTTCTGTTATAAGAACAAGACTCTGTGCCGCATTAGCTCAGTTGGTAGAGCACGTCATTCGTAATGATGGGGTCGCTGGTTCGATTCCGGCATGCGGCACCAAAAATCATGTAAGTATTTGTTTTTATTATGTTTTTTATTTCTGATTTTTAAGATATCGACACTTTAGCCAAAAATGTAACACAAAACGTAACACATTTTAAAAAACAAAACTGGAAAATAATAATATTTATGATGTGTTATAAAAAAGTATGCCGCCGGCATGCGGCAACACTTTGATTTTATGATCTTTTGATTGTGTTATTTCATTTTCTTTTTTGTCGTCTGTCGCTGGTTTCCAGAGATAAAGGTGACAGAAAAACTAATCATAACGACAGGTGAGTTTAACTTTTATATCAGTAGAAAAATTCAAAAACTGTGCTGTCCTCAATTGACTGAAAAACGGAAAAACTTGAGCTTGAAATAAACCTTCAAGGTCTTGCAGCACGATTTTTAAGCGAAAATTTGTGCCATCTATCCTTCCAGTTAATTGGCTTTATAACGTGATGAAATTTCAGAATAAACTGTGATGAAAAACGGCTTGATGAACTTAAAGTTTTACCGGATTTTTTAAGAAGGGCAGATATCCCCATAGCCAGAGGAGGAAAGCCAAAGACCAGAAAATCGCGGCCCATGCATAATGGTGACTGCCAAAAGCGGTGAGATCGGTTATTTCTGGCAAAACACGCATGGCGGCGGCGAATATAATAAATGCGATAGCCGCTTTTGATTGCCATGGGATCGGTATCAATTTTCGTCCTGAATGACGTAAACCGGCAATTGTAAAAACACCCATCACGCCAAGCCCCAATGTCGCAATGGTTAATATATGTAAGCCCGCATAAATCGGGATGCGCTCATTAAAGCCGGAAAGACCGATGAGAAAAAAACCGATTGCCGCGCTGACATTGGCAAGCGCAAGGCATAAGACTTCTGCTTTTAATGCAGTCTTGCCGATAAACCATTCGGCAGTTCTGTCCATAAAACCTGCACTGGCAGCAAAAGCGAGATAATATTGCATTTGTGAAGACGGCAGAAAAAGCATTGATAGAGCATATAAAACTGTCAAAAACGCAGATAGATTGCGTCTGCCCGGATGCGGGCGATATGGGCTTGTTTCGCCCGAAGGATCCAATGAGAGATTTGTAACGACAGTATTGATGCGCGAAATTGCCAAAGAGAATAAAACAACAAAAACAGCGATAATCGTCCACAATATGCGGGATGATAGTTCCGTTTCTTCGCGCCACCATGAGATTTTCAAAACGATTTCAAGTGCAAAAAGAACAACAAGCAATAGCAAAAATGACACGCTTTTCCATTTTCTTTTCGAAAGAATTGGCAAGCCGACATATAAGATCATAAGTGCCAGAAAGGCGAAATCGAATACACTGCCGACGATCATCAGGTAATCCGAACCCAAAAAGCCGACAATGCGACCAGGAAGCCATAATAAAAGCAGAAAGAAAAGTCTCATGCCATTTAACGGCTTTGTTTCTGTCCATTCGGCAACGGCTGAACATAAAAATCCGGCAAGGGCGGCAGAATAGAAGCCGAAAATCATCTCATGGGCATGCCATTGTTGAGGAAAAATATAGCGTGTACCGGGATAGTCGAGTTGATAGACAATCACCCAGATAAACGGCATGAGTACAGTGTAACAGGCCGATACCGGAAAGAATAGAAATACGCCTTCGGTGAAAAAGGGATTATGAGCAATCGATGTTTTTATATTTTTGCGAAGTCCCATTGCGTTAGTCCCTGTCTCTATAAAGAAGGTCGTAAAAATCCCGATCTTTGGCAAATTCTTCGCTCATATCGAATATCTCACGTTCGCTTCGCTTTCCCGGTTCACCTTCGACATGTCTTTCAGCGACAATTGTTGCAGGATCGCCACCAACCAGTAACAGACGGTGAGCAATGCGCAGCGCTTCGTGAAGGTCGTGTGTAACAAACAATGATGAAAAACCTTGGCCTTTTGCCTCTTCAATAACAATGTCCTGAAGGTTACGCCTGAGGCCGATATCAATTGCCGAAAACGGCTCGTCGAAAAATATGATATCAGGATTAACAGCAAGTGCGCGCGCGACAGCGGCTCGCTGGCGCATGCCACCCGATAATGCTGCCGGATATTTTTCAAGATCGGTTATTTTTAAGCCAACCTTTTTTGCGCAATCGGAAATGAAATCTCTCGTTCTGGATGGTCGGTGTGAATTCATCAAACCATAAGCAATATTTTCATAAGTTGTTTTCCAGGGTAACAATCTCGGTTCCTGAAAAACAATTGCCTGTTGCCGGAAACTTTTTTTTATTTCGCCTTTGTCAGGTGTCAACAAGCCCGCAGCAATCTGTAATATTGTCGTTTTTCCGGCACCGGACGCACCAAGAATAACCAGTGTTTCGTGGTCATTAACGTGGATATTGACGTTTTCAAGAATGCGTCTTCCGAGATAAGAAAACGCGATATCCTGCATTTCAATTCTCATTTTTTAACGCCCCACGGCTCGGATGCATGTCGCCAGCTTTCAAAAAATTCCTGTATCGGATGAATAATTCCGAATTCTGTAATCAAGGCAAAACACACAATGATCATGATAATGGCCATTACTTCAGGAACATCAAAAGTACTGCGTGCTTCAAAAAGGAGGCCTCCTATCCCGCCGGAATAGCTTAAAAGCTCGGCCATTACCGCTACTTTCCAGGCACTTCCGGCCGAAAGCGACAAGGCCGGAAAAATATAAGACACCATTTGCGGAAATGTGATCGTGCGAAATCGTTTGAATATGCCGATGTTGAAAGCACGAGCCATATCGTCAAGTGACCGGTCACGCGTGGCAATTGCTTGAATGCTATTGATGAAAATGAGTGGAAAGGAAGCAACAGCAATCGTCATGACAACAGACCCACCACCGTTTTCAAACCAGATGAGCGCAAGGACAATCCAGCCTATTGGTGGAACGCCGAGAAGAATAATAATGATCGGGCGCATCAGGCGGATTGCTGCAAATGAGTAACCGCACAACACGCCACCGAGAATTCCGATCGAACCGGCTAGCGCAAAGCCCATGAAGGAACGTTCGGCCGTTATTTTCGCCATGTCGACAAATTTGTCCGTTTGGACAAGCAAGATCATTGCTTGCAAAGTTTGTTGCGGAGAGGGGAGCACATAACTCCCATAAAGTTCATGGGCCAACTGCCAGACAGCAAAAAAACAAAAGCAACCGGCAAGCCCTGCGAAGCCTCCCCAAAAGTAGTTTCCAAGCGATACAAGATGAGAAATGGTCTTATGGAAATTCATCAGGCATAAAATCCGTCATCAGGCAGTTTTCCGCCCAGAATTGCAGAATTTTGTTCGATGAGAACATTGAAAAATGTTTCCAGTGACGGTTTTGCTTCTCTGGCATTATGGACAACAAGATGACTGAAAGCGACGGATGCTGCAATCAAACGTGGAGGGAAATCAAGCAAATCGCCAACCTGTTCGGCTGCTTTCTCAGGATCGGCTTTGATCTTTTCAAGTGCAGCTGAAAAACATTCGTTAAGTGCTGCTATTTTCTTTTTTCCTTCCTCCCCTTCAAAACCTTTGCCAACAACAAGTCCGGCTTGCGGAATGGCATCGGTTTTCGACACTTTTTCCCAAAGCTTTTGAATATCGAGAGCACGAACAATTTTTTTAGGGGATGCCGTGCTCATCGAAATCACTGTAGAGGCAGCAGGTTCCACAATGACTGCTGCATCAACACGTCCGATCATGAGAAGCGGCATAGCTTCGGGGAGGCTCCCCGTATATTGTATGTCGATTGCATCCGGCTTGATGTCATAGGCTTTTAAAATTGCCTGCATAATATAGTCGGGCATATCGTTTTTGAATGGTACAGCAAGTTTTTTACCGACAAGATCCTGAAGTGTTTTGATATTGGAAGTTTGCGGTGCGACGATATAAAGAAGTCCGTCTGTCAGAATATTCGCCAATTTTACACCGAGACCTTTATTATATAAATTCGCGCCGCTATAACTTGGCAAAATGGCCATATTGATTGAGCCGGAACCGAGTCCGGCTCTGATCTGATCGGGATTATTCCAGACTTTGAATTGGCAACCGGATAAGAGTTGATCAAGCATGCCGCTTTTTACTGCATAAGCAGCGACGATAGAAGGACCCGCCGGAGGTCCCCATATTACCGGTTTTTTGTCTTCGGCTGCGCCAATAGTAGGAAATGCGCAAACAACGGGAAGAAGTGAAGCACCGATTAAAAAATGACGGCGTGTTTGAGTGAGCATCATCCACCTCGATTGACAAATACCGGACCAAAAATAACATCACCGCGCGGTCAGGTATTTTTAATTAAGATTTAAATTTTAAATAAGAGTTTATTCCTCAAATTAAAAATTTCAAAACCTTGCTTTTATTCCAGCAAAGAAACCTCTGCCTTCCCCGGGAAGGAATGCAGCCTGATCAGGGGTTGCGCGATCGGAAATAACGGTGGATGAAGCATATTTTTCGTTAAAAATATTCGTTATTTCACCGAAGACGCGAAGGTTTTTGTTAAGGCTATATTCGCTCCTCAAATCAACAACAACGTAATCATCCGAATAAAGCGTGTTCATATTATCAACGGGTGTTCTTGTCGGTACCCAATGGATATTACCCTGCCATATCCACGGCTCGGTAGGGTGATATTGAATCATGGTATTGATGATGTTGCGTGGTGCACCGGCAAGATAATTGTTATGACGTAAAGGGTCATCATGAAATGTAAAGCGTTGATAGGTATAGGCAATGCGCGCTGTTATCGAAGCGTTGATTTCCCAGCCGATTGCAGCATCAATGCCAAAATGGCGGGTTTTATCGGCGTTAACCGCACCGAGCGGTGCTCCACTGACATCACGTAAGCTCAGTAATTCGTCATTAACCCATGAATAATAGGTCGATAAATCCCAGGAATAGCCTTCAAAATTGCCTCGCCATCCGCCTTCCAGAGTGGTTGCTGTTTGATCATCAAGATCGGGTGTTGCAAACATTTTGGACTTCAAATTGGGCATAGCAGGATTTGGACGGCCGGCACTGGTGTTAGGAGTGCCGTTAACTGTTGCGAGAAGATCATCATGCGTCGGAGGCTCGAAGCTGCGGCTTAATGCAGTGTATAAAGTTTGTCTTTGGGTGAGGGCGTAGGTAATGCCCAAAGCCGGACTTAATCCCGAATAAGAACGGTTATAGCTTGTATTTTCCGCAGGAACTGCACCATTCGGCAAAAGCCGATCCGGCATACGAGGATTATATGCTATTGTTGGACGGGTATTTTTCCGCCATTCGTCGTCATTGTCACGACGGGCATGAGCATAGGAAAGTGATGGCGAAATAGTAAAGCGTTGAAAAAGAGGAATATTCATACCGGCAAAAAATGACAGTGTCGTTGACTTTAATTTATTGTCACCGAATTTGTCGCCCTTTTCGCCCGAAAAATTCAAATAATAATCGCGATCCATAGAACCATTGGTGTAATTGCCGGCAAGTTCTACAAGTGGCAAAGGATTGCTTTTATCAGGAGTGTATGCGTAACGGAATAGTCCGGTAAAATCACCGCCATCGCTCTGTCTGACACCGGCGGATATAGGAAAACGAAACATATCTTCCGTATTTGTATAGCCCAAAGCAATATCATAAATATGGGAGCCAAGCTCGATTGTTGAACGGTTGCCGATGAGATATTGGCTGGCATCCCTTCTTGGCCGATCGCGCCAAACATTGGGGCCCGGATTTACAACCCCTTGTGGAGTAACTATAGGACCCGACCAGCTCATTTCCGGATGTTTTTTTATTTCATATTTTGGAATTGGTCCTGAAACATCGAACCCCAAATCGGTGTATCCGGCAAAAAAACGCGTTGTCGTGATATCATTTACTCTAAAACCGATATTGCCGGATAGGCCTGTCCTGTCAGAGGAATTGTAATCCCGAAAGCCTTCTCGGTTATTGTGTTCAAATGAAAAAAAGCCGTCACGCGTTTCGTCGGAAAAACCGACTTGCCCGCCCAAATTATATTGACCAAAACTTCCGCCACTTCCCGATAAAACTGCCCCCGCTTGGCTCGTCCCTGTAGGTGATACACTGTTAATGGCGCCTCCCAATACAGTGGCGCCGATACGATTGGCCATATAGCCACGATAAATTTCAAGGGTTTCGGCGTCTTTCGGATTGGCTAAACCGGCTATATATGAGCCATCGGCACGGTTGAGTGGCAAGCCGTCGCGCATAACAAGGATACCTCTCTCGACCGGATTTTGCTGAAGGCCTGATCCACGAATTTGTATGCGGGGTTGATCATTTCCTCCGAAAAAATTCTGAACCACAACTCCGGGCGTTTGTTCCAAAGCACGTGCCATTGTCAAATTACCAGAAAAAGGCATTTCATTTTTGTCAATGACGCTGACGGCTCCCGCCATAGAAGCGAAACGTTTACTCAGGATTGCATGAGAGTTCTCTCTGCTATCAAGTATAACTGGTTTTAGAATGACCGGAGCACCCGGACTAGCCGTTTGCCCCCAACTATCCTCTCTTGATAGAAGAACAAGTGTTGTTGTGATGGTGTAGTAGCAGGTTTTTTTAAGTAAATGACGCAAATTTCCGTCTCCTATGGTTGTCAAATCCATGGCAGGAGCAAAAATTTATGCTTTTAATTATAGTCGGATAAAATGACCCCGTTTTTGAAACAAACTGCCAAGACGCGAAATGAGATTGTTTCCGAGAGATCGGATGTTGCTTTCCCTACCAAACCTTGGTAACTCTATAAAACATGAAAATAAAATACAAGTATTATTTTATCATGTTTTATAAAGGACTTCATCTCTACCTGTTTGGCGAAAGAGGATTTTACGTCGTATCGGTTTCCCCAAGATAAAAATGGCGAACAAATCTACCAGTGCCAAGAGACGGTTATTCTGCACGCTCTATGAAGTTATTTGAAAATAAAGATTTATAAAATGGCAAATCAGGCGTTTTGATAATAATTTGGATTTTATAATTTCCAGAGCGATAAAGCCGACGGTCAATCAATGAAATTCCGGAAAAATTGTTGATTATCGTTCTTATTTTCTTTGAGATCGGAAATTTATCAGACTTTTTATAGTGAAGCCACATGATAGATATTTATGAAAAAGAGGAAGAGAACTATTTCATGCCTATATGATCAATATATCGCTCTAAAAGCTTCAAATTTGTCTATTTCTCTTCTATCCGAAAAATCAATTTCAGATAGGCCGAAAATGGATTTTGCTTCTCCCGCTTCGGGTTCAATCGTCTGGCAATTGCTCCATTAGCCCCAAGTGCCATTAACCCTTCTGCAACAATCGAGCAATCAAAGGGAGGTTCTATATTTCTTATAACAAACAGGTGTTGCACGAGCTTCGTATAGAACGATTTGTGTTCGTCCATAAGATTATTATAAATTTTTACAAATTCCGGATGGCGCAAAGCGTGAAGTTGCATTTCAAGAAACAGAATTGTGTGGGAAATATTTTGATCATTGCGTTCAAACTATAAGATCATATCATTAAGGGCCTTTCAAAATTCCCCCCCTGCATCATCAATGAGCTGTTTTCGTGAATTTGCCTCGAATGATTTATACTGCGCAAGAAGCTCTAGAAGAACTTCGCTCTTATTATTGAAATTGGAATAAAAGGCTCCTTGTGAATAGCCTGCTTTATCACAGATTCCTCTGATGGAGGTTGCCTCGTAGCCCAATTGAGTAAACAGTATGCGTGCAGCCTCAAGCAGGTTCTGGCGTGTCTCTTGCTGGCTTTCCAATCTTGTTTTACGCAGTTTTATCTGTTTGAACATAAATTTCAGATATCATCCAACATTTCATTCGACAAGTTATCAAATGAAACATAAATATCATTTGATATATGAATTTCATTCGATATTTGGAATCATTGATGAAGAAAACAGTTTTCGTAACGGGTGCCACCGGACTATTAGGCAATAATCTGGTCCGGTCGCGACAAAAGGCAAATAAGCAATTCGCCCCTCATGATGAACTTGAAATTATTGAGGGCGATATGACTAATGTCGCAAGCTTTGAAAGCCATTTGAATGGATGCAAAACCGTTTTTCATACCGCAATTTTTCCGCAATAATTATAAAGGCGGCAGCCATTGGGCTGATCTGGAAAAGATCAACATTAATAGTACAAAGTGCTTGTTGAAAGCGGCCTTAAAAGCGGGTGTCAAACAGTTTGTCATGTCTCATTGATCGCAGTTCTCGATGGTGGGGCCGGTACATTGATTAATGAGACATGTGATAGGGACATAGAAAATTCGGATGATCACTATCGAAGCAAAATCATCAGTGAAAAAACAGTCAGAGAATTTGCTGCTCACAATCCGATGATGAAATGTTATTATATTTTACCGGGGTAGGTGTGGGGCCCTGATGATCTAGGGCCCACCTCGGCAGGACAACTTTCACTTGATGTCATGAACGGGAAGTTGCCTGCCATTGTTCCAGTGACGTTTTCGGTTGTTGATGCAAGAGATGTTGCCGCAGCCCTGATCATGGTCACCTTCAAGGGCAAGCCTGGAGAACGTTATCTCGCTGCCGGCCGTCACATCCATATAAAACCTTGTATTCATGATCGGTCATTATGCCAATGTCAAAACGCCAACGAAGACCATACCAATGCCACTATTGTACTGCATCGCAGTTTTTCAGGAAGTTTATGGCAAGCTTACAGGCAAGCCCATTTTATTATCATTGGCTTCAATCCGTTTGATGGCAAGCCAATATGATAGAACGCGTTTCAGCAGTGAAAGATATGAGAAAATTCTAGGGCTTCAATTCAGCCCTTTAGAGCAAACTCTGTCAGATACACTGTCTGATCTGAAAAATAATTAACCGGATAAATTGGAAGTTTGTCCGCGATAACGGATTTCTACTCTAAAATTTCAAAATATTTTTTGCTATTTACCACAAAACGCTGTTTCCGATTGTCGAAGAAATTAATCAAGTCAGGTTTTTAATGACCGAAAATAAAGGCTTATGTTTCCCGCCGCTATACGAGTTTTCCCATTCCGGCTGTTGCCACATGCTGCACGATAATTATCGGACTATCTCGGACGTGATCTTTCTATTTTGATAACCGTTTTAATGTCACTGATTAACTGTCACAGTTTTAGAGGCATTCTATCGAGTTTTCGAGAAAGATAGTGGGATATCTTCTTATAACGATGCCGAGGTGATGGATTCGACTATTTCAAAACAATCGCACTGTTGCGCGAGCCATAGGCACTTGCTCGCTTAACGGAAAAGAGACGGTTTTTTAATGATTAATTCTAAACGACTTCGTGGGGTAAAGCGCAAATAACTATTAAAGCCAGTTAGTCAAACGATAGGAATCAGGCTGCCAATGAATCAGGGTAGACGATAAAAATCCTTGCCTTTTTCGTATGCATGCTGGAAATCTTTTGTTTCACGAATATTGCCTTTAAAGGGAAGAAAATCGGAAAAGTTGCATTTTTCTGATGTTTCCCAAGAAAAACATGGCGAATTATCCGGTGCATATTGTGCAATATATTTCAGCATAAAAAGCCGTGTTGTTACGGCCTCGCCTCTATTGCTGGCAATATAGGAAGAGATATCTTTTCCGGAAAGAAAGGCTTTGGTTATCGGGGCTGCCTGATTTTCTTCGATGATAAGCGAACCAATCTCGGGTGCACATCTTTTGGCATAAACCGTTCCGTCGAATGTGGCTTCTCTACAAGTCAATGAAAAATATTTACCGGTTTTAAGAGGCTGATTAAAGCCGTTATATTGTTTTCCCAAAACGCCGATAACCTGTGTCGCGTTTGATTTGGTTGAACGTAAGCCGATTTCATAGCCCTCTGTCGTTTGCTTCAAGCTTGTAATGACTCCATCGACAGAAAACGGCGCGCTATATTTTTTTTGTGCAGTAATTCTATTAGCTTTGAAATCTTTTTCTATTTTGTCGGCATTATATGACGGCAATTGAAATACTTTCAGATTTTCAAATGTCATCAGATGGTCTGCATCCTTGATTTGCGACATATAAATTTGCAATGCAAGGAAGGTATTGATTATCCGGAATTCTTTTTCTTTGACATTCATTTTTGCCGAAGCAGAAGAAAGAATTATGATCAATATAGTAACTGCCGCCAAGACGCGCTTGAGCATTACTCTCTCCTTTTTCCGATATGTGATGGATATCCAAGCCTTGTTGATCAAATTTTTCCAAGGAAACATATCGAATTGTTACATTCTCAAACTCGAACTATAACCTGTTTTAACGTTCAGTGTATAAGGATAGTTAGTATATTTAACAATATTTTCATATCTTTTATCATGAATTGCCGACCTTTGATCGAGAAATAAGTATCTTCACTTGTGCAGGTTTAATTGGGGTTTGCAACTTGAACTTAAGCGTTTCCAATATGGGTTTTGCCAAAACCCGTTCTCGGTAAAATTCAAATAAGCCCGTTTCATTTATCCCAAGGCTTCACACCATGTTTTTGTTGGCTCCGGTTTCATGATTTTTTGACTATTCGATCAATAGAACTCAAGAAGAATGCGTCATATAAAAATGGAACAAAATTCTCCATCAAGATACATGCCCGAAGGATAGTCCGGATTTATGCTAACTGCATTTTTTCAAAGCTATAGTCACGTTCTACTTTCGCGATACGGATGACGTAATGGGAATAAAATACCTCCCGTCCAAGTTTCTGGGCAAGCTGATGGTCAACATTTGCTTTCCAGGCCTTCATACTCGCTTCGTCTTTCCAGAACGAATTGGTAATGCCAAAACCGTCAGCACCACGAACACTTTCTGCACCAAGACAACCGGGTTGCTGAAACGCCAGTTCTTCCATTGCCTTCGCCATTTCTCCATAGCCATTATCTCCCTCGGTCCTTTGGGAAGAAAAAGCAACAATGTAATAAGGAGGAAGGGGTGTCTTTGAAAAAAGTTTGTTCATCAGGTTCTCCTCCAGAAGGTCGTTTCAAGCTGAATAAAATTTTGTAGTCGCTTCACTAGCATCTTTTCTCTAGCTGGTTAAGACAATATTATAGATAAAAATTGTTGGTTCCTCATTTCTGAGATGCTTTGAAAGTGATTGCTGCTGTTATCAAAACGCAAAATGAACATAGACGGAGCCGATAATTTCTATTCAGAAAGTTTTCTACAAGTTTAGTTTCAGTTTAAAAAATTTTGAAAGTTAAAGATTTCCAATACGTTCAACCTATATGAAACATGTTCTGAGTTCTTTGTTAAAAAAGCAGATTATTGTGGCAGGGACAACGGCGGTTTTGTTGGTTGCAAATGCTTGGCAACCCGCATGCTTGCTGGTGATATTGTCGTTTAGAAGTTAATGATAAATCCGGCTTTATGAATGATCCTGTTATCTTATCTAAAAAATACAGTTTTGTGTTTGTTTAACGTATTCGGAGGAACTTTGTTGATTGCATGCATTTCGTGGTTTTGATTTGAGTGAATACAATGCATGATACTGACTAAGGCGTTTTAACTGTCGTCTTATACTTTTGAATTGACACATCAAAGCCCTTGATGAAAGTTTCCAAACGTGATTTTTTGGGGGGGGGGGAGGCGCGTTAAGGGATAAACAAACTATAAAAGTAGAATAACTTATTGTGTTATATATATTTTTCATTAAATAAGCGTGAATTTCTGTCACCGAGACATAGTTTTAAAGCGTGCATTGCTCGTTTTCGTCGCCGAAAGGTTAGATGAGAATTCTTACATCAATTATTAAGACGGCGGCCTGTTTTTTGAAGATCTTCTATGTCAATATTCCGGAATGCTGCTTTATATGATGTAGGCATATTCGTATTATAACTTCTGTTACCCCGTTTTCTTTCATAGTTTTTTGATAAATTCCAACGGCATTTTTATTATTTCGACGCCTGAAAACATAACATTCAAGAACTTCCAAGAACTTCGCCTCCATGATCAGCTGTTTGCTATAGATAATGTTGAACACCATTGATGTTGACGAAGGCTTCATCCAAACGCCATCGCCAATTCGAGCGTTGGTTCTCACATTTCTTTCATATTTAACGAGCTATTCATCTGGCAAAAGAGATACCTGATAACGCCCAGTTTTAAGGAAAATATCTATACCTAAAGCATGCAATATATCTTCAACTTGGCGAAATCGCAGTTGATATAGGCTGTTGTTTAAAAAAGTAAAAATAGTCATTTTTATGAAGTTTTTAAATATTCTAATGTAATAAAATATATAAATTTCTAAAAATATATAATATTATAAAAAAATAATGTATATATGTGATTCTGTAAGTAAAAAATATAATCATTTATTAGATCAAAAAGTTAACCGGTTAATTAAATATCATTGAAACACGATTAAAATTAAAATTTAATATTATGATTCTTATAGAATCACTTGATTATTAAAAAATGATATTGTAGAAGCCGAAAAAATTAACAAATGAATTCTTTTATTTTTTAGGGGTGTAAAATGAAGAACTTGACCTTAACGGGCTTACTGTTATGTGGAGTTAGCTCGTTTACTGTGTCGGCATATGCGGAAGTTGTCGATGATATAACTGGTAAATGTAATCCTAATAATTGTGTATGGAGTCATGGCGAAGTTGAACAAACGGCTGGGACAGAAAAAACTTATGCTCGTATGTTTATAGGAAGTGGAACATACAGCCTTTCTGGCCCGGATACTGTTTTGAATATAAAAATAAATGAAGGTGCACCGATATTCCTACGTGAGGGGAAGCTATACGTTGGTGATCCGGAAGGCAGTACCAGTAATCACACCTATTTATTTATGAATGATCATGCAAAAGTTAATTTGGATTCTAGCTTTTATATCGGGGGCGACCAAGGAAGTGACTCGAGTTCCACGGCAGTCTTGGATGGTGGTTCAACCTTAAACGCCGGATCTGTAATGAATGCAGGTGGGGCGGGAACTGCTAGCCTTGTGGTTAAAGGTGCGAGCGTCATTAATGCGCTTCAACAACAAAATGGTTCGAATGGAAATTTTTATAATGGAGTATCAGCGTTCGGAACGACTACGATTTCAGGCGAAGGTTCTCAAATTAACGTCGATGGTCTGTTTTATGCAAGCACCAACGCAGAAGGAATATTTAATATTGAGAATAATGGTGAGCTAAATACCAAAGGTGTTTCTTCTATCGGTGAAGAACATTATGGCCAAGTGAATATCATTGGAGGCCGCTGGAATAGTTCTTCGACAGTTAATTTATACAAAAGAGGTGAAATAAATATCTCTGATGGGGGTATTCTGACCACAAATATATTTAATATGTCTGGTGAGGGGGAAAACGCAGGCAGGACAACAACGATTTCTCTTGCTAGAGGCGGGAAATTTAATATTTTAAATGATATTACGACATATTATACAGACGCGGATACCTTACTGAAAATTGCTAGCGGTTCTACAATGGATGTGAACGGTAAGTTCAATGTTGGTGGGGTTGGAGCTTCAAGATCCGAAAACACAACGCAGCATCATGATATTGTTGTCGATGGCGACGGTTCGTTATTATCGGTCAAAAGTCTCTCCTTAACTCCTGATGGAGGCGAGACAAACTTTACTCTATCTAATAACGGAAGATTGAAAAGCTCCGGGGATATTCTTTTAACCGATACCAATGTCAATTCTACTGCGACATTAAATATTGGAGCAGCGGCTGGTAAGACTGCTGCTGCAGCCGGTGTTGTTGATGCAACAAATATTCGAGTTGGTAGTGGTACTTCTACAATCAACTTTAATCACACTTCAACAGATTATAATTTTTCAAGCGCAATCACTGAAGCAACAAGTGGTGCAACCAATGGCACGATCAATCAAATTGCCGGCCATACAAGATTAACGGCTGACAGTAGCGGTTTTGGTGGTCAAACAAATGTCGCAGGCGGTTCACTTATTGTTAATGGTTCTCTTGGTGGCAATTTGTCTGTTGATACAGCTGGTATACTCGAAGGCCTTGGAAACGTCGGTAATGTGACAAATGCCGGTATTGTTTCGCCCGGTGATGGTAATGCCAATATTGGTACATTAAAAATTGACGGCAATTACGTTGGTAATGGTGGCTCATTATTGCTCGATACTGTTCTTGGTGATAGCAGTTCACTTACAGACCAACTGGTGATCACAGGTGATGCTTCTGGTACGACATCTGTCACAGTAACAAATCGTGGTGGTCTTGGTGCATTGACAACCGGTAATGGTATTGAGGTTATCACTGTTGGTGGCACTTCTACTGCGGATGCTTTTGCTCTGAAAAGTGATTATCAGTATGAGGGGCAAAATGCTGTTGTTGGAGGGGCTTATGCTTATTCGCTCCATCAAGGGGACGGAAGTGACGGCAGTTGGTACTTACGGACACTTGATACAACCTATTTCCCTTCGATAATTTCAGGGAACCCGACACATCCTTTAAGTCCTGTTTATCAGCCAGGTGTAGCTTTATATGAAGTTTACCCACAAATTCTTCAACAAATGAATAAGCTTGGTACACTGGAACAGCGTGTTGGTAATCGTACATGGCTTGGACAACATGAAAATGGTGTTGACGCAGCCGGATTGACAGAAGGTCGTGGTTTTTGGATGAAGGTTGAAGGCTCGGCAAGCCATATCAATTCGGATAAAAGCAAAACCAATGCGAATTATGATTTAAACATTGCTAAAACACAGCTTGGCTTGGACTTTGAAGCTATTGAAAATACACAAGGCACATTCATTGGTGGTGTGTACTTCCAATATGGCCATGCTAAAGGCGATATCTCGTCACGTTTTGGCGAAGGTGATATCAAAGCAGATGGTTATGGCCTTGGTGGAACATTAACATGGTACGGCAATAACGGCTTTTATGTTGATAGTGTTGCACAAGCTATGTGGTATGAGTCGGATATTGATTCCGATACGCTTGATCGTCGTGAGATTGATGACAATAAGGGGACCGGCTATTCATTTAGCGTTGAAGCAGGAAAAAAGATTGCTGTTGCCAATGGCTGGAATGTAACACCACAGGCACAATTATCATATAGTTCAGTTGATTTTGATAGTTTCCATGATGTCTACAAAGCACGAGTTAGCCGTAAGGATGGTGACGCTTTAACAGGTCGCCTCGGTGTTGCCTTTGATCGCGAGAAGGCATGGAAATCAGCTGCCGGTGATGTGCGTCGTTTAAAAGTTTATGGTATTGCAAATCTTTACTATGAGTTCCTGGATGGAACACAGGTTGAAGTTACGGACGTCAAGTTCCGCAACCAACCGGATCGTTTCTGGGGAGGTCTAGGAGCTGGTCTTTCTCACAACTGGAAAGATGACAAATACGCGCTCTATGGTGAAGTTGCTGCACGTTCAAGCTTTAATGACTTTGGTGACAGCTACTCACTTAATGGAACGGTGGGCTTTAGAGCCAAGTTCTAAACGACCTTTATAGGTAAGGGCATCGTCAGAGTGATTTTTAAATTTGATCATGGCGTGATGTTTTTACGCCATGACTTTGACGCTTGCATAAAACTGGCTCACCCTGCCTTTTTGAGGTAAGTGAGAGTTAGTCCGACAACACCTGTAAGAATATCAATCTTCACCGCCGAAAAACGTAAACAGAGGCAAAGTGCAGGAAATTGTCAAATAATAATAGAAAATAAATTGCTTAAGAAAAAGACAGAATTAAACTCTTTGAAATCCCATTGTATTGTGTGGAATAAAAAGGAACGATCGTATGATCGTGATGTTTAATGGCGGAGGGACAGTACCCTTTGTTATTGTTTCAGACTGTCTAAGACCGTCCCATTTTGTTTTGTTAGCAATATCAATTGGTTATTGTCCTTTTTTCTCCCTTATAATACCATTGCTTCCAAGTTTTATTGGCGGATGAGATGGAGGATGAAAAAACTATAAGAAATCTCAATTTATTGATTTAAAATTAGTTTTTGTCGAAATATGGCGGAGGGGGTGGGATTCGAACCCACGGTACAGTCGCCTGCACGCCGGTTTTCAAGACCGGTGCCTTAAACCGCTCGGCCACCCCTCCAAAAAGGATGCGCAAGTCTTTACAAGGTTCTCGCTAAAGGTCAATCACTTATTTAAATTTTTTTGAGCCAAATTTAATTTGCCTTCGTTCCTTTATAGATGTTCACTTTCAGATCGCGCACTTTTTTGCGCAATGTATTGCGATTAAGGCCTAAAAGCTCTGCTGCCTTGATCTGGTTTCCCTTTGTCGCTGTGAGGCACGCAAGAATAAGTGGATACTCGACCTCTTCCAATACGCGGTGATAAAGTCCGGCGGGGGGCAGTTCATTGCCGAAAGAAGCAAAATATTTTTGCATATTCATCTCGACCGCTTCGCCGATGGTTATATTGTCATTAACAGAAACCGGATTGTCAGCCCCTTGATGACCGGTTTCATTTTTTAATTCGGTCTCGATAACATCGACCGCGATTTCTTCCTGCGGATAAAGTGCGGCAAGTCTACGCACAAGATTTTCCAATTCCCTGACATTGCCGGGCCAGGTATAGCGACGTAACAGATCAAGCCCTTCATTGCTGATATGTTTCAAAGGCAATCCGTCATCGGTTGCCATTTTGAAGAAATGACGCACGAGATCGGGAATATCATCGGCTCTTTCACGTAAAGCAGGAAGGCGCAAAGGTACAACATTAAGTCTATAAAACAGATCTTCGCGGAATTGCCCCTGATTGATAAGTTGATGCAAATCCTTATTGGTTGCAGCAACAATTCTGACATCGGTCTTGATCGGTGTTCGCCCGCCAACGGTCATATATTCGCCCTGTTGCAGGACACGTAAGAGGCGAGTTTGCGCTTCCATGGGCATATCGCCAATTTCGTCAAGAAACAATGTGCCACCGTTGGCTTGTTCAAAACGCCCGCTTGAACGTGTGTTGGCACCGGTAAAAGCGCCTTTTTCATGACCGAATAATTCTGATTCAATGAGATCCTTGGGGATTGCTGCCATATTGATTGCAACAAACGGCCCTTTGCGTCTTCTGCCGTATTCGTGAAGTGCACGTGCGACAAGCTCTTTTCCTGTTCCTGACTCGCCGGTAATCATAACGGTAAGGTCAGTCTGCATCATGCGGGCAAGAATACGATAAATTTCCTGCATTGCAGGTGAACGCCCGACAAGCGGCATCGTGTCGTTTGTTTCGTCGGATTTTTGTTTTTCGCTCTCGGGGCGGGGTTCAACCATAGCCCGTCCTACGATATTAATCAGCTCCGATAGATCGAACGGTTTAGGTAGATAATCGTAGGCTCCGGCTTCCGAAGCTTTGATTGCGGTCATAAAAGTGTTTTGCGCACTCATGACAATAACAGGAATTTCCGGCCGCGCCTTTTTAATGCGTGGCAAAAGATCGAACGCATTTTCATCCGGCATCACGACATCGGTAATGACAAGATCTCCATCGCCATTGGCAATCCAACGCCATAGCATTGCAGCAGTCGGCGCAACCCGCACATCGTAACCGGCTCGTGAAAGAGCCTGATTGAGAACAGTGCGGATTGCCGCATCGTCATCAGCGACAAGTATCATCCCTTTAGTCATTGGCTTTCTCCGCTTGACTTTCTTTCTGTCTCTTCCGGCCGCCACATAGGCAAGAGAACGCGGAATATCGTCCGGCCCGGTTGTGAATCGCATTCGACGACGCCACCATGGTCGTTCACAAGTTTTGCAACAAGAGCAAGGCCGAGACCGGATCCATTTGGTTTACTGGTGATAAACGGGTCAAAAAGGTTTTCCTGAATGTCTTTGGGTACACCTGGTCCATTATCCTCTACACAAAATTCCATAGGCAACGTGACTTTATCATGCCGTCCTTGAACGGAAAGTTTGATGCCCGGTCGATAGGACGAGGTAAGCGTAATTGTCGGATTTTTTACACTGCCCAGCGCTTCAGTCGCATTTTTAACGAGATTGAGGAAAATCTGGATAAGCTGATCACGATTGGCATAGACCGGAGGCAGTGACGGATCATATTTTTCGACAAATTTGATCTTTTTTGCGAAACCGCTTTGCGCCAGCCTTTTTACGTGATCAAGCACTGTGTGAATATTAACCGGAAAACGTTCGATTGGCCGTTCATCGGAGAACACTTCCATACGATCGACCAAAGCAACGATACGATCTGTCTCATCGGTAATCAGACGTGTGAGCTGCCGGTCATCATCACTGACAACACTTTCAAGTAACTGGGCAGCCCCTCGTATCCCCGAAAGCGGGTTTTTTATTTCATGGGCAAGCATTGAAGCAAGGCCGGTTACAGAACGGGCAGCCCCTCTATGGGTCATCTGCCTATCGAGCTTTTCGGCCATGGATTTTTCCTGAAACAATACAACGACACTTCCCGGTATTTCAGGTAATGGTTGGACAAAGATATCGACAAGTTTGTCATAACCGAGTTTTGGCGATGACAAATCGACATGATATTCATTAACCGGTTTCGGTTTTTCTCTGACCTGATTGATAAGCGAGATGAGAGGACTGCCAAAGGGTAAGAATGTTTCAAGCTTGTTTCGTGCCAACACAGAAGAGCTTGCTTTGAAGAATTGCTCGGCATCGGCATTGGCATAGGCGATACTATTATCCTTGTCGACAAGAATAACCGGATGTCGCACGGCATCAAGCACCAGTCTTGCAAGATTTTGTTCGCAATTTTTTGCTTTTTGTTGCATTGTCAGGCTGCCTTTTCCGGATTACCCAAATTTCTCGAAAATATCGAATTCAACAATGTCAGAACGTGTTCCGGTTTGCGTGAGGTCATGAGTTGCTGCCGCTCTTCACTGCTATAGAAGCCCTTGGCGTGTTTATTCAAATACCAATCGAGATGTTTACGGGCGTGACGCACGCCGGTATTTTCGCCATAATAATCAAGCATCGCCCGATAATGATCGCAAATATAATTTCCGATATTCTGGCAGAAGGGATGGCCTGCGATCTCTCCTGCCAACCACGGTGCACCATAGCATGCCCGCCCGATCATAACCGCATCGGCGCCGGAACGACGCAGGCATTCTTCCGCTTGCTTAGGATTGCCAATGTCGCCATTTGCTACCATCGGAATTGAAATGACATCGCGAACTTTTTTCAAAGCATCCCAATCGGCTTGACCGTTATAAAATTGCATTCTGGTGCGGCCATGCACGGTAATCATGGAAATACCGGCTTCTTCAGCCATTTTTGCCAGTTCCGGCGCGTTGATTGTTGTTTCATCCCAACCGAGCCGCATTTTAAGCGAAACGGGAATTCTTGCTACTTTGAGAACCGCTTCGATCAAGGACATAGCAAGTTTCAGGTCGCGCATAAGGGCAGCACCGGAATATCCGCCGATAACCTTTTTGGCCGGGCACCCCATATTGATATCAATCATATCGGCATGGTTATCCTGAACAATTTCGGTTGCTCTTGCCATCCATTCCGGCTCGCGACCGGCTAGTTGCACAACGTGCTGTGGAAGACCCTTGCCATTTATGCGCATTTGGCTTTCAACCGCGCCGGAACATAATTCCGCGCTTGCCACCATTTCCGAAACCACCATACCGGCACCGGCACGCCAACTTCTTTGACGGAAAGGTAAATCGCTCACACCGGACATAGGAGCAAGAAAAACACGGTTTCTAAACTCGATATTGCCAACTTTGAGAGGTGTGGAAAGAAAGGTCAATCACTCATGCCTTTTTGTTGTGCAATTTTAAAAACGCCTAATCTTTTACCATTTTATCAAAAAAAGGCAATGCTATGAAGAGATTTCGCTGTCCGGATCGATATTTATTGATGAAAAATAATGGCATTAAAAGCGGGGTAATAAATATAAATTGAAATGCGGAAACGAATTGCACATTGTAAGATAGCGACAGGCTATTGAAAAAATCAAAAAGCTGTATCAATTTTGTTTCGTAATAACTCCGAAACTTTGAAGGGATAGAGATTATGAAATTGTATTTTGCGCCCGGTGCTTGTTCACTCTCTCCACATATCGTAGCGCTGGAAGCCGGAATTCCGATCAAACTTGAAAAGGTTGATTTGGCCAAAAAGAAAACGGCAAGTGGCAAAGATTATCTGACTGTCACCCAAAAAGGCTATGTTCCAGCACTGGAACTTGATGACGGCCGCGTTATTACTGAAGGTACTGCTATTGTTCAATATCTTGCCGATCTAAAGCCTGAAAAGAATTTGGCTGAAAAACCGGGTACTTATGAGCGGGCGAAAGTACAGGAATGGCTGAATTATATTGCAACCGAGCTTCACAAAGGTTTTGGACCGCTTTTCCATCCCGGTTCAGAGGAAGAAAAAAAGGCTGCCAAAGCAAAGCTTATCGAACGATTGACCTATGCTGAAAAACAGCTTGAAAATTCCGAGTTTATTGCAGGTGATCATTTCACTGTTGCCGATGCCTATCTGTTTACAATTCTGACATGGTGCAAGTTTGTGCGGATTGATCTTCTCGATATGCCGGCCTTGTCGTCCTATATGGAAAAGATTAATAATCGCGATAGCGTCAAAAAAGCTTTCGCAGACGAAAAGGCAGCCTGAAACACGCTTTACATACACGGAAGACAATTGCAAAAGCAAATGGATGTCACGTGTAGTTTATTTTAAAGGTTTTCAAGGGGAAGAAAAGCCTGCTTCTGACTGAACGTCTCGGCAGGCTTTTCATTTGTTAAACTCATTATTCGGTTAAAAATATTTAATGCGACCATGAACATACGTGATTGATCAACGGTGGTTGGAACATTACAATATTGCTGAATAGTGTGTGATGCCTTGGCTATATCCTGATCGGTCGATTGTTAATATCCTGATTTGGCTTCTCATTCGGTTTAAAGCTTCAAACGAGCTGTAACGACTATGAAAAGAATGTTCGTTTTTTAAGCCTGCTCAAAAGAGTTTGTGATCATCTCCTTGGTTAAGTGATGTGAGAGCGACTTTTTCCTGTATGAAATGAAGTTTCCTCTTGAACTCGGAGTCTTTCCCGTTATATTGCAGCCTCGCTGGAGAGGTGGCCGAGTGGTTGAAGGCGCACGCCTGGAACGCGTGTATACGGGCAACCGTATCAAGGGTTCGAATCCCTTTCTCTCCGCCATTAGGGCATCATGATCATACGGTGTTCCTTTTGTATCCCACGCAATACAACGAGATTTCAAAGGGTTAGATTCCGTCTTTTTCTTAGTGTAAATTGAGTTCTTCGGTCATATCAAGGCCTGATTATTAAATCAGGTACATGAATATAAAATTTTGTCAAATTATATAAAATGGTTATTAAAGAGCGTTCTCTATCAGCACTTTATAACAATGCCTTATAGAGATGAACTAAAGTTAGCTTGGGGGCACTGTTTGCTCCAACCCCGTACTGTAACTTTAACTATTAATCAGCTTAAGCCTTACTGAAAAAGCAGCACGAATATGAAAGCGTGCTGTCTTTTCTGCTTCTTCAGGTTTTTTAGCTGCAATAGCGTCAACAATTTTCTTATGTTCATCCGACGCTGTACGCGCTCGATCGGACACTTGAAATGTTGTTGAACCAAGTAAAATGAGAGATTCTTGTAAAAAGCGTAAATGATTATCCAAATATTGATTATGAGCCGCTTCTCCAATAGCATGATGAAAACGTTTATTGCGTTTTGCATATTCAGCTGGGATTAACCCTGCCTCGGAAAAGGCCTCATTGAGAGAATAAAGCAAATCAATTTCTGCTTTTGTTGCATTCTGGGCAGCAAGCCTTGCAGCTGCTCCTTCCATAATTTCACGAATAGCATAGAGATCAACTGCTTCAAGATGGCTTAATCGGCGAATAATAAGCCCGCGCCCACCTGCTGGCTCAACCAATTTTCTTTCAACTAGGCGACCTAAAGCTTCACGTATTGGTGTACGACTAACGTTTAAGCGATTTGCCAATTCATCTTCACGTAAGCGATCACCAGGTTGCAAAATACCTTCACTCATCGCTTCTTTAAGTGCATTAAAGACTGCTTCACCAAGACTTTTATCATTATCCGCTTTCACGGCTTCCATAAGACGAACCCATTTTTGTTCATCATTAGCAACTTTTACTTCCATAGCCATGCGCTCAACTTAAAATGCCGATAATAAACAATAAACATCATCTCCGTAATTAAGCAATTTTTTTATCGCATAATTTTGTATACAAAAATATTTTTTAAGTTTATAACTATTCTAATTGCAATCTGTGGAGGAGAAGATATGCATAAGGTAGACCGTTATAAATCTGCGCTCGGTATTATTTTTGCTGTAGCCTTAACATCATCATCCAGTCAAACTTTTGCTCAATCGGTTACTGTTCCTGAAGGTCATCCAGCGATATACGCACAAACGCTTTCTCAAGCCGATAAAGAGGGCTCTGTTGTCATTTACGCAAACACAGAAAATGCAGCTGTTGAACCGGTTTTAGCGGATTTTCGAAAAGCTTATCCAAAAATCAAAGTTGACTATATTGAAATTAAAGCAGCGGATCTTTATTCGCGCGTTTCTAGTGAAGCAGCTGCCGGTGCTTTGAAGGCTGACATTGTATGGTCATCCGCAATGGACTTACAATATCAGATGATACAAGCAGATCTTTCAGCTGAATATGAAACTCCCGAATTAGGCAATATTCCAACTTGGGCTGAATATAATAAAAGACTATACGGCATCACCTTTGAACCTGTTGTTTTTGTTTATAACGACAAGCTTGTCAAAACTGAAGAAATGCCAAAAACACGTGCAGGTCTTGCAAAATTTCTAACAGAAAACAAAGACCGTTTTAAGGGGAAAGTTACTACCTATGATCCACAACGCTCCGGTCTGGGTTTTTTTGCAGTTAGCCATGACGCAAAAATAAATGATGACCTTTGGGATTTGGTAAAGGCTTTTGGTGCCACTGAGACTAAATTTTATACATCAACTGGCACGATGCTTGAAAAAATAAGTGCCGGCGAACACGCCATTGCCTATAACATCATTGGCCCATATGCTTATTTACGCGCTGCGCGTGATCCGAATGTTAAACTTATCATTCCTGAAGATTTTACACTCATTTTAACACGTTCGGCTTATATCACCAAAAATGCACCGCATCCGAATGCTGCGCGTGTTTTCCTTGATTATCTATTATCAAAACGCGGCCAAAATATTATCGCCAATGAAGCTAATTTATTTTCCATCCGCGCTGATGTTGACGGCAATGCAACCGCTTCAAAATTGACAGCAGAATATGGTAGCCATCTAAAACCTGTCGAGGTCAATGAGAAACTGGCTGACGATCTTGTTCCTGTGAAAAGATTAACATTTTTCCGCAAATGGGATGAAAATTTAAAAGCAGGGAAAAAATAATGCGGAACGAGACTTGGCGTAGATTAATTGTTACTTTTGCAGCCCTTTTTATCTTGGCTCCTGTCGCTCTCATTGTTTGGCAGAGCTTTTTATCGGATGCTTTTTTTGACAAATCTGCAAATGGAACTTTGGAAGCATATGAATTTGTGGTGAGTGACCCGGCATTTTGGGCTGCTTTAAAAAATACCATTATTTTGTCTTGTGGTATGGTGGTTATCGCCGTGCCACTCGGCTCACTTCTTGCTTTCCTGGTTGTACGTACAGATATGCCCGGAAGGAAATTAATTGAACCTCTTGTTTTTGTGCCGCTTTTCATGTCGCCAATGGTTCTTGCTTTTGGTTATATTGTAGCTGCCGGCCCATCTGGTTTCTTTGCAGCATGGTGGCAACAAATATTTGGTTCAATTTGGTGGAGTGTGTATTCATTTCCCGCATTGATGACAGTTGTCGGGCTTACTCATATTCCGCATGTCTATATCTATGTTTCAACGGCCTTGCGTACTGTTCCTTCAGACCTAGAAGAGGCAGCCCGTGTTACAGGTTCTTCACCTTTCAAAGTTGCTCATCGTGTAACCTTGCCGCTTGTTTGGCCATCTATTGCTGTCAGCGCTGTCCTTGTCTTTTTTCTAGGCTTTGAATTATTTGGGTTACCTTATGTTCTTGGCGATCAAGACGGGCGTATGGTTTTAGCAACATACCTTTACAAATATAATACCTTATTGGGAAAACCTGCCTATCAATTTATGGCAGTGGTTGTGGTTTTCATAATGATGATCACTGTCCCTTTGGTTATTTTACAACGTAGAATGCTCAAATCAGCAGAGCGTTATTCGACCATTTCCGGAAAAGCTACACGCTCGTCAACAATACCACTTCGAGGTTGGGGCTATCTTGCTTTATGTGCAGTTGTTGCCTGGCTTGGTTTTGTTGTTGTCTTACCACTTTCCGGTGTTGTCTTACGTTCTTTTGTAACCAATTGGGGGCCACTTGTTTCCATAACAGATGTGCTTACACTTGACCATTATCGTGAACTTGACTCTCTTGAAATAACCAGCCGTGCAGTCATAAACACAGTCCTTCTTGCTTTCTTGGGTGGATTTGCTTCTGTTTGTGTTTATGTGGTTATTGGTCTTGCCAGCCATCGCTCCAGATTGCGCATAACAAGAAGCCTTGATTTTCTTGTATTGTTGCCACGCGCTATGCCGGGAATTGTTGCAGGTCTTGTCGTTTTTTGGCTTTTCTTGTTTATTCCAATTTTTAAACCATTTGTTTCTTCGCTTGGTGCCATGTGGGTTGCTTATACACTTGTTTGGCTTCCTTTTGGTCTTCGCCTTGTATCCAACTCATTTTCACAAGTTGGTAAAGAATTGGAAGAAGCAGCCTATGTCACAGGGGCGGGGCCTTGGCGCGTTGCTAAAGATATAATCTTGCCGTTGGCCAAAGGTGGTTTGATGGCCGCTTGGTTGCTGGCATTTCTACTTTATTCACGTGAATATTCAACGGGTATTTTCCTTATGGGACAAGGCAATGAGGTTATGGGAACATTGCTTGTAAGCTTATGGAATGGCGGCAATATTGACCTTGCTGCGACCCTTTCTGTTGTCAATACCGCCGTTATTGGCCTTGGTATTGCTATTGCGCTAAAATTGGGAGTACGCCTCGATGCCTGAGTTAATTGTTGAAGATATATGTTTGCGCTATGGTGCAGTTACAGTTTTAAAAGGCGCATCATTTTCTGTAGAACGTGGTGAAATTGCCGCACTACTCGGGTCTTCCGGTTCAGGTAAAACAACGTTGCTACGCACTATTGCCGGTCTGGAACGCGCCTATCAAGGTAAGGTGGAAATTTCCGGGAAACCTGTCTTTGACGGTGCTAAAAAACTTGACCTTGCGGCTGAAAAACGTGGCCTTGGTTTTGTTTTTCAATCCTATGCTCTGTGGCCCAATCGCACTGTTTTTCAAAATGTTGCTTATGGCTTAAAGTTACGTAAAACAAGCGATGCTGAAATTCGTAAAAAAGTTGGCAATGCACTTGATGCACTCGGTCTTGGCCACTTGGGTGACCGTTACCCCGGTCAATTATCTGGCGGACAACAACAACGCGTTGCAATTGCGCGCTCGCTTGTCTATGACCCCGCTGTTATTTTACTTGATGAACCACTTTCCAATCTGGATGCAAAACTACGCGATGAAGCACGTGCTTTCCTGAAAGAGCTCATTAAGCGTGAAGAACGCGCTGCTGTTATTGTCACGCATGACCAAGTCGAAGCACTTGCTGTCGCTGATCTTATTGTGCTTTTGAATGGAGGTGTCATTGAACAGGCAGGCACTCCCGAAGAACTTTATAAAAACCCGAAAACACTTTTCACTGCCGACTTTATAGGTAACAATATCAAACTACAGGGCAAAGTTGCTAAAAAAGATAAAACAACGGCTGTCATTAACTGTGGCGATTTTACCATTCAAGGTCAATGTGCGGTTGATAAATCCGAGGGCGATGATGCAACAGCGGTGTGCCGTCTAAACTTCCTGACAATTGGCGAAAAGGGTGACAGTGAATGCGTTGAAATGGACCGAGTAACAAGTATGTTTCTAGGTGAATATTGGGAACATATTTTCCGTCATAAAAATATCGACTTGCGTGTTCAAACAACGGAAGACATATCCCAAAAAACAGCCTTCATCAAAATTCCTCACCAACATGTCTGGATATTTTGATGACAGAAAATACGATGGTCGATTTTTCGCAAAAATATGACGTGCTGGTTATCGGTGGTGGAAATGCGGCTCTCTGCGCTGCCATTTCTGCTGCACGAAATGGTGCCAGCGTTGCTATTTTAGAGGCGGCACCCCGCTTTTATCGCGGCGGTAATACACGCCATACAAGGAATATGCGTTGCGCTCATGATAGCGCAACTGCAACTCTATCAGGTCCCTACACCGAAGACGAATTCTATGAAGACCTCTTACGTGTAACTAAGGGAGAAACCAATCCTGAATTAGCAAAAATGATGATTCATGAATCAAAAGAAATGCTTAATTGGATTGTCGAGCAAGGTGTACGTTTCCAGCCTTCACTTGGCGGAACTTTAAGCCTTGGCCGCACCAATTCTTTTTTCCTTGGTGGCGGCCGTTCAATGCTGAATGCGCTTTATCGAACAGCTTATAAGCTTGGCGTTAAAATTGCATATGATGCTGAAGTAACCGATCTTATCATCAAAGATAATAAGTTTTCTAAAGTTACACTAACCTATAAAGGGCAGGAAAAAGAACTTGCTGCAAGAGCACTTGTCACAGCGAGTGGTGGCTTTGAAGCAAATATTGAATGGCTCAAACAGGGGTGGGGGGATATAGCCGAAAATTTTCTTATACGTGGAACACCATATAATAAAGGTTCTATCCTTAAAAATCTCATATCAAAAGGCATTAAGACAATTGGTGATCCAACGCAATGCCATGCGGTTGCGATTGATGCACGTGCTCCGAAATTTGATGGCGGCATTATCACGCGCCTTGATTGTGTTGTTTTTGGTATTGTTGTTAACAAAAATTGTGAACGATTTTACGATGAAGGCGAAGATATTTGGCCAAAACGTTATGCTATCTGGGGCCGTCTTGTTGCGATGCAACCAGAACAAATTGCCTATATTATCTTTGATGCTTCGTCACTCGAACTTTTCATGCCGTCGCTTTATCCGCCGGTCAAAGCAGATACAATAGAAGAACTTGCGACAAAACTTGACCTCGACGTAACAAAACTTGCAACAACGGTGAACCAATTTAACGAGGCGATCCAGCCTGGCACTTTTGACAATACGATCCTTGATGACTGTCGAACTGAAGGCATAACACCACCCAAAACCCATTGGGCACGAAAAATTAAAAAACCGCCTTTTTATGCCTATCCTGTCAGACCCGGTATTACATTTACCTATTTAGGTGTCAAAGTTAATAAACACGCTCAAATGCACTTTGCTGATGATACAGCTGTTGCCAATATGTTTGCCGCAGGAGAAATCATGGCGGGCAATGTTCTAGGGCGCGGATATGCAGCTGGTATTGGCATGACGATCGGCAGTGTTTTTGGCCGCATCGCGGGAGAGGGAGCCGCCCAATATGCAAACAAACGATAAAAATGATGAATCGGAAAAAAACTTCATAGAGGCCGAAAGGCTGATGACAATTTGTAACAGCTGCCGTTATTGTGAAGGACTGTGTGCTGTTTTCCCTGCCATGGAAATGCGCAGACGCTTTACTGAAGGTGATTTAAACTATCTTGCCAATCTTTGCCATAATTGTGGTGCTTGCTATTCTGATTGTCAATTTTCGCCACCCCATGAATTTGCTGTTAATGTACCACAAACATTGGCAAAACTACGTAATGATACCTACGAGCTTTATTGTTGGCCAGGCATTCTACGTCCGCTTTTTATTCGTAATGGCTTATGGATAAGCTTGATTGCCGCGGTTAGTATTGCGGCGTTTTTTATTGGCTTTGCACTGTTCAATGACATGTCTGCCGTCTTTTCAGTTCATACCGGCCCACATGCGTTTTATAAATTAATGCCTCACAATGCGATGGCTGTTATTTTTAGTGCAGCATTTTTTTATTCCTGCTTTGCCATTTTTATGGGTTGTCGCATCTTTTGGAAAGATATTGGTGAACCAATAAAAACACTTCATGATGTACATGCCTTACATAATGGAGTCAAAGATGCGGCCACATTACATTATCTTGATGGCGGTGGTATGGGCTGTGTGAATGATAGTGAAGAACTAACGGATAACCGCAGCATTTACCATCACCTGACATTTTATGGTTTTTTGCTCTGCTTTGCAGCCACCTGTTGTGCAACCATATGGCATTATGCCTTTAATAGAATAGCACCCTATCCTTGGTGGGATATTCCTGTTGTTCTTGGAACATTAGGTGGTATTGGCATTATCATTGGAACAATAGGTTTATTGATTGCCAAGAAAAAGCGGCTTGCGGTTTTAAAGGATGGAAGCCGTTTAGGCATGGATGCCGCTTTTATCCTCATGCTACTTTTAACCGGAGTTACCGGTATGTTACTTCTTGTATTCAGAGCAACGCCATTCATGGGGGTTTTACTTGCACTTCACTTAGGCTTTGTTTTCGGATTTTTTATAACATTGCCCTATAGCAAATTTGTTCACGGGATTTATCGGCTCCTCGCTTTGATACGCTATGCCCATGAAAAGAAAAAATTATAAATGTGACATTGCCGGATCAACTTTGCATTTTACACATGGCAAAATAGTTTCACACAATGATTGCGATAAATCTATTAAAATATTTCAAAATTTTACCCGAAAAGAATAAGTTTTCCCGTATTTTATTACGTTCTATATCAACTCCGCTTTCGCCAAGTTGAAGATATATTACACGATTGAGGTATAGATATTTTCATTGAAACTGTGCGTCATCAGTTTTCTCTTTTGCCAGATTAATAGATTGTTCAATACGAAAGAAACGTAAAAACAACACACAAATTGGCAGTGGCGTTTGGATGAAATCTTCGTCGAGATTAATGGGGGCGACATTATCTATGGAGAGCAGTTGATCATAAAGGCGGAGTTCCTGAATGTTATATTTCCAAGCGTCGTTAAAAAGAAAACTGCGTTAGAAAATTTATCTCGTTGGGGGATGTAGGGGATAATATCAATAGATAAAACGTTCTTTCTTCATAATGTTACCAATGCCTTTTGTGTCGACACTTATCTCTTTCAATATTGCGAGATGGGAGATCATCTTAACAATGTTTACGGCGCGTAAAAGCTCGTAACCGGTCAAGATATTTTCTGACTTATCGGGGCGATGGGCATAATAATTTCTTGTCTCAACCAGTTTGTTTATAATATCGTTTTTCTTGATAGCAGGAAATGCATCGTTAAGTTCTTCGCAAAATATATCCCAATAAGATTTCAACCGCGTTCTAAGTCCAGGTTCATTTATGTGAGCAAGCATGCCTTTGATACGGTCACAAATATCCTTAGGGACATCCGCTTGTCGCAATGTGCTGTATATTTTGTCGGTATTGATGTCTTTTTGTTTCTCCGAAGAAACAGTTTTTCGGTGCAGTGCTTCAATAGCTTGTATAAAAAACTGGAACTGCAAAGAGAGATTCAATTGCTTAAGTTCCAGTCCTTGATAATGGAGATTAACGGCTAATTTAATATTTTCTTCGATTTCAAGCCATTTATCAAGAAGCGGTGATAATTCGGAAATATTATTCAAATGGACAATGGAATTCGATGGCTTTTTAGAGCGCAGTATTTTTCTGAAACCGTATACGTCGACTGTTGCGTGTATATCGTCGTTATCTATCTCCGTGGAGATGCTGTTGATATCAAGAATGCGTCCGAAAAGGAATGAAAAAAACTTTCGGACGCTGTAAATTTTATTCAAATCAAAATTGAAATCGACGGGCTTCGTAAAATGTAAAATAATGGGATAACTATAGGTGCTCAATAGTTCGTTGCGTGATAACTTTTTGAAAGATAAAGATCGCCAAAGTTCTAATTTCATGTCGCAACTTGGGCAATTGATTATGACAGGTTTTGAAGGATAATAGGTTGAAGTGATGCCTTTAGCCTTACCGGAAGGATCAACATCAAAAACATCTTCAAACTTTGGCCAATTGTGAATTTTATCAATATCTTCAATATCAATTTTCCAATTATCCGAACATATTTCGTCGAAATTTTTGAAGTTTGCTCCTTTGAATGCAAAACTTATATGAAATCTTGTGTCGGATCGGCCTGAAAAATCGAAATTCGCATTTTCTTCATGAAGTTTATACAATGAAAACAAGCTGGTGGATGAGCCGATGGATGATTTGAAATTCAGTAATTCAATTTCGCTCGGAGCCACCGATTTTGGCCAATCACTTTTGGATAGATCTTTTTCATTGATAATCAGCAGCCTCGATATGTTAACGGAAATTTTTTCGTCGGTTAGATGAAGTGCGGCAGGAAATTCCTTTCCATCAAATATTACACTGCCCATATGTTCTTCATTGACCAATTTCGAAACTCCTTTATTTGAAAATCATTACCTACTTCAAATATATAAAACATTTTTAGCATAGTAGAATTATTGACATCAAAATTTTAAAAAAGTCGTCTTGTATATTACACAGCATTGGTCAATGAAGATTTATGAATAGAGCATTTTTCGTTAGAAAATTTTCACTTGAAGCTTTACTCAGAACAGAAAGAACATTCCGACACAGACAAGTGTCATAACGCTCCAAACACCTGTCCAGGATGTTGCGTTTAGTATCCACGGTATAATTGTCGGGGTTGCGAACAATATAAAGAAGGTTGCAGTGTTTGCCATTGCCATAGCGGTTGCAACGCTTTTCGGGCCTGCCATTGTTGCCAATTCGGTCATGCCAACGCCCTGCCAAGATAATATGAACACGCCGGCAACGAGAACTGCGGCAACCAAAGCCCACGACAGATGCATCGATGGAGTCTCGCCATAGAAAAAGGTAAGTAACGTAAGAACAAAAAACGCGATAGCACTTAATATCGTTACCGTTTTTAGAAAGCCTACGCGATTGTTTTTCTTATCGGTATAATAACCGCCGGAAATACGTGTGAAACCGGCACTTATCTGGATAAAGAACAGTATCGCGCTGATATATTCAATATTGATATGGGCGAAGTCATGTAAGAAAAGCATTGTAAAAGTCATCAACGCAAATTGCGGTGCGCACAAAAGGCCAATAGCTATGACAATACGCCATATGGCCAACTGTTTGAAAACATGGGTAGCAGTTTCTTTCTCGACAAAGTGCGCTTGTCTCGGTGCCTTTTCCTGGTCAATATCAACAACCCAAAGATAAGTTAAAAAGGCAAAGATAATGCAAAATAAGGCCGAGATATAAAGTGACCAGACAAAACTTGATTTATATGAAATGAGAGGGAAAAAGACTGCTCCCAAGGCATAGCCGAGCGGAACAGCAGTCTGTCTGACACCCATCGCAAATCCACGTTCGTCTTTGTTGAACCATTGCATAATAGCTCGTCCACTCGAGCCATTCAGGCTGCCTCCTGAAAGGCCGATAATGAGTAGCCCGATGAATAATGTTACAGGAGCATAAACAATCGGAACGACATTTATTATGATAGCCGTCAGGATGAGGACAAATGCAGTGGTTGTCAAACCGGTTATAAGAATGGGGCGGTCTCCAAGCCGGTCTGTTAGCATTCCCCAGGGAACTTCACCAAAAGCTATGCCAATTCCGACAATTCCCATAAGCATGCCCAATACCGGTGTGGAGATTTGATAATCATCTCGTAAGAGGAGAGCTGCGGCCGGAACACCGCCAATTACAAATGTAAAACATGTATTTGCCAATGCACATGTAAACAGCACTTTCCATTTATGACCGCTCGAATGGGCCCTATCGTTTATGAAAGCTTTTTCACTCATTATTCAGCTCCGCTTTTTTCAGTTGTGAAATGCGTAGCATTGAATTAATTATAAATATAACAGGATTTTTTTATAAAATAATTCGGTTTTCCCGAATTAAAGAAAGGCAAGCCGATGCAAAATCTGGATCCCGATCTGCTAACCACTTTTATAACAATTTTGGAAACAGGAAGTTTTCTGAAAGCGTCCGAACGTCTTTACCGTTCCCAGTCGGCCTTGACCGAACAAATGCAGAAACTTGAACTTATTTGTGGTTGTCAACTGCTGGAAAGGGGCAAAAAAGGGACACGCCCGACAATTGATGGAGAGAAGTTGCAAAAACATGCGCTTGCTATTTTGAAACTTAACCGCTTAGCGCTTGCTGATATGCATAATGTCGCAGCAACCGAAAATATCTCGATTTCTATTACAGATTATCTCATGCCTGAAAAAGTTGCTCGAGCTTTGGAAATGTTGACAGGAGCTCGTCCGAAAATACAATTGAGCCTAACATTCAAAAGCGGGTCAAATGCGCTTGTCCACGACAACAATCTTGACGGTTTTGATATAATAATCCTGACCCATCTTATCGGAACCCCCTTACCGGCCTATCCGAATAGCGTCATCATAAAACGGGATCCGCTATATTGGGCAGGTGCTGCAAAGAAAAGATTCCTGACCGGTGGGGTATTGCCGCTGATTGGTATGAAAAAAGGCTGTGTCATACAAAAAGCAGCCCTTCAACTTCTCTCGGATAGTTCGGTTTCCTATGGATTAACGCATACCGCCTCGAATGTTGCGAGTTTACAATCGGCGATCAAAGCCGGTTTGGGAATTGGATGTCTTAATAAAAATTCGATGGATGACAGTTTAAAAGATTATACACATTTATATAATCTCCCAAGTTTGCCGGATATTGAATATCTGCTTTTATATAAGCCGGAAAAATCGGATGTTGCAGAAGTTTTACGCCAATCACTTGATACAACTTTAAATTAGAAAATGGAGCAGTCTATCATCATAGGTTTTTGAACAGTATTTCAAACATGCATAAAAGAACCCGAGACTACGATTGATTTATGCGTGTATCAAAAAATTGTTATATTTTTATTCCTCTTTATTTCCATTAAAAAAATAAAACATCGGGTAAGTTATAGAAACGTGAAAAATACCGGAATTCGAGAGTTGAATTCCGGCATTTTTAAACAGTGAAATAAAGACAGCATAAAGCTGTCTTTGACATATTGAAACAGCGGTTAGAGAAGATGTGGCCAAATCAGCACCGAAGCCATGTAAATGATGCCAACCCAAATCATCATGACCACTGTATATCCCATAATGTTTTGCAATTTTAATTTAGAAATAGCAAGTGCCGGCAAAATCCAGAATGGCTGTATCAGATCATTCCACGCATTTCCCAACATGACTGCCATTGAAGTTTGAGCAACAGATGCATTCATTGATCGCGCAGCGTCAATCATGAACGGTCCCTGTACAACCCAATGACCACCGGCGGAGGGGGCAAAAAAATTAACAAAATAGGAACTGATAAGCCCCCAGAATGGCAATGTATCGGGTGTTGAAATATGCACGAAAAGTTCTGCAATGGATTTTACTAGCCCGGAAGCATCCATAATTGCCATAATGCCCGCGTAAAAAGGAAACTGCAGGATGATACCGCCGATGGTTTTTATCCCCTCATTAAGCTTTGTGACGTAATTTGCGGGTGTACCGAGAAGAATAATGCCGATAAACAGAATAAAGTAGTTGATGATGTTGAGATCCAGCGCCCCACCTTTTACAAAATAACCGACAAAGTAAAACATGCCAATCAAGCCGATCAAATAGCTGATAAAATGGCTATTGTTCAGTTTTGCGGCAAAAGTATCATGTTCCGCTACCAGCTCGATTTCGGATTTATTATCTGTAACGATGTTTTCCGGATCTTTGTACTCCACAATATCGTCTTTATTTTTTGGATGAAGGGATGCATTAAGAATAGGTAAGGTTATTATGACAATGAGTGCTGTAACCAGCATGGGGATGGAAAATATCGTTTCTTTCAATGAAATGATACCCATCTGCCCTTGTAATGCGTGACCTTCTGTCGATATTAAAATAGGTATAGTTGCAGATAGTCCGAGCCCGTAAAGTGTAAAACCGCTATAGGCTGATGCAATAATGAGCGGATAATGGACACCGCGAACATTGTGTGCGAGTTTTTTTGCGACAATGCCGCCGATAACCAGCCCAAATCCCCAATTCAGGTAACTTCCGACGGCTCCTACCAAAGTTGCAACAATAATTGCCTGGCGCGGTGAATGCACACAATTGACGATTTTATCAAGAAAACGGTCAACAATTGTAGCGCCTGCCAGCACATATCCCATAGCTAAAATAACAGCCATTTGAGTTGTGAAACTTAGCAGTTTCCAAAAGCCGTTTCCCCAACTTAAAATCATATCGGATGGTGCTTGCCGCTCGACCAATATGGCTAACAGCATCGTAAGCAACGTTAAAAGAATGGCAAATACAAATGGATCAGGAAGATATTGGCGCATCAATTCAGTAAAAAATTTGGTTATTTTGTTCATATTTTACATCGTTGTTTAACGAAGCCTCCGCTTTTAATGATAGAACCGTTGAATTTTGTGAAATATTTTAAAGGAAGATAATATTAAAATTATATATTTATAAATACTATGAACTTTATTATAAAAAATAAATAATACTTTAATATTTTATAATAAAAAATATAAATTAATATAATATATTAGTTATACATAAATAAAAACATTTTATTTTTTTTAAAATCATACCAATATATTGATATACAGTTTTAACTTGGAAA
Source organism: uncultured Bartonella sp. (assembly GCA_946481695.1). The sequence continues at coordinate 76,982 of CAMLON010000002.1, read as the reverse complement.
AATCCGATTTTCTCAACTGCTTGCAACCATCAGTCCGAAAACAGGATGTCAATATCGTTGTTCTCTCCATGGCAATAGATTTTATTTAGAAAACAAATCTATTGCGACAGTGCAATTGACACTCTCATTGTTTTCTACGTGCCTTTCATAAGCGTGCCACACCAACAGTCATGCCACCACAGACATAAAGCGTTTGTCCGGTGACAAAACCGCTCTGCTCGGCCAGCATGAAAGAAACAGCTTGTGCGACATCTTCAGGTAAACCAATACGTTTAACGGGAATGGAGTTGATGATAGCTTTTGTGCGCGGTGAATCGTCTGGATTTGCCTTCTGGAACAATTCCGTTTTGATGGGGCCGGGGCCGATCGCATTGGACGTAATACCGAATTTACCCAGTTCCAAGGCCCAAACTCTTGTCATTCCGATAAGCCCCGCTTTTGTCGCGGCATAGGCAGTGCGCAACTCTTTTCCCAACGCAGCGCGAGATGAAATGTTGACAATTCGGCCAAAGCCCGCTTCCTTCATGGAAGGAACTAAAGCTTGCATACATTGCATGGCACAACGCAAATTAAGCGACAAGACGAGATTCAAATCGTCTAAGGTTTGGGTTTCCGCACTCGCCGGACGGACGACACCAACATTGTTGACAAGACGTGTGATGGGGCCTTGTGCCAGTGCAGTCTTTAAAGCTTGTTCGGTCTCATCAGGGTTGGAAAGATCGGCAATGATGCCGTCGCCGGTTCTGTCAATAATAACCGGTTGATAGCCGTCCTCAATTGACCTTCGGGCAATGGCAGCACCAATTCCGTTAGCGCCGCCAGTTATGAGAACACGTTGTTTTGTTGTCATTTGTTTTTCTAAGTCTTTCGTTAACACGCCGGATAACTCGAAGAAGACATCGCTTTGGCGAAACGAGTTCGAGTACTGTTTACTGAAAACTCTCCTCAGACAGTGGCAACAGGCGTGAGGGGGGATGCGATTGCACCGGGGAGATCAAGAGGTGGCGCTGTCAAAAGAAAGCGATATCTTTTATGATAGCGCAACCAGTCGGCAAGCGGTGTTAAATTCCATAATTCTCCAAGGTGGAGACCAATTTTGAACAAACAGTGCTCATGTAACGGCAGCAGTGCACAGCTATGTTCCCCTTTGCGTGCCGGAAACGCCTCTACAGCATAGTTATCCGCAGCAAGTGCTGCGATTTTTGTGTCGGTCAACCATTCGAGAAGTTTTTCATCGCTTCCATCAAGAACAGCTGAACTGTTTTCAAGCTTTTCTTTGTCGGGGTTACGATTCATTTTTAATACAAGATCGGCAAAGCCACTATGAAGGCACAAAATGTCGCCCTTTGTCACTTCGATTTTGTCTTTGTCCAATATTTCCATAATATCGGAATAGGTAACGAGTTTACGGGCATCTCCGAAATGTGCACGTAAATCCAGCATAACAGCGCGTCCCTGAACAGCCTTACGTGACATTTTTTCAATGCCCAATGCATGTGCCGATGAGGTACTTGCATTGTCAAAATTGGTCGGAATACCGGTATCCCTTATTTGTTCGGGCCCGACAATATCTTTACCGGCAGCAAATCCGTTATAGTAAACGGGTCGCCTGATACCGTCACCTTGCGTATCAAATAACGAACCGGCATGCGCCAACCCGTCCCATTGTGTCGAATATTGCAGAGAAAGTATAACCATATCGTCACTTAGAACGTCAGACTTTCCTGGAACAAGTTTATCCATTTCGCAATTATAATTGACGCGGTTCTGACGTAATAACGGCCGCAAAATAGGCGGATGACGATTAGGATTAAGTTTTTCCCCTCCCGGATAATCGAGGGGAAGACTTAGAGAAAAACTTAAACCCTCTTTAACTTCTTCTATACCTTCTTTTACTTTTTGCGGCGTAAGATAATTAAGACAACCCAATTGATCGTCAGGGCCAAAATCACCCCAGTTTGCACCGTCAGGGCGCTTTTTCCACCTCGATGTTGACATATTTATCTCTTCCAATAAGTATAAAAAGTTTGTTTGGCCACAAGCGATCAATGAGACGTTGCCAGAATTTCAGTAACGCTTTATGTCAGGCGCGTTCAAACGCGACAGCAATTCCTTGCCCGACACCGATACACATAGTCGCCAGTGCGTATCTGCCTTGTGTCAGTTTCAACTGCAGTGCAGCAGTGCCTCCGATACGTGCTCCGGACATGCCGAGCGGGTGGCCAAGCGCAATGGCTCCACCATTCGGGTTTACATTTTCGGCGTCGTCTTTGATTCCGAGATCGCGCAATGTCGCAAGTGCCTGACTGGCAAAAGCTTCATTGAGTTCGATAACGTCGAAATCCCGAGGTGTAAGGCCGAGATGATGGCACAATTTTTTTGTTGCGGCTGCCGGGCCAATTCCCATAATACGCGGTTCAACACCGGCGGTAGCGCCGGCTATAATACGTGCAATCGGTTCGAGATTATATTTTTTTACTGCCTTTTCGGATGCGATGATGAGTGCGGCTGCGCCATCATTCACTCCCGATGCATTGCCGGCTGTCACCGTAGCGCCCTCTCTTTTATTGATGACACGCAAACCTGAAAGAGCTTCCATGCTGGTCGAACGCGGATGTTCGTCTTTATCGACAATAATCGGGTCACCTTTACGCTGTTTTATTGTAACGGGAATGATTTCCTTGGCAAGGCGGCCATTTTTTTGTGCTGCTGCGGTCTTCTGCTGGCTACGCAGTGCGAATTTATCCTGATCTTCACGTGAAATGTTGAAATCGATGGCGACATTGTCACCTGTTTCCGGCATTGAATCGACGCCATATTGAGCTTTCATCAACGGGTTGACAAAACGCCATCCAATCGTTGTGTCATAGATTTCCGCGGAACGCGAAAACGCTTTTTCAGCTTTCGGCAAGACAAAAGGTGCCCTCGACATGCTTTCTACACCGCCGGCAATCATGAGTTCGGCTTCTCCCGTTTTGATCGCACGGGCGGCGGTCTGGATTGCATCAAGCCCGGAACCGCAGAGACGGTTGATTGTCGCTCCGGATATTGAATAGGGAAGTCCTGCCAGAAGCAATGCCATTCTTGCAACATTGCGGTTATCCTCACCGGCCTGATTGGCGCAGCCCATCAAAACATCATCAACAGCTTCCCAATCAATGGTCTTGTTGCGCTCGACAATTGCTTTGAGAGGCAAAGCTGCCAGATCGTCGGCGCGAACAGAAGCGAGCGCGCCACCAAAACGGCCGATAGGTGTTCTTACATAGTCACAGATAAAAGCTTCGGTCATTTTTCCTCCTCGATAGCTGGTACAACCAGATCTGTTATGGGGCCATCAATATGAAGTTTGGCGCCGGTTATTGCTTGTAAATCATCAAAACTGAGCGAAGCCAATTTTTCGCGTAACACAAAATGCCGGTCGACAATGTCGATGACTGCATGGCTCGTATAAACCCGTGTCACGCAATTAAGACCTGTTAGCGGAAAAGTGCATTTTTCAACGAGCTTCGGATCACCCTTTTTGGTTATGTGTTCTGTGACAACGCAGACCTTCCTGGCTCCATGAACGAGATCCATAGCGCCTCCCACAGCAGGAACGCCTTTCGAGCCGACACGCCAATTGGCAAGGTCTCCGTTTTCTGCAACCTGATAAGCACCGAGGATTGCCACATCAAGATGACCGCCCCGCACCATGGCAAAACTGTCGGCATGATGGAAATAACAGCCGCCGGGCTTCAAAGTAACAGCTTTTTTGCCCGCATTAATCAAATCCCAGTCTTCTTGACCGGGAAGTGGCGGTTCACCAAACCCTAGAATTCCATTTTCAGTATGAAATATGGCTTCATGACCCTTAGGTTGGAAACGGGCCACCATTTCGGGAAAACCGATACCGAGATTGACATAGGCACCATCTGCAATATCTTGTGCCGCGCGCCACGCAATCTGTGCATTGGATAGCTTGATCTTTTCATACATATCCGTGTTCATTTGTAGACTACCCCCGCGTGAATAAGTACTTCTTCCTGAGCCGGATTTGTTACTTCAACAATATCGTCAACAAAGATTCCCGGTGTGATGATATTTTCAGGATCGATATCACCTGCTTCAACCAATTTTGACACCTGAACGATCGTGTGTTCGGCTGCCATACACATAAGCGGGCTGAAATTGCGAGCAGCTTTGTGATAGGTCAAATTACCGTAACGATCACCGACATTGGCCTTAACCAAAGCAAAATCGGCCTTTAACCAGCGTTCCTGCACATAGAAACGGCCGTCAAATTCCGCGACCGGCTTGCCAATTGCAAGTTCTGTGCCGTAGGATGTAGGTGTGTAAAAAGCGGCTATGCCCGCTCCTCCGGCTCGTATACGTTCTGCCAGAGTGCCTTGTGGAACGAGTTCCAATTCGATTTTCCGCGCAAGGTATTTTTCGGTGAATGCACGGGGATCACTGGAACGGGGAAAAGAACACACCATTTTTTTTACCATTCCGGCATCAATCATTGCGGCAATGCCGACATAGCCATTACCGGCATTATTATTGATAACGGTAAGGCCGGTTACTTTTTTGTCTATCAACGCATGAATAAGTTCAATCGGCGTGCCTGCGCCGCCGAAGCCACCGATCATTACGGTTGCACCGTCCTTGATCGGAGCCACAGCTTCCTCGACGCTAGGAATAGATTTGTCCATCTTTAGCCTCCCGAAAGATGACATCAGTATTACTGACTTGAAAATTTATAGTAGAGCAGGAACAAAACCGGACAAAACACCGAGAATTAACCGCCGGCAAATAAGACTTGTCTTATTTGCCGTTAGATTTACTTGAAAAATGTATATGTCCTGATTTCAGGCTCCCACGCTATCTCCCATATTTCAAACTAAGTGCGTTTTACTTCTTGCGTCAATAAAAAATGTTCAATAATAGATATTTGTTCATATATTGTACAAAAGGGACACAATGCATACACCTGTTAAAACGGATTTTGTCGGCGGATTTGCCAAAGGTTTGAAAGTGATTGAAGCCTTCAATTCGGCAAAGGCACGCCTTTCCATTACCGATGTCGCAACGATTACCGGCTTTGATCGCGCAACAAGCCGGCGTTGCCTTCTCACTCTATGTACACTCGGTTTTGCAAATTATGACGGGAAGTATTTTTCCTTAACAGCTAAAATATTGCGTCTAGGCTATAGTTATCTGTCGTCAGCGTCTTTACCGGTCATCATCCAGCCGTTTCTTGACAAGCTTTCGGCCAAATTAGGTCAAAGTTCTTCTTCATCGATTCTTGATATGGCAGAGATTGTTTATATTGCGCGTGCTTCACAGGTAAAAATAATGTCGGTGAATTTGACTGCCGGCAGCAGGCTTCCAGCCTGGTGTTCGTCTATGGGGCGGGTATTGCTTGCAGGCTTGCCTGAAGACGAGCGCAAAAGAATATTGGATGCAAGTCATATCGAACCGCGAACAGTAAAAACTTGTACCGATCGGAAAGCACTCGAGAAAAAAATAGAAACTGTCGTCGAAACCGGTTTTTGTCTTATAGATCAGGAGCTTGAGATCGGGTTATGTTCTATTGCTGTGCCAATAAAAACTGCTTCCGGCAAAGTTGTGGCTGCGTTGAATATCGGGGCACCGGCCGTTGAAAACTGCTTGCAAGAAATGACAACACATTATCTGCCCGAATTGCGAAAAACAGCTCATGATATTTCGGCACTTATTCCGGTTCGCTGAAGAGATCGGCGCCAGTATAGATCATATAGTGCACATTCAGTGAAGGAATCTTCGTTCCAACCTGAACGAAGTCGAATCGTTTTGAAAAAAACGCAAGCTATTATCTATTGAATTCCGGTTTTTCCTGAAAACAAATGGCAAAAAAGCGCACACAATAAGTGGCAAGGCTCGCTTTCCCGAATGTTATGAATGAAATAATCGTGATATAAATAGCACTCAAAAAACAGTAATCAGGAAAGACATTTTAAAATTATTCCCAAGCATCAGCCAAGCGTTCGATATCATAAGAAACACGACTGATATTGCCTTTTTGATCGGCAAGTTCGACACGCCAATGATTTGAGAACTGGTTGACAGATTTTATCATCGGTATTGTACCGCTCATGAGCAAAGTCCCGGGGCGGGCAAGACCGGCTTTTTCAAGCTTTTTTAGCCATTCGGTGGGAGAAATAAGAAGACCGGCTGTCCCGTCCTGAATGAGCTTTTCTTCTTGTCTGTCCTTTACCCATGCTTTCAAAGTAAAGTTGGTAAACAAATCCTTGACCTCGCTATAACGCCAGGCGAGATCGCCGATAAAGTCGGGCGCGGATTGTTTTGACCATGCAACGCCATGGGCTTCCAATGCCCGGTCAGTATGATCACAAGCGGCCATCAATAAATGTTCATTTTCATTTTTACCAATATAGAGTGCCCATTCGGCTTCACCCGAAGTTTTGTCATGCGGAGCCTGATAAAGATGGTCTTGCAAGACGACGTGAGAACCTAAAGGATAAAGTGTTGGAAACGTTTTCGGGGCAGGGACACCAATTGCCGCAAGCTCTTCTATATGGTGGCGGACTTCCTCGCTATTTGATCCGGCATATCCGGCGTTGAACACCCATTCAATGTTGACAGTCTTCAAGCCACTGCCAACGACATATACAATGAGACTTCCCATCCCGTTCTCCCTCAAAAAATAGTAGACTTGCTATATGTCAATAATGCATACTTATGGTATACCAAAATCATACAATAACAAGGGGAACTTAAATGGAAAATATTTTAAAAGAAACGGAACCACCAATAAAGCGCAAAAGTCTTGTTAAAGCGTTTGCCGCAAGCCTCAGCGGGACTTCTTTGGAATGGTATGACTTCGCAGTTTACGGTGCATGTGCGGCTTTGGTCTTCGGCCATTTGTTTTTCCCTGAAGGAGATTCACTTGCTGGCACTCTAAAGGCTTTCGGTACCTATGCGGTAGGCTATATTTCCCGTCCATTAGGTGGCATATTTTTCGGGCGTCTAGGTGATATTGTCGGGCGCAAAAAAGTATTGGTGTGGACGTTATTGTTGATCGGCGTAGCAACGTTCATCATCGGACTTTTGCCGACATTTGCATCTGTCGGATATCTTGCTCCGACACTTCTTGTTCTATTACGCTTTGCACAAGGCGTCGGCGTTGGCGGTGAATGGGGAGGTGCTGTTCTTCTCTCCAGCGAGTTCAGCAAACCCGAACAAAGAGGATTTTGGGCATCTGCGGCGCAAGTCGGGCCGCCATTAGGTAATTTGCTGGCAAACGGTGTTCTTGCTATTCTGGCTTTTTTCCTGACTACTGCCCAATTCAACGATTGGGGGTGGAGAATAGCTTTTCTGCTTTCTGCGCTATTGGTCGTATTCGGTTTGTGGGTTCGCTATTCACTTGAAGAAACCCCTGTCTTCAAAAAACTTGAAGAAAAGAATGAACGCTCCAGTGCGCCGGTTTCGGAAGTATTCAAATACGAAAGCAGAGCCCTTTTTGGCGGTATTCTTGCACGCATCGGGCCGGATGTTCTTTATGCCTGTTTTACGGTTTTTGTACTTGCCTATGCCACGCAACATTTGGGAATGCCACGCTCTGACGCTATCGTATCTGTCACAATTGCTTCCGGTATTCAGGTGTTGTTCATCCCCTTTAGTGGTTGGCTGTCTGACAGAATAGAACGGCGTGTCATTTATGCTGTCGGGGCAGTTCTTGCGGCAATCTGGACATTTTTGTTCTTCTATATGATGGAGGAGCCGACTTTTGTTCGTCTCTTCATCGGGGTGACAGGCGCTCTCATATGCCATTCATTGATGTATGGCCCGCAGGCTGCCTTGATTGCAGAGCAATTTTCGGCACGCTTGCGCTATACGGGGAGTTCTCTTGCCTACACATTCGCAGGTATTGTCGGTGGTGCCATTGCACCGTTATTGCTCGCGTGGTTTATATCATTTGACAAGAGCGGTTTTGCCATCTGCCTTTATATAGGCATTGCATGCGTATTGACGCTGATCGGGCTTGCTATGACAAGGAAAGCGCGCGGATCCTGAAATAGAGATCGAAACGGCGTCGGAAGCCAAAATGGCACCGGTCGTTTCAGCCTTTCCACGTTTTAAATAAACAGGATGGGGTTTTATCAGAAACAAATCCGATAAAGCTCCATCAAACAAGATGTTGGCGTGTCCGGTCGAGATGTTCGAGAATGGCTTTCTTGGCTTTCCTGACATCTTTGGCGAGAAGCGCATCGACAATGCGTTGATGTTCTTTTAGCACTTCAGTTCGTCTTTTTGCAGTTTTTCGGATGGCACGTACACCAAAGGTTACATAGCGGGCACGTAGTAGCTCGTACATCTGGTTTAAAACCATGTTGCCAGTTGCTTCAATCAAGGCACAATGAAAGGCACGGTCATGTTCGATAAAGTCAAGATAGGGATCGTCAAGTGCCATAAGTTTCTGGGCTTCCAATTCCTTGATCATGACAGGCGTCGGGTCGATATTTTGCGAGATGCAATATTCCGCGCTCCAGCTTTCAACAACACCACGCGCCTGAAAAATATCGTTGACTTGCTGCACGTTCATTGGTGCGACAAAAGCACCGCGGTTAGGCTTCAAATCAATCAGATCTTCACTGGCAAGCATCATAAAAGCTTCCCGTACAGGTGTGCGAGAAATGCCCAAACTATCGGCAATTTCTCTTTCGTTGAGAAAAGTTCCAATGAAAGAGGGATTGGTCAAAATGGTGTTGCGTATATGGGAATATGCGCGTTCACGACCTGAAGATTTCTTGTACATTATGCTACGTTAATTATAGTTTCGAACGAATATATAAAATCACAATATTGATAAGTATAGGGAGAATTCAAATGGGTGAAAACATAAAAATTGGATTGGCACAAGTAAGAAGTGGTACTGACAAACAAAAAAATAATGCAGAAATCGTTAAAATGATTGAACAGGCAGCCGCTTTAAAAGTCGATATACTGGTTTTCCCCGAAGCAACACAGGTTTCCTTCGAAGCGGCGTTGAAGGATGAGGCAGAGCCGCTTGAGGGGCCTTTTGCAACATTGATCCGCTCTTATGCCGTGAAATATGATATGATGATTATTGCCGGTATGTTTGAACCGGCAAATGACGGACGCATACGCAATAAGTTGATAATTACCGGAAGAAATACTGAGGCCACTTATCAGAAAGTTCATTTATATGACGCGTTTGGCTCACGTGAATCAGACCTCGTTGAAGCGGGAAGTGATTACCTTGTTCTCGATACAGTGTTCGGCAAGATCGGTTTTGCGATTTGTTATGATTTGAGGTTTGCCGAGCAATTTACCGCAATGGGGAAAAAAGGCGCAAAATTGGTTATCGTTCCGGCTTCCTGGGGGGATGGTCCTGGGAAAGCCGAGCAGTGGGATTTGTTGGTTCGCGCCCGTGCGGCTGATTCTGAAGCTTGGCTTGTTGCCTGTGATCAGGCCTGGCAACCGCCAAAAGGAACAGCACCCCTTGGCATCGGACTAAGTTCTATTGTCGACCCGACCGGAAATGTGCGCGCACGTCTGGCGAGCGAAGCCGAGCTCATGGTCTTCGACATCAATTTAGGAAATGTGGAAGCTATTCGCGCACGGATTCCGATTTTATGATAAACAGATATTCGGGTAATAAAATATTATTTTGAAAAGATATTATGGTGTTGCGTTGCTTCTCCGGAAGCGGTTTTGCAAAACAACAAAATCGGGCAATGATGGACGCTCATCATGCCCGATTTTTCATTGGATTTTCATTTCAATTCGGTTGCAAAACTGTCAAGCGGATATTCTTTTTTGACAATGCCTTTTTTATAAAGATAGGCTCCGTAAGAGATATATCTTTCTTTGTCGAGGTGAAGAGGATTTTCGCTGAATAAAGGAACCGTTTCCATCCATATTTTTTTATTGAGATCGGTATTGAGTTCCTTATATTTTTTTGCAAAATTGTCCCATGTTTCTTGTGGGTGAGCTTTCAGATATTGCTGGCCTTCATGAACGGCTTCAAGGAATTTTTTATAAGCGTCGTGTTTTTTTAAGTCATTTTTGGCAACAAAAATCAGTTCGTCATATGGAGGAATACCATAGTCTTCAACCTTCATAATAACAGGCTCAATTCCCTGTTCGCGTATTTCATTGCCTTCCACATTGCGATAACCGCCAATAACAGCGTCAACCTGTTTTGACATCAACCCGCTTACAAGGTTGAAATTGACGTTTACAAGCTCGACATCCTTTATCGTGAGACCCTGATTTTCCAACATTGTTCCCAAGATTACGGGTTCGATACTGCTCACAGAAAAGCCTACTTTTTTGCCTTTGAGATCAGCCGGTGTTTTGATCCCGCTATCGGGAAGCGCCAAAACTGTATTGAGCGGTGTTTCAATGAGTGTTCCTATACGTGTCAACGGCAATTCTTCATCCTGAAAAATGTAGAGTTGCTGTTGGTAGGATAAAGCAATATCGGCTTTGTCGGATGCAACCAGACGCGGTCCGATATTGGGGTCGGAGGGAGTGACGATTTCGACATCAAGTCCGCGTTTTTCAAAACTGCCAATCTGTTCGGCAACAATTAATGGTGCATGATCGGGATTAAGATACCAATCAAGAACAACTATAAGTTTATCATTTGCTTTGGCACCGAAAACGCCGAGAAAAATGATGAGGATCGAAAATAATATTTTTTTAAACACGTTTCCTCCGGAAATATAAAGAAAAGAAAAATCAATTTTGTTCAGATTTTTTATCCCAGTAGATAACATATTTCAATATGATATCGGTGATATACCATAAAATCATTGCAATAATAGAAAGTATAAATATTGCGGCAAAGCATGTCGGCGTTTGCATGCGGGCATTGGCGTTCAACATGATATAGCCAAGCCCGCCGGAGGACCCCACCCATTCGCCGATAATCGCACCAATCGGAGCAATAGCAGCGGCGACACGCACACCGGAGCCAAGCGCTGGTAGAGCTGCCACAAGCCTGATGTGAACAAGTTGCGACAAGGAAGATGCTCCCATGGTTCTCGCAAGATCAAGATACCCCACGTTCGTTCTCCGCAAACCGTCAAAAAAGGCTGTTGTAACAGGAAAAAATATAACCAGTATTGCGGCGATGATTTTCGAGAGTATACCGTAGCCGAACCATAGAACCAGAATGGGGGCAAGGGCGAAAACCGGTATTGACTGGCTTACAATCAGAACCGGCATCAACCATTTTTGCAATCTCTTGGAAAACATTAGAAGAAGCGCCAGAGCAGCGCCGGACAAAATCCCCAAAATAAAACCGATGACAATTTCAACAATTGTAATCAAAGAATTTTCCAGAAGATATTCTCGTCCGTTCCAAAGTGATTGTGCGACAACAAGGGGGGAGGGCAAAATGTATTTTTTGAGGTCAAAAATAATGGCAACGCCCCACCATAATGCGAGAATGCCGAAGAAAACCACAAGACCATGAAGGAAAAATGCAAGTTTTTTATTGAAGCGGTTCTGCAAACTATATCCCCTTTAAAAAATGCATCAATTCGGTTTCGCTCTTTATGCGGTTTTTATCATCATAATTTCGGGGGGCTGTTCCCTCGACAAGGATAGCGGGCAGGAAAATTGCCGGTTGACCTTTAAGAACCAGTATACGCTGACACAATCGTGCAGCTTCGGATGGATCGTGGGTAACAAGCAATACAGTTTTAGTTTTAAGAAGATCGAATGCGAGTTCCTGTATGGTGGCGCGAGTAACCGCGTCAAGTGCCGAAAAAGGTTCGTCCATCAATACAACGGGTTTGTCTTCATATAATGTACGGGCAATAGCCACCCTTTGGCGCATACCACCCGATAAAGTTTCGGGGAGTTGCTCTTTGACCGACAAAAGACCGACCTTTTCCAGTAATTCTTCGGCTTTTTTGTAGTCTTTCTTCTCATGGCGCAGTCTTGCTCCAAGACAAACATTCTCTATCACCTTGAGCCAGGGAAACAATAAATCCTGTTGCGCCATATAGGTTATACGACCATGAAGACTGTCACCGTCGGAACCGGAAATCTTTCCGCTATCGGGGCTAACTAGCCCGGCAATAATTTTCAAAAGGGTGGTTTTGCCAATTCCACTTTGCCCCAAAAGCCCGACAAATTCACCGGCAGGAATATCAAAATCGAGCGACCGAAAAACCGCTTTGCCTTCATAATCGAGAGAAATGTTTCGAGCTTTTATACCCAATAAGGGAGAAGAACTTGTCATTGATGAATGATCCTGAAACTAAGCTATTCTGACACTATTCAAACTCGGGTAACAAGCGATTCTTTCCGGTTATCCGACAAAGCAGCTTGAAGCATAAAGATGGTTGCCACCTCATGATGAGAAGGTCTTTACACGGGCAAAATGGACTTTAACTGTTAAGGTGCGCTAATCAAGCTATTTTTAAATCAATAACAAACGTCTGACAGAAATTATGCCGGAATGGCTTGAGCTATTCAACAACGACCGCTTAACAACCAAACGAAAACGGACTAATCAAGAAAGACGAGATAATCTGCAGAGTAAAAAATTATTCGGTGTCATGGCGCTTCAAAGCTTCAATGAACAATTGAAAAGCAATCGGATGATGGCGGCGGTTGGGATAATAGAGATAGTACCCCGGAAACGGTAAACAATATTTTTCAAGGACACGGAGGAGCCTTCCCTGGCTGATAAATTCGTCGACTTCCTGTTCGGGAATATAAGCAAGGCCGAGACCGTCAAGGGCAGCTTCGAGAATATGTGGATAGGTGTTGAAAATGAGCTGACCTTTCGGGCGCACATTGACTTCTCCGTTTTCGTCATCAAGCTCCCAAGGATAAAGTCCGCCGGATGTCGGAACCCGCAAATTGATACAATTATGTTCCATCAGATCGTGCAAGGTTTCCGGTTTTTTATGCGTTTCAAAATAAGCCGGCGCTCCAACAATTGCCATTCGCATTGCTGGTCCAACCGGAAAGGCAATCATGTCTTTGGCGAGATGTTCGCCAATACGAATACCCGCATCAAAACGTTCTTCAATAATATCGGTAAGACCATAATTGATATTAATCTCGACCTCGATCTTCGGATATTTCTGTAAAAAAGACCGCAATTTCGGCCGCAAAATATAGGACGCGGGATAATCCACCGTGGTGATACGGATTTTTCCTTTCGGCTCTTCGGCGGCGTTGGTGATGAGATCAAGCTTTTCATCCATTGTCTCGATAAGGGGGGAAAGTTCTTCTATCAGCCGCTCGCCTGCCGTTGTCGTTGAAACATTGCGCGTTGTCCGTGTGAGCAGACGAATTCCCAATCGTTCTTCAAGGCCGCGCATGGCATGACTTAAAGCCGATTGCGAGACACCTAGTTTGCTTGCCGCTCGGGTAAAGCTTTTTTCTCGTGCGACCACGAAAAAAGACATCAGATCATGGATGTTTTCTCTAAGCATTTTTTTATGAGATAAAATCAGTTATTGAAAAAGATCTCCATTATATCACGTTTATTTATGAATTGAATTCATAGAGACATGCACAAATATCCTGTTATTCTTATGAACATCATGGGCTCTAATGAGTGAGATGAAATCAGGTGGCAGTTCATCAAACCGGCATGCTTTGAACGATTATCATTCGGGCTTCATTCGGTTTTTGATAAAATGCCAGCAGATTTTACGGCCACGTTGCGTTGAACCGGCAACAACGGGATTGACGGGGTGTGAGATGCATAATGCCGGTTCGGGAGATTTGCAAATGTGTGAAGCGTGTGGAAATTCTAATCATAAAAAACACGAAACTTTGCCGCGGCGTGAATTTTTGAAAGAAGGTGGCGCGTCTGTTCTTGCCGCCGGTGCAATGATGGGGACAAGTGCAGCTTCAAAGGCAGCCCCTTCGAGAGGCAAGATGGTTCTTGGCAAAGAGCCTTTTGAAACCCGTGCCTATGCTGCAAAAAGTGCGACATCCGGTTTTTCGCCAATTACCATCACACGGCGTGCTTTGAGGCCGGACGATGTGCTTCTCGACATTCTTTATGTCGGCATTTGCCATTCCGATATTCATGCTGTTCATTCGGACTGGAGCGCCGCTCATTATCCTATTGTGCCTGGACATGAAATCGTTGGCCGTGTTCTTGCCGTTGGTTCAAAAGTTACGAAATTCAAAGTCGGCGATATTGGCGGGGTGGGCTGCATGGTGGATTCGTGCGGCACATGCGAGAATTGCCTTGATGACCGGGAACAGAACTGTCTGAACGGTACTACCTTTACCTATGATTCACCGGACAAGATAAGCGGTGGCTACACTTTTGGCGGCTATAGCGACCGTATGGTTGTAAACGAGCATTTTGTCATTCATATTCCAGCCCAAGTGCATCTTGCCGCTTACGCGCCGTTGCTTTGTGCCGGTGTGACCACTTTTTCCCCCATGCGCCATTGGAAATTGCAAAAAGATCAGAAAATTGCAATTGTTGGCCTTGGTGGCCTTGGACATATGGCATTGAAACTTGCCCATTCCATGCGTGCCGATGTCACTGTATTCACGACAACGGAAGGAAAGATCGCGGATGCCAAACGTTTAGGTGCAAGTGATGCATTTTTGTGGACTGACAAAAAGGCTTTCGAGCGCCTAACCAATCATTTCGATTTGATGATCTCGACAGTACCGGTCTCATATCCGATGCAGTCTTTTATGAATATGCTTAAGCTTGACGCGACCCTCGTTAATGTTGGTGCGCTTGGAGAATTGACAGGCGGTTTGAGTGGTATGGCCAATGGCTTTGGCCGGAAAAGTCTTGCCGGTTCGATGATTGGTGGCATTGCCGAAACACAGGAAGTGATTGATTATTGTGCGGCACGCCATATCGAGGCCGATATAGAACTTATCAAGCCTGATGAAATTGATCGCGCTTATGAACGGGTTATGGCCAAAGATGTGCGCTACCGGTTTGTTATCGACTTTGCGTCGGGTAAATCCGCTTGAAACCGGCATTCAAACTTCATCGATGACGATTTTTTTGAGGCAAGTTTAATTTGCGCGGGCACGATAAGCTATTTTTTATAAAACGGTTTTGGAGAATTACAGGAAAAAACAATGTTGACACTTGAACAAAAAAGACTTGTTCCTGTTGCCGATTTTGCGGCCGAAGGAAATATTGATGGGTTGAGAAATGCTTTGGCGCAAGCACTGGACGACAAGGTTGCGATCAATGCAATCAAGGAAGTTCTGGTTCAGACTTATGCATATGCGGGGTTCCCGAGAAGTCTGAATGCGCTTTCCGCTTTGATGGATGTGGTCAATAAAAGACGTGAAGCGGGTATAAAGGATGAACAAGGCAGAGATGCCTCGCCTATCCATACAGATAAAACCATGTTGGAGGTAGGAACCGGAATCCAGACAAAACTGGTTGGCCAGCCGGTGACAGGCCCGCTTTTTGAATTTGCTCCCGCAATTGACCAGTTTTTGAAAAGTCACCTTTTTGGCGATATTTTTGTGCGTGACAATCTTGATTATGAAACAAGAGAAGTTGCTACAATTGCTATGCTTGCGGCACTTCAAGGCGCCCAGTCGCAATTGAAATCACATTATCAGATGGGAACGAATACCGGTCTTGACAAAAAAGATTTGCATGAAATTGTTACCATTCTTGAATCGAAGGTCGGTGCGGAAGTTGGAAAACGTGCAAGCGAAGTGCTTGATAGCTTTCTGAATGGTTGAACTTTTTGATGAAAGTGTTTTTCAAGAGGCTGAATAATGAGTGAATGGACAAAGAGCGAGCTTGCGGCAATTGATGCAGCCGATGATCTCAAAATGGCTCCCTACCATGAGGATTTAAAGACAACGGGTACACCTGTGTGGATATGGGAAGTTGTCGTCGATGGCGGCCTTTATGTGCGTGCCTATAGCGGCACGTCTTCACGCTGGTATCAGGCTGCAATCAAACAAAAAAGTGGAAAAATTATTGTGGACGGAAAAACCGAATCTGTCCATTACGAAGCCGTCAAAGACCCTGCGGTTCTCAATCAAATTGATGAGGCTTATTATAAAAAATATGATCCGAGCCCCTATGTCGGACCAATGGTGGGCGAGAGAGCGAAAGCCGCAACAATCAAAATCATAAAAGCCTGATGGGCCATTGTTGGTTATCGTTTTTCAATAACCGGAAAAATGAAAGTTCAAATAAAAGGCCGACAGTTTCCTAAGTGCCGGCCTTTCTAATAAAGATACTGTTTTAAAAAGCAGGTACAGACTTGATTTGAAAATATGAAAGCCGGTAGCGCTTTTTCACTTTTTCATTGGCAAGTGGCTCAGAATTCGAGTTTGTCACCTTCAAGCGGAATAATAACCGATTGGCCAATACCTTCCTTATCAACATAAGAACGAAGTTCTTTCCGGCTTAAAACAGCATGGTTGCAGGCTTCCATATGGATAGCAACGAGCTTGGATTGCGGCGCGATTTTATGGGCGTGAACGACATCCTCCTTGCCCATAATAATTGAACCGAAGCCTTGAAGTTGTGCGTCACCTGCATGAAGAACAACAACTTCCGGTTTATATTGTTTTAAATTATTCTCGACAGCGTCAATCCATATTGTATCGCCCGCAAAATAAAGCGTTGGTTCATTCGGTGCCTCAAATATAAAGCCGGTGGCATGGCCTAAAACTTCGCCAACCTCATGGTTTTTGAAAGCTTCATTGCTTCCGTGCTGGCATAAAGTTTTAGTCACATGAATGCCGTTTTCATAATCAAGTTTTTGCGGCAGAACGGCGAGATTTTTGAAACCTTGTCTCTCAAGAAATTCTTTATCGTTTTCATTCTGGACGAATAATTTCTGTTCTTTGTCTATAAGTCCTGTCGCAACCTCGTCCCAATGGTCGGGATGGGTATGACTTAAAAAAATGGCGTCAACATTTTTGATAATGTCTCTGGCATCAAAAGGCAGTTCAACACGCGGGAACCGCCGCTCGCTATGAACTGTACCGGGAAGTCCGGGGTAACGGTCTTTTTCTGCCAGCATCGGATCAATTAGAATGTGTTTTCCGGCGTAATCAAGAATAACCGTTGCGTTACGAATGAATGTGAATTTCATGGTTCAAACCTCTTCAATTTCTTGAAGTTTATGTAATCTTGCTTTTTCTGAATAAAAACTGGCCTGATGGTCAAAAGGCATTCATATCGGGCCAAATGTTGAAGAAGTCTTTGGCCAGAATAAAACTATCGGTTAAATTGAAAACGTCTGGCGCCATTTGGTAGGTGTGACCTGAAATGCATCAATAAAGCTGCGGCGGAATGATTGGGTAGAGGCAAATCCGGCAATTTGCGCAATTTTCTCGATGGAAAGTTTTGTTGTTTCCAATGCGCGTCTCGAAAAATGCAGCCTTTCATGAGTAAGCCATTCCATTGGTGAACGGCCGGTTGCCTGATGAAAACGGCGGGTGAATGTGCGTCGGCTCATACCGACATTCTTGGCCATAACATCAAGAGAATAGGATGAGGCAAGGTTTTTTCTTATTGTTTCAAGCAGTGAATTTATGCGCTGGTCGCTTGTCGATATCGGAACAGGGGTAGCAAGATATTGCGCCTGACCACCTTCGCGGTGCGGTGGCGTCACAATCATACGCGCAGCATGATTGGCAACAGCGCCACCATAATTTTTGCGAATAAGGTGAAGACAACAATCAATCCCCGCCGCAGTACCGGCGGATGTAATGATGTTACCATCTTCAACATAAAGGGCATTAAAATCGACTTCCGTATCAGGAAACTGTTCGGCAAACTGTTTTTCATAGGCCCAGTGCGTTGCAGCTTTTTTCCCCTTTAAAAGCCCGCTAAAGGCCATAACATAAGTGCCAAGACATAGCCCCAAAATGGTTTTATTTTTTCTCGCTTCATTGTTAAGACGTGTCTTCAGGGCGGAAGAGATCGGTTGTTGGGGACCCGGCCAATAAGGAATGACGATTATATCGGCTTCATCAAGGCTTTTAAGATCATGGTCGACTTTTATCGAGAAAGCATCCTGACCTTCGATAATTCCGGTTTTTTCTGAAAACAGAATTGGCTTGTAATAGGTTTTGTCCGGCATGGCTGCACCGAAGGCCATGACCGGAACAGAAATGTGAAACGGGCTGAAATTTGCCATGACATAAATGGCAACAGTTTTCGGTGTCCGGTTCAAAGTTGAATTTTCATCAACATCAGTGTTGTGCAAGCCGTGTGATAACCGGTCCATTTTTTCAAACAGACCTTGCAATGGTTGTTACAATCTTGTCAAAAGTCTCATCATCAAGCCATGGACTATTCGATATGGTCAACATTCGCGCCGCGAAATCTCTGGCATTGGGGGTTGAAAGATGCGTATTGAAATGCGGTTCAAGATAGGAATAATCCGCTAAAGCATGAACAAAAAGCCGTGTCACGCCATATGGTGAAGGCCACAAAGTTTCAAGCGCCTTGTCCCGTGCTTCTCCGGTTTTAAAGAGCACCATAATAAATGGCCAAATAGCCTTTTCATCATCAATACCTTTAACAACCGTGATCGAGGGAATTTTTGCAAGCGTATTGATGCGAAGTTGCGCCTGTTTTTTTATGTCCTCTAAAAAAGGTTTGAGCCTTGAAGCAGCATTTGCGCCTCTTTTCATTCTGAAGCGGCTTACAAGATGGACAGGAATATTGTCATCAAAAACATCACCGACCGCTTCTTCTATATTGCCGGCAGCAAGTTCCTTGCGCCTCGGCATACCGTAGGCTAGTGACAAAAGCCGCGGGCGATAGGCGATGGAATATCCCAATAGTTCGCCTATGCGTTTAAGTTCAAAGAAAATGCGGGGTTTTACTATTTTTTGGTGGGTTTCCTTTAATGCCAGACGGATTTCATCATTAAACGATGTCAAAAGGCCGCCCTCATAAAGGGTAAGTCCCTTTCCGACGGCAAGGCTGAAAAAAGCAATATCCCCCGTTTTGCCGGCTGCCGAACCAAGCGCCTGTGCCCCGTCTTCAATGACATAAGCACTTTTTTTATGAGCCATTTGATCGCATTGTTCAACATCTGCCAATTGGCCGCCAATATGGGTCGGAATAACAGCCAGTGTCTTTTCGTCGATTAGCTTGTCGAGGCAATCAAAATCGAAATCGAAACTGTTTTTTGCGGTATCACAGAGTTTTACTGTCAAATTGCAATGGACAATGGCAAGCACAACGAGAGGGCAATTATAAGCCGGTATGATAACGTCTCTGCGCCCTTCGTTTTTGGGCATATTTGCCAGAGTTTGAAGGGCAACAATGAGTGAAGCCGTGCCTGAACATTCCAGAATGAGCGGCGGCAAATCGAACAAGTCGCTTAAATTAGAGCAGAGTTCTTTTTTTGTTGGCAACCAATCATGCCAAACCATAGGGAGACCGGCGGTTGGTGGAATTTCGCCTTGTCTCTTCATTCTTATGATTTCTCGTTTTCTTTTTTGATGACATCACGTTCGGCAAATGCAAGGCAGACAATGCCCGCAACAATAAACAGCGCACCGGCCAAATGTGCCAATGAAATTGTTTCGCCGAATATCAGTACGGAAGCAATCATGACGGTGACGACTTCAAGATGCGACGCCGCAAATGCCGGACCGACAGGTGCGCGTCTTAAAAGCGTCATCCACGTAAAAAATGCGCCGACATAGCCGAGAATAGCAAAATAAACAAAAGGATGGGAAAAAATCCGGTATAACCAGCCGAGGCTTGCTTCCAAGGGCAGGGCGGCGGTTGCAGAAAGCTTGAAGCTGATCTGGCCGAGCGTGTCGAACATCATCAAAAAGAAAAAGCCCAGAATATAGAAGCGACGCATTAAAAAGCTCCCACAATAGCAACACCTATGGCAACAAAGCTGATGCCGAGAACCCGCATAGAGGTGAGTTTTTCATCAAAAAACAGCCGCCCCAATACCATGATGACAATGATATTGATTGATCCGAGCAATATGCCTTCCGAAAGCGGAACCAATGTCAAAAATGCCATCCATAGCAAAAATTCGGCGACATAGGAGATTATGCCGAGCCATAGAAGTGGCTGACGGAAAAGTGCTAGCCAATATTGAAAAAGCGATTGCGGTTTGTTTTCCTCGTCCGGTTCTGTGGCAGCACCTTTGAAGGCAAGCTGGCCGACAGTGTCACAAACAATATTTCCAAACCACACCAGAAAAATCAGCCAACTCATTGTCAGGCCATCTCGCGAATAAACGGGTTTACAGAAGGGGGTACCAATTGATCTTTTGTGCATAAGGCACCAAAGAAATCGGCACTTTCCTGAATGACTTTTTTACGGTCACGGTCAATTGTTATCATATGGTAGCTATTCTCCAATGGTATCATCTTGACGGGGCCTGAAACCGAACGGGCAACAAGTCCCGAATTTGTTTCCATATTGGCAATGTCATCATGGTTTGAATGCATGATAAGGCAGGGAGCTTTTATATCATGCAATTGCGCCTCGGTTTGTTTTGCAAGTTCCTGCATCTCGGCAAGCGAACCGAGCGGATTTCCGGCAAGTCCACCTTTGGCACTGTCGCCTGAAAGCATACTTTCGGAAATGGTTTTGCGTATACGTTCGTCTTTCAAACCATAAGGCGGCCGTTCGATAAACACACTTTTCTGAAAAATGCCGAGTGCTTTGAACCATTTCAACAAAAATACAGACCGCTGGATATAGCGTGGTATCGACCAGCCGTCATAAATGAATGTCGGACCATATACGCCGACGCCTTTTACATTTTCAGGGTGATCGGCCGTATATTTGAGTGCCAGAACCGCACCCATAGAAAGTCCGCCGACAAACATTGTGTCAACATGTTCCAAAAGACGTTCTGCCGCACGTATGACACTATCATACCAATCATGCCAGCTGGTTGCCAAAAGGTCGTTTTCATCACCGCAGTGGCCTGCAAGTTGCATACCGTAAACAGTAAAACCGTGCTTATGCAAACCTTTGCCCAGAATTTGCATTTCGGCCGGTGTGCCTGTCAAACCATGAATGAGAAGAACGCCAGCCCGACCACCTTTATAGAAAAAGCTGACATCGGTAATCATGAAGCCACCCTTTCGCGGGCTTTTTCCGGCCGTTGCAGTTTGTGCCAGATTTGCATGATTTCGGCGAAGTTTTCGACCTTGATGTGGTCAATGCTGTTTGCTGCACAATAATCGGCAAGTTTTCCTTTGGCGAGTACAAGGTCGGCTTTTCCGGCCGCGCAAAAATCCGATGTTCCATCGCCGATATAAAGGGTAAATCCGTTGCCCGAATTGGCAAAATGGCGGCATTTGCAATTGCCAGCCGGGCAAGCAACATTTTTGTAGGGAAATTGTAACTGCCAATTATTGTTGCCGGCATAAAGAAGACGGTTTGCGAAAACCTTGACGTTTTCGAGCCCATAACGTTTCAAAATCGTGCGGATGCTATAATCAAGCCCGTCGCTTAAAATGGCAATATCGACACCTTGCTGATCAAGCAAGCGGACAAAATCCGGAAAAGCCGGATCGATTTTCATTTCATCAAGACATTTTTTGAGCTCGGCGGGCGAGGCCTTGATAAGCGCGATTTGTCTCATCATGCATTCACGTGCACCGATTTTGCCCGAAAGCCAATCCTGTTCGATTGATTCCCAGTTTGGAGATGCAAATCTTTCCAAAAGAACGTCTGTCACATCATTATCGGCAATTGTGCCGTCGAAATCGACAAAGACACGCGAAAATATGGGCCCTTGTGAGAATACGGGAGCGCTCAAAGCTTGAAAAGCATTCGGGAACGTTCTTGTCATATTCGTCTTAATCTCCAATAGAAGCCATAACTGGAATTTGGTCAGCTTGATACATAGCGACCTTTTACCTATAAACATTAAAGACGACTATGCGTTCTTTGTTGCATTTCTGTAACCGGAAAAGAAAGACCTGCATGAACAAGAAAATTCTTATAATAGAAGATGATACACGGCTTGCCGAACTTGTTGCCAATTATCTGAAGCGACAAAATTATGATGTAGAGGTGCATCCTCGCGGCGATACAGCCGAAGAGGTCATCAAGCAATTGCTGCCTGATCTCGTCATTCTTGATGTCATGCTGCCCGGAAAATCCGGTTTTGATGTCTGCCGTGATGTGCGTCCGTTCTATAAAGGCCCGATATTGATTATGACGGCAAGCGAAGATGACATTGATGAAATTATCGGATTGGAACTTGGTGCCGACGATTATATGTCAAAGCCGGTCGAGCCACGCCGTTTGCTTGCCCATATACGCGCGCTTTTAAGAAGAAAAGAAAGCGAAACGGTCGACGAAAATCATACTGAAAACGAAGCATTACCTTCGTCGCGCACCAAACTTGTTTTTGGCAATCTTGTTATAGACAAGGATAACCGCGCAGTTCTGATTGATAATAAACCGGTTGATTTAACCACGGCCGAATTTGATCTCTTGTGGCTTCTTGCAAGCCACGCCGGACAGATATTATCACGCGACGATATATTAAATGCTTTGCGTGGTATCGAATTTGACGGGCTTGATCGGTCGATTGATGCGCGTATTTCAAGGCTTCGCCGCCGACTGGGTGATGACCTTGAAAACCCGCGTTTTATCAAAACAGTGCGCGCCAAAGGGTATCTTTTTTTGCAATGGGAAGGAGAATAAGAAAATAGGCTGAAGCCGTAATCAAAACAGGGGAGCCAAGCCTTACAAGAAAGATAGCGGAAAGAAGCAAACAAAATGGCATAAAATCTGCCAATGATATAAAAAGCAGATAATCGGGCTATAATCTTCGGGAAAGATAAGCCGAATTACGTGAAAAATGCGAATGGCGGCAGTGATTGGTGAAATGCTATGACGAACGAAGAACATGATGGATTACAGAAAAGCCGTCGCCGCATGGTTATTTTACGCTCGATCAGTGTGCTTATCATTTTGTTCTTCTTGCAAGGTGGCGTTGCTTACGGAACATTGCAATTGTTTCTTGCTTTGCCTGCCAACTGGACCGGCATTATTGACGACGCGGATATTGAACGCGATGCCCATCAGGGCACCGTCTACATGATTGATCAGGCAATTGCGAACGAGCCGTTGAAAAAGCCGTCTGATGTGCTTCAAGAATTGCAGCCGCATTTTCATTTCCGCCTCGCTTATATCGAAAAGCCCGACCATTTTTCGGATGATGTGAAAGAGCAATTGAAATCCTATGACCTCGCTTATGATGATGAAGATGATCATATCTATGCAAAACTCAATTCAGGCGGCTATCTGAAACTGGGGCCGTTGGTTACGACCGACATCAATGATGCCAATGCCAGCGCAATTTTTATCCTTCTGGCATTGCTCACAATCGTCAATGCTCTGCTGTTTTTTGCTATTTTATATTTTGCTTTTTCCACATTGTGGCGTGAAGCGCGAGCCATCAGATTGACAGCCAACGCATTGGGCGAAGGGAATTTGACGGCACGTGTTCCGAAAATTCGTAGCGAACCGTTAAAAATGATCGGCCATGTTATCAATGATATGGCAACCCGTCTTGAGCTTCTCGTCGGTCATAGCCGTACCATGATGCATGCTATGGCGCATGAATTCCGCACACCTCTCGCCCGATTGCGCTTTGGTTTGAGCATGTTGGAAGATTCCGATCCGGAAGAAAAAAAGAAGCTTTATGCAGGAATTGACAAGGATATAGACGAGCTTGAACAATTGATTAAAATATCGCTCGATTATTTCCGTATGAACAACAAAAACATGCCGACAAAGCTTGAAAATGTCCATATCAAGCGTTGGGCAGAAAACATCATTGATGATTTGTCATTGTTGAAGCCGAAAGGATTTGAAGTCAGCTATAATATTGCCAATGTGGATAGTTTTATTGATCCGAAATTGGCTGCAATGGCGTTTCGCAATATCATTCTGAACGCTTTCAAATATGCCCGTTCAAAGGTTTATATCCATGTTTATAAACAGGATGATGCGCTGATTTTCGAATTCGATGATGATGGGCCGGGGGTAGCAGAAAGTGCCAGAGAGGAAATATTCTCGCCTTTTTTCCGGCTTGATAATGATAAATCCGGCTCACATGAGGGATATGGGGTTGGTCTTTCTTTCGTGCGTGCTATTGCGGAGCTTCACCATGGTTCGGCTTTTGTCCTTTCAAGCCGCTTGGGAGGCGCACGTTTTGTCATGCGCTTCGGGCTTTAGAGAGAGCGCTTGAAAAATACGCGCTTTCTTGAAAAAATATGCTTGTTAAAGATAAGCGGAAAGCGTTTCGATGAGCTTGCTATTCAACTCATGCTGTTCTTTTTGCCACTTTGTAACGAGTTCGTCGGAAACGGTTGTTTGCCCGTCAAGTTTACTTAAAAGACTTTTCCAGAAACTGTGATAAGTGTAATTGGAAACTTCTCCGGTAATATCACAGGCTTCGAGCCGGGAACCGATATTGGTGATAAGATCGGTCAAATGCCGCGGTTCCATCTCGCCCTGATCCCAATTGGTATGGATAAATTGCGGCGAGAGCGCATCCTTGTCGATTGACAGATAAACGGGAAGATTTTCCTTATAAATGCTGCTGATAAAGGCCGACATCATGTCATCGACATTGGCAAATGTCTGAAAAGCATTTTTCAAGCCCAGAATATTTGCCCAGCTCACATCCACTTTTGTCGACCAATATGTCAATTTGTTGGACATAAGCGGTTTCAAGCGGTTTTCGACAGCGTGTTTCACCCCGATATCGCCGGAGGTAATGCCGACGACGTGAACATGGTCGACGAACGGCAATGACGCAGCATGACTGATCCATGAACCACAATGGATGCCGAAAGGATAACGCATATTGTCTGGATGGTTATCAATCACAATGAGCGTTAAAGGTTCTTGTTTTAAATGTTTGTGACAATGTTTTATCAATAATTGGCTGACATGGTGATAATCACCACTTCCAAGGAAAACCGGTCCATAAGTTTCCGGCATCTGATTTTCAAGCTCCAGTTCCAGCTGACGAAAATTGGCAAAAGTTGTAGCGTAACGGATACGGTCTTGCCACGCGCTTAAATCGATATTGATGGAACTGTCGAATGTTCCCACACTATTGTCAAAATCGAGGATAACCGGATTTTTCATCAGTTTTGGTCTCCTTGAAGTTCAAGATGGGCATCACTCTCGAAATGATGCCGGAAGTGTTTCAATATCGCTCGCAATAAAGGATTGCGAATATAGACAGCATGGCGTGTATAAACGAATTTTGCACCAAGATAGGCTTTGATTTCAGGGTCGGTCCAACCGGCAACATAATATTTGAAGCCATTGAGGCGGGCATATTCAAGATTGAAAAACCAGCTTATGAAATAAAGATTATTGTCGGTTGCAAGCGGGTAATCAAAGCCGATATATTTGTCGACAAGCATGTCTTTATAGGCAAAACAGATATTGTAACCGATGAGCTTGCCACTTTTTTTATAGACAACAACCCGCAGGCTTTCGTCGCCCGTATGTAACAAATCGTAGAAAAACTCTTCGCTTAAACGATCAAAGTGAATTTCGCTCTGTTGAAAGACCTGCAAATAAAGCCGGTAGAAGTGTTTTATCACCTCGTCACTTTGAAGATAAGGCGAGTTGGCGGTTAAAACCTCAATCTCCAGATTTTCCATCGCACGCAATTTCCGACGAAAATCCTTGCGGCGATTTTTCGAAAAACGGCAAAGAAAATCATCCCGTGATGAATAATCGACCGGCACATAAGCAAGAGCTTGTCCGGCAACAGAAATAAAACCCGCCTGTTCCAATTGTGCCAGAAAATCCGCAGTTTTTTTGGCGTCTTCATCAGATATTAAAGGCGAAAGAGATGGCAAATCTTTAACGATGACAAGCGGATAATTTTTGCCTTCTTTTTCTTTCAAGGAGAGCGCCACTTGAGTTGCATTAAAAGGTGTGGGCAGCGGCGAAAATTCCGATACAGTTGTGCCGACAAACAATGTTTTATATTTCAACAGCCGTGACCAGAATTTATAGAACGGTATTTTTTTTAAACGCTTTTGATCTTCATTATCCATTGTCGTTGTGAGATCAAAGAGAGCTGAAAAAACCGGAAGTCCGACTTCGGAAATGGTCGCCTTGAAATCGACAGGCGGGTGGCGCAGAAAATCGCTTAAAAGATAATCGGGTTCGAGCTTGTTTGACCAAGCTTTAATGGCGTTGTCTGTCTCTTTTCGATTTTCCATATTTCGCCGGTTTACCTATCGAATGTTTTGAAAGAAGCGGGCTGAAATTCGTTTAGGCGTCTTCACCTCGTACGGAAATGACTGTCAGCACGCTTTATAAAAAGCTTGGAATTTCAAAAAAATGCGAAGCAAGTATTTCACCAAATGACGTGAAGGGGAAGCGTTTCCCCTTCACACAAAAGGTTTTCCAGACCGGAATTGAAATCCGGCCCGGCATCAATTTTATTGTTCCTTCTTTGCACGCGTAATCAATTGATCAAGCAGTGAAATTGCTTTGTCGATTTCTTCTGTTGTAATGAGAAGTGACGGTGCAAGCGTGATGACGTTTTTATAATAGCCACCGACATCGAGAACCAGCCCGGTTTTTTTGCCCTGCCAATCAAGATCGCCCGAAAGGCCGATGTCAACCATGCGATCAAGAAGCGCTTTGTTTGGTGTGAAGCCATCTTCGGTGCAAATTTCAGCACGCAAGGCCAAGCCCAAGCCGTCAACATCACCAATTTCCGGATGACGTTTCTGAAGATCTTGTAATCCTTCCAGAAAATGTTTGCCCTTTTCCATAACCATGGTTTCGTAATCGGTTTCACCAAGCATATGGAAAACTTCAACACCGAGCGCAGTTCCAAGCGGATTCGAAGCGAATGTTGAATGGGTTGACCCCGGAGGAAACATTTTCGGATTGATCAATTCTTCGCGTGCCCAAAGACCACCCAAAGGATTAAGACCATTGGTGAGCGATTTGGCGAAAACAAGAACATCAGGGGTTACGCCGAAATGTTCAATCGACCATAATTTGCCTGTGCGATAAAATCCCATCTGGATTTCGTCGACCACAAGAAGAATGCCATGCTCGTCGAGAACCTTCTTGATGCCTTTAAAGAAGTTTCTAGGTGGAATAACGTAACCGCCAGTGCCCTGAAGAGGTTCGATATAGAAGGCAGCGTATTCGGTTTCGTTAGCTTTTGGATCCCATACGCCGTTATATTCTGTTTCAAACAAGCGGGCGAATTCGTTGACACAATGTTCGCCATATTCTTCAACAGTCATTCCTTTAGGACGACGGAACGGATAAGGGAAGGGCAGGAACATGGCGCGTTCGCCAAAATGCCCGTAACGACGGCGATAGCGATAGCTTGATGTGATGGAAGATGCGCCCAATGTGCGGCCGTGATAGCCACCTTCAAAGGCAAACATCAGGCTCTTTCCGGCCTTGGCATTACGAACGACTTTCAGAGAATCTTCAATACATTGCGAGCCGCCGACATTGAAATGGATACGTCCGTCAAGGCCGAATTTCTTTTTCATATCTTCGGCGATGATTTTGGCCAATTCGATTTTTGTCGGATGCAAATATTGGCTGGCAACCTGTGGTAAAGTGTCGATCTGCTTTTTCAGAACATTATCAAGGCGGGGATTTGCGTAGCCAAAGTTACAGGCGGAATACCACATTTGCAGATCAAGGTAAGGGACACCTTCGAGATCATACATATAGGAGCCTTCACAACCGGCAAATACTTTTGGCGGATTTACGTAGTGGACAGTATCACCGAAAGAGCAATATTTTGCTTCATCGGCAAGTAGCCGAGACTCGAAAGCCTTGGCATCAGATTTTGTCATTTTTTCTGGTTTTGCCATATTTGCACTCCAAACTAAAAGATGGTCTGAATTTTAGAGCGCGAAAAAGTTAGGGCTGTTGTGTTTGTGTTTTGCTTTAGTAACAAAACTTTATTTTGGCTGAAAACCTCTGAAGAATGCGGTTACAAAGTCTGAAAAATTGGCGGCCGATGTTATAAACGGATAGATTTTCATTTTGTAATCGTCTGATTACAATATTCCGTTGTCACTAATCATGACAATGAAAACAATTGGCAAATTCATTAAATTTGCCAATCGGATTTTTCGATAATTCTAAAAAATCGCTTTTACACTTCATCTCGTTCATTAGGAATGTTTGCGTAGACAATTAGGCTAACAGCGCAGATTAATGTAATGACCACCTGTGCAATAGCAAAAGCCATAGCCGACAAAATTGTCCCCGTTTCATTGAGTAAATATTGCGCAATCATCGGTGTGGAGCCGGCAAATATCATCGAGCAAACCTGATAGGTTACAGAAATTGCGGTATAACGGACTTGAGTAGGAAATGCTTTCACGAGGATACCCGCAAGAGCTGCATAATAGAGCGAGTGTGGGACAGTCGCCAAGGCCATGCCAATCATCGCTAAAGGCATGGACTTCGTCTCGATGAGTGAGAACATAAGTGGCAACATGAAAATTTCGGGAATAAGCATCCATGTCACGGTTTTTCGCAGATCGAACTTCGAAGCCAGAATCGCACCAAAAGGCTGAACCAGAAGTTGAACAAAGATAGCGACACTGACGATGGATAGAAATTCGGTGCGGGTAAAGAGCTTTTCATGAACCGCCCATGCAAGAGCAAAAGTTGTTTTGAAATAGGTTGCAGTGACCGTTATGATGGTCGCACCAATTCCCAGCAAAACTATTGCCTTATATTTTTTTAATACCTCTGCAATAGGGAGGCGAGCAACAGCTTTTTCCTTCTGTATTTTTTCCATCTCGGGTGACTCATCCACACTGATGCGGATGATAAGACCTATTATAACCAGAATGGCGGAGAACATGAAAGGCAAACGCCATCCCCAACTCAGGAATTTTTCATCAGGCAACATCGAGAAAAATAGAAAAACCAATGTTGCAAGCATATTTCCAGCAGGAGAGCCCTGTTGAGCAAAAGCAGCGTAAAAAATGGATTTTCCCTTCGGTGCATGTTCGGCTGAAAGAACCACGGCGCCACCCCATTCACCTCCCATTGCCAAACCTTGGATCAATCGCAAGACAACAAGGAGTATAGGCGCAACAATACCGACATTTTCATATACCGGTAAAAATCCTATCAAAGTTGTACAACATCCCATTAACAGAAGTGTCGCTACCAGCGTCTTTTTGCGACCGATACGGTCGCCCAGATGGCCAAAGAAAATCCCTCCGACAGGTCTGGCAAAAAACCCAACCCAAAAAGTTGCAAAAGCCGCTAGGGTTGCTGTTCCCGGATCAGTCGCCGGAAAAAACAATTTCCCCAATACCAATGCGGCAGCTGTACTATATGCATAAAAATCATACCATTCGATTGTCGTTCCGATAAAAGAGGCAATGCCTGCTTTACGTGCGCGACGTGTCCTTTCACTTATATTTTGTTCCATAATTGTTGTGTCCAATAAAAATTATAATGACTGTTAACCAGGGACATTCAAACTTGGGACGTATTTGAAGTTCCTCCCTTCCGAAATCAGACCGCCATTCAAAATCCTCCTGACGGTCATTATGCAAAACGACAGAACATCTATTGCTGCAAGCTGTGAAACAGCTTCCAACGAATGGTCAAAATTAGATTGTCGTTAATCCTCCCAATAGGTCCCACGAAAGGAAACCTGTTAATATAATGAATATTTTTATTTGTATCGCAAGGTGAAAATAAATGTTTTCATAAAAATGAATTGAATAAGTCATTAAATTTTATTTTCAGAAATACTTTGGAGTAATTTGAACTGAAAAGTTCGTACTTATGGAAATATGGATAGTTCCAAATCAATTATGCGGTAGACTAAAACTTCGCTTAAAAAATTGATTGTAAAATTCCGTCTCTGGATAATTTTCAGGATCGTTGTTGATATTATCTAATGCAGTCTTTTGATAAAACGACTTGGCATTCACTGCTTTTCATGCTTTCAATACTGCTTTTTGGACTTAAGTCTTTTGCATTCATTCACTTGCTGCGAGAGATTTTAACGGAGAAGAAAATGAAAACAGCGCTTGTTTTACAACATCTCGAATTTGAAAATGCCGGTTTGATCGGGAATGTTCTTGGCAAACGTGGATATGAGCTCAAAAAACTTGATGCAACATGCGATGACATTTCTTCGTTTTCGGTGAATAAAGCGGATATCGTCATCATTTTGGGCGGGCCTATCGGCGTTTATGATGGTGAACGCTATCCTTTTATCAATCAGGAATTGAAACTGATAGAAAAGTCCTTGAAAAGCGAAAAACCGGTGGTCGGTGTGTGTCTCGGAGCACAGTTGATTGCGAGCGTTCTTGGCGCAAAAGTACAACCGATGGGTAAAAAAGAAATCGGCTTTTCAAGCCTGCAATTAACTGATGAGGGGCAGAAAAGCCCACTTGCATTGATCGGCACAACGCCGGTTCTTCATTGGCATGGTGATGAGTTCGAGATTCCGGAAGGGGCGAAGCGTTTGGCAGAAACCGGTATTTGTCCCAATCAGGCGTTTTCATATGAAAACATTTTGGCGTTACAATTTCATCTTGAAGCCGATCTTGATTATTTTGAACATTGGTTGGTCGGCCATGCCGCCGAGCTTTCGCAAGCCGGGATTGATCCGGTTAACCTTCGCAATGAGGCAAAAAAATACCAGGGAGGTTTGAGAACAAAAGCTGAAAAAATTTTTAATCTCTGGTGTGATGACTTTTTGAAAAATATCTGATTGTTGCAACATTCCTTCCGTCAATAAGACAATCCCTTTAACGGAAATCTGTTTTGTGAACCTCAGCCGAATATGACTGTCACGCCTCATGCATTGATATTGCTATTGTTGAAGATTGTGATTTGTAAAATTTTACACGAATTTCATTCCGGTTTTTAGCGTAAAGCAAGACGTACTCATTTTAAAACCGGTTGTGAAATTTTACCCCCGCCCTTGCGGAAATTCGTTTTGTTGTCACTTTGGATTAAAATGAAAAAATAAGGAAATAACTGTTCAGGCTTTTCTGTTAATCGTAACACAGCAGTCAAGTTATTCTGCCTGCTGTTATCAAGGCAGAATAACCGAATGAGGTGCTGTCTCCGTTTTGGTTAGCCCAGAGGCCAAATGTTTTGCAAAAATATTCACGCTGTCCCCTATATCGGGAAATAAATCACATATTCGGATAAACGGGACCTTCACCACCCTGCGGACATGTCCATGTGATATTCTGGTTCGGGTCTTTGATATCACATGTTTTACAATGGATACAGTTTTGCGCATTAATGACATAGGTTTCTCTGCCATCCTTTTCTATCCATTCGTAAACGCCGGCAGGGCAATAGCGTGTCGAGGGACCGGCATAAACGGTCAACTCCGATTTTTCCTGAACATCGAGTGAGGTTACTTTTAAATGGCAAGGCTCGTTTTCTTCATGATTGGTATTGGAAAGAAAAACGCTCGAAAGCCTGTCAAAACTGACAATGCCATCAGGCTTCGGATAGTCGATGGGTTTGTGTTTTTCTGCCGGCTCCAGAGAAAGATAATCCGGTAGACCATGCGACATTGTACCGAATATTGAAAAGTGGAAGAGCGCTTGACACCACATGTCAAAGCCACCCAGTTGAACACCTTTTTTCGTGCCATATTTTGACAATAATGGCTTGACGTTGCGTACCGGATAAAGATCTTTTCCGATTGCACTGTCACGCCAGCCATTTTCAATTTCAGTAATTTCATCATGGCTGCGGCCGGATTTTATGGCTCCCGCAACTGCATTGGCAGCATAAACACCGGATAACACAGCATTATGCGAGCCCTTGATACGGGGAACATTCATAAAACCGGCAGAACAGCCGATCAAGGCACCCCCCGGAAAAGTTAATTTCGGAACAGATTGCCAGCCGCCTTCGGTCAGAGAACGGGCGCCATAGGCAATACGTTTGCCACCTTCAAATATCGGGCGAATAGCCGGATGTGTTTTGAAGCGCTGGAATTCCTCGAATGGCGAAAGATAAGGGTTTTTATAATTGAGGTGGACGACAAATCCGACAGCAATCTGGTTGTTTTCCATGTGATAGAGGAAAGAACCGCCACCTGTCGCGTCATCAAGCGGCCAGCCCAATGTATGCTGGACAAGGCCTGTGTGATGTTTTTTCGGATCAATCTCCCACAGCTCTTTTATGCCTATGCCATATTTCTGGGGTGAGCGCCCTTTATCAAGCTCGAATTTGTTGATGAGAGTTTTCGCAAGTGACCCACGTGCGCCTTCACCAATCAAAACATATTTGCCGAGAAGCTCCATGCCCCGCATATAATTCGGGCCATGGCTACCATCTTTTTCGATGCCCATATCACCGGTTGCAATGCCTGTAACAGCCCCGTCTTTATTATAAAGAACTTCAGTGGCAGCAAAACCGGGATAAATTTCAACGCCGAGTGCTTCCGCTTTTGTTGCAAGCCACCGGCACACATTTCCCAAAGAGACGATGTATTTTCCATGGTTGGAGAGAATTTTTGGCATAATCCGGTTGGAAAGCTGCTTGGCTCTGGTCTCGTCCAACATGAAAATATGGTCTTCTTTCACCTCCGTTGTGAAAGGATGGTTTTGTTCGTTGCGCCAGTCAGGCAAAAGAGTGTCAACTCCGATTGGATCAACAACGGCACCCGATAGAATATGGGCACCGACTTCGACACCTTTTTCTACAATAACAACCGAAAGATCGGGATTGATCTGTTTTAGTCTTATAGCAGCCGAAAGGCCTGCCGGACCGGCACCAACGATAACGACATCAAATTCCATGCTTTCGCGCGGAGGTAATTCATTCATTTCAAAGTGCCTTTTCAAGCTCCGGAATAATGTCGAAAAGATCACCGACCAATGCATAATCGGCAATATGCATCATCGGTGCGTCTTCATCCTTGTTGATTGCAACGATGACACGCGAATCTTTCATGCCTGCAAGGTGTTGGATAGCACCTGAAATGGCAACTGCGATATAAAGATCCGGTGCAACAACCTTTCCGGTCTGTCCGACTTGCCAATCATTGGGAGCATAACCGGCATCAACAGCTGCACGGCTTGCGCCCACTGCAGCACCAAGCTTATCGGCGAGCGGTAGTAGAATGGACATGAAATTTTCTTCCGAACCGAGGCCACGGCCACCCGACACAATGATTTTTGCCGAAGTGAGTTCAGGCCGGTCACTCTTCTTCACCTCTTCACTGATATACCGAGACAAAGATGGGTCTGCTGCCGGCGTGATTTTCTCAATTGGCGCTGTACCATTTCCTGCCTTTGCCTTGAATGAAGCGGTACGCACAGTAATAACCTTTTTCCCGTCCGTTGACTGGACGGTTTCAATAGCATTGCCGGCATAAATCGGACGTTTGAATGTGTCGGGCGATACAACCTCGATAATGTCGGAAATTTGCATGACATCAAGTGATGCGGCAACCCGTGGCATGATGTTTTTGCCATTGCTGGTCGATGCGGCCATGATGACATTGTAATCTTTGCTTTCAGCAACAATTGTTGCAGCTACCGGTTCGGCCAATTGCTGTTCGAGATAATCGGCTTCTGCCAGAAGTACTTTATGGACATTGTCGAGTTTTGCGGCCTGTTCGGCAACCGTCTGTGCATTTTTTCCACAAACGAGGATATCGACATCGCCACCGATTGCATGGGCTGCGGTTAAAGCTTTTGCTGTCTGTTCCGACAATTCCGCATTGTTATGTTCGGCCAATAAAAGAATGGTCATATTGAAATCCTTCCCTTGATGCTCAGAGCACGCCCGCGTCTTGTTTTAATTTTTCGACAAGTTCGGCAACATTTTTAACCTTTACGCCTGCCTTGCGAGCCTGTGGTTCTTCCACTTTCAGGATTTTTAGTCTGGGTTTGTTGGTTACACCAAGTTCCGCCAGAGTTTTCTGTTCGATCGGTTTTTTGCGCGCACGCATAATGTTTGGAAGAGAGGCATAACGTGGTTCGTTAAGACGTAGATCAACGGTGAGAACAGCCGGAAGTTTTACTGCAATTGTTTGTAAACCGCCATCGACTTCACGTGTTACAACGGCTTCACCATCTTTAAGCTCAAGTTTGGAGGCAAAAGTGGCCTGTCCCCAACCAAGCAAAGCCGCAAGCATTTGGCCTGTCTGGTTGGAATCGTCATCAATAGCCTGTTTTCCAAGGAAAACCATATCTGGTTTTTCGCTGTCAACGACCGCTTTCAGAACTTTTGCAACTGAAAGTGGTTCTATTTCATCATCTGTTGTAACCAGAATAGCCCGATCAGCGCCAACAGCAAGAGCGGTCCGTAATGTTTCCTGTGCAGCCTGTGGCCCGACACTTACAGCAACAACTTCACTTGCGTGACCAGCTTCTTTTTCGCGAACAGCCTGTTCAAGCGCTATTTCGTCAAACGGGTTCATGGACATTTTGACATTAGCAAGTTCGACGCCTGTTCCGTCACTTTTTACGCGCGGTTTGACGTTGTAATCTATCACACGTTTTACAGCTACCAATATTTTCATAGGCCTATCCCTTTGCTAGAACCGCTGATCGTTTCCATTGTGCATTCGATGTTATTCGGTTGGCAAGATAATGTATAGAAGCAACATTACCTTAATCCAACCATTTTTATTGACTTTCGGGTTTGAAACCTTCCGTCAATCAAGCAACGAGTTTGCCATAATGAATGACATTCTCGATATGCACATCGCTTGAACCAAAAAGCATTTCAATCATTGTTAAACGACGGAAATAATGCGCGCCGATATATTCCATTGTCATGCCGATACCACCGTGAAGTTGTACCGACATTTGACCTACAAAACGGGCAGATTTATTGATTTGTGCTTTGGCTGCAGATAGGGTGGCAAGGCGTTCCTGTGCATCCTGTGTATTCAACATCATCATCGCATAATAGCTCATGGAGCGAGCTTGCTCGGACGCAATCATCATATCAACGGCTTTGTGTTGAAGTGCTTGAAAAGTGGAAATAGCGACGCCAAATTGCACACGCTGTTTCAAATATTCGACCGTGAGATGCAATAATTCATCCATAATGCCGGCAGCTTCGGCCATCATTGCAACCATACCTTCTTGCAAAGCACGTTCGATAACGGGAAAAGCTCCGTTTTCCTTGCCGATGAGGTTTTCTCCGTCAATCATGACATTTTTGAATGTAATGTTGGACGCTCGCCCGCCGTCGGCACTCCTGTAATGAACAGCTTCAACGCCTTTTGTGTCTGCTGGCAGAATAAACAAACCAAGGCCTTCTTCAGGTGCTTTGTTTTCGTCGGTTCTCGCACTGACAATATAATAATCGGCACCTTCTGCATAAGGAACGACCACTTTGGTACCATTCAGCGCGTATTGATTTCCACTTTTTTTAGCGGACAATTCGATATTGAAAGGATCATTGAAAGTTTTTGCCTCATTATGGGCAAATGCAAAACGTTTCTGACCTTCGATCATAATAGAAAGCAATTTACTCTTCCGGCTGTCATTTGCAGCTTTCGACAATATGACTCCGGGAATGACAATATTGTTAAGATAGGGAGCGGCGACCAAACCTCTTCCCAAAGCAGACATGACAATGCCGGTTTCTTCAACACCATAGCCCAGGCCACCATCTGCTTCTGAAAAAGGCATCATTGTGAGGCCCATTTCAACCAGTTGTTGCCAATCGGCATCGCTAAAACCGCAAGTATTTTTCCGGGCGTTGTCAATAGCTTCCAATGTCGAGAATTTTTCGCGAACAAAACGGTCAATGCTGTTTTCCAACATGGATTGTTCTTCATTAAGTTGAAAGTCCATTTTAGCCTCACATTCCCAAAATTGCTTTTGCAATTACATTATGCTGAATTTCGTTTGAACCACCATAGATCGAAACCTTGCGTGTGTTCATATAAAGTCCGGGAACACCGTTCGCCCAATCCACTCCATCAGGTAGAGCTGCTGCATCACTTCCCGCCAATGATAATGGGCCGGCAAGTTCAAGTAATAATTCAGTTGATGCTTGCTGAAGCTCGGATCCCTTGATTTTCAAAATAGATGATGCCGGATCAGGTGCTTTATCGCCTGCAACTTGTTTTGACAAAACGCGCATTTGCGTTATTTCCAAAGCTTTCAATTCGATTTCAAGCCAGGATAGCCGTTCCCTGAAGCCGGCGTTTTCCCACATGGTGTGCTTGTGATAAGGAACTGTTTTTGCAAGTCGTTTGATCCGCGATACGCGTTCTTTGGTAAGCCCCAACCGTGCAATTCCGGAACGTTCATTGGCCAAAAGAAATTTGGCATATGACCAGCCTTTATTTTCCTCACCTACAAGGTTTTCTGCCGGTACTTTGACGTCGGAAAAGAAAATTTCGTTGACTTCATGCCTTCCGTCAATAGTAATAATGGGGCGGATGGTAATGCCGGGGGTTTTCATATCAATAAGGATGAATGATATACCGGCCTGCTTTTTTACATTGGGATCTGTTCTGACGAGACAGAATATCCAGTCTGCATATTGGCCGAGTGTTGTCCATGTTTTTTGACCATTGACAATGTAATGGTCGCCTTCACGAACAGCTCTTGTTGTCAATGATGCGAGATCCGATCCCGCGCCCGGTTCGGAAAATCCCTGACACCACCAGTCGTCAAGATTGGCAGCACGTTTCAGAAAACGTTCTTTTTGCTTTTGGTTTCCGAATGTAGCAATCACCGGACCAACCATAAAGCAGTTGAACTGGAGCGGAAGGGGAACGGCATTGTAGAGAACTTCTTCGGTAAAAATATAGCGCTGGATAGGCGTCCAGTTTTTTCCTCCCCATTCAATCGGCCAATGCGGTACAGCAAGCCCTGCAGCGTTGAGAATACGTTGCGAGGTCACCATTTCTTCCTTGCTCAAACTCTCGCCGGCGCTTACCTTTTCCCGAATTTTTTCGGGGATTTCTGTCTGGAAAAAATGCCGCAACTTATCACGGAATTTCAGCTCTTCATCAGTAAAACGCAAATCCATAATGACACCTCAATTAATTTCAAAAAGTCCGGCACATCCCATGCCACCGGCTACGCACATTGTAACAACCGCATAACGCACACCGCGTCGTTTGCCTTCTATCAAAGCGTGACCAACCAATCGCGCACCGCTCATTCCAAAGGGATGTCCGATGGCGATCGCCCCGCCGTTGACATTGACAATTTCCGGATCAATTCCCAATGTGTCGCGGCAATAGACAGACTGCGATGCAAAAGCTTCATTGAGTTCCCACAATCCTATGTCGGAGATCTTCAAATGATGGCGTTGTAGTAATCGGGGAACCGCGAAAACGGGACCGATACCCATCTCTTCAGGCGAACAGCCGATAGACACAAAGCCACGAAAAATACCGAGTGGTTCGAGATTTTGCTTGCTCGCTTGTGTTTTGGACATCAGCACACAAACCGAAGCCCCGTCCGATAACTGGCTTGCATTACCGGCCGTCACAAAACGTTCTTCTTTAACCGGATTTAATTTTGACAATGCCTCAAGTGTTGTGCCAGGGCGGTTTCCTTCATCCTTTGAAAGGGTAACGGT
Organism: uncultured Bartonella sp.; assembly: GCA_946481695.1. The sequence goes on along the minus strand of CAMLON010000002.1, from coordinate 39,415 downwards.
TTCTTGTGTAACCTCGCCAGTCTCTTTATCGGTTTTCGAGCAAATCGTTGTAATAGGCACAATTTCATCATCAAAAAGGCCTTCTTTTTGTGCCTTGGCTACCCGTCTTTGACTTTCTACAGCAAATTCGTCCTGCGCATGTCTCGATATATTATAACGTTCTGCAACAAGATCGGCAGTATCAATCATTGACATATAAATTTCCGGAATATGGTCTTTTAGCCAGGGATTGACGACAAGGTCACGCCGTACATTCGGCTGGACGAGGGAAATAGATTCCACTCCGCCGGCAACCATGGTTGGAACTTTGTCACACATAATACGATGGGCAGCATCGGCAATTGCCTGTAAGCCGGACGCACAAAAACGAGAAACGGTGACACCCGAAGATTTTACAGGCAATCCCGCAATAAGCGATGCATGGCGGGCAACATTGCCTCCCGTTGCTGCTTCAGGAAAGCCACAACCAAGGACAACATCTTCGACATCGGCCGGCTCAATACCTATTTTAGTTATTGCCGCTTTGATACAATGGGCAGCGAGATCTGCGCCATGTGTCATGTTGAGACTTCCGCGAAATGCCTTGCCAATCGGCGTTCTGGCAGTCGAAACGATAACAGCTTCATCCATTCTCTCACTCCCGAAATAAACGATTTACACGGTGTTATGCCAATCTTCCTCTCTCATGACCGGCAAATGTAAAATCGTATGGACTGGTCTTTGACCGATTGGTTTTAATCCCGTTCAGTCTTTCCTCTGTTCAGTCTTCAAAATGCTTGTTCGATTTCACCAATTGTTCAAGCAATGGTGCAGGCTTAAGACTTTCGTCACCGAATTCTTCGGCATAATGTTCAAGCCTTCCGGCGATGAGCTTCAGTCCCTTATGGTCGGCAAAATAGATGGGGCCGCCACGCCAGATCGGCCAGCCATAACCGTTGCACCATATGACATCAATGTCGCTTGCACGCGCGACAATGCCTTCTTCAATAATGCGGGCGCCTTCATTAATCATCGGATAAATCAGGCGTTCGATAATTTCATCATCCGATATCGGACGACGTTTTATGCCAAGCTTTTTCGATACATCTTCAATAAGCTTTTCAATCTCGGGATCGCGTTCGCCTGTCCTCGAGCCATTTTTATAAATATAATAGCCACGTCCGGTTTTCTGACCGAAATATCCCAATTCGCAGATAGCATCAGCGATAGGAAAGACCTGTCCGGTTGCTTTGCGGTTGCGCCAGCCAATATCAAGTCCCGCAAGGTCGGAAACTGCATAAGGCCCCATTTTGAAACCGAAGTCGGTCATTCCCTTATCAATTTGCCATGGCAGAGCGCCATCTTGTAACAATTTTTCGGAAGCTTCGGTTCTTCTTGCCAACATCCGATTGCCGACAAAGCCGTGACAAACGCCAACAACAACCGGAATTTTGCCTATTTTTCTAGCAAAATTTACCGAACCTGCCAAAACCGGTAGCGAAGTTTTTTTGGCTCTAACGACTTCAAGAAGGCGCATAATATTGGCGGGCGAGAAAAAATGAAGTCCGAGTACATTTTCAGCACGGGCTGTAACGCCTGCAATCTCGTTCACATCAAGGTAGGATGTGTTGGTTGCAAGAATAGCAGAAGGCTTGGCAATTTTATCAAGTGCGGTGAATATGTCTTTTTTCACATTCATATCTTCAAAGGCTGCCTCAATAATCAGATCAGCGTGAGCTGCATGGTCAAGGCCGATTTCACCTTTGATGGATTCGACGCATTTTTGTCCGGCTTCTTTTGTCATCCTTCCACGGTCAATGAGGCTCTGATACGTATCGGCAATTTTTTTCAATCCACGTTGTAAGGCTTCGGGATTTGTTTCAATAAGCGTAACAGGAAACCCCTTGCTTGCCGCCGCCATAGCAATGCCTGAACCCATTGTTCCGGCTCCTATGACTGCCAGCGAGTTTATCGCGACAGGGGTAGCATTGCCTATATCGATTTTCGCAGCAGCGCGTTCGGCAAAAAAAGCATATCGCATAGCTTTTGAACGATCATCATTTTGCAAACAAGAAAAATGGTCTCGTGTGCGCTTGAGATTGTCTGAAAAATTTTCGCGAAACCCCGCCTGCATCGTGTCAATAAGAGCTGCAATTCCTGGATTTTCAGACTTCTTCGTAAGTTCTTTTTGAACCAGTGCGTCAAAGGCTTGTTTATTATCGCGGCTAACAGAAGCCGCGTCGTCCACATGGTTTTCATAGTGTTCGGCTACAAGCGTATTTGCCAATTTTATTGCTTCTCCAACAAGATCGCCATCGGCAATAAGTGAAATGATTCCACTCGAAAGGGCCGCCTTTGCAGAAAGCGGTTTTCCGCTTTTTGCCAATTCAAAGGTTTTGTCGGCTCCGATGATGGGAGGCAAAAGTTGTAACGCTCCCGCACCGGGAATGAGCCCCAGATTGATTTCCGGCAGGCCGATTTGGGCTTTTGGCCCAGCTATGCGTTTCGAGCAGCTAAGAGCAATTTCGGCACCACCGCCAAAGGCTACACCGTTGATTGCAGCAACCACCGTTTTTTTGAAATGACGGATTTTTTCGATGAGATCGAAAAGAACCGGCGGCTTTGCCGGCTTGCCGAACTCGGTAATATCGGCACCAGCGACGAAGACATTGAGTTTTGAAGCAATGACTGCCGAACCAATGGCTTTGTCAGCAGCGATTTTGTCCAAAGCTATGTCAATTTGCGACCGCAGCGTTTGGGACAAAGCATTCACCGGCGGATTATTAAGCCATATAATTCCCACGCCTTCTCTTACTTCCAATGAAACAATATCCGTCATTAATACCTCCCAGTAATGAATGCCTGCTGCCGTCGACGTCGAAAAACGTTCTTTTTAATTTAACGATAAGCACGAAAGTGATTTTCGACCCGTGCCGGAATTTGGTGTTTTAATCCGTTCCCCCTCTAGAAACTCATTTGTTATTCTGCATAATGGAAAATAAATTGCAATGTCAAAGATCAAGTTTTGTTCACAATTATGTTTGCAAGCTAAATTGGCATCCAATTTTCCGATTAAAAACAAACAGAATGACGAGTATTTTTAGTAAAAAACGTTTTTATCGTCGATATTTTAGAAAGTTCACGTCAACGAAAAGTCTATTTTTATCGAAAATAACCTTCAAATGAGGTAAGGCTTATATCCGGAGAAATTGAACATTGCATTGCCTCTGCAATGAACGGAAAATTTGGGAAAGCCCATTTTTATCCTATTATTCCACTATGCAGAAAAATATTGACGGGTTTTCTTGAATTGGTTATTGTCACAAACTGGGAGACTATACGGGAGGAGTAGAACAATCTTTTTTCGCAAAAATTATAGTGTTTAATAGTAATAAATAAAATATTATACGATTAATAGCATGTTTTTATTTTAAATATAAATACATATCGAATAATGATAAATAGAAACATAGAGCGGGAGGAAAATATATGTTTCGTAATTTATTTGTATATCTATTTATATCGGCCAGCGGTATATTCGGTTTTTCGGCTGTTTCGTTTTCTGAAGACTATGTCGTTGGTGCTCATTTGCCATTGACAGGAGCTTTTGCACGGGCGGGGCAGGCTTATCGCGAAGGTATGTTGGTTGCCGAACATCTTCATAACCTCAATAACGAAACAAAAGTAAGATTCGATATTGTCGATGATGAAAGTACTGCGACCAAAGCAGTGACTGCTGTTGAAAAATTTGCAAGTAGTGGCGATGTTGCCGTTATCGGCGGTTATGCTTCAAGCATTATCGGGCCGGCCTCCGAAGTGTCCAATCGTTATGGCGTTACTTATATGACGGCGGGTGCCGTGTCTGAAGAATTGACGAGACGGGGATTGAAAACATTTTTCCGCGTCAATAACAATGGCGGTTATGCGGTTGCAGTCAATGGAATGCTTGACGAGCTAAAACCTACGAAAGTTGCGATTTTTGTAAACACACGTAGCGATGCTCCCAGTCTTCTTGCAAAATCGGTAGGAGCTCATCTCAAACAGCAAAACATCGAATTTGTTGAATATCCTTTTGACGCTTCAACTACCAATTTCCAGCCGCTGGTCAATAGGATGCGTTTGCGTGACAAACCGGATGTCATTCTGATGATCGTTTATGAAAATGATTACATCGGAATTTTGCGTGCGGCTAAACTTATCAAGCCCGATGTTAAGGCTATGGTTGGAACATGGAGTGTTGCAACAGTCAAAATGCAGGAAGATTTTCCCGATCTTATGGAGAAAGTTATAGGCTGCGCTCTCATTTCCTTTCCGGCTGCATTCAACGACGAGGAAGGCAAAACCTTCCAAGCAACCTATAAAGAACTTTACGGCAAGGATGTCGATTATCAGGCGGTTTACGGTTATGTTCAGGCAAAACTTGTTTTCGACGCAATTGATCGCCTGGCAAAAAAGGGTTCATTCGACCGGACAAAACTTGCTGATGAATTACGTGCCGAGGAAGTTGACAGCCTGATTGGCAAAATCAAGTTTGATGATACCGGCGAGAACATACATTTTTCGCTGCGTATGGCCCAACATCAAGGCAAAGAACTGCCAATTGTTGCACCATCAGATAAAGCCACAAAACCGCTTCTGTTGCCGGCTCGCCCTTGGTGAAGGGGTGTTAAACTGCGTTGTTTCGTATTCAATACGGAATGAAATTTTTTCCCTAAAATTCAAGAGTTCTATGATGGATTTATTGCTACCGGCGATTTTTACAGCACTTACAATAGGAGCAGTCTATGCATTGATTGCTTTAGGCCTTGCTCTTGTTTTCGGTGCGATGAAGATTATTAATCTTGCCCATGGTGAACTGGTACTATTGGCAGCCTATATCGGCTACATGTTTGAAAGCCAGTGGGGGTATAACCCTTATCTTGCAATTCCGGTAGCGTTTTTAGTGGTCGGGCTCATTGCATGTCTCATTTTTATTTTGCTCAACCGGATCACCAGACAACGCGAACTGAATTCGCTGATATTCACCTATTCCTTCGGCATTATTATTACCAATGCAATTCTCATCATAGCGCGAAATGAGCCACGTATGAGCGCCGAGATGCAGGAAACGGTCGAACCGCTTCTCGCAATTGATATTTTTGCCACTTATAGTCAGCTTATTGCGCTTGTTCTTGCCATTCTTCTCATGTTGGTCTTGTGGCTGTGGCTCAAAAACAGCTGGTATGGGAGGGCGGTGCGCGCAGTAACTTCAAACCGTAATGCCGCCAAACTGATGGGTATCAACCCCGTTCGTACCGAACTTGTTTCATTTGTTATTGGTGCTTTGCTTGCGACTGTCGCCGGAATAGCACTTTATACTTTTCAGCCGATCACTCCCGGCCTTGGACATATGCTGACGATCAAAGCCTTTATTATCACGGTGCTTGCCGGTATCGGTTCGATTCCGGGTGTGTTGATAGGTGCGATTTTGCTGGCTCTGGCCCAGACTATGACCGAAAGTTATTTCAATGCGTCATTTGCCAATATGGTTTCGATGCTGCTTTTCCTCGCTGTACTGATTTTCCTTCCGAATGGTCTTTTCGGCAAAACACAGCGGAGAGGATAGAAAAATGGCTAAGCTTCAATCTTCTATTTTGTTTGTCTTGCTCATCATTATCGCAGGTGTTTTGCCATTCTTCCTGAATGATTATTATTTGATGACGATTATCTCGTCATTGGTCATCGCGGGGCTTGCTTTGTCGTGGGCTATGCTTTCCAATCTTGGTGGTATGACGAGTTTTGGTCATGCGGCATTTTTCGGAATAGCATCTTATGCGAGTGCAATTGTTACCATGCGCTGTGGCGTTCCGGTTTTAATTGCTATTCCATTTGCCGCAATTATCGCTGCTCTTTCAGCCGTTTTGATGTTGCCGATTATAAGATTGTCAGGGTCCTATTTTGCTTTGGCTATTCTCGGTTATGCGCAAATTTTCTATGGACTGGCAGTCGAAATGCCGCAATGGACAAATGGTCCTGCAGGCATAAGCTCCATCCCGCCGCTTCCGGAAGTTCTGGGTATCGATTTTTCACAACGCCTTAGTGCCTATTTCCTGATGCTTGTCATCATTCTAATTATTGCATTTATTTATGGTTTCATTCTCCGGTCCAGAACCGGTTTGGCATTGAAAGCAATAGCCGAAAGCGAGGACGCAAGTCTGGTTGTCGGTGTCAATGCTGTGAGGCTCAAATTTCTAATTCTCTTATTATCGGCTTTCATTGCCGGACTTATCGGCGCTTTTAATACGCATCTCATCGGCTCACTCAACCCGGATGATGCATTTTCTGCCAATTGGAGCCTTTTGCCGATCATTGCCGCTATTTTCGGTGGTGCACGAACATTGTGGGGGCCGGTTATCGGTGCTGTCGTGATCTATCTGTTCGACCAGATTGTTGCGAAAGAATTTTTTGCAATTGTTTTCCATACTTCGGTCGGGCACCAGATCATTCTGGGAATTATTCTGGCATTACTTATTCTCCTTGCACCTGATGGACTTTTATCGCTCTTTTTCAGGAATAGGAAAGCTCATGCTTGAGATCAAAAATATCACAGTCCGGTTTGGCGGCCTTGTTGCGGTAAACAATGTGTCTTTCAATGTTGGCAGCCATGAAATTTTAGGGCTTATCGGTCCGAACGGTGCTGGTAAAACAACGCTCTTCAATGCGGTTTCGGGACTCGTTCGCCCGACATTCGGCCATGTCATTATGGACAAAAGCGATATAACGCGATTGGCACTTTATAAGCGTGCCCGTCTGGGATTAGGGCGCACCTTCCAGATTCCGAAGCCCATGCACCATCTCACAGTACGGGAAAATCTGATTGTTGCCCAAACCTACGGAGCTCGCGAGAATAATCCCGAAAAAATAGATGATATTCTGGAATTGTTGGAAATTCACCATAAAGCCGATAGCGATGCGGCAAGCGAACTTGCCATGCAAGAACTCAAGCGGCTGGAAATTGCCAAAGCGCTTGCAACGAGACCGAAATTGTTACTGCTTGACGAGGTCCTGGCCGGCCTTGAAAGTCAGGCAAAACGTCTGTTTATGGAAAAGTTGAAACAGATCAATTCGGCGCTCGGTATCGGAATTATTATTGTCGAACATGATATAGAGACAATTTCCAAGCTTTGTTCGCGGGTTATCGCATTGAATTTCGGCGAATTGATTGCCGACGGGACGCCACATGAAGTCTTTACCAACCCGAAAGTCATAGAAAGTTACACAGGTGCAAGTCATGTTGAAGATTGAAGATTTGCATACCGGTTATGGCGCGATCACGATATTGCGCGGTGTGTCGCTTGAATTTCCAAAAAAGCAATTGACGACGATTGTTGGTCCGAATGGCGCGGGCAAAACCACTTTGTTACGGGCAATTACCGGATTGTTACCATACCAGGGAACGGTCGAAATAAAAGGCAAAAACGTTGCGGGAAAAAAGACTTGGGACTTTGTCGGTGTCAAACTTGCAATGGTTCCGGAAGGTCGCATGATTTTTCCGGATATGACAGTCGAGGAAAATCTCGCTTTGGGTGCTTTTGATAAACGATGCCGTGCAACTTTTTCTTCCAAAGCGGAAGAAATGTATGTTTTGTTTCCCAAATTGAAGGAGCGCCGTCTGCAGTTGGCGGGATCACTGTCAGGCGGCGAAGCGCAAATGCTTGCAATGGCGCGTGCATTGATGTCGGATCCTGAAATTCTTCTGATCGATGAACCTTCGTTAGGGCTCTCACCGGTCATGGTGAAAGAAGTCTTCAATATTATCGGCCGCATGAAAGAACATGGCGTAACAATCGTTCTGGTCGAACAAAATACCCGTATGGCCATCGCCATTGCGGATTTGGTCTACCTCATGCGCGATGGCAAGATTTTGCTAAAGCAACCGGCCGCCGACGTCGATCTTCATGCATTACACGAACTTTATCTGGCACAGGAATAGACCATGTCACTTCAGGATATCATTGAGCATCTCGCACTTCCGGCAATTGCTTCGCCGCTCTTTATCGTTTCCAATCCGCAATTGGTTATCGCTGAATGCTGTAATGGAATTATCGGTTCCATTCCTTCCCTCAATGCGCGTCAAAAGGAAGATTTTCCCCTTATGCTTGCAACAATTGAGGAGGGCATCCAAAAAGCTGTCTCGACGGGAAAATGTAGAAAAGCGGCTCCCTATGCGGTCAATCTGATTGTCCACTCTTCCAATGACCGGCTTGACCATGATCTTGGTGTTTGTGTCGACCATAAAGTTCCGGTGGTTATCACTTCCCTTCATGCACCGGGAAAAGTGGTTGAAGCCGTTCATAATTACGGTGGAGTGGTGCTTCATGATGTCATCAGTATAAGGCACGCGAAAAAAGCATTGAACGAGGGAGTTGATGGTCTTATCGCGGTTTGCGCAGGCGCAGGCGGGCATGGTGGCTCGCTCAGTCCTTTTGCGCTGATCGGCGAAATACGCCGATTTTACGACGGTGTAATTGTTCTTTCAGGAGCAATATCACGAGGCGATGATATTCTTGCAGCTCAGGCAATGGGTGCCAATGCGGCTTATATCGGAACGCGTTTTATCGCAACTCCGGAAGCAAATGCGGTCGATGAATATAAAGAAATGATTATCCAATCGGATGCGAGCGGGATTGTTTACACACCTTTTTTCACCGGTGTAAATGGCAATTACCTGAGAGAGAGTATTGTTCGTTCGGGTCTTGATCCGGATGATTTGAAAAATGGTCTGTCAGCAAATTTCGGTTCGACGCGGGTCAAGCCCTGGAAAAATATTTGGGGTGCAGGGCAGGGCGTCGGTAATATTGACGAGATACTGCCTGCATCCGAAGTTATTGCCAAATTGAAAAGGGAATATCGGGCCGCTTTTCACCGTCTGCAGAATAAGGGGGCAATCTATGTCCGATAAAATACTGGTGGAAATACCAATTCCTGAAGTCTGTCATATCATTATGAACAGACCCGAGAAACATAATGCACTTGATCGGGAAACATATCGGTTGTTGACTGATGCACTCCGGAATGCCGACGAGAACGAAAATATCAGGGTCATTGTGCTTTCCGGAGCAGGTAACTCTTTTACCGCCGGCAATGACCTTCTTGATTTCACCGGAGAGAGTTTGCTTGATGGGGAAGGCCATTCTCCGGGTTTGAAATTGCTGCTCACACTTCATGGCGTGAAAAAACCGATCATTGCGGCTGTGGAAGGTTATGCTGTCGGGATAGGAGCCACAATGCTTAACCATTGCGACCTTGCTTATAGTGGAACGAGCGCCCATTTCAGATTTCCCTTTGCAACTTTGGGACTCTCTCCGGAAGGTGGATCGACATTCTATCTCCCGCTTGCGGCAGGCTACAAAAAGGCAGCCGAATTGCTGTTTTTCGGAGATTTTTTCAGTGCACAGGATGCCTTACAGTTCCATCTTTTGAACGCTATTGTTGAAGACAATAATGCCGTTCCTCATGCACTTCAAAAAGCGGAAAAACTTGCAAAAATGCCGTTTCAATCCATATTGGCAACCAAAAAAATGCTGAAAAAACGGAATAGGGCAATAATAGTGTCAGTCCTTGAAGAAGAAGCAAAAACATTTCACAACTTGCGAATGAGTGCAGAAACCCAGAAAATTATCAAAGGATTTTTCGGTAAATAGCAGGAATCATAATGGCGCGTAAAAGAACATCTATTCCATCCACTGATATTCCGTTGACCGACAGCAACAAGGTTGACAGAAATACCGAACGCCATTTTGTGACAGCTCTCGGGCGCGGGCTGAAAGTGCTTGCCTGTTTCCGCCATGGAGACATTCTGCTTTCTAACAATGAAATCTCCGAACGCTGTAATCTGCCGCGTTCCACCGTTTCAAGACTAACCTACACACTGATGCGCTTGGGCTATCTCTATTATGTTGAAAGTAAAGGGAAATACCGGTTGGGAGCGGCTGTGATCACGCTTGGTACGACAATGCTTTCAAGCCTTACTATAAGGTCTATCGCCAAACCTTACATGCAGGAATTGTCGGATATGAGCGGGGCATCTGTCGGGCTTGGCATTGCCGACCACCGAAGCGCACTTTACCTCGAATATTGTACACCGGCCAAAGGTTCCGTTTTGCCGACCGAGTTGGGAACGCGTATTTCCATTATCAACAGTGCAATGGGACGTGCATTGCTCGCTGCCAGCACCGAACGTGATCGCGAAGCAATTTTTTATGATATTCGCCGACGCGATGAAATTGAATGGCCGCAGATATATGACGAAATTAAAAAAGCAATCCATGAACATGAAATGACGGGGTGTTGCACCTCTTTTCAGGATTGGCAACAGGATATCAATGCGATAGCTGCCGGCTTCAATCCGGGTGAGGGGCTACCTGTTATGTCGATTAATGTGGCAGGACCCGCTGGAATGATTGGGAGAGACTTACTGCTTGGAGAGGTGAGGGAGAAATTATTGGGAATCGTTCAGCTGTTGAAAAACAGCCAGACGATAGAAGGAGGAGATCATGAAAGGAAATATAAGCACTAGGAAAAAGGCCAAGGGCGATGGAGGTAGAACGCCGGCAAACAGGAAAGCAATACCTGGTGAACCATTGGCAGGTTTGAAAGTGATTGATGCTTCAAGAGTTCTTGCCGGGCCGTTGTCTGCGCAATGTCTGGGAGATATGGGAGCGGACGTTATCAAGATAGAACATCCCGAACGTGGCGATGATACACGTGATTGGGGAGTGCGTATCGGCGAGCGCGATACAACCTATTTTTATTCTATGAACCGCAATAAGCGATCTATAAGTCTGGATTACACCAATCGGAAAGATCTTGATGTTGTATTGAAACTTGTCAAAGATGCCGATGTATTTATTCAAAATTTCAAATATGGTGGAGCGGAAAAACTCGGTATCGGTTATGAACAATTGTCCAAAATAAACCCGAGGCTTATTTATTGTTCGATTTCCGGCTATGACCGCCATAGTTCGGAAAAAGACCGTCTGGGTTATGACATCGTTTTACAAGGTGAAACGGGGCTCATGGGAATGAATGGCGATCTCGGCCAATCACCATTGAAATTCGGTGTCGCGGTGGTGGATTTGTTTGCCGGACTATACAGTGCACAGGCTATCCTTGCCGCGCTTTATGAGCGGGATCGAACAGGGCTTGGCAGCCATGTCGAAATATCACTTTACCATACAGCTGTTCAGCTTACGGCTTATTACGGTCTGGAAGCGCTAGCAATTGGAAAAGATCCTCAAAAATGGGGTAACAATCACCCCGCTATTGTGCCTTATGGCGTTTATGAAGCCGCAGATGGTCCGGTTGTTATAGCTGTCGGTAATTTCAGGCAGTTTACTGCTTTTTGCACCAAAGTCATTGACCGACCGGATATTATGGAAGACCCGCGTTTCAAGACCAATCTGGACAGAATAAAAAACAGGAATATTATTGGCCCGATTTTCAAGGAGGAAGTAAAAAAGTTTCCGCGCGCCGAGTTGATCCGTCGCATGAACGAGGTCGATATTCCCTGTGGCGAAGTGGACGGGCTTTATGCGGCGATGACTTCAAAACGCGCACAAGAAAATCAAATGGTGTCCGAGGTTGACCATCCGATTGTAGGAAAGGCTAAAGTCCTTAACCCGCCTTACCGTTTTCATGGTAAGCGTTCGCCTTTGCAACGTCGCCCGCCAATGCTTGGCGAACACAATATTGAGATATTAACAGATGTGCTCGGTCTAGGTGATGAAGAAGTAGATGATTTCATGCGCCGCCATCATCCGGATTGAAATTACGAAATTCAAACGTGTTTCGGCAATAAAAGCACAGCATCCGATATGCGGTACTGTGCTTTTTTATGACTGTTCATATGAAAATCATAAAATAGGCGTTAACGGGCAGAAAACCATAAATATTAATCAACGAGCGACCAAATGCTTTATCGGATTTGAAAAGTGTTCCTCCTGCTATCGACAATGTTAGCCTCCCGCTATCGACAAAGAGTGCCTCCTGCAATCTGCAAAGTGTGCCTCCTGCAATCTGCAAAGTGTGCCTCCTGCAATCCGAAAAGTGTGCCTCCTGCAATTTATGGGGGTTATTAACGAAATTCGCCTCTAAAAACCGGAGATTGTTGATTATCGTGAATGGCCGGTTAACATCCCGAAAACCGGACTTGTTCGGTTAATTCTATGATTTTGAATGTTCTTTCAATTTTTGTCGCTTTACCATGCATAAGATTCGGGCGCTTCTCCTTTCGGACCCGGCCAGATTTTGTCGAGCTTATCCAGTGTTTCTGCCGACAAAGAAATATCAACAGCGCGCAAATTTGCTTCTAGCTGAGCTTTTGTTCTGGGGCCGATAATAGGAGCGCTAACAACGGGATTATTGAGGCACCAGGCAAGCGCAACATCTGCCGGTTTCTCATTCAATTCTTTGCATAAAGCTTCATAGGCAACGAGTTGATCGTGGTGTTCAGCAACAACATTTTCAAGATCGGCGCGACGGCCACTCTCGAATTTGTCAAGCGCACCGGCGAGCAATCCGCCATCAAGCGGACTCCACAAAATCAATCCCAAGCCATGATAGCGGCAGGCGGGAATGACTTCGGTTTCGATGGCGCGATTTCTGAGATTATAGATGTCTTGTTCACTGACAAGGCCAAGCATATGCCGTGCGAGAGCTTTGCCTTGCGCTGTCGCAATGTGCCAGCCCGCAAAATTCGACGAACCGATATAGGAAATCTTACCTTGCGTGATGAGAACGTCCATTGCTTCCCAAATTTCATCCCACGGAGTTCCTCGGTCGATATGGTGCATTTGGTAAAGGTCGATATGATCGGTTTTAAGCCGTTTGAGACTAGCTTCACAAGCACGCCTTATATGGTAGGCGGAAAGGTGCCTGTCATTTACGCCATAATCCATCGGTTGATAGAGCTTGGTAGCAAGAACAATCCGGTCAACGTTTGCCGCTGTTTTTGATCCAGTTGCCGATAAATTCTTCCGAAATTCCGGTGCCCTTCGGAATTTCAGGATATTGGCGCGTTCCATAAATATCGGCCGTGTCAAACAGATTGATGCCATTATCAACGGCTGCATCCATAATATTGAATGCTTCTTTTTCGTCCGTTAGATAGCCGAAATTCATCGCCCCCAATGCCAACCGACTAACTTTAAGACCGGTGCGACCAAGATGGGTATATTTCATTTTATTTTCCTCTTTTAGAACAGATCGTGCGAAAATTGAGTGTGATTGATTGGATGGGCTAACTTCCGGAAAGTTCCTGATGAAACCGGTCCTTAAACTTTCACGTGGTTTTCCTAACGCTTGTTCTTGTTACTTTTAACTTCATGGAAAAATCGATTGGTAAAGCGCGCCTTGTCATTTGACAAAATTTGCCTATCAAATCGGGTTCTCGAATGAGTTTTTAATTCGAAAAGTGTTATGCGACATTCAAGCTTCGCCATTGAAATTCCACGGGCTGTTCTTAAAGAACTTAACATAATTGATTGCGCTGTTTAGACAGAAAAAGCCGCATGTTATTATGAATGTAATTCATATATTCGATATAAGTCGGGTAACCCAAGACCTTGCGGAAAGCCGGTAATTTAGAGATGACAAATCCAAAATCGCTTTCTAGCAATAGATAAGAAAGCAAAGAAAATTGTAAGATCTGATCATCAAACTAATCTTGGTCATCACCATAAAACGGGTATAAAGGTAAAAATGTGCTCGACGGGGCAGAAAAATCGGCAATCTTCAGAGAGCCGATCTCTTGAAAGGCGTTATTTTGGAGAAGAATTCTAGTGATCAAGCGTGAATTCGACGCTGCTTGATTGTGCAATGCCGTTTCTATTCCCCACCCAAAGTTCGGCTTTGCCAGAGCTTGTTTCTTGACCGGCTGTTATAAATTTATCCGGACAAAAAATTGGCCTTTGGCTGCGGAAGGAAAAGCTCGATAATCTCGCATCCGGATTGGCATTTTTGAATGCCTGAAGCGCTAGAGTTGCGAGCAATTGGCCTTGTACCAGCAAAGCAGGATAGCCTTCTTTATTGGTGACATAGGGATAATCATAATGGATGCGGTGTGCATTGAAAGTCACTGCCGAATAACGGAATAAAGTGACACTATTGGCCTCATGTGTTTCTGACCATTGGCCGTGAGGACAAGGTGTTGATTTTGTATTCACAAATTTTGTCGGTTCGCGATAGACGATATCCTGCTCTTCAAGAAGCGCGGTTTCACCGTTTTGAATATGTTTATGTTCGACAGTCACAAAGAGAAGTTTTCCGGTTCTGCCTTGCTTTTCGGTAATCTCACGGATAGTCGATATACGTTTTGCAGGCTCTCCGATAATCAGAGGGTGGAAAAATTTCAGCCTTCCGCCAGCCCACATCCGATTGAGGTTTTCTGCCGGAGGCAAAAATTCTCCCCGTGAGGGATGCCCGTCTTCTCCTAATGAATGAAAGGAAAGCGTTGGTTGAAAATACATCCAATGCCACAAATGTGGCAGAGGACCTGTTCTTTCGGGAAGCTCTGTGCCAAGTGTGGCGGCCATGCGGGCGACCAGCACATAATCGATCACATCCTCGATCGTTTCTGTTTTTCCTACCCAATCGGTAAAATTTGCCAATTTATCTCCTCCGCCTGTTTCCCGATATTTCCAATTAAAAATGAAATTAACAGCAAGCCGGATAATAAGTTATATCCGGCTTTGAAAGATTAATGGTTTTCGAGTGCTTTTTTGACAAAACGATCATCGAAAGTTTGCGACAAATCGATTTTATTTCCGTCAATTGTTTTGTCATAGGAAAGAAGTTTCAAAGTTGCTTCCTGACTTCCTCTGGAAATCATGCCATCATGCGAATAGGAAGGAAGCGAATTTTTGACGGCTTCAAGATAAACTTCGCGATTGTTACCGATATATTCTGGTGGAACGGCATTGGCCACATCATCCGGTGTTGCAGTTTGTAACCATTTCAAGGCTTTGACGAAAGCGTTGGTGATATGTTGGACAGTGTTCGGATAGTTGTCGATAAATTCCTTTTTGGTATAAAGGACGCCGGACGACATTGTGCGTGTGCCAAATATTTTTTCCATATCCGCTTCGGTTCTTGTGTCGACAAGAATGAAAACCGAATTGTCGTGCATCAAGGTCGAGATCACAGGGTCAAGATTGACAATTGCGTCGATTTCGCCGCGTTTCATTACTGCTATCGCTGTTGCACCGGCTCCGGTACCAATTACTGAAACTTCGTCAGGTCTGACGCCATCTTTATCAAGCAAATAATTGAGAAAATTGTTTGTTGAAGAGCCGGGTGCTGTAACACCGATTTTCATTCCTTTAAGATCGCTTACCTTTTTGACCTTGTCTTTCAGGTCGGCGCGGACGGCAAGCACAATTGCCGGATAACGGTCAAGTTCCAGTACTGCACGGACATCCTGACCTTTCGAATGCATACGAATGACCTGATCGTAAGCGCCGGTCGTCACGTCCGCCGACCCTCCCAAAAGTGCCTGAAGCGATTGTGAGCCACCTTTCAAGTCCACCACTTTGACATCCAGTCCTTCCTCTTTGAAAAAGCCTTTTTGCGAGGCAATAGCCAAGGGCAGATAATAGAAAAGCGGTGCACCGCCCACGCTCAAAGTGATGTCTTTCTTTTCCGGTTCGTCATTGGCAAAAGCGTTCCCCGTGAGTGTGGCGGACAAAACGGCGAATATTAGACCCAATCGAAAGATGAATTTTCTGAAATGGGAACTGAATTTCATAAGCTTTCTCCTCAAGATTGCTTTTTTCTCAAGATTGCTTGCCACGCGGGTCTGCCCGCCAGATCAGAAGCCGTTTTTCGATCATGCTGACGAGGATATCGATCAGAATAACAAAAATGGTCAGAATTAACATACCGGAAAAAACGCCGGTAACGTCAAAAACACCTTCTGATTGCGAAATGAGATAGCCAAGGCCTGCAGATGCGCCGAGATATTCGCCGACAACAGCACCCACCATAGCAAATCCGACAGACGTATGAAGCGAAGAAAACACCCATGTCATGGCAGAGGGGAGATAAACGTGGCGCAATAATTGCCGCTCGTTCATGCCGATCATGCGGGCATTTGCGAGAATGGTCGGATTGACTTCTCTGACCCCTTGGTAAACGTTGAAAAACACAACGAAAAACACAAGTGTAAAGCCGAGTGCAACCTTGGACCATATGCCAAGCCCGAACCAGAGTGCGAAAATCGGAGCAAGAACGACACGTGGCAAAGCATTTGCGGCTTTGATATAGGGGTCGAAAACCGCAGTCAGCATTTTCTTTTGCGCAAACCAGAAGCCCAATAAAATCCCGCCGCCGGCGCCGATCGCGAAAGCGAGAATTGTTTCAAGCAACGTAATCCATAAATGGTACCAGACTTTACCGCTCTGGAAATCAAGACCAATGCGTTTGAAAATATCAATCGGTGTTGAAAAGAAGAATGGCGGCAAAATCGGTTTTTCGTTAAAAAGCGGGACAGTCGTTCCTATTTCCCACAGAAAGAAGAAGATAATAGCAACCGAAAGCTGTAACAAAAAAATCTTCAGACGCTTCATGATTTATCTCCTTGTTCATAGGCTTTGAGCACCTCTTCTTTAAGATCGTTCCATAATGTCCGGTGGATTTCGACAAATTCGGCCGTGAGCCGGATTTCCTGTAAATTGCGCGGGCGCGGTAAATTGATGAGATAATCACCTTTGACATGTGAAGCAGGTCCCGCCGAAATAATAATAACGCGATCGGCAAGGGTAATTGCTTCTTCCAGATCATGTGTCACAAACATAACGGCCTTGCGGTCTCTCGACCATAATTTCAAAAGGAGATCGCCCATCAGAACCCGTGTTTGTGCGTCAAGTGGTCCGAACGGCTCATCCATTAAAATAAGCTTAGGATTAAGGATTAGAACTTGTGCAAGCCCGATGCGCTTTCTTTGCCCGCCCGATAATTGGTGCGGATAGCGATTGCCAAATGATTGGAGACCGACACGGGCAAGCCATTCCCGCGACTGGTTTAATGCATCCTGTCTTTTGACACCGTGGATTTCGAGACCGATTGCAATATTGTCTACGGCCGTTTTCCAAGGCATTAATGAATCAGACTGGAAAAGGTAACCGGCTTCGTGATTGATGCCTGAAAGAGGATGACCGAATATCTCGCATGTGCCACGGGCAGGCGGCAAAAGACCCGCTGCCACATTGAGCAAAGTCGATTTTCCGCAACCTGTCGGACCGACAATTGCTAGAAATTGTCCTGCCGGTACTTCAAGATCAGCTTTTTTTACAGCTGTAAAATTGTTAAAAATCACGCTTACATTATCGAGTTTGACCGCTGGCGGCAGAGCTCCATAGCCGGATCTATCTTGTTTTATTGCTTCAGGCATTCTTATATTCCATAATTTCATTGTGATGCGGCAGATTGCATTTCAATCGATTTTTCGTTTGCCACATCGTCTATCAGGATAAAAGAAAAATTACAAAAAACATACCTTTTTAGTATTAAATAACGATTTTTTTATCATGGTTTGAAATAATGTTGCGGAAAATTTCCGAGGCAATCAAAGCCGTTAGAAATTTTTGTGATGGAAGAGCGAAGGTTTTGATCGGGTAGTGCCATTGTTTTTATAGTTAAGGCTAAATTTACCAAACTTGGGCTATGACTAACAAGGGCTTGACCACTATTAGCGCTCTCAAGCCTGTAATGCTCCCGTTTTTCGAGTTTTGAATAAAAGGCCGTGCAATGAATATGAACCGTTTATCGCTTATTCCGAATGAAGCGGATGACAAGAATTTTGCGCGATTTCAGCCACAAAAAAATGAGCAGCAACAACTTACTCTGTCGGATATTGCCGCACGGTTGCGGTCGGTTCATGAACAAATGAAAACAAAAGCACCGACAAGAGAAACAGAAAATGTTATGCCTTTCCCGCAAAACAAAGATGACGGTGTAAAAGCTTATCTTGATGATATAGCACGGGCTTTGCTTAAAGAGTATGAGGCAAGAAAGACTGCACAGAACGAACTAGTTCATCATTTCCAGCGGCTTGAGCAACTTCTCGTCGAAAATAGACAGGGAATGAAAACAACAGCGGCTAGCGATAGGCAAATATTGATGAAAGAGGTTGCCGAAGAAGTGCAATCGCGGTTGAAGCAGGAACTTTCCGAGCAGACAAAAAGTTTGGCGGCTGAAAGCCAGAAAGCCAATCAGGAAATCTCGCGCCAATTGCGCGAAGCAGTAGCAGCGTCACGGTTTTCGGTGCAACTTGTTTCCCTCCAACGGCAAATTACAAATCTTCAGGCAACTCTTGATGCCCATGATAAATCACTCACAAAAGGTTCATCCGAAGACAGCGTAAAAGTTGAAAAAGAAAATTTTGCCTCCCTCTTGAACTCGACGCAAATCCCCACGCCGACGATTGGACAAAACCATAAAGATGCGCAAAAAGTTTTCGACAAGTCTGTTATTCGCATATTGGCTGAAAAAAAAACGCCGGAGTTGACCGGAGAAATAAATAACGCAACGACAGACACTGATAAAACAGGACTTGAAGATAAAGCTCGAATTCAAATACCAGAAACGGGTAACACCAAGTCAAAAAGTTGCATGCAAAAATTTGACGCCGAAACAAGTGGGCACCTGATTTGTTGTGCACGTGCGGTCAACAAAGGAATTAGAACAAACTTATTCGGAAAGCTGCAAAATAGGGATAAAGCCGGAAGAACTTTGACACGGGTGAGTGCACTTTTTTTGATGGCTGTTTTGGCCTACGGTTTAAGCGGTCATTTTAATATATCAGACCATGCGTCCGTCTTCTCTTTCCTTCGTTGAGTGGAGATCATGACAGCTTTCCGGCGTAAATTGTCAGGTATTTCATGTATTTATTTCGCTTGTAAGGATAGCAATCCATGTTTGACTTATGTGATATAGTACTTGCGAACCTGTTGCCACCTTGCCGGTAGACTGTGTGAAAGATAAAAATTGATAACAGTATCGGTAAGAAACAATCGATGCAGTTTCCTTTAGGTGAGAGATGTGAGTATTTATTTACCGATAGCAGAAATGTCGCTCAATATGCTGATCCTCGTTGGCATGGGTGGTGTAGTCGGTTTTCTTTCCGGAATGTTTGGTGTCGGCGGCGGATTTTTGATTACGCCGCTTCTTATTTTTTATAATGTACCACCTGCTATTGCCGTTGGTACAGGTGCAAATCAGGTTATTGCATCATCTGTCACCGGCGCGCTTACGCATTTCAAACGCGGAACACTCGATATCAAGCTTGGCATTCTTCTTGTCATCGGCGGTATATTGGGGTCTTGTCTCGGTGTCGGGCTATTCAGTTATTTACGCAAGCTTGGTCAGCTCGATCTCATCATTTCTTTACTTTACGTCATCCTTCTAGGCGGTGTTGGAAGCCTTATGGCCATTGAAAGCTGGCGGGCTATTGTCAATGCGAGACGGGGCAAAGCTGTTGTTATTCACCGCCCGGGACACCACAGTCTGGCACAACGCTTACCATTGAAAATGCGGTTTCGTGCGTCAAAAATCTATGTGAGCATTATTCCGGTTCTTGGAATCGGACTTGTTATCGGTTTGCTTTCTTCTGTTATGGGGGTAGGCGGCGGTTTTATTATGGTTCCCGCACTCATTTACATGTTACGCGTGCCTACCAATGTTGTTGTCGGTACATCTCTTTTCCAGATTACTTTTGTTACCGCCTTCACAACTGTTCTACAGAGTATAACAAACCAGTCGGTTGATATTGTGCTTGCATTTTTGCTGATGGTTGGCGGCGTTATTGGCGCAACCTATGGAACGCGGATAGGCCGTAAGCTCAAAGCCGAACAATTGCGCATGTTGCTTGCTATTCTGGTTTTATTGGTTTGTGCCCGTCTAGCTTTTGAACTTTTTGTTCGTCCTGACGATCTGTTTTCTCTCACCTTCATTGGCGGTTAAAATGAAAACAGTTTATGCCGCACTTCTGTTTTGTCTTACACTTCTGCTAGCACCCGGCCTTGCCAAGGCTGATGCGCCCGTTGAAAATGCGGGACCTAAAGAAAATATCCAGATTATCGTGACGACCAATGCCATTACACTTGATACCAATTTTGCCGGTCGTAACGTCTATATTGCCGGTGTCCTCGAAAATGCCGATCCTCAATTAAGACGCCAAGGGCGCTATGACATTATTGTGGCCATGGAAGGACCTGTAAGACCAATGATAATGCGCGAGAAAAAGCGCAAGCTCGGCGTATGGGTAAACGCGGATGCATTGGCATTTACCGCGGTTCCACAATCCTATGCGATGGCAACCACCCGCGAAATCAGGGATATCACCAGCCCGATCAATTATAAAAGATTGGGGTTGGGGCTTGAATATTTGCCACTTCGTGCAGAGTCGGATGATGAAGAAAAAGCAAAGCTATTTCGTCAGGAGCTTATCAAGCTCAAGCTTCATCAACATCTTTATAGCGAGAATATCGGGGCAGTCACGTTCGGCTCGGCTTCGCTTTTTTCAGCAAATTTCAAATTGCCTGCCAATATCCCTGTCGGTCATCATACAATTCACGCTTATCTTTTTCGCGATGGCGAGTTTGTCGAGACAGTCACCACAGAGCTCGAGATTGTGAAAGCACACACCGCTTATGCAATCTACCGTTTTGCACAGGATAACCCCGTTTATTACGGCTTCGTCGCGGTCTTTGTAGCAATTTTCACCGGCATTCTCGGGCGGCTGATTTTCCGTAAAGATTGATTGTTCAATCAAGATCGTGTCGCTATTTTTTTGACTGAGGCAGTGTGACACTGACACTCTATTTAAGACCGGGTTTAACGACTATTTCATAACGGGAAAAGTGATAGTTTCAAGGCTAACAATCGTAATACATAGGAAGAAATTACTGCGAAAAGAAAGATTGTTTTTGAATAGGGTAAATAGTGTTCTTGCCTAAGAGACAAGCAATCAACGCCGATTTATCAAAAATGTCGCGAAAAGCCTTGTTTGTCAGATCCAAACCACCGGCATAGGCACCGAATGCCGGCAAAATCATCCGCCTTCCGTCGCTTGCAAAACAAAATCGTCTAACCGACATGCCCCGGCGGGAAATGCGAAGAGCGGGATGAAGGTGACCGGCAATTTCCCCTGTCTGTGCTCCTGCAAGTGGTTCGTGACGGAACAATAACGAGCCGATCCGGATTTCATGTGTCCATTGACCGGCAAATTCTGTTTTTTCATCATCGTGATTTCCGGCAATCCAGATCATCTCGCGATGAGTAATGATGTCTTCAAGCAATTTCCGGTTTTTTTCAGAAAGTTGTGCGGATGCCTGATTGTCATGGAAACTGTCACCCAAGGCGATAATTGTTTGTGGTTGGTATTTTTCGACCACATTTTTCAAACGCTTAAGTGTGCGTTCACTGTCATAGGGAGGCAATAATTGGCCGTGGCGGGCAAAACATGATGATTTTTCAAGGTGAAGATCGGCAACAATCAGCAGTTTTTCGGCGTGCCAGTAGGCTGCGCCACTACAATCACAAGTCATGCGTGCGCCATTGACCTTAACTGTAAAACGATCAAGTCCGATTGTCATATCCACCAAAAAGCCTGTTTCAGTTTTCAAGAACTGTATGGATCAAGTCTTCTGCCGCTTCCATCAATATATTGTCTTCTGCACTTCCCGGAATCATTTCTTTTCCTATTTCAAGCATGACCGGAAGCGCAAGCGGCGACATTTTTTTAATCGGCCGATGAATAATATGATTTTTTATTCGTTTCAACATTTCCCCCAGCCTCTTGATGTCTAAAAGTCCACGAGCCGCTTCCTGCCTTGTTGCCTGAAGCAGAATATGATGTGGTTCATGTGTTCTCAAAACGTCAAAAATAAGGTCGGTGGAGACAGTCACTTGCCTTCCAGTCTTTTCTTGCCCCGGATGACGCCGGTTAATCAAACCGGCAATCATTGCGCAATTACGGAAAGACCGTTTGAGCAGATAGCTTTCATCAAGCCATGCCTCCAGATCATCGCCCAACATGTCTTCGGAAAAGAGGTCTTTCAACGATAAACTTCCGGCTTTTATTGCCTCGCCAATGTCGTCAAGTGTCCAAAGACCGATCGAATAATCGGTGGCAACAAAACCGACAGGCTTCAAACCGGCCCGTTCGAGCCTGCGTGTCAACAACATTCCAAGTGTCTGATGGGCAAGGCGCCCCTCGAATGGATAGGCAACCAGAAAAGACCGGTTTTTTTCATTGAATGTTTCGATCAATAATTGATTGGTATCAGGCAGAATGGACGAGATTTTTTGTTGGCTCAACCACTTTTGCACCTGCTCGGGCAAAACATGCCATTCTTTCGGATTTGCGAGCATTTTGCGCAACCTGTCAGCAAGATATGTCGAAAGCGGAAAACGCCCACCCATATAGCTTGGAACACGGGCTTCAAGTTTTTTCGACAAGCTCACATAACATTCGTTTTCACGAATACCTTCAAAACAAAGAACATGACCGGCAAAAATGAATGTATCACCTTTTGTCAAGCTTTCGAGAAAACTTTCCTCAATGCGTCCCAACATTCGGCCACCGCGCATTGCATTAATATTGCCGGCTTTGACAAGCCTTACATTGAGTTCGGCAGCTTCGATAATGGTTCCCATATTGAGCCGGTATTGCTGGGCAATTCTGGGGTTGGAAACGCGCCAGCGGCCATCTTTCGTGCGTCTTATTTTTGCATATTGTTCGTAAGCTTTAAGGGCATATCCACCGGTTGCAACGAAGTTCAATGTTTTATCAAATGTTTTTCTTTTGAGTGTCGAATAGGGTTCTGCGGTTTTGACTTCCTGATAAAGCTCGTCGGCATTGAAAGGTGCTGCACACGCCATACCAAGAATATGTTGGGCAAGAACGTCGATAGCGCCTTCACTTAAATGCGGACTATCTTGTGCGCCGATATAGTTTGCGTCAAGTGCAGCCTGACATTCGAGAACTTCAAAGCAGTTTGCAGGCACAAGCACTGCTTTACTCGGTTCATCCATGCGGTGGTTGGCGCGGCCGATGCGCTGGGCAAGTCTGCTTGCACCTTTGGGTGCACCGACATGGATGACCAGATCAATGTCTCCCCAATCTATGCCGAGATCAAGTGTCGAAGTGGCAACAACGGCGCGAAGCTTGTTCAGGGACATTGCTTCTTCCACCTTGCGGCGTTGCCCGACATCAAGTGAACCATGGTGAAGCGCAATAGGCAAACTGTCTTCGTTCATGCGCCATAATTCCTGAAATAGCATTTCGGCTTGCGAACGCGTATTAACAAAAATCAATGTCGTATGAGCTGCTTTGATGAGGTCAAGAATGTCTTTGACCGCATAACGGGCAGAGTGTCCCGCCCAAGGAATATGTTCCTCAGTTTGTAAAATTCTGATTTCAGGTTTTGCGCCGCCTTCGACGGTAACAAGACCTGCCATTGCCGATTTTTGTTTCTGGCTTACAAGCCAACGCCGCAAAGAATCGGGATCGGAAACAGTGGCCGAAAGGCCGATTGTTTTTAATTCCGGGCGCAATGTTCTTAAATGGGCAAGTGCAAGAGAGAGCAATTGTCCCCGCTTCGATGTGACAAGCGAATGAAGTTCATCAAAAATGACGGTATCAAGAAAACCAAAGAATTTTTCTGCTTCATGCGAGGATAGAAGCAGTGACACTTGCTCGGGCGTTGTCAACAATATATCAGGTGGAATATATTTCTGTCTTTGTCTTTTATGTTGAGGTGTGTCGCCGGTTCTGGTTTCAATTGAAATATCAAGTCCCATTTCCTGAACGGGTGTTTTCAAATTGCGTTCGATATCCTGAGCCAAAGCTTTAAGCGGCGAAATATAAAGTGTATGAAGCTGGTGGTGATGTTTGGCACTTGAGAGAGAGACCATAGAAGGTAAAAAACCCGCAAGAGTTTTACCGGCACCTGTCGGGGCAATAAGCAAAGTTGATTGTCCACTTTTCGAGCGTTTTAAAAGTTCGGCCTGATGAGGGCGCAAATTCCACCCTTTTTTCTGAAACCAGTTGTTGAATTGGTCAGGTAAAAGAGAAAGTTCATCTTGCTGAACCGAATTGCGTTGATCGTTGTTCATAAAATCTATTTAATATGTGCGACTATATTCGCCAAGTTACCGGTTAAGAATCATTATGAATCTATATGTGATCAATCTTGATCGTTCACCAGACCGATTAGACCGCCTTGAAAAAATATTCAGGAAGTTGAACCTTGGTTTAACGCGTGTTGCTGCAATAGACGGACTTCATCTTGATGAAAAGTTCATTGCCGATGTTAGACGACACCAGCTATGGCCCGACCCGCTTACACGCGGGGAAATCGCCTGTTTTCTAAGTCATAGAGCGGCGCTCGAAAAAGTGGCGGCGGGAGATGATGATTTTGCTGCGATTTTTGAAGATGATGTTACTTTGTCGCAAGAAGCCACCGACTTTTTGAATAATGACGATTGGATTCCGGCAAGTGCAGATATTGTGAAGATTGAAACCCATGGCAAAAAGGCTTGGCTCGGAGAGAAAACGGATTTGAAAAACGGCTTTAGCGTTGCGCGGCTCAAAAGCCGTCATATTATGGCTGCCGGTTATATCGTTTCAAAACCTGCAGCAAAAAAACTTTGCGCAATGATGCAAAATATAACATTTCCTTTTGACCATTTTTTATTCAATCCGAAATGTCATGTATTCGAACACTTTGAAATGTGGCAACTTGATCCGGCAATTGTCCGGCAGGCAGGCTTGGAAAGCACTCTTTCTGTTGACCGTACACAAATAGACAAAGCCAATAAACAAGGCCGGCGCGCATCAAATACTTTAAGGCGCGAGCTGAAGCGGTTTTTTTCACGCGCAAAAACCGGCGTTTGGGGCATCTACATCAATTTGTTTACGCGTGAAAAATGGAAACGTGTAAAATATAGGCCTTGAGATTTTTCCCGAATTTGCTCCTAATGATCAAGACAGTCGAATTTAAAAAAGCACGCATTTTAAAAAGTTAAGCGTTTGAAATCAGGGCAGACTTTAACGCATATAGGACAAATTTTTGCTCCCCCGATCAGGAAATCCCTCAAACAAAAAGATCCACAGAAAACGACAGCGTTTTATCCCGATCAATCTATTTTAAATGAAGATTTTTCCGTAAAAGTCCGGCCTTTAACGTTTGAATTCCATTGCCCAATAAACATAGTTGGGGCGTTTAGGTGAAGTCGCCTTGGCCAGTCCATAATAATGGAAGCTCGGGTAAAGCATATTGCTTCTGTGACCAGGTGAATTCATCCATACATTATAGGCAGCTGAAACGGTGGAACGCCCTGCACACAGGTTTTCACCCGCAGCGCCATGAATGCCGAATTTGCGCAAACGTGTGACAAAATCATTACCGGAACTGATTGTGTGGGCGACTCGCTGGGCATCAGCCATAAGATTTGCCTGATCCTGAGCCATTTTTTCAAGCTGGCTGTCAGGTGCGAGAGGGCCACGATTGTTTTGAGCCCGCAATGCATTGATGAGGCTTGTCGGGTCTTCATTATCGGCAAAAGCCGGAATTATACCGGCTGTACCAACAATAAAAGCACCGGAAAGGACAAAAAAATTTCTACGTGTCAGCACGATATCACCCAACAATTCAACAGTCTCAAAAAACAACGGGTCTTTTAAAATTCGTGACTATCAAAAACAATAGCTAGCCACCACACCACTCGCATTAATGCACCGAAAATTATAAACCGGCTGGAGTTCCTATCAGGCTTTTATGGAATTTCTTGGGCAATCTATCAATTTTTCAGGCTTTTATATCTTTAATATTGCCCAAATGCGATTTCACGCCTTGCTGAAAGACATAATTTCATAATCAAATCAATGATATACTATCATACAACCGCAAGCCGGTTGTTAAATGTATTGAGAGCCGAAGCCATTAACGTATCAAGCTCAGGATACGCATAATGATAAATATCGGGATCACAATTGCAGCGCCTACAACCACCACATTGAAGAGTTTTTCGAACGCTTCAAAACCCATTGACCATAACGAGGTGAAGAAATGGCTGATCTTCCACACGACATCCATCGGTGTCCAGCCCAGAAGTGTCATGACAATGCCGACCAGAATCGAAAAAACGAGTAGCTTTATGACAACGCGTCCTGGTGTATCCCCAAGAAATGAATTGACCGGCTTCGACATTGACTATCCTTCAATAATGATAAAATGGAACCCTAGATAGGTTTCAATGGTTTAAAGTTCAATCCTCGTCATTTTGGCTTCAAGAAGACTATAACAGCCACCTCGACATTGGCAACTTGTCCGATGCATTTTACATAAGCGTCGTATTTTATACAAAGTCCGATTACCCAAAGCTAACGGACTATGATCGTTATGGAACCATAGTAAACCAGCCTTGTTGGACACCTCAAGGCTGTGGAACCGGCATAAAAGAGTAGCAAAATGCGAAAAGCCGCGGGCGATAGTGATTTTTCGCCCTTTTGCCAATTTATCTATTTGCTTGACAGGCAAGATAAATTTGTTGTCACAGCTTTTGATAATGCCTAGCTTTTTTGGGTTTGTTTTTCTTTTTTTACTTGCTTTTCAAGTTTTCCGCCTTTCAAGGGTGGTGTCACTTCCTTAGCAACGTCGCTTGCCCGTTCATGATCTACAGGTAATTTTCCCATGGTCTTTACTCCGCAAATTAGCTCATGACTTAACGCAGAACGGGGCCCAAAAGTTCCCGTTTTTCTGCGCGAGTAACGATGATTTTCTAAGATTAAAATAATCGCACTGTTCTATGGAGTGGATTAGCCGGAACAATTGATATAATGTGAAAATATGAGTGACTTTTTTGCTGAAAATAGTGCTGCAACCAATGCGGTCGAATATACGGTTTCCGAAATATCAGGCGCCTTGAAACGCACGGTTGAGGATCGTTTCGGCCATGTTCGTGTGCGGGGTGAAATTTCCGGTTATAGAGGGCCACACGCTTCGGGCCACGCTTATTTTGCGCTGAAAGACGATAAAGCACGCCTTGAGGCAGTTATCTGGCGTGGCGTTATGGGTAAACTCAAATTCCTTCCCGAAGAAGGAATGGAAGTTATCGCGACAGGTAAACTCACAACCTATCCCGGTTCATCGAAATACCAGATTGTGATTGATAATCTGGAGCCGGCGGGCGTGGGGGCCTTGATGGCACTTCTGGAAGCAAGAAAAAAGAAACTTGCCGCCGAAGGGTTGTTTGATGCTGCCAGCAAACAATTATTGCCCTTTATGCCCAAGGTTATTGGCGTTGTAACATCGCCGACAGGCGCCGTCATTCGCGATATTATCCATCGCATTTCCGACCGGTTTCCCCTTCATATCATCGTTTGGCCGGTGCGTGTTCAAGGTGAAACTTGCGGAGCCGAGGTTGCAGCCGCAGTTTCAGGCTTTAATGCTTTGAAAGCCGGCGGTCCAATCCCGAAGCCCGATCTTATCATCGTTGCGCGCGGTGGTGGCAGTCTTGAAGACTTGTGGGGCTTTAATGATGAAATAGTTGTACGGGCTGTTGCCTCTTCTCTTATTCCGGTTATCTCGGCTGTCGGCCACGAAACCGACTGGACATTGGTGGATTATGCGGCGGATGTGCGTGCACCGACGCCAACCGGTGCTGCCGAAATGGCAGTTCCCGTCAAAGCAGAGTTGGAGGCGAGCGTTTCTTCTCTTTATGCCAGATTATTGGGTGGAATTTCTCGACAATTCGATTTTCGCAAGCAAAAACTTTATAGCGCGGTGCGGGCACTTCCCTCTGTTGACCAGCTCCTTGCATTACCGCGCCGGCGTTTTGACGAAGCCGCAAGCAGGTTGGAACTGTCTCTCACAGTCAATACAGAAAAGAAAAGGCAGGTTTTCAATCTGTTGGCGCGCGGTCTGTCGCCGCATCTGGTTATCAATCTTGTCAATCAGAACCGTCAAAAGACAAACCATTTGGCCTTGCGATTCGAACAGGCATTTATTGCATTAACGATAAGCAAAAGACAAAAGCTCTTATCAGTGACAAGGAGTTTCACCCCGCGACTTGCCGAAACCATTATGGACAAAGCCAAGGAAGCCGGTTTGTTCTATTTTATGCGGCTCCAAAACGCTTTTGTGCTCATTGTCGAAAAACAACGCCAGAAAGTTGATATGGCGGCACGGCTGTTAAACTCGGTTTCTTATGAAAAGACACTTGAACGCGGTTTTGCTCTGGTCCTTGATACAGAAGGAAAGCTCGTCAAAAATGCGCGTGAAGTTCCAGAAAACAGGTTTTTGAAGATCAGATTTTCTGATGACACGATTGACGCAACGGCAATCGGAAAAGCTCATCAACCGGCGAAAAAACAAAAACGCCATCCGATTGATGATGACAATCAGGGGGATCTCTTTTGACAGCTCTGGCAGAAGGCCTAACGCTTGGTTCTGACGGGAAAATCCGTTGCGCATGGGCCGGTAAAGATGCTCTCTATTTAGCCTATCACGATCATGAATGGGGTAAGCCTGTTTATGACGACAATCATTTATTCGAGAAAATTTGTCTGGAAGGATTTCAGGCCGGTTTGTCATGGTTGACAATATTGAGAAAACGGGAAAATTTTCGCAATTCATTCGATGGGTTCGATTTTAACAAAATCGCTTTTTATGACGAAGAGAAAATAGATGAATTATCGAAAAATTCGGGTATTATTCGCCATATCGGGAAAATCCGGTCGGTAGTGAACAATGCCAAATGCGCTCGTAAACTTGTTGAAGAAAAGGGAAATCTTGCCGATTATTTCTGGTCTTTTCAGCCGCCCGAATCCGAACGGTTCAAACATGTCGATTATGCAACGCTTAAATTAAATCCGATAACGCCGGCTTCAATCCGCCTTTCAAAAGATTTGAAAAAACGCGGGTGGAGCTTTGTTGGCCCCACAACCTGTTATGCTTTCATGCAATCAATCGGCATTGTCAACGACCATATCGAAGGTTGTTTTTGTCGCTAAAGACCGCGTGTCTCGGCTTGTTGGAAATAACAGATTTTCTTGTTGAAGCAGACTTATTTTTTCCCCGAATTTTCCTGCGGGGCTGAAGTCAGACTTTTTTCGGCTTCAAAATGCGTGAATTTTATTTTTTTCGCAAGATCTGGAAAATGGTTATTCAAGTAATCCTGAAAACGGGCAGATGTCAGGCTCCCTTCTGCCGTTCCACTGTTGGAGCTGAACAGAAAACTGTGACTGGTCTGATGTCTTATGTCGAGAATACCGGCATCAACCAGTTCGTTTTTCTCAATATGGATGTAATTTGCACCGGCGACAGGTATCTTTTCCGGAGAAAGTAAATCGACAATAAAAGTATCGTGACCGCTTTCGCCCATCGAGACACGAGCGTTTGCGTCGATATTACAATCAAGACCCGTCAATATATAATCACCTGGTGCAATTGGAGAAAATGCTTTCGCAATTGCTTTGTTTGTGAGCTTTTCCGTGATTGTTTCAAATGTGACTTTACCGAGGAACCAGGCATCCGATTTGCCAAAAACCCATTTGGTTTGCGAAATCGCTTTGTCCGATAAACCAGCAATCGTATAATCATTATTACCGGAATAAACATTTGTATAATTTTTTTGGTCAAGCCTGTCACCAACGATTTGTCGTAAGCGTATTGTTGTGGTTTGGCAGTAACGGCCTTCATAAATAACTCTGACAGAGATAGCCGCACCTCTTTTGGAAATCGTATTCTGGAAGAGATTAATAGCTTCATCGCTATTGATGTCTTTGTTGTTGGAGTTCGTGCAATTGCCGCAAAAAAAGCACACAAAAACGACTAATAAAATCCGGTAATTCAACATTTTTCGACTGTAAGATGATCAATTTAATTAAGTAGAATTGTTAGCAATTAATTTTTACAAACAAAATGGCTTACATGTTTGACAGTCGACAATCGACGAAAGAAGGTGTGGATAAATTCTTTCCTTTGTTCGGCAAAGCAAAATCCGGAAGGTTGAGATCTATTATTGGAAGAGTATCCTGAATTTTTAAAAAGAAATTTCCGAAGCCATTCATATGAATAAACTTTTGTGAGCTTGAAGCGCATGGCTTGCTGCTTTGTGTTGGATGAGCTACAAAACCAGCAATCCTTCAATTCAATTGTAGTTTTAGCGGCAGGAATAAAATGGCAGATAGACAGGTAAGAACGATAGCGCGTGTTCCTCGTGGTTTTGTTGATCGCACGAGTGCGGAAATCCATGCCGCGGAAAAAATGATGTCGGTCATTCGCAATGTTTACGAGCTTTACGGGTTCGAGGCCGTCGAAACGCCGATTTTTGAATATACGGATGCGCTGGGAAAATTCCTGCCGGATCAGGATCGTCCGAATGCCGGTGTGTTTTCAATTCAGGATGATGACGAGCAATGGATGTCATTGCGATATGATCTGACAGCGCCGCTTGCACGTTATTTTGCTGAAAATTTTGAAAGTTTGCCAAAGCCCTATCGCAGTTATCGTGTCGGCTGGGTATTCCGTAACGAAAAATCGGGGCCGGGGCGTTTCCGGCAATTTATGCAGTTTGATGCCGATACAGTGGGAACACCGACTGTTGCTGCCGATGCCGAAATTTGCATGATGGCGGCCGATACAATGGAACGGCTTGGCATTGATCGTGGTGATTATGTCGTTCGGGTGAACAATCGTAAAATTCTTGACGGTGTGCTGGAGCTTGTAGGCCTTCAAGGTGACGACAATGCAGGAAAAAGGCTCACTGTTCTTCGTGCTATCGACAAACTTGACAAGTTCGGTCCTGAAGGTGTGAAACTTCTTCTCGGCAAAGGCCGACTGGATGATAGTGGTGATTTCACCAAAGGCGCCGAGCTTTCCAACGAGGCAATTGCCAAAGTTCTATCCTTTATTAATGCCGGTGCTGAAAATGGCCGTGCCACCCTTGATAATCTTTCAAAAGTGGTAGCCGGGAGCAACCGTGGCAAAGAAGGCGTTGACGAGCTTCAGGATATGTTGGCCCTTTTCACAGCGGCAGGGTATGAAAAACGGATCAAAATTGACCCGTCTGTTGTTCGTGGGCTTGAATATTATACGGGGCCGGTTTTCGAAGTTGAATTGCTGTTTGACGTTGTCAATGAAGACGGACAAAAAGTTGTTTTCGGTTCGGTCGGCGGTGGTGGACGTTATGACGGACTGGTCTCGCGTTTTCGTAGCGAACCGGTTCCGGCTACCGGTTTTTCAATCGGTGTCTCGAGATTGATGACGGCGTTGAAAAACCTTGGCAAACTTGATCTTGATGAAAAATCGGGACCGGTTGTCGTTTTGGTGTTGGATAAAGACCGTACTTCGCTTGAACGTTATCAGAATATGGTTGCTCAACTTCGTAACGCCGGTATTCGTTCCGAACTTTATGTTGGCGGTTCGGGCATGAAAGCACAGATGAAATATGCCGATCGCCGTCACGCCCCTTGCGTTATTATTCAGGGATCTCAAGAACGCTCCGAAAACCAGGTGCAGATAAAGGACCTTGTTGAGGGTGCACGCCTGTCGGCCGAGATTGAAGATAATAAAACGTGGCGTGAAAGCCGCCCGGCACAAATTACAGTAGATGAAAACAAAATGGTCGACGCGGTTAAAGAAATTCTCGCGGCGCAAGATAAAAATAAGTAGTGTCGAGCGGGAAGAAAATGAGCGGATCCGAGTTAAAAGCCAACGCCATCAAAGATTTTTTTGGCGATAACCATTTGCAAACCGTTTCAATTCCGATTTTACAACCGGCCGAGCCTTTTCTCGACATGGCGGGAGAGGATTTGCGCCGCCGTATTTTTATGACCGAAAATGAAAATGGCGACAGTTTGTGCTTGCGGCCGGAATTTACAATTCCCGTTTGTATCAAGCACATAAAAACTGGTGCAACAACACCACGCCGCTACGCCTATATTGGTGAAGTTTTCAGGCAAAGCCGCTCGGGAGAAAACGGTTTTTATCAGGCAGGCATTGAAGATTTAGGGGATGTTGACGAAGCCGCGGCTGATGCACGTTCACTAGGAGAAGCCTTGGCCTTGTTGAAATGTGTTTCGAAGAGTTTCGGTTACGCGATTCATTTGGGCGACCAAAGTGTGTTTGCTTCTGTTCTTCAAGAACTCGGTATTGTCGCGACGTGGCAAAAAAGACTACTGCGCAGTTTTGGTAACGCCAAGCAATTGCGTGATCTTTTACATATCCTTGCTGAACCGAAAAGCGAACAGAGTTTGCCCGACAATCTGATGAAATTGGTCGCGGTACAAGATGAAGCAGCCTTGACGAGTTATATCGAGGAAGAGATGCTTGATGCGGGCATTTCACCATCTGCCGGCCGCAGTCCGACAGAAATTGCGAGAAGACTCTTGGAAAAACAGCTTTTATCTTCGGTAAGGCTTACCAAACCGGTTCTCGAGGCTTTGGAAGAGTTTTTGGCAATTCGCTTGGCACTTGATGACGCGGAAGACGCACTTTTCGATTTCGGGAAAAAATATGAATTGGTGAGCGACCAGTTTCTGATGCCGTTCAAGGCACGAAATCGGGTCTTTGCAACGCAAGGGATCAAGCTTGAAGATGTTGAATATGATGCAGCTTTCGGTCGCCCGCTTGATTACTATACCGGTTTTGTTTTTGAAATTCGCAAAGATGATAATGTTATTATCGGCGGTGGACGTTATAACCGTCTGATGACAATGCTCGGGGCTGATAGACCGATACCGGCTGTCGGTTTTTCGGTTTGGCTTGACAGGCTCACGAAAGATGAAAAAAGCACAATCGGGTTTCAAAAGGGGCAAGGGAAATAGTCATGACAATTACACTTGCACTTCCATCAAAAGGCCGTCTTAAAGATAAGACATTGGAAACCTTGAAAGCCGCCGGTTACGAGATTGTTCTTGCCGACAATGACCGTAACTATCGGGCGGCCGTTGCCAATGACAAGAATATCGATATTCTTTTTCTATCTGCTTCCGAAATTGCCCGTGAACTGGGGTATGGGAATGTTGATCTCGGTGTAACAGGGCAGGATTTGATCCACGAAACGCTTGCCCATCCCGAGACAAAAGTGAAAGTTGAAGTTCCGCTCGGTTTCGGTTTTGCCGATGTGGTGGTTGCTGTTCCGGCTGTTTGGCATGATGTCGTGACAATGGCCGATCTTGATGACGTTGCAGCCGAATTCCGTCAGCGTCATGGACGTAGAATTCGTATTGCAACAAAATTCTGGCGTTTGACGCAACAATTCTTTTCACAAAAGCATGGAATACAAGTCTATCGTATTGTTGAAAGCCTAGGTGCAACCGAAGGAGCTCCTGCAGCCGGTTCGGCCGATATGATTGTCGATATCACCTCTACCGGCGAAACGCTCAGGGCAAACAAGCTCAAGATATTGGAAGACGGGGTTATATTGAAGTCGCAGGCATCGCTCGTTTCGGCATTAAGAAGTGGCGAGAAAGCTGAAGTTCAAGAAGTTATCAAAAAATTAGGTAAAGTAGCAAAAAAATAAAAACCAGGATGCAAATTGAAACTGAATGGCTTTGATATATTTGAAACGGAATGTTTCCGTCGCATTTAGGCCAAGCTGTTAAGCGCCTCGATTCCTGTTATATCAAAGAATACAAATGTCACGGCGACAAGCAGCATCACAAGGATGATTGCTACGATCAATAGAACAAAGAAGCGCGATTTTATACGTCGTTTTTCAACTGAAGCTGGATCGGATCGATTGGACATCGAACTCAATCATCATTGCTGGAATTTAATCGATCAGGGCTTGTAGCCGCTCCCGGTTCTCTTCCCAAATATCCCAGTTCCTGAAGCGATTTCTTTAAAAAAAGCTCGACAGCTTCAGCCTCGCTTTTGATCTTATGATTGTCGTGCAGAAAGTTTTGCAATGCTGTCAATGTTTGCGCGTCAAGATTGAATGAAATACCCATATTGACCTCTTGAATATAAAAGGCCCCTGCGAAACATACGCAGGAGCCTTGATTGTTATTATTTCTCGCCCTTGAGGACTTTCAAAATGTTCTGCGGTGAAGATTCACCATAAGGATCAGTCTCGCAGTTATCCGAGAAACCTTTTTCCTCAAACCATTTTTCAACAACACCATCATTGACAACAGCAGCATAACGCCATGAACGCATGCCGAAGCCCAGATTGGATTTGTTGACGAGCATACCCATTTTACGGGTGAATTCGCCATTGCCATCAGGAATAAGTTTGATGTGCTGCAATTTGTTGTGTCTGCCCCAGGCATTCATAACAAAGGCGTCATTAACTGCAAGGCAGTAAACTTCATCAATGCCAAGCTTTTTGAATTCCGGATAAAGTTTTTCAAAATCCGGCAACTGGTAAGTTGAGCATGTTGGAGTGAATGCACCCGGCAAGGAGAACAATACTACGCGCTTGCCCTTGAAATATTCGTCTGTGTTGACATCCTGCCAACGGAACGGGTTTGAACCCCCAATAGATTCATCACGTACACGCGTATGAAATGTTACATTTGGAACTTTTTGTCCGATCATTAATTTGCTCCTGTATTTTTATATCTTTCGGCCTGTCCGATTAGGCAGGCAATGTGAGCCGGAATTCACATTAGAAAGGTAAGAGATCGGTCGCTAACTTGCAAGCTTGCCCCCCAAAGTTTGATAATTTTACACTCGATATTTTTGGTTAATCGCTTTAAATTGATCACAGTGAAGAACATATGGTGATGAATATGGCGATTCTGACAATTTCTACGACTGCCTTTGATGACCAAAATCCGGGTACCTCGGGATTGCGCAAAAAGGTCAAAATTTTCCAACAGAAAAATTACGTCGAAAATTTCATCCAATCTATTTTCAATAGCGTTGGTGATGTTTCGGGTAAGCTCTTTATCCTTGGAGGCGACGGGCGTTTTTTTAATAAAGAGGTTATCCAGAAAATTTTGAAGATGGCCGCCGCCAATAAAGTTGGCCATATCAAAGTCGGGTTGAACGGTATTTTGTCGACGCCGGCCGCTTCCCACCTTATCCGTAAATACAAGGCCTTCGGCGGCATCATTCTGTCGGCGAGCCATAATCCGGGTGGGCCATCCGGCGATTTCGGTATTAAATATAATATTTCCAATGGTGGTCCTGCGCCGGAAAAGGTCACAAAGGCTATTTTTGAATCGTCCAAAAAAATTACTTCTTATAAAACAGAAGATTGTGGTGATATCGACATTGGCAAATTGGGGAAAACGCAAGTCGGTTCAATGATTGTTGAAGTCATTGATCCGGTTGTCGATTACGCAAATCTGATGGAAGAATTGTTTGATTTCGACCTCATCCGCAAAGCAATTGCCGGTGGTTTGACATTCCGCTTTGATGCATTGAATGCTGTGACTGGACCATATGCGCATGAAATTTTCGAGAAACGTCTCGGCATGAAAAAAGGC
This sequence comes from uncultured Bartonella sp., assembly GCA_946481695.1. Next base: position 3,951 of record CAMLON010000002.1, on the reverse strand, counting down.
ACAGTTGTCAATGGTACACCGCTTCCCGATTTCGGCGGGCGCCATCCCGACCCCAATCTCGTTCATGCCCATGATCTTTATGAATTGATGATGTCGGATGACGGACCGGATCTTGGGGCGGCATCCGATGGCGATGGCGACCGCAACATGATTGTGGGATGGAAACGTTTTGTCACGCCGTCCGATTCCCTTGCTATTCTCGCTGCCAATGCAAAGCTCGTTAAAGGCTATCGCAATGGTATTGCCGGCATTGCACGCTCTATGCCGACGAGTGCCGCGGCCGATTATGTCGCTAAAAAACTTGATCTCAACATTTACGAAACACCGACAGGGTGGAAATTTTTCGGCAATTTGCTGGATGCCGGAAAAGTAACATTTTGCGGTGAGGAAAGCTTCGGCACCGGTTCCAATCACGTGCGTGAAAAAGACGGTTTGTGGGCAATATTGTTCTGGCTCAATTTGCTTGCCGCAACCGGTAAAAGTGTGAGTGAAATTGTCGAACAACATTGGCAAATGTTCGGCCGTTCCTATTATACACGTCATGATTATGAGGAAGTCGATCAGAGTGCGGCAAAAGCTCTTATGGAAGATTTGCGCTCACGTCTTGGGAAACTTGCCGGAACCGATGTTGCAGGGTTGACGATTGCCAAGGCTGATGATTTTTCATATCACGATCCGATTGATGGCTCGGTCAGCGAACATCAGGGAATCCGCATTTTCTTTGAAGGTGGCGGTCGTATTGTCTATCGTTTGTCCGGTACCGGAACATCGGGCGCAACGGTTCGCGTCTATATGGAGCATTATGTTGCTGATCCGCTAAAGCAGGATGACAACACACAGGAAGCTCTTGCAGCCTTGATTGTTGCAGCGGACGAGCTTGTGGATTTAAAGAAAAAACTCGGCCGTGATGCACCGAGCGTTATTACTTGAGAATAAAGGCATGTGGTGAGGCAGGAATGTTCCTTTGAGATTAAGAATAGACCATTGCCTTTTCAAACACTGTCCATCTCGCACTGCAAAACGTTTTTTAAAACGGAAAACCAAATATAACAAAAAGCCCTGTAAATTTTTACAGGGCTTTTTGAATTAAAAAAGTGAAAAACAAAATGAAACGATAAGCGTTCGTTTGGTTTAACTCATTTCGGATGGATCATATTTTCCGGTTTGACCAGACGATTATAATCTTCTTCGGATACGCCTGCTTTCAGTGCTTCTTCACGCAGTGTTGTGCCGTTTTTATGGGCAGTTTTGGCAATTTTTGCAGCTTTGTCATAACCGATTGCCGGGGCAAGTGCTGTAACCAGCATCAAGGATTTCTCAAGGAGATCATGAATGCGTGTTTCATTGGCCTTGATGCCTTTGACGCAATTATCTGCAAAAGAAACCATGCATTCCGACAAAATTTTGATCGATTGCAAAACATTGAATGCAATAACCGGTTTATAGACATTGAGTTCAAAATGCCCCTGACTTGCGGCAACAGTGACCGTGGTTTCATTGCCAAAAACCTGACAGGCAACCATCGTCATCGCTTCGCACTGGGTCGGGTTAACTTTGCCCGGCATAATCGACGAACCCGGTTCATTTTCCGGTAAGCTTAATTCACCAAGACCGCAGCGGGGACCGGAGCCCAAAAGGCGAATATCATTGGCAATTTTGAAAAGATCGGTTGCCAAAGCGTTGAGGCTGCCATGGAAATTGGTAATTGCGCCGTGGCTTGCCAAAGCTTCAAATTTGTTATCGGCAGTTTCAAATGCAACGCCTGTAATGTCGGTTACAGCTTCGACAAAATCCTTGTCGAAACCGATCGGAGCATTCAAACCGGTACCAACTGCCGTACCACCTTGGGCAAGTTTGAGAACGTCTTGCAGTGCTGCTTCGATGCGTTTTCTATTATGTTCGAGTGCTGCACGGTAACCTGAGAATTCCTGTCCCAGCGTGATCGGGGTGGCATCCTGTGTGTGGGTACGACCGATTTTGATAATTTTTGAAAATTCTTTTTCCTTGTCCTTCAACGCAATCGTAAGATGGTCAATTGCCGGGAAAAGTTTATTGATAGTCTCTAAAGCTGACGAGATATGAATGGCTGTCGGAAATGAGTCGTTTGATGATTGGCTCATATTAACGTGGTCATTGGGGTGAACAGGCTTTTTCGAACCCATTTCTCCACCGAGCATCTCGATAGCACGGTTGGCAATGACTTCATTGACATTCATATTGGTTTGTGTACCCGAACCGGTCTGCCAGACGACGAGAGGAAAATTGTCGTCGAGTTTGCCGTCAATGACTTCATCGGCTGCAGCAATAATTGCTTTTCCCAACTCCGGCGAAAGCTTTTTAGCTTTCATATTGGCCATAGCTGCGGCTTTTTTGATAAGCCCCAAGGCATGAATGAGCGGAAGAGGCTGCCTTTCGCCGCCAATTTTGAAATTGTGCAAAGAGCGTTCTGTTTGTGCCCCCCAATAGTGGTCTGCGGGAACCTCGATCGGACCGAATGTATCCGTTTCTGTACGGGTTTGTACCATGATAAAACTCCTCTGTGGTTGAGGAGACGATAGACCAAGAAAAGCAATGAGAAAAGGTCTTAAACAGGAAGAGATCTATTTCTTGAACTTGTTTTTAAACATATTTTGGTGAGGAAAAGTCGCCCGCAAAACCGAATAATAAAACAATAAGAGTGAAGCGAAAAAATGAGCGGCATATTATTACATATTTCTGATGAAACAGTTCAAAACTGAATGAAGAAATAATATGCTATCAATTAAAAAGGTTAAAAATTTTAAAAGAAAACAAAAACGGCCACTCGATCGCATTTTGTAGTGACGGAAATAATCTATTTTTTAAATATTGGCTTAATGTTGTTCATATCGACGATAAACCGACCGCTTGGCGAATTTATGCCACGCGTGAACCGGGGATGTGATGACGAACCTACTATAAAAAAACGGGCCCGAAGGCCCGCTCATTAACGTTGTCGTGAACTTCTTTATTAGAAGTCCATACCGCCCATGCCGCCGCCCGGCATTGCAGGCATTGGAGCCTCTTTCTTCGGCAGCTCGGCAATCATGGCTTCGGTTGTGATCAACAATCCGGCAACAGAAGCAGCGTTTTGAAGAGCAGAGCGGACAACCTTGACAGGGTCAACAATGCCCAGAGCAATCAAATCGCCATATTGGCCATTGGCTGTGTTGTAACCGAATGTCTCGCTCTTGTTTTCAAGAATTTTACCAACAACGATAGAAGCTTCATCGCCAGCGTTGGTTGCAATTTGACGGGCCGGAGCCTGCAAAGCGCGACGAACGATATTGATACCGGCTTCCTGATCCGAATTGGCACCTTTTACTTTAAGGTCGGCGGCTGCGCGCAACAGGGCAGTACCACCACCAGCAACGATACCTTCTTCAACAGCGGCGCGTGTTGCATTCAAAGCATCGTCAACGCGGTCTTTTTTCTCTTTAACTTCAACTTCTGTTGCACCGCCAACGCGGATAACAGCAACACCGCCTGCCAATTTGGCAAGACGTTCCTGAAGTTTTTCACGGTCATAATCGGATGTTGTTTCTTCGATCTGAGCCTTGATCTGGTTAACACGTGCATTGATTTCAGGCTTCTTGCCAGCACCGTCAACGATCGTTGTGTTTTCTTTCGAAACGGTAACTTTCTTTGCGCGGCCAAGCATGTCGAGTGTGACATTTTCGAGCTTGATGCCGAGGTCATCGGAAATAACCTGACCGGATGTCAAAATGGCAATATCTTCCAACATTGCTTTACGACGGTCACCGAAGCCCGGAGCCTTGACAGCAGCAATCTTCAAGCCGCCACGCAATTTGTTGACAACGAGAGTTGCCAAAGCTTCACCTTCAACATCCTCTGCAATGATAAGCAAAGGCTTGCTTGACTGGACAACAGCTTCAAGAACCGGAAGCAGAGCCTGCAAGTTAGAAAGTTTCT
>CAMLON010000001.1 GCA_946481695.1 uncultured Bartonella sp. | reverse complement strand
CAGGATCGAAGTGATGTGATTCGATCCGCTCGACAAGATCCTTGTCGAGATCGGCTACCCGACCGGTAACGCCGAAAGTACCGTCACGCATGTGACGACCGGCGCGTCCGGCAATTTGTGCCATTTCTGCTGCTGTCAAATCGCGAAACTGGTAGCCATCGAATTTTCTTGTCTGCGCAAAAGCGACGTGGTCGACATCAAGATTAAGCCCCATACCGATTGCATCGGTCGCAACCAGAAAATCCACATCCCCCGATTGATAAAGAGCAACTTGTGCATTTCTTGTGCGTGGCGACAGCGCCCCCATGACCACCGCTGCCCCGCCGCGCTGCCGTTTGATAAGTTCGGCAATAGAATAAACGTCGTCGGCCGAAAAGGCGACGATTGCCGTGCGACTCGGCAAACGGGTCAACTTTTTTGAACCGGCATAAAGCAATTGGGAAAAACGCGGACGACTGATAACATTCAGACCGGGCAAAAGCTTTTGCAAAATTCCTTGCATCGTCGAAGCGCCCAGCAACATTGTTTCCTGAGTGCCGCGCAAATGTAAAATCCGGTCGGTAAAAATATGGCCACGAGCCAGATCGCCGGCAAGTTGCACTTCATCAATGGCAACAAATGATGCTTTGGTTTCCCGCGGCAAAGCTTCCACAGTACAAACCGAATAAGGTGCACCAAGAGGAATAATCTTTTCCTCTCCGGTAATGAGAGAAACGCGGTCAGGGCCAATTTTTTCGCTGATACGATTATAAACTTCACGTGCAAGAAGTCGTAACGGTAAGCCGATCAATCCGCTATCATGAGCGAGCATCCGCTCGATTGCCAAATGGGTTTTGCCAGTATTTGTCGGCCCCAGAACGGCTGTTACATCACGCCCCGAAAGGATAAGAGGGGCTTTGGCCATCATCTACTCCAAATAATCAGTTTTGCCGGTTTGACCGCCAAAACATGCCTTAACGCCCTGTCAAACGATAAGCAAGCTTTACCATTTACAAGACATTAACCAACATTCTTAACCTCTGGAACACTACCGGAACGAATCGGCGACGAATCACCGACATTAGCATGTTCCTGCTATGTTCTCACAACATACTGTGTCGTTACAGAGGAGAGAAACCAAAATATAGCAATAAGGTCAAGGCGTAATCTAAAAAACCGGCGATTTGCTATTAACCATATATCGGACACCCGACACGATATTGAATTGTCATAAAAATCTTGGTTACAAGAAAAATTCCGGCAAATCGGAAACCCACTGGTTCACTTCTTTACACCGTTTCCTTTGTGTCGTGCCAATAATCAGGTTCCCATCGCCGTTTTTACGAATACATTCCCGAAACAGAAAATAGAATTTTGCCGCGGGCTTTTTGAACATCCCTGTTCGGAAAATAAAAATATAAAGTTTTTTGATTGTTACTTTTCGATCGGCCGGATTGGCAGTTATCGTTCATATGGTCAAACGGGCAGAAAAACCTTATTGCGGCATTGAAAATGCGCGCTTTACCTGAAACTTCACTAATTGAAAACGGAACAGAAAATTATTTGGCCTGAGACCGGACAAAGGAATCAGTTAATTAAAACGGCTGCTCCGGTTTCAAAAATAGCCGGACTTCAAGCATCGGGGGCGTGAATCTTATTGGCAACCGGTTGGTCGGTCATATTTTACAAAACGGGTAACCCGAAATCTCGCGAAACCGACTCACCGAAAACGCTAAAAAACAAAATGATCCCGGACATAAAAAAACCGGCCAACAGACCGGTTTTTCTTTAAATTCAAAAAGACTTCAGTCTTTCGGTGTCAGAACCTGACGACCACGATACATACCGGTCTTCAGATCGATATGATGCGGGCGGCGAAGCTCGCCGGAAGTCTTGTCTTCAACATAGGTCGGAGCCTTGAGGGCATCGGCAGAACGACGCATACCGCGCTTTGACGGGGTCGTTTTTCGTTTAGGTACAGCCATGGAATTATACTCCAAATTTGCTTAAAACGTATCTGCCACCATAACCCGAAGCTATATCGGCAGACAAAATTATAGAAGGTTTGGCGTGCCTATACACTGATTATCAGGCTTTGACCAGACTGAAATCAGCATTTTTTATGAAATAGGCCGATATTGTGTCTCTTACAGGCTAAAAATTTCAAAATAAACAGTCGGGCTGAAATATTTTAAAATTCTTGTGGTCGATTTGCTGTATAAAACCCGAACCGGTTTTTAACACGTGCCCAACACGCTTCCGCTTCGCTCACTGCTTGCAAATTCTTTCCGTTAACGTTGATGCCACCCCATTTTCGTGAGTAATGGCTTATTCCCGCAGACATTGCGTATAAGCACCCGATTGTCGCAAGCGCCTTTCAATGAGCCGTTCAAGCCTTGTAAGATTGACCGAAGGACGTGCGGGATTGCGCAGTTTCGGATTGGGCAATGTTACCGCAAGATAGGCAGCCTGCCGTGGATTGAGGCTTTTTGCCGAACGTTTGAAAAAATGTCGTGAAGCAGCTTCTGCACCATAAATTCCCGGCCCCCATTCGGCAATATTGAGATATATTTCCATAATGCGTCGTTTGGACAAAACAGTATCGGCAACTGTTGCATAAGGAATTTCCAGACCTTTTCTGAGATAAGACCGGTCATGCCACAAAAACAGGTTTTTCACCATTTGCATAGTAATGGTCGATGCCCCTCTATTAGGCCCGCCATTACGAGAAATAACTGTTTTCAATTCGTCCCAGTCAACGCCATTATGGAAACAGAATTGCCCGTCTTCCGACATCATAACCGCATAAACAAGATGAGGAGAAATATCTTCAATAGAAGTCCATTCGCGTTCATAAGGCGTGAAAGTGATTTTATCACGCAACATCAAAGTAGAAACAGGATGAATAAAAGGCAATTTATAAAGAAGCAGCATGAAAAACGGCAAAGCCAGCAAAAACACCAATAGGTAAAGCGCCACGCGCAGTTTTCCTGAACGCTTTCTATGGAAACGAACTTGCGGGCTTTGGCTTTCAGACAACAATTATTCCTCGTTTAATAAACAACCTTCGTTTATATCAATATTGTCTCGTTTATAAGCATTGACGGCGACGTTTGAATGTTTCATGTGCATCTTGCAAAGAATAGAGGAATACTCAATGGAAGATTTTACCAATTTACTTGCCAGAAATGCCCGCCAGATTGGTGAAATGCTGGACGCGAAACTCTCTAACCATATCGAGTCGGGAGAGATTGCCCGTCCGCCACGCCTTCTCGCCGCAATGCGCCATGGCGTTTTGAATGGTGGCAAGAGATTGCGGCCTTTTCTTGTTATCGAGACAGCGCGACTTTTTGATGCCAATATCGAAGCAGCACAATGCGTTGGCGCAGCACTTGAAGCAATCCATTGTTATTCACTGATACATGACGATTTACCGGCCATGGATAATGATGATTTGCGGCGCGGCAAGCCTACTGTCCATAAAGCATTCGACGAAGCAACGGCCATTCTTGCCGGTGACGCATTATTGACAATTGCTTTTGATTTTCTCTCCGATGACAAATTGGAGCTTGATGCAAAAATCCGGCTTCAACTGATAAATGGTCTTGCCCGCAGTGCCGGTCTTGGCGGCATGGTTGGCGGGCAAGTACTCGACCTCGAAGCGGAGACGAAAAAACCTGATGAAAGCGGCATTATCACATTGGAAGCCATGAAAACCGGCGCACTTATTCGCTATGCATGTGAAGCGGGTGCTATTCTTTCCAATGCAACACGTGAAGATCGCGAAAGACTTTCCGAATTCGGCGCGGCAATCGGCTTGGCCTTCCAGCTTGCCGATGATGTTCTTGATGTGACTGCCGATACCGAAGCTCTCGGCAAGACCGCCGGTAAAGACATAGCCGCCAATAAAGCAACTTTGGTAGCCCTACACGGTGTCGAATGGGCAAAACACCAACTGGAAGGCCTGATGGAACAGGCTGATAACTTGCTTGAACCATTCGGTAACAAAGCCGATATTTTAAGGGCGACTGCAAGATTTGTCATAGAGCGGAAAAATTAAGGGGGGAGCGGAAAAATTAAGGGGGGAGCGGAAAAATTAACGGGGGAAAGGAAGAATTAAAGGGGAGAACGGAAAAATCGACAGGAAAACCGAGCAATTGACAGGGTGAAAAACCGGCAGGAAAGGAACGATGACGACAAAAAATCCGTCAAAAAGACATTCGTCGAACGCACACGATTTGTCATTCTAAACGCTAAAATGCCGGCTAAACGCTAAAAAGTCGGCCAAACGCTAAAAAGCCGGATGTTTTGAAAACGCACAATTTGCCACTATGCCCCTCCCGTTAAAACCGAAGACTTTGGAAAATATTGATGGCCTTTACTCTTGCTTCTGCAACCGAGCTTTTGGAAGAAATTAAAAAAAGCCGTTTTTTAACACGTGCTTTTCCGATCAATTCCGTGGAAAAGGCAGAAGAGATCATTGAAACAGTTCGCAAAGAAGAAGCAACACACCATTGCTATGCCTGGAAGTTCCATCAGAATTACCGTTTCAACGATGATGGCGAACCGACAGGAACTGCCGGTAAACCGATACTCAATGCCATTGAAGGCAGAAATTGTGATTGCGTTCTCGTCATTGTCACACGCTGGTTCGGAGGGGTAAAACTTGGCACCGGTGGCCTTGTTCGTGCTTACGGGGGCGGTGCGGCAAGAGCACTCCAGAATGCCGAACTCGTCGAGCTTGTAGACTGGCAAAATTTGACTTTTCACTGCCCTTTCAATCTTTTGCCCATTATCGAAAACGAGGTTCAGAATTTCCTTGCACAAATTGAAAATCGGCATTTTGACGATTCCGGATGTGAATTGACACTGCGTTTGCCAAAAGCTGAACAACAAAACTTTATTGACTGGCTAAAAGATATGAGCAGCGGCAAAATCCTGATTGATAGAGAAAACTCCCACTCCGACATGTCTTTATAGAAGCGCGCTCCAAATTTATAAAACTCCGGTCATACAAAGATGTCCGTCAATTTGACTGTTACTTTTTCCCGATTCTATTTGATTGACGAGCCTCCGATAGGCGACACGTTCAAAAACAATCGCTTCCGCTTAAAGGGCAACCGTTCCAGCTCTTCTATGATCTGCCTTCCTTAACTCTCCGGTTTCCGGCTTTATCGGGCGAAGCACATTTTTTTCATTCCAACAAAGCTTTTAAAACATTTTGAATTTTTAAACGCGTTCAAGCTCTTTCAACCCTGAAATAGGTAAACCGGGCTTTTCATCGTTTTTGATGACGACAAAAAGCAAACGACTTTTTTGCTGTTTGAAAAACTCACGCGAAAAACGCACCATTCAAAGTTGGACACCCGTTTCAAGTGTCAACTTCATGGTTTTTGAATTGACGATCGCAAATCTATTTGAAACGTTCCTCGATATAGTCGGCGACCATCTGTTCAAATTCAGCCGCAATATTCGCGCCACGTAATGTTTTTACCTTTTTCCCGTCAATAAAAACGGGGGCTGCCGGCATTTCGCCGGTACCGGGAAGGGAAATACCGATATTGGCATGTTTTGATTCCCCTGGCCCGTTGACGATACACCCCATGACAGCAACATTAAGCGTTTCGACACCGGGATATTTTTCCCGCCAGACCGGCATGTTTTTACGAATATCGCCCTGAATTTTCTGCGCGAGTTCCTGAAATACTGTCGAGGTGGTACGCCCGCAACCGGGGCAAGCGGCAACAGTCGGTATAAATTGCCTGAATCCCATGACCTGCAAAAGCTCTTGGGCAACCTGCACTTCACGGCGGCGGTCACCACCCGGTTCAGGTGTCAAAGAAATACGAATCGTATCGCCAATTCCCTGTTCCAGCAAAATACCCAGAGCTGCTGAAGAGGCAACAACACCTTTCGTCCCCATACCGGCTTCAGTAAGCCCCAGATGCAAAGCATAATCGCAGCGCTCGGCCAACATGGTATAAACGGCAACGAGATCTTGCACCTGACTGACTTTAGCCGAAAGAATGATTTTATCGCGACCAAGGCCGATTTCTTCAGCAAGATGCGCAGAAATAAGTGCAGATTGCACCACCGTTTCATGCATAACCTCGTCGGTCGAGAGAGGGCCACCTTTTTCGGCATTTTCATCCATTAAACGCGTGAGCAATTCCTGATCGAGCGAACCCCAGTTCACGCCGATCCGTACCGGCTTGTCATAGCGGATTGCAAATTCGATAATTTCACTGAATTGTTTATCACGTTTTTCGCGAAACCCGACATTGCCCGGATTGATGCGGTATTTTGCCAAGGCTTTCGCACAATCGGGATATTCGGACAATAATTTGTGGCCGATATAATGAAAATCGCCGATGAGCGGAACTGTAATTCCAAGATTATCGAGCCGTTCTCTAATTCTTGGCACGGCGGCTGCCGATTCATCCCGATCGACAGTGATGCGTACCAGTTCGGATCCGGCTTTTGCCAGTGCTGCAACCTGCGCTACTGTAGCATCTACATCTGCCGTATCCGTATTCGTCATTGATTGCACGACAACCGGATTGTTCCCCCCCACCATGACACCGCCAACATTGACGGCAACAGACTTGCGGCGCGGAAACGGTTTTGAAAAATATTCGTGCTTGTTCATTTTCGGATGATGTCTCTTTTCATTGAACGGTCGGGATAAACACATCGCCCTTTATAACTGTTATAGCGGCATTTTCCCAACCGGAAATTAAAAAAGCTTTTCACTTTTTTGATGATTCACATTCCCGTTTTTATCAATCATCATTTTTATATATAACGATATATATGATATGATACGGCTGATCGTTTATCGCACAATTTCCGCACTTTATCCGACATTTATTTTCCCTCCTGCAAAGCCTTGTATTTTCCCTCCTATAAGCCCGCAAAATTTTTCTTTACGAAAAAATACCGGCTCTACCTGTTACTTTACACTGGAAGGAACATATTTTTGCATTATCTATTCTTATACGTGATCTATTCTTAGACGTGGAAATTCCCGGCCTTGTGTTCGACTTATACGGGGCTTCAAGCGCAAGGAGAAAACAATGTTTAATGTATTAAACGGCAGTGACACAAAAGAAAAAATCGAAAAACGCATTCAAGATCTGAAATCCGAGCTTCAATCACTGACACAATCGCTGAAACAACCTTTGACGAAGGGTGATGGTTTTTTCGAGAATACCGGTGAAATTGCCGAAACAATAAAAGACAAAGGCCGTCAGGCGCTTGATGTCGTTGGCGAGCAAGCCCACTATATCACAAAGCAGACAAAAAATTATCCGAAGACTGCTTTGGCAGTTGTCGGTGTTCTGGGCGTTGCAGCTTATTTCTTGTTAAGACGTAAATAACCGGAACGATAAAAAATCGGATTGCATATGTGTTTGAATAAAATTTGTCTCACTAAGAGTTGAGAAACAAATTTTTAAAATGAGCGGCACATTCAAAAGATCCGATTGGTCATATCTGATCGTGTAATGAAGATAGAAGTAAATAAAAAGCGCGTTAAACGCGCTTTTTTATCTTCCAGTCGTTTTCAGCTCTTTTGGCTTACTCTAGTTCTTTTCCGACTTTATTTTTCAATCCTTGACTTCGGAATAATTATAGCTTCCGTCCGGAGCCTTATACCAACGGTTCATAACAAAACCACCCTCTTTCGGATCGCCTTTCTCGGTGAAATCCAAAGGTCCGAGCACGGTTTTGAAGGGCCCTTTTGTTTTCAGGTATTGCGCCACTTTTTGCGGGTTTTGTCCTTGGGTTTCAATGCCTTCGGCAATAAGTTGCACAACCGCATAGGAATAAAGCGTGAATGCTTCCGGTTCAAATCCGCTTGCCCTGAAGGTTTTTACCAATTCGTCATTATCCTTATTGGCACGCGGATCGGCGTTGAAAGTGTTCATAACGCCGATAACGGCATCTTGGGCAGTCGCCGCAAGTTCATTGCTGGCAAAGGCGTCTCCACCGATATAGACGGGTTTAACCTTCTGTTCCGCCATTTGGCGCAACATCAATCCGGCCGGTGTATAAAGCCCGCCAAAATAGACAACATTCGCGCCGCTCTGCTTCATTTTTGCAATAATGGCCGAAAAATCCTTATCTTCGACATTGACACCGTCAAAGCTCAATTCGGTAACGCCAAGCTTGTTCAGTGTCTTTTTAACCTCTTCTGCAATACCAATTCCATAAGCGGTTTTGTCGTGAATAATCATGACCTTCGGATCAGGAACATGTTTTTTTATGAATTCACCGGCAAATGAACCTTGCTGGTCGTCACGGCCGCAAACACGAAACTGTAGCGGATAGCCCGATTCCGTCAATTTCGGATTGGTAACACCGGCTGAAATTGCCAGCATTCCGTTTTCATCATAAACAGTGGCTGCCGGAAGAGCGGCCCCTGAATTATAGTGTGCGACAACAAATTCCACGCCGTCACCGGCAAGCTTGTTTGCGCCCGAAACAGCCTGTTTGGGGTCGGATGCATCATCGACAATTTCAATAACAAGCTTTTCGCCTTTTACTCCTCCCTTGTCATTGATATTTTTAACGGCCATTTCCGCACCGTGTTGAATTTGTGCGCCAATTGCCGCACTTGGTCCCGTAGCCGGAATCGCCACACCGATTTTAATATCGGCCCAGGCGCTGTTCATAAACGCACCAAGACCGATCGCCGCAACAGTTGTCAGTAAAGCCTTCTTCATTTCCGTTCTCCTCTTTTTCTTCATAAGTTGTAAAACATCCAAAGTATTTTTTCCAGACAACATCAAAGAAAAGCTTATTTCTTGTGCCAGCTAAAAGGCGACGATTTCTTGTAAAGCCAACTATATTGGCGAACCATCTGGTTGGTTCGGGTAAACTGGAAACCGAGGCTTGCAAAAATCAGCAAAACGACAAGATCGACAAGATAATAATGAAGCGATAACAGCGTCCCGTTAAAGGGGGGAATATAATGGATGAAGCGGATGGCGGCCGCCAGCGGTACCATTGAAACGAGTGCTACTTTCAGTCCGTGCCAGGTCAATGCACAGGCACGCCCTGTCATCCATGCAGCCCAGCCACCGAGGATTACGGTCACCAGAATAAAGACAAAAAGCGATGACTCTTCGTAGATGATACCTTGCATTTTTTCTCCCTAAAACTTCAAATAACGACAATTGTTTTTTGAAGACTTCAATTAGTGTCGGCCACCTTCAAGATAGGCTGCCCTGACTTTCGGATCAGCCAGCAATTCCGCGCCTGTTCCGCTCATTGTAACAGCACCATTCACAAGAACATAGCCGCGATGGGCAAGTTTCAATGCTCCGAAAGCATTCTGTTCGACCAGAAAAACGGTCAGTCCTGTTTCCTCGTTCAGTACTTTGATCGCATCGAATATCTGTTTGACAATGAGAGGAGCCAGCCCCAATGACGGTTCATCAAGCAAAAGAAGCCGCGGGCGGGACATCAGAGCACGCGCTATTGCCAGCATTTGTTGTTCGCCGCCTGACAAAGTACCACCGCGCTGCTGCAAACGCTCTTTCAAACGCGGAAATAATGTGAACATTTTCTCAACATCCTCGTCAAAATATTTGAGGTTGTCGATACTTGCGCCCATCTGGAGGTTTTCAAGCACGGTCATACGTGGAAAAATCCGCCGCCCTTCCGGCGATTGCGCTATACGTAATCTCGCAATTTCGTGCGTTTCCATATAGGTAATATCGCGCCCCTCGAAGAAAATTTGACCCGACCTTACACGCGGCTTACCGAATATTGTCATCATCAATGTCGATTTACCGGCACCATTGGCACCGATGAGCGTAACAATTTCGCCCTGCCGGACTTCGACGCTCACACCTTTTAGAGCCTGAATAGCACCGTAATAAGTTTCGATATTTTCGACTTTAAGGAGTTCTGGTGCATCGCTACTCATGAACGCTTTTCCTCTTGTTCCTGCAAGTCGGCAGAAATGATTTCTGTTTCGGAGATTTCAACACTTCCCGTTATCTCCCCGCCGGACGTAACTTCACCGGAAGCCGCCTCATCCTCGTCAACGCCAAGATAGGCTGCAATAACCTTCGGATCGTTTTTAACCATTTCCGGCGTGCCATCGGCAATTTTCGACCCGTATTCGAGAACAACAACGTGATCGGATATTTCCATCACCACCGACATATCGTGCTCGATAAGCAGCACCGATGTGTGCTCGACATCACGTATATTCAAAAGCAAATCATTGAGTTCCAGCGATTCTTTCGGGTTGAGACCGGCTGCCGGTTCATCAAGACATAGAAGTTGCGGCTCGGTGCACATTGCCCGTGCGATTTCCAGACGCCGCTGGTCTCCATAAGGGAGATCACCCGCAGGATCATCCGCACGATTGACGAGATTGATTTTTTCAAGCCAGATTTCCGCCTTTTTGATCGCCTCTTTGGCTGCCCGCTTATAAGAAGGAAAGCCGAACAGACCAAGCACGGTCATGCCGGATGCGCGCATCAACTCGTTATGCTGTGCAACAAGCAGATTTTCGAGAACCGTCAAACCGGTGAACAGACGTATATTCTGGAACGTACGGGCAACTTTTGCTTTCTTGGTAATCTCGTAATCGGCAAGCCGCTCCAACAGAAACGTTTTTCCTTCGTTTGTGTGGAGAGAAAGCATTCCGCCAGTCGGACGATAAAAGCCGGTAATACAGTTAAAAACAGTTGTTTTACCTGCACCATTAGGCCCGATCAGAGCTGTTATTTTTCCCCGCTCGACATTGAAGCTCAAATCATCAACAGCTACAAGACCGCCAAATTGCATCCGCAAATGTTCGATCTGAAGAAGGGTATTATCGTCAGCCATCAGCCGTTTCCTTCTTTTGTAAAATCACCTGAAACAGCTTTCTTCACTTTCAGAAAAGCACTCGGCTCGCGCTTGCCGACAAAGCCTCGCGGCTTCCACACCATAACAAACACCATAGCCAGACCAAACCAAAGCATCCGATATTGCGGCGGGTCGAAATCGGGCCCGAATATCATTTGCAGGGCGGGAACATCACGAAGCAATTCGGTACCGCCGATCATGACAGCAGCGGCAACAGCTATTCCGCCAAGTGAACCCATGCCACCGAGCACAACGATTGCCAGAATAATGGCCGATTCATCGAAAATAAAACTGGTATAATCGGCGCGCCCTTGCCTTGCTGCAAAAAATGCACCGGCAAAACCACCAAACATTGCACCAATAGAAAACGCGGTCAATTTTGTTGTGACGGTATTGATACCGAGCGAACGGCAGGCAATTTCATCTTCTCGCAAAGCTTCCCATGCCCGTCCGATGGGTAGGCGGCGCAATCTCACGACAACCCATGCCGTTATGACCACCATGACAAGAATGACGTAATAAAGAAATATCTTATAATGGGCGGCCTGAAAATTCAGCCCGAAAAATGCGGCAAAACCACCATCACCCTTGGTGAAAGGAATACCGAAGAAGGTTGCTTTTTGTACCGACAGTCCCGCAGCCCCACCGGTAACCGGCGTCCAGTTTTGCAAGATTGTGCGGATAATTTCACCAAAGGCCAGAGTAACAATAGCCAGATAATCGCCACGTAATCTTAATACCGGAAATCCCAACATCATCCCCCAAAGGGCGGCAAAAATACCTGCCAAAGGCAAACACAGCCAGAATGAAAAACCGAAATGGTTGCCAAGGAGCGCAACCGTATAGGCTCCCACTGCATAAAAGGCAACATAACCCAAATCAAGCAGTCCGGCGAGGCCGACAACGATATTAAGCCCCCATGCGAGCATCACATAAATCAAAATCTGGATCGCATAATTATCAATCCATTTTTGTGACTGCGCCAGATTGTCGACCACAAAGGTTGTAATAAAAAACGGATATACGAGTAACAAAGCAAGAATACATCCGGGCGCATATTTCTGAAAGCCGGGTGTTACCTCTCTTACTGTTATTCTGATCGCTTGTTGAAGCCCTTTGGCATAAAGAAAAATAAAGGCAAGCAGAACAAAAACAACGAGCACAATTCCCGTAATCAAGAGCTGATGTGCTTGAGCTGACAGATTATAAGTCGATTGGGCAGATGCGTCTTCATAATAAAGCCACGCACGATAGGCGACAAACAGGATGACCGAAGGAACAATCGCAAAAACCGCACCTTTCGTGCCGCCTCCAAACAGACACCACGTAAAACGCCCGACGCCGGCAATAATCACATAATTGATGAGATAGCCGATTTGCGGCGTTAGCGTCATCTCGTTTTTCAAATTGAGATCAGCCCTGAAACCGACGATAAAGGCAAACAGCAACAAGGCGATAAACGCTGTTATCAGACCTTCGCGAAAGGCCCGGACAATGTCGACTTTTCCGGTATTTGGCAAGGATTTTATCTGGGTCATGGCCGCCGTCTAGACCTTTTCAACTTCTGGCCGTCCAAGAATACCGGATGGCATAAAGACAAGAACAATTGCAAGAATAAGAAAGACTGCGACGTCTTTATATTCAGGCGGAAAATAGGTTTGCCATAATGCTTCGGTCAAACCTATAAGAAGGCCGCCAAGAACCGCACCGGGCAAAGACCCGATACCGCCAAGAACCGCAGCAGTGAAAGCTTTGATGCCGGGAATAAAACCGTCGGCAAAATGGATTTGGCCGTAATTCATGAGGTAAAGCGTTCCGGCAATCGCTGCAAGCGCTGCACCCATAATGAACGTTATAGAAATAACACGATCAACGTTGATACCCAAAAGTGCTGCCATTTTACCATCTTGTTCGACAGCGCGTTGAGCGCGGCCAAGCGGCGTTTTGCTAACAATATGGGAAAAAATGAAAAGGAGAACTGCGGTCACCACGACGACCAGAAGCTGCTTGTTCAAAACAAAAACATCGGTTCCGGGGATTACAAAACCGCCACTTATCATTTCCGGAATAGGCTTGTTCCGTGGCCCCTGTTCGACCTGAACGAAATTGCGCAAAACAAACGACATGCCAATGGCGGTAATCAATGGCGCAAGACGGAAAGAGCCGCGCAACGGCCGATAGGCTACACGTTCGATAACCCACGCCCACACAGAGGTGAAAACCATGGAGACAATCAACATAATCAGAAGTGCCAGGGCAATCGGTACAGCCGCAGGCAATGTCAACAACATCATAAAAACGATCATTGCAATGAACGCGCCGATCATGAACACATCACCATGGGCAAAATTAATCATGCCCAATATACCATAGACCATCGTGTAGCCAATGGCGATCAGCCCATAAATAGCCCCAAGAGCAACTCCGTTTATCAGTTGCTGAAAAAAATAATCCATCGAGCGTATGTTCCCTATGTTATTTTTCTAATTTCACAATACCAACTGTCAAGCCGAAAGCAAATGGCAGGATTACGAATTAACGCAATCCGCCACCGTTTCATAGCTTTTTTTAAATTTTCTAAAAGTCGTCGGAAGATGAAACGAAAGAAGCCGTTTCAATATGATCTGTTATTTTCCATGGCTTTGCGGATCGACAGATGTATCAACATGGGGAATGACCGACATACCGGGGATAAGCTTGTCAACATATTGCTGGTCCGGATCTATTTCGATACGCACCGGAATACGTTGGGCAACTTTGGTGAAATTGCCTGTTGCATTATCCGGCTTCAGAACAGCAAATTCCGAACCCGCAGCCGGTGAAAAGCGGGAAACATGACCTTTCAATTTATAGCCATCCAATGCGTCGACCGAGAACACCACAGGTTGGCCGATTTTCATATTGGCACATTGCGTTTCTTTGTAGTTGGCGACAATCCAGACATCGTCGGGAACCACTGCCAGAAGCTGGGTTCCTGCCGTTACATATTGTCCGAGTTTTGCACCAACTTCGCCAACGCGCCCGTCACGCGGGGAGTAGATCTTCGTATGATCTAAGTCTATTTGTGCAAGTTCGACGGCAGCTTCCGCACTTTCGACATCGGCCTTCAAACCTTCGCGATCGACGAGAATTTTCTTCAAAGCTTGTACTTTGACTTCCAGTTCCGCACTTTTCTGGTCACGGTCGGCGCGGGCCGAATCCTCGCTGCTTTGCGAAGATACACCGCGTTGTGTCAACGGTTCGACACGTTTCCAATTGAGTTCCGATTTGGTGAAGGCAGCTTCCGCTGAACGTATATCGGCTTTTGCTGATTCTTCCTGCTGAAAAGAACTTGCCAATGCTGCCTTCTTTGAATCCAGTATGGCAACGGCCTGATCTAATCTCTGTTTGAAAATGCGATCTTCTATTTCAAAAAGCAATTGACCTTCTTTGACGTGCTCGTAATCCTGGATTTTCACGCTTGATATATTACCCGCCACTTGCGGGCTAATCATCGTCACAAAACCTTTTATATAGGCGTTATCTGTGGTTTCGATACTGCTGATAAAGGGCGGCAATTGCCATGCCCATAATATCAGCAATATCCCGCAAATACCTGCAATAATAGAAACAGCCGTTGCTCTTGAACGTAAAAATCTTATCATTCCATTTCATCCGCATTTTAGCGCCTGTTTTTCAGGCTGTTTGTGTCGATAACTGGACTTGTTTGTCACGAAAATTTTTATATCCACGCAAAGCCATTCTGATGAGCAACATCACCAGAACAATAAGAGCGATACATGAATAAAGGCGGAACACATCATTATAAGCCAGAACATTGGCCTCGAGTGTCGACCTTTTTGCTAATGCCGCAAGCCCCTCGCTATGTCGCAATACCGGATCGCTGATCACATGGGCGTAGGCATCCGAGAGCTGATTGACACCATTTGCTACAATCGGATTGCTCATCACAATTTGTTGGGTGAGGATATTTGAATGATATTTTTCAAAGACAATTTGCAAACTGCCGAAAAACGCCGAACTCATCAATCCACCCGTATTTTGTGTAAACAGAAAGACGGCAATAAAACTCAGAATATAATTCGGTCCTCTGGCAATAGCCGTTGCCAGCCCCTTTGACATGGAAGGAGGCAAAAACAACGCATAGCCAACGCCAATCATTGCTTGACTTAATATCATCTGGTCCGGTCTTGTGAGGTTGGTTGCATGGCTATCCATGAAGGACCCGCCAGCAAGCAGAATAAGCGCAATGACGTGGAACAAATCCTCGCGGCCAGGCTTGAAAAATATAGCACAGGAAAGACCGCCCAGAACCGTGCCGACCACCACTCCGGCGTGCATAACTTCCATTTCGCGATTAAGTAGCCCGAACAGGTTGAAAAAATTGGAAGCCAGTGTCGCCTGTTCCGACAGCAAAATCCTGAACATGAGAAGAACAATTGCGATGTGAAGCATTTCTTTGCTGAATAGCCAACGCAGATCAATCAACGGATTTTTCCGGTTCAGTTCGATGACCGAGGCAAGCATAAGGCAGAAAACGGCAATAGCGAGCCACCACCCCATCCACGATACTTCGCGCCACCAATATAATCTTCCAACCGGCATAATGGCCGCGTTAATTCCAAGACCGACAGCGATGAGTCCGTAGCTGACATAGTCCAGCTTCTCGATCACTTTGGCTCTTTTAATCGGCGTTAGCGGCAAATAGAAAATGCAAGCGAAACCGATAAGCGCAAGTCCCATTTCCAAAGCGAACAATGCGTGAAAGCCGGCATGATCGATCAATGCAGGTGAAACCAGCCTTGATAAAGGAACAGCAAGAGCAATATTCATCAGATTGAGGCTTAAACCAACGGTACGCTTTTTGGCCGGTGCAAACGCCTCGATCATATAGAAAAAGGCGAGCGAAGACATAGGTGCGGCTGCGATGCCGGCAAAAAAACGAATAATAATTGCCGATTGCAAGCTTGTGACAAACAAATGCAATATACATGTCAATAAAAAGCCGATAATCGACAATTCTGCAAACAGTCGCAACCCGTATTGATTGCGTATTTTGATGAGAAAAATGGAAAGACTGACATTCGGGGCCATATAAGCACCGACAAGCCATGTCGTTTCTTCAACCGTCGCATGGAAAAAACCTGTCAATTGGGTGATGTTGGATTGCACCATATTGGCGCCGAGACCATAGACCCACTGAAGAAGACTGGCTGCGAAAATATAGAGAAGACACTTGTGAACCGGTCCGGCAAATATCTTGCCGGGATTTGGAAACGGTGGTTCCCGTTCGTCGTCAGGAAGTGGTAGAACGCCGGTGCTCATGCGTGCCCCTCTTTTTCAACTGCATCGGCGATATGCTGGAGAACACCCATTGCCCCGACAATACCCGTTTCCTTTATGCCGGACATGACATCACGACTGAGTTCAGAAGCATAAGCTTCAATTTCTTCGACAGTTTCCCTCCCCTCCGGCGTTAAAGTGACACGTTTGGCGCGGCGGTCATCTTCAGCAACATTGCGTACAACCAACCCCTGCTCTTCCAATGCGTCGATCAATCGCACCAAAGTCGCATGTTCGATTCCCAGTTCTTCAGCCAAATTTTTTTGAAAAAAATCGTCCTGATCCTTTAAAGCCGATAATGTTAGCGCACGCGCCAAAGTCAATCCATGTTCACGAATACGGGCATCCAACAGATTCCGCAATTTACGGCTCACCTTGAATAGCAAATCAATAAACAACACTGATTGGTTGGCGTTTTTCATTATTTATATTCCGCGACTTTATGTAGCATGCTAATGATTATGATGCGACATATATAAGTCTAACAATTTGTTCGCAATTCACTTCCTTATTCCTCACGAAGGGTTGAACCGGTTTAAAGATTTCCGGAAACGCTTGGCCGAATTCTGCAAAGGGCTGATGGTTCAGTCTTTGCAGAGTCGATAATTTTGAAAATGCGACAGGTTAGAATTGAAGTTGTTCATTCAACCAATAATTGTGGCGTTTATGAGTCAATCTTTCAAAAAGCTTTCTATAAAGATTGATGAATAACGTTTTTGTGCGAGAATTTTATTGCCTGATAGAAACGGTTTTAGCCGAAAGCCTTGAATCGTCAAAACAAAAACAGGATGATAAAAAATTGAAACCGGTTTCGGGTGTTTAACGTTAAGAAATTCGGTACAAATGAACGTTCCGGACTTCCGGAACGGCCGATATTTTTTAAAATTTCCAGTATATTGGCAATTGCCCGCACACGCTCACATTTACCGGTTCCAGCATGATTGGTGCTTTTTTTGGAAGTTGACAAGCTTCGAGAAAAAACTGCATCCGTAACGGCCGCAAGGCTTTGTTCATTTTGTTTCAAATTTTATGTTTCGGAAGGAACGCTATTGATCTTCAAAGATGGTGTCCGGCCATGAACAATAGCTATTTGGTGCTGCCAGGATTTTAATCGTTTTTTCTGATACCTTTTCATGCACTTGCCTGACAGATAGATCTCTTGCAAGCACATCTTCAGGACGTACATTTCTATCAAATGCATCTCTTGCCAACATATCGCTTGTCAACACGTCTCTTGCAAACACGTCTATCGGTGACGCGATTATGACGGGCTGCATAATTGCCTGCAAAAGGCTAACAACGCTATTGTCATTGAAGCTCGAAAAAATATCCATAGATGTTCGTTTTGATAAACAAACAATCATAGAAATCGACAATATTAGTTAATTCGTCGCCGACTACCGCTATTTTTTTAATACAACTGAAATTGAAACGAAAAGATTAAGCTAACAGATCGGATTTATCATTATATTTTTAAATTAAAGTCAGTATATATATTTTTTTAACATCATAATAATTACAAATTCAATCAAATTCACATGTAAAATAACTTTCAACTCAAAAAATATTTCCCGAATTTATAATATCAAGAAGCCAAAAAAGGGCTAACAGACGTAACAAAAAAGGGCTAACAGACGTAGCCCCGCAAATGTAAAATTTGAAAATTCTGATAGACTAGCCGAACAGTTCGACCAATCAGGTGGTCGAAATAACATTTTCGACAGATGTCAATTGATGAAGAAAATCTTCTGCTCTATTGCGGGCTTCATCTGTCTCGGCTCCCTGGAAGACATCACGGGCTTCGTCAATACGCCGTTGCAAATCATTTATATCGAACTTTTCGAGCGATACCGCCGACTCGGCCAACAAAGAACATCCATTCCGGTTTATATCCGCAAAACCGCCATAAACAACAAAAGACATTTGGCCGGTTGCCGATTTTACAGTAATAATTCCGGGGGTTACCGCAGTCATAACAGGAGAATGATCCGGAAGAATGGTCATATAGCCTTCACTTCCCGGCAAGACAACTTCTGTTGCCTGCTCCGAAAGCAACAATTGCTCCGGAGAAACCAGTTCAAATAAAAACGTCTTAGCCATATCTTTCGTCACCTTACACTAACGACAAATGATAAAATCCGCATAAGTCCAGAAGACCTGAAGATTTCAAACTATTTGCAGTGCAAAATTAGATCTTCCCGTGCGGGCAAGACACTGCAAACGGTTCTGTCGCCAATATAAAAGGCGACAGAACCAATTTTATTACGATACCTGCTCGGCAAGACGCTGCGCTTTTTCGACAGCTTCGTCGATCGAACCAACCATATAGAAAGCCGATTCCGGAAGATAGTCATATTCACCGGCGCAAAGTCCTTTAAAGCCTTTGATTGTGTCTTCAAGGGCAACCAGTTTCCCCGGTGAACCGGTGAACACTTCGGCAACGTGGAATGGCTGGGACAGAAAACGTTCGATCTTGCGGGCACGAGCCACAACAAGCTTATCTTCTTCCGACAACTCGTCCATACCAAGAATTGCGATAATATCTTGCAGCGATTTATAACGTTGAAGAATAGTCTGCACCTGACGGGCAACATTATAGTGTTCTTCACCGACAACAAGCGGGTCAAGCATACGCGACGAAGAGTCAAGCGGATCGACAGCGGGATAAATACCCTTTTCAGCAATCGAACGTGACAAAACAGTCGTCGCATCCAAGTGGGCAAACGATGTTGCAGGAGCCGGATCGGTCAAGTCATCGGCAGGGACGTAAATGGCCTGAACGGATGTGATCGAACCTTTGTTGGTTGTTGTAATACGTTCCTGCAAAGCACCCATATCGGTCGCCAAAGTCGGCTGATAGCCCACTGCCGAAGGAATACGGCCGAGAAGAGCGGAAACTTCCGAACCGGCTTGGGTAAAGCGGAAAATATTATCCACGAAGAACAAAACATCCTGACCGTCATCGCGGAAGCTTTCAGCAACCGTAAGACCCGATAGCGCTACACGGGCGCGAGCACCCGGTGATTCGTTCATCTGTCCATAAACCAGAGCACATTTTGAACCTTTTGCAGAACCGTTATGCTCTTTCGGATCGACATTCACATGGCTTTCGATCATTTCGTGATAAAGGTCGTTACCTTCACGGGTACGTTCACCAACACCGGCAAAAACCGAATAGCCACCATGTGCCTTGGCAATATTGTTGATGAGTTCCATAATCAGAACTGTTTTGCCCACACCGGCACCACCGAACAAACCGACTTTACCGCCTTTTGAATAAGGAGCAAGAAGATCAACCACCTTGATACCGGTAACCAGAATTTCCGATTCGGTCGATTGATCGACATAGGCCGGAGCCGGCTGGTGAATGGCGCGCTTTTTATCGGATTGGATCGGTCCGACTTCGTCAACCGGTTCGCCGATAACATTCATGATACGACCGAGCGTTGCTTCGCCGACTGGAACCGAGATCGGTGCGCCGGTATCGACAACTTCCTGACCGCGAACCAAGCCGTCGGTGGTGTCCATTGCAATTGTACGAACTGTATTTTCGCCGAGGTGCTGGGCAACCTCGAGAACGAGCCGATGTCCCAGATTTTCGGTTTCAAGCGCATTCAAGATCTTCGGCAAATGCCCGTCAAACTGAACATCGACAACAGCACCGATGATTTGCGTTACGTGCCCGACAACACCTTTTGTCGTGTCAAGCTTATAGGCATCTTTATTACTGGCAGATGCCGGTGCTGTTTTAGCTGAAGCTGTCGAGGCTGCCGGTTTGGCAGCAGCTTTTGCTGTTACTTTCTTTTCCGCAGCCTTTGTGGCTGCCGTCTTTGAGGTCGCCGCTTTTGCCATCGATCCTTACCTTCCATATTAGAGCGCTTCTGCGCCCGCAATAATTTCTATCAGTTCTGTCGTGATCTGAGCCTGACGTTGACGGTTATATGTGACCGACAGTTTATTGATCATCTCACCGGCGTTTCGCGTTGCATTATCCATCGCGCTCATCTTGGCGCCCATCTCACCTGCTCCATTTTCTAATAGAGCCCGAAAAATTTGCACTCCAATATTCCGGGGAATAAGCGTAGTCAGAATTGTTGCTGCATCCGGTTCATAAGAATAGACAGCAGGAACAACTTTCTGGTTCTGGATGTCTTCATCCTCTTCATCTTTCGGAGCCGGAATGAGCTGTTGCGAGGTCGGTTGCTGATTGATGACCGACACAAACTCGGAATAGAACAATGTGCAGACGTCAAATTCACCTTTTTTGAACATTTCGATAACTTTATCAGCAACATTCTTGGCGTGCGAATATTTGAGGTGCTTTGCTTCGCGCAAACTTACATGGTCGACAATAAAGCGACCATAATCGCGGTGCAAAATATCGAAACCTTTTTTCCCCACAGTCAGAATTTTTACCGTTTTACCCTGAACCTGAAGCAGCTTGATATGTTCTATCGCATGGCGGGCAATCTGGGAATTGAACCCGCCACAAAGACCGCGTTCCGCGGTGCAAACGATCAGAAGGTGAACGTCGTCTTTGCCGGTCCCAGCCATCAGTTTTGGCGCATCTTCTGCTCCAATATGTGAAGCGAGATCGGCAAGCACCGCGGCCATACGTTGCGCATACGGACGCGCTGCTTCTGCCGCCTCTTCGGCGCGACGCAGCTTTGCCGCAGCGACCATTTGCATCGCACGGGTAATTTTCTGCGTCGCCTTAACCGAGGCAATACGATCTCTAAGATCTTTTAGCGAAGCCATTAAACCGTCCCATCATTAGGTCAAGAAAAATTCTTGGAATAAGCTTGCAAAATGCTTGTAAGCTTATTTTTAAGCTCGTCGGTCAATTTTTGCTCTTTACGAATGCCGTCTAGAACATCCTTGTGATCGGTCCGCATCAGCGCCAAAAGTCCCTGTTCGAACTTGCTGACCTGATTGACCGCTAGCTTGTCGAGATAACCATTCACACCGGCAAAAATAACAGCAACCTGTTCTTCTGTCTTCAATGGCGAGAATTGCGGTTGTTTCAACAGCTCGGTCAATCGCGCACCACGGTTGAGCAGACGCTGGGTTGCAGCATCAAGATCGGAACCGAACTGGGCAAATGCTGCCATTTCGCGATATTGTGCGAGTTCACCCTTGATCGAACCTGCTACCTGTTTCATCGCCTTGATCTGGGCTGCAGAACCGACACGTGAAACAGACAAACCGACATTCACTGCAGGACGAATACCTTGATAGAACAAGTTCGTTTCCAGAAATATCTGACCATCGGTAATCGAAATAACATTGGTCGGAATATATGCAGAAACATCGTTGGCCTGCGTTTCAATTACAGGAAGTGCTGTCAACGATCCGGCACCATGGGCATCATTCATCTTGGCTGCGCGTTCGAGCAAACGGGAGTGCAGATAGAAGACATCGCCCGGATAAGCTTCACGCCCCGGCGGACGGCGCAGCAACAATGACATTTGACGATAGGCCACAGCCTGTTTCGACAGGTCGTCATAGCCGATCAATGCATGCTTGCCGTTATCACGGAAATATTCGCCAATTGCACAACCGGCAAATGGTGCAATAAACTGCATCGGAGCAGGTTCGGAAGCAGTGGCAGCCACAATGATCGAATATTCGAGTGCGCCACGTTCTTCCAGAGCCTTGACAAAGCGCGCAACGGTCGAACGTTTTTGACCGACTGCAACATAGACGCAATAAAGTTTGTCTTTTTCTTTATTTTCGTCATGTGCCGGCTTCTGATTAAGAAATGTATCAAGCAGAATTGCCGTTTTACCTGTCTGACGGTCGCCGATGACGAGTTCACGCTGGCCACGCCCAATCGGAATAAGTGCATCAATCGCCTTAAGACCGGTCGACATCGGCTCATGAACCGATTTACGCGGGATAATTCCGGGAGCCTTTACATCAACGCGGCGGCGTTCTTTGGCATTGATCGGACCTTTGCCATCAATCGGGTTACCCAAAGCGTCGACGACACGGCCAAGAAGTTCCGGACCGACAGGAACATCAACAATGGTTTTTGTGCGCTTGACCGTATCACCTTCACAAATATCGCGGTCCGAGCCGAAAATAACAACACCGACATTATCAGTTTCGAGGTTGAGCGCCATACCGCGCACACCACCGGGAAATTCGACCATTTCACCGGCCTGAACATTATCCAGACCATAAACACGGGCGATACCGTCACCCACAGACAGAACCTGACCAACTTCGGAAACTTCGGCTTCTTTACCGAAATTTTCGATTTGACTCTTCAGGATTTTAGATATTTCCGACGGTTTAATATCCATCAGCCGACCTCTTTCAGTGCAAGCTTAAGCGAAGACAATTTCGATAAAAGTGACGTATCAATCTGACGCGAACCGAGTCGGACGATAAGACCACCCAATATATCCGGATTTACAGTTGTATGCAGGGTTACATCTTTACCTGCTACACCTTTCAATGTTGCTTTCAGCTCTTTTTCCTGAGCTGAAGTCAATTGTTGTGCCGAAACAACTTCCGCCGATATTTCTCCGCGGAATTTGGCTGCCATAGCATGGTAGGCCGAAACAATGGCCGGCAATACAAAAAGCCGCCGGTTGGATGCTACAACACATAAAAAATTGGCGACATAACGACTGGCCTTATTTTTGTCCATTCCTGCTTCTTTGCACAAAGCAGCCACTGCTTTTTCCTGTTCGACAGATGAAAAAACCGGACTGAAAACCAGACGTTTTAAATCGTCATTTGATTCGATTGATGAAAGGCATGAAGATAGTTCTTTTTCTACAGCATCGACACAGTCGGATTCATGTGCCAGATCAAAAAGTGAAGCAGCATAACGTTCGGCTACTGCAGATGTAAGCGAAGACGACTTTGACACTCTATCCTGTCTTTCCCCTTAGCAGAGAGCTGACATAAAAACTGCCAACTCGGTGATGCCAGATAACTTTTCACGTTGTCGGTATGCAACCGCTATTTAAATATTAAAAAGTTGATAGCCATCTAGCATACACAATTGCGACTCGCAACACCGCAACAGGCTGCTTTTTAAAACTATGCCTTATTTTTTTAATATTTAAGCTACAAAACCGAAAGCATAAACAAAACTGGCTAATGCAAACACTATTTCGATTAATAGCGCAATGACATTAAAGCCAGAAAAGCTTTTGTCAATTATAAATGAAGCAAGCCTTCCTACAATGCAAAAAAATGCTGCTAAAAACAGTGCAATCGCAAGAAATGGCTGGGCAAATAACAGGTAACTTATCCCCAGACCAATTGGTAGGCCACCCATATTTCCCCTTATTGCCGCAAGAAGTGATGCTGATTCTTGTTGCGGGTAGGTCCAGAACATACGCATTGCGACTTTCGGCCAGAAAAAATAGAACAAGCCGACAATCACATATCCCCACGCCACGAGCCAGGCAAGCCATTCTCCGCAAGTTTGGGGAAAGTATAGTTCAATCATGATTACCTGCCTCCAGATCCTGTAAAGCCCGAATTGTGCTTCATTTCCTATAATACCTGCGTTACGATTCTATATGCATGCTTTCGCAAAAAAGAAAACGGGGACAATGATTATTGGGCTGATGGTACAATGAAATTCTCTTCCCCCGACGGATCTTTCAGGCAATTTTCTTGCAACATTTTTTCAATATCCTGAGGAACGGACTTTATTTTTGCAGTATTTGTTTCCCTGAAAGTATCAAATGCCGAAGATGCAACAGTATCGCCCGTTTCAATGAGTGCCTTATCCATCAAAGCATCGTTGTTTTCCATGCGCCCTTCCACCACTTCGGAAGAAAGATCGAGTGCACGTGCAGTTTCCATCATATCGCGACGTTCACTCAATGTTTTTGCCATGCGCGTGGCTACGGGACCAGGCTCTGCCTTGCCATTGATACTCAACCCCTTTTCCAATTGATAAATTTCCTTGAGAATATGATCGTATTGCTGGACAATATTCATATAGACCCATTGTCTTGCCTTACGGGAAGGCTTTTTACAGATCTTCAGCATATTGTTTGCCGGTTCTTCAATCATCGGCATAAACACTTTGTCCGATTCTTTGAGCATACTATAGGCAAAAACAAAAACCGTAACATCGGCACTTTTTTTGTTATTCTGGCTATCGTGGCCAATAACGTCGGAAACAGATTGAGAAAAAACTGTGCTTGTCGAAAGCAGCAAGGCTGATAATACCAATAAAAAACGCATTATCCCGATCCCCTGGATACGATTTGGAACGCCCAAGCTCGACATCTTTTCAAATTCACGCGTTTTCAAACTTACGCGGCTTTCCCTTTTGATGCCGAAGCACCAACATTAAATGAAACTTTGTGGATCAATGTCAACCTGCACACGTATTGTACCACGGATTTTCGGCCCCTTGGCAATCATTGCACGAATGAAAGATTGCATATCGGCACGGCGGCTTCCATGAACAAGCAGCCGGAAGCGATATCTTCCGCGTACCAATGCCAATGGTGCTTCGGCAGGCCCCAGAACCGATATTTCATCTGCCGATGGTGCAGCCTGACGCAAACCGCGTGCATGTGCTTCAGCGGCACTCCGGCTTTCCGATGAAACAATAAGTGCAGCCAGACGCCCGAAAGGCGGAAGGTTATGCCGTGCCCTTTCGTCAATCTCTCTTTTGTAGAAAGCTTCACTATCGCCCGAAATAATAGCCTGCATAACGGGGTGATCGGGCTGATAGGTTTGGATCAATCCCTGACTTTTCAATCCGGTACGGCCTGCGCGACCGGTCACTTGCGACAAAAGTTGAAATGTTCTTTCGGCTGCACGCGGATCGCCATTGGCAAGTCCGAGATCGGCATCAACCACGCCAACCAGTGAAATTCCGGGAAAATGGTGACCTTTGGCAACCAATTGCGTTCCGATGATAATATCAACTTCACCTTTTGCAATTGTTTCAAGCTCCAACCGCAGTCTTTTGACACCCCCTATCAAATCGGTCGACAACACCAGAATGCGCGCCTCAGGAAAAAGCTTCAACGTTTCCTCGGCAATTCTTTCCACCCCCGGACCACAAGCAACCAGATGATCGAGTGTGCCGCATTCGGGACAAGCTTCCGGTATAGGTTCATGATAGCCGCAATGGTGGCACATAAGTTGCCCGCGAAAGCGATGTTCCACCAACCAGCTTGAACAATTCGGGCATTGGAAACGGTGACCGCAGACACGACATAATGTCAAAGGAGCATAACCACGTCGATTAAGAAAAATAAGGGATTGTTCTTTGCGCTCGATCACCTCTCGCATAGCCAATTCGAGCGGCGGTGACAAAAACCGGCCAGACGGAGGTGCATTTTTGCGCATATCGATAGCGCGCAAATCCGGCATCGCCGCCTGTTTGAAACGGGATGGAAGATGAACCGCGTGATAACGCCCCTGAAGGGCATTGACCTTGCTTTCCACCGACGGTGTAGCGGAAGATAAAATAACCGGAAATTTTCCGAAAGAACCGCGCGCAACTGCCATATCACGCGCATTATAAAAGACACGATCTTCCTGTTTGTAAGCAGTGTCATGTTCTTCATCGACAATAATCAGTCCAAGATTTTCAAAAGGAAGAAACAGAGCAGAACGGGCTCCGGCAACGACTCTTATCCGCCCTTCAATGACCTGTCGCCAGACATGCTCGCGTTGTTTCGGTGTGAGATCGGAATGCCATTCTGCCGGTGGTGCACCGAAGCGGCTTTCAAACCTGTCAAGAAATTGCTGGGTTAACGCTATTTCCGGCAAAAGAATAAGAACCTGTTTGCCTTTTTTAAGCGTTTCTGCAACCGCTTCAAAATAGACTTCCGTTTTTCCCGAACCGGTCACACCATCCAGCAATAAGACTTTGAAACAATCCGCCTCGACGGCATTGATAAGTTCATCAGCGGCCAATTTCTGTGCTGTTTCCAATGACGGACGGGCATAATCGGGATCGGGACAAGCGACCACAGGGGGTGGCGGCATTTCTATTTCTTCAAATAGACCGGAATTTTTCAACCCTTCGACAACACTTGTCGACGTGCCGGCAGCATGGGCAAGCCCCGATTTGGTCCAGGCCATGCCATTTTGTGCAAGTTCCAGAACGCGTTTGCGTGCAGCCGTCATTTTTTCGACTTTGCCACCACAATAGCGCAAGCCCAAAATTGCCGGTTCGGGATCAAATGCCGCCGGAACCCGTAAAACCATACGAGCCACCATCCCCGGAGGGGACAAAGTATAATCCGAAACAAAATGGATAAAGCGCATCATATCCGCAGAAAGTGGCGGACAATCGAACAATCGGGAAATCGGCCGCAATTTTTTTGCTGCCACTTTGTTACTGCTGTTTGCTTCATCGGTCACGAGACCGGCCACTTCTCTTGGCCCCAGAGGCACGCGCACAATCGATCCGGCAGTTACATTCATATCGTCGGGCACAGAATAGCTATAAGCTGTTTCTGCCGGCATCGGTACCAACACTGAAACGGTTTTTGGTGTCTTTGATTCGTTTTTTATCATCGCTCGTAACATGTTGGACTTGCTTTTACATAAAACAATGGACCATAACAGCAAAATCATAGCAATTGCCAAATGCCGGATCGTACCGGAAAACTTGGGAGTCTAAACATGAAATTTTTTGTTGATACTGCTATTATCGAAGAGATTTCGGAACTCAATAATCTCGGACTTGTTGACGGTGTCACAACCAACCCTTCCCTTATTTTGAAATCCGGTCGGGATATTATCGAAGTAACAAAAGAGATTTGTGCACTCGTAGACGGGCCTGTATCAGCGGAAGTGACCGCCAGCGATTTTGACGGAATGATGAAACAGGCGCAAATATTGGCAAAAGTAGCCGACAATATTTGCATCAAGCTTCCGATGACATTTGACGGATTGAGAGCCTGTAAGACTCTGGCCGGAAAAGGACTGAAAACCAATATGACTTTATGTTTTTCAGCCACTCAGGCATTGCTTGCAGCCAAAGCCGGTGCAACCTATGTTTCACCTTTTATCGGACGGCTTGACGATATCGGATTGAACGGCATGGATCTGATTGGTGAAATCCGTACAATTTTTGATAATTATGATTTTAAAACCCAAATTCTTGCCGCCTCTATCCGCACGGTCAATCATGTCAAGGAAGCCGCCCTTATCGGTGCCGATGTCGCGACAATTCCACCTTCAATTTTGAAATTGCTGATAAAACATCCGCTGACCGATAAAGGTCTTGAAATTTTCATGAATGATTGGAAAAAAACCGGCCAGACCATTGCCTGAGCCACGATTTCAACAAAGACAAATAACAATTGAAAGCCCGATTTGCGGCCAAACAAAAGCATTGGAAAAAGCGATTTTCCAATGCTTTTATTTTATCCGGTTTATATTATCCGCTAACATGAAAAATGCGATCCATCCAATTTTGAAACCCGTTTTATGAACGATTGTTTGAGTCCTTGACCAAACATATGATTGAATGATCGGGCTTTTTCCTGTTCATATCATATATTGTCATCCGGATATTTTCTTAAAAAAAACAACAACCCGAATGAACCGGAAGATGATTATATCCGCCATGACATATAAGACTGCATGGCAAGTAAGACCGTTTTGTCAAACCGCTATACTCGCACATGTCGCATATGGCTCTATAAGTGTGAGTATAAATGAATGCATCCGGTTAAACGAATAATTCCACAAAATATCGACCAAGGAAAAGGCGTCGATTTTTCGTCAATCTCTTCAACACTTACGATAGAAGCGGATAACGCCAATCCAAAAAGTTAAAAAATTATCGAATTCAACAGAACAACAAGAGCGCTCGAATTCCGGATGGCGATTTGTAATAGAACAGTGTTTCGCAATGATATAAACAAAACAACCGGAATAGAATTAAAAAATTCCGGCAGATTTTTCACCTGCCGGAACAACGAATCACTTCAACTTCGATACGTCCTGAGCCAGAGACAGGAAGATCTGTTCGGCAAGCTCTTCTGCTGCACGCTTCTTGGCATCCTCTTCGGCTTGCAAGTTTGCATATTCCTGACGAGGACGGTCAAACGAGGCACTGACAGTCCGTGTGCGTTTGGCAAGCGGTTTATTCTTCATATCTTTAAGAACATAGCTTGAACGGCCATCAATAGCACCGGCAGATGCACGGCCCGTACGATCGGTCGAATCGCCAATATCCATCTGGACAGCCGTACGAACAGAATAACTTGTTCCAAGCGACAGTTGGTAAGTCGGCGCGGATGGCTCACCTGCTCCACCATTTAACAAGAAAATCAACCGGTTACGAACCAACTGGTTAAACCGGTCAGTTGGTGCGTCAATAATAACGCCAGACAATTTCGAGCGGATAGACGGCGAAACATTAAGTTGCGCCGTACCATTCGCGTCGCCGTGATAGAGCGGCTGGACAGTACAAGCCGATATAGCAAGCGTTGTCCCCAATAGTACAGCAGTTGTTAAAGGTCTGATGCTATGTAGAATACGGTCAGGCAACAACATTGACGATCCTTTGTGGAACTACAATTATTTTCTTCGGCTTCTTGCCTGCCAGATTTGATTGCACAAAATCGAGCGCAAGAACAGCCTTTTCGATGGTAGATTGATCCGCATTGCGTGCAATTGTCAAATCACCACGCTTTTTCCCGTTAATCTGGATCGGGATAGTTATCTCGTTATCCACAATTAAAGCAGGGTCGTAGTGTGGCCAGGACATCTTGGCAACCAGATCGGTCTCTCCCAAAGCAGCATGACATTCTTCCGCCAGATGCGGAGTCATTGGCGAAATCATGATGATGAAGAAATCCAGAGCCTGTCTGAGTGCCGACCTCTTTTCGTCATCGGCTTGTTCCAGATTCTGTAACTCCGGAGCGAGTTTATTGACGAGTTCATAAAGGCGCGCCACAGCGCGGTTGAAAGCAAGCTTTTCAATGTCATCGGCCACTTTCGCAAGTGTGCGATGCGCCGCTTTGGAAATATCAAGTGCTGCACCCTTTGTTCCGGCTTGCGGTTTGACATGTGCCAATATTTCGGCACTTGACGAAATCAACCGCCAGACACGTTGCACAAAACGGTGAGCACCTTCTGCTCCTGCTTCGGTCCAGATAACATCGCGTTCGGGCGGTGAATCGGACAGCATGAAAAGCCGTGCGGTATCAGCACCATAGGAAGAAATAATATCATCAGGGTCGACAACATTTTTCTTCGACTTCGACATTTTTTCGATTGAACCGATTTCTACCGGACTGCCATCGGAGAGAAGTGTCGCACGACGCACACCATCCTTTTCTACAATCCGGATATCGGCAGGTGCAACCCAACCTTCCTTGTTATGATAGGTCTCGTGAACCACCATGCCTTGCGTAAATAGCCCTTTGAACGGCTCGTCAACATTGACGTGGCCGGTCATTTTCATTGCCCGCATGAAAAAGCGCGAATACAACAAATGCAAAATTGCGTGTTCGATGCCACCGATATATTGGTCGACCGGCAACCATTTCCTGATCGCCTCCCTGTTTGTCGGTTCATTTTCCCGTGGCGCAGTAAAGCGGGCATAATACCACGAGGAATCAACAAAAGTATCCATCGTATCGGTTTCCCGCCGTGCCGGCTTGCCACAATGCGGGCATTTGACAAATTTCCATGTCGGGTGGCGATCAAGCGGATTACCAGGTTTGTCGAATGTGACATCATCAGGCAATTTTACCGGTAAATCGGCACGCGGAACCGGTACATCCCCGCAATCATCACAATGGATAATCGGAATCGGGCACCCCCAATAGCGTTGGCGCGAAATACCCCAGTCACGCAGGCGGAATTGAACTTTCCGCTCGGCTTGCGGACGACCGTTCAACATCTGGCCTGACAAGTGTTTGAGAACTTCTTCAAATGCGGCTTTCGGCTTTAATCCGTCAAGAAAACCGGAATTAATCATAACGCCGTCTTCGGTATGGGCTTCTTCCGTTACAACAAAACTGTCGGGGTCCGCACCTTCTGGCAAAACAACCGGACGTACCGGCAATTCATATTTATTGGCAAAATCAAGATCGCGTTGATCGTGGGCAGGACAGCCGAAAACTGCCCCTGTACCATATTCCATCAAAACGAAATTGGCGACATAAACGGGTATTTCCCATTTATCATCGAATGGATGAACCACTTTCAAACCGGTGTCGAAGCCTTTTTTCTCGGCTGTTTCTATCTCGGCTGTCGAAGTTCCCTTCCGGTGACATTCGTCGATAAAATCTTTCAGTTTCGCATTTTTTTCGGCAAGTTTGCGGGCAAGCGGATGATCGGCAGCAATAGCGATAAACGAAGCACCGAATATCGTATCGGGGCGGGTTGAAAAACACTCGATTTCACTGAAACCGTCTATCGGCGTTTCCTTGGCGATTTCCCAGCGCAACAGCGCACCTTCGGATTTTCCAATCCAGTTGCGCTGCATAACACGCACTTTTTCCGGCCATTCATCAAGACCGTTCAAACCATCCAGAAGTTCCTGACTGAATTTGGTGATTTTGAAAAACCACTGCGTAAGCTCACGCTGTTCGACCAAAGCACCCGAACGCCAGCCGCGCCCGTCAATGACTTGCTCGTTTGCAAGCACTGTATGATCGACCGGATCCCAATTGACCTTGGATGTTTTACGATCAACAAGCCCTTTTTCATACATATCGAGAAAAAGCATCTGCTGGCGATGATAATATTCAACATCGCAGGTTGCGAACTCGCGCGACCAGTCGAGAGAAAGCCCCATGGATTTCAGTTGCTTTTTCATGGAAGCAATATTCTGATAGGTCCAGTCTTTCGGGTGAACTTTATGTTGCATAGCGGCATTTTCCGCCGGCATGCCGAAAGCATCCCACCCCATCGGATGTAAAACATTAAATCCGCGGGCGCGTTTATAACGGGCAACCACATCCCCCATCGCATAATTGCGTACATGCCCCATGTGAATGCGTCCCGATGGATAGGGAAACATTTCCAACACATAATACTTCTCGCGCGGGTCGTCATTGTCGGTTTTGAAAACTTCTTTTTCAACCCAGATTGATTGCCATTTCTGTTCTGTCGCGCGTGGATTGTAGCGTTCGGTTGCCATTACAATTATACTCTTGCAAAATGTAGTCAAAAAACTCAATACGTGCTTCACCACGGATTAAGGAAAGCGTCAACCATTTCTATGCGCTTTTATTCATTAAAATTGATGAAGAAAGGAAAATGACTATGGATGCGGTTATTGCACAATGGCAAAAAGTCAAAGAGAATATCGTCAAAGCGTGCCATGATGCAAAACGTGCGGCTGATGACGTTCAGCTTATCGCTGTGTCAAAAACTTTCGGAGTTGAAGATATTCACCCGCTTCTTGAAGCTGGACAACGTGTTTTCGGCGAAAACCGTGTTCAGGAAGCAGAAAGCAAATGGCCGCAATTGCGCGACGAATTTCCTGATCTCAAACTCCATCTCATCGGGCCGTTGCAATCAAATAAAACAAAAGAAGCAGTCCAGCTTTTTGACGTGATCGAAACGGTTGACAGAGAAAAAATTGCAAAATTTCTTCAAGAAGAAATGTTAAAACAAAACCGGAAGCTCGCCTGCTATGTGCAGGTCAATATCGGGGAAGAGCCACAAAAAGCCGGTATTGCCCCGAACGAGGCAGTCGAATTTGTCAAACATTGCCAAAACGACCATCATCTTGATATTGTCGGCTTGATGTGTATTCCGCCGGTTGGTGAAAATCCCGGCCCCTATTTTGCCCTTCTTGCAAAATTGGCAAAAGAGGCGGGAGTGGAAAAACTGTCGATGGGAATGTCGGCGGATTATGAAACAGCCATTGCCTTCGGTGCCACGAGTGTGCGCGTCGGTTCGGCAATATTCGGTCATCGTCCGCCGATTTCTCACCAATAATCAGCTATCCATGCCGATTCCACCGGCCGCACCAAAGACCTGGCCAGAACAATAGCTCGCTTCTTCTGATGCCAGCAAAACATAAAGGGGTGCAATTTCAACCGGCTGTCCGGCACGTTTCAAAGGTGTTTCGGAGCCGAATTGCGGCAAGGCGTTCATAAGCTGGCCACCGGCAGGTTGCAATGGTGTCCAGAAGGGGCCGGGGGCAACAGCATTGACGCGAATGCCTTTCGGAGCCAGTTGTTTTGCCAGCGATTTGGCAAAAGCAACATTGGCAGCCTTGGTTTGTGCATAGTCAAACAAGGTAGCAGACGGGTCAAATGCCTGAATCGAAGACGTAATAATGATGGAACCACCTGCCGGAATGTGTGGCAATGCAGCTTTTGTTACACGGAAAGGAGCGTAAATGTTGGTTTTCATCGTCTTGTCAAAAGATTCGTCTGTGAGATCGGCAAGAGCTTCCACCGCCTGTTGACGGCCGGCATTATTCACCAGAATATCAAGGCCGCCCAGTTTTTGAACTGCTTCCTCGACCAATTTTTCACAAAAATGCCGATCGGTCAGATCACCGGGAATTGCAAATCCTTTGCGCCCTGCCTGTTCGATAAGTTCGATAACCTCTTGCGCGTCTGATTCTTCTTCTTTCAGATAATTGATTGCAACATCGGCACCTTCACGCGCAAAAGCTATTGCAACCGCTCGCCCGATGCCGCTGTCACCACCTGTAACCAAGGCTTTTCTGCCTAAAAGTTTACCCGACCCTTTGTAAGTTTTTTCGCCATGATCGGCGAGTGGTGTCAACTTTGATGCAAGTCCGGGAGCTTGTTGTTTTTCCGTCGAATAGGGCGGGCGTGAATAGGCATCCAGCGGATTTTTCAATTGAGCCTTTGAAGCAGATCCGGTTGCTGTCTGATGACCTGATTTTTGTGATGAACCATCGGTTCCACTTTTTAATGCCTCTTCACGCGAGAGTATCAGCTTTTCATCCAACATAGCATTTTCCTTTCAAATACCGAACACAACATGAAGTGCCACGACTTCATTGTTTTTAACTACTGCCCGGTCTTTCAAAATCGATGCCTTGGCGAATATTTTCAGTAAAAAAGAAACAAAAATTGACAATTTCTAATTATTTTACTTCGATTTTTTCTAATCATTCACGATAAGTTTTTTAAAAACATCATTTTAAGACTTCCAAGAAGCCGACGATACCATTTAATGTAAATATCAAATACCCATCACAAATGGATATTTCATAAAGAAAGTGTTGCGTGAGGAGAATTGCAGCACGAAAGGAGGAGAAGATGTCGGATAAAGTCTATCCTGTATCTAGTAATATCAAGAAAAATGCCCTGATTGATCGTGAAACATATCTTCAATGGTATGATGAAAGCATAAAAGATCCCGATGCATTCTGGTCGAAACATGGCCGTCGTATTGATTGGTTCAAACCTTTTACAAAAGTGAAAAATACCAGTTTTCGCGGAAGAGTATCAATAAAATGGTATGAAGACGGTGTTACCAATGTCAGTTATAATTGCATCGACAGACATTTGAAAAGTCGTGGCGATCAGGTCGCCATGATCTGGGAAGGTGACAACCCCTATATTGATAAAAAAGTCACCTATAAAGAGCTTTACGACAATGTTTGCCGTTTCGCCAATATTTTAAAAAAACGTGGCGTGAAAAAAGGTGATCGGGTTACAATCTATCTCCCCATGATCCTTGAAGCCGCTTATGCAATGCTCGCCTGTGCACGTATCGGCGCTGTCCATTCAGTTGTTTTTGCAGGCTTTTCGCCGGAAGCGCTTGCCGGACGTATTGTCGACTGCGAATCGACCTTTATCATTACGGCCGACCAAGGCGTACGTGGTGGCAAGCCCATTCCTTTGAAAGAAAATGTCGACCACGCGATAGACATTGCCGCACGCCAATATGTTCTGGTCAATCAGGTGATGGTTGTACGCAGAACAGGCGGCAAGATCGGCTGGGCGCCCGGTCGCGATTTCTGGTATCATGAAGAAATGGCCAATGCGAAACCCGAATGCCCGCCAGCGCGCATGAAAGCCGAAGACCCGCTTTTTATCCTTTATACATCCGGTTCGACGGGTAAACCGAAAGGTGTTCTTCATACAACCGGCGGTTATCTTGTTTATGCAGCAATGACGCATGAATATGTGTTCGATTATCATGCAGGCGAGGTTTATTGGTGTACTGCCGATGTCGGTTGGGTGACCGGACATTCCTATCTGGTTTACGGGCCGTTATGTAATGGCGCGACAACCCTTATGTTTGAAGGCGTACCCAATTTTCCCGATCAGGCACGTTTCTGGGAAGTTGTCGACAAGCACAAGGTCAACATCCTCTATACAGCTCCGACCGCCATACGTGCATTGATGGGAGCCGGTGACGAATATGTCGAACGGTCAAAACGGACATCATTGCGCATTCTTGGTTCGGTTGGCGAGCCGATCAATCCGGAAGCGTGGAACTGGTTTTATAATAAAGTCGGTGACGAGCGTTGCCCGATTGT
This sequence comes from uncultured Bartonella sp., assembly GCA_946481695.1. The sequence goes on along the minus strand of CAMLON010000001.1, from coordinate 132,031 downwards.
CGACACATGGTGGCAAACCGAAACCGGTGGTCACATGATTACGCCTTTACCCGGTGCAACCGACCTCAAACCGGGATCGGCAACACTCCCGTTTTTTGGTGTCAAACCCGAACTGGTTGATAATGAAGGTGAAGTACTGGAAGGCGAAAATGACGGTAATTTGTGCATTATCGATTCGTGGCCCGGCCAAATGCGAACCATTTATGGCGATCATAACCGGTTTGTCGAAACCTATTTTTCTACCTATAAGGGGAAATATTTTACCGGCGACGGTTGCAGGCGGGATCATGACGGATATTACTGGATAACCGGTCGTGTCGATGATGTTCTCAATGTCTCTGGCCATCGCCTTGGAACAGCCGAAGTCGAATCGGCACTTGTTTCCGATCACAGCGTTTCCGAAGCTGCGGTTGTCGGTTATCCGCACCCGATCAAAGGACAAGGAATTTATTGCTATGTAACATTGATGGAGGGTGTTGCACCGACTGACGAATTGCGCCAGCACCTTGTCAAACATGTCAGAAACGAAATCGGACCGATCGCCACACCCGATAAAATCCAGTTTGCACCGAGTCTGCCGAAAACGCGTTCAGGCAAAATCATGCGAAGAATTTTACGCAAGATCGCCGAAGACGAATTTGAAAATTTAGGCGACATTTCAACACTTGCCGAACCACAAGTTGTTGAAGATCTGATAGCCAACCGTTTGAACAAGAAGCCGGTTTAAAACAAAATCACCGGATAATTCCGGTTATATTGACCACAATCGCTCACGGGCGCACCAATTGGCTGAATAGCAACGCTTTTTTCGCCCGTGGCGGTTAAACGCACTTGAGTATCGCGCGCATTGTATCGCCTGTGGCGCTTGCACTTGCATATCCCCTTCATTGTATCGCTTGCGCACATAATATCATTTACGCACATTGTGTTCCCTTTCGCACATTGTGTTCCCTTTCCCGCATTGTATTCTCTGGCATATTGTATTCTCTGGCGCATTGGCAGCCGATGTGTATTGCAACATAACTTGCAATCAACGACCAAACCGGTCATAAATGCGCAAAATTCATGACAGAATGCAGAGCCTGCGAAATAGTCACGCTTATAATTTCAAAAAGATATGAAGTGCATGGGCGGCTGAAAATTCGCTTATTGATTTTCATGAAACCATCATCCGGGAATGATCCCCGTGAACGTGTCGATCCGGTTCAATTTTTAAAAAAATCGAAAATTATAAAATGCACAAAAAGCCGGTAACGTAAGCACCGTTTCATGCGCGCAATTCAATCTTCGACATTGCCGGTTATACCCGAAATCGAAGACCATGTTTAAAATTGAAGATTATATCTGGAATTTACGCTTATGTCTGAAATCGACGGTACTGTCTGAAATTGAACAAGGCCATCACGATTTAAAACAGCCTATGTCAGGTTTTGAATAATTGTTTTGTTGTTCAACACATCAAACACACATAGCGACCGGAGTCGTGCTTCAAAAAAAACGTTATACCGAAAAATCGGCGTCACTTTTTTCCATTTTCCGTCATGAGGCGGGCTGCATCGTCGGCAATGCGTTGTTCCTCATCCGTGGGGATTATGAACGCGGCAATTGGGCTATCAAGCGTTGTTAGCCGTGATTGATTGGCATTATTGGCTTGATAGTCAATCTCGATGCCCATCCATCGCAATTGTTCCAAAACCGCTTCGCGAATTTCAGGTTGGTGTTCACCAATACCGGCGGTGAAAATAATTGTATCCAACCCTTCCAAAGTTACCGCCAAACGTGCGATTTCCTGCGCAATACGCAAGGTAAAAACATCAAGAGCCTGTTTTGCCTGTTCCAATTTCGACGCCACCAGATCACGACAATCGGCACTGATACCGGACATACCGAGTAGGCCGCTCGAATGGTAAAGCATATATTCCATGTCACTGACACTATGACGCTTGTTACGCAAGAGATGAATGAGAACCCCCGCATCCAACGCCCCACAACGCGTTGCCATAGGCACACCGTCAAGCGTTGTAAAACTCATGGTCGTTTCGGCACTTTGTTGATTTTTCAATGCGCAAAGACTGGCACCGCTTCCAAGATGTGCCACAACGACATTTTTTATTCTGACATCTTTTGGCAATTTTGGCAGTTGTTCCGAAATATAGTGGTAGGAAAGCCCATGGAAACCATATTTCTTGATGCCGCGGTTATGCAGAATGCGGGGAATGGCAAAACGTCTCACCCGGTCACTCTGCCCCTGATGAAAGGCTGTATCGAAAGAGGCCGTTTGCATAAGTGCGGGATAAAGTTTTTTAACAAGATAAATCAGCCGGAGATTTGCCGGTTGATGAAGCGGTGCAAGCGGAATAAGTGATTCCATATAATCAAGCGTCTTATCATTAACGATACAGGCATCCCTGAAAATATCGGCCCCATGAACAATCCTGTGACCGACCGCTTTAATATCTCCGATGTCCATTCTTTCGGTCAGCCAACCGAAAACACGGCCGAGCATTTCTTTGTCATCGGCTTTTTCAGGAAGCGGTGAAGCCGCTATTTGTTCGCCGGTTTTTTCAATACGAAAAGAAAAGCAATTGCGCCTAAGATCAATAGAACCTTTACCCAATTGTTCCGCGTGGCCATTATTATTTTCATAAAGCCCCACCTTCAAGGATGAAGAGCCGGAATTGAACGTTATGATCCGGTTATTCATGATGCGCCTTCTCCAACTTGAACCGCCGCTCGACCATGATTTTTGCAAGTGCTGCAGACGCAAGCCGCACGGCCACTTTATCCGATCGGCTGGTAAGAATAATGGGAACACGCGCACCGAGAACCAGTCCGGCCGCACCGGCATCGGCAAAATACATCAATTGTTTGGCAAGCATATTTCCTGCTTCAAGATCCGGTACCAGAAGAATATCGGCTTTACCGGCCACAGGTGAAACAATGCCCTTTATTTCGGCGGCCTTCAAATTGATTGCATTGTCGAATGCCAACGGCCCGTCAACAATGGCGCCGGTGATTTGTCCGCGCATCGACATAACAGTCAAAGCTGCCGCGTCAAGTGTAGCGGGCATTTTTGAATTGACCGTTTCCACCGCAGCAAGCACGGCTACCAGAGGCTTTTCAAGCCCCAGAATGCGCATGAGATCAACCGCATTCTGGATAATATCGCGTTTGTCATCAAGATCGGGACGAATATTGATTGCCGCATCGGTAATAAGAAGCGGTTTGGGATAAGCAGGAATATCCATTGCATAAACATGACTGATACGACGCTCTGTCCGCAACCCGGATTGTGCGCTTACCACAGCGCCCAAAAGTTCATCGGTGTGAAGCGACCCTTTCATCAGCGCCTGAACTTTTCCGCCTGCTGCCATTTCAACCGCTTTCTGGGCTGCCGCGTGGCTGTGCTCGGTCGGTACTATTTCCAAGCCTTCAATTTCAACACCGGCTTCTTTTGCGGCATTACGAATTTTAGCTTCCGGCCCGACAAGAACCGGTTCCAGAAATTTTTCCTGCCAGGCCTCGATGGCTGCAAGCATTGCTTCTTTTGAACAGGGATGAACGATAGCCGTTTTAATAGGAGGAAGGTTACGTGCCTGTTCGAGATAAGAATCATAACGTCCGTGTTTTTTTGTTACCATTTTCAAATCCTTCCACTACAGAACGCCACTTTTGAAACAGTCACAATTGTCTGCGGTGCAATGACCAAAGAACAAGATCGGACTTTGATCTGCCGTTTCTTTTTATAACTTCAAACTCAACATGCGTAAGGTCTATTGTCAAACATATTAGCAGAGTTTCACTATTTATATTTGGCAATAAAAACAAACGTATGAAAAACAAATCCCGTATATAAGGATAAGAATTCAGGCCGCTTTATGTTATTTTCAAGCCTGATAAATTGTCACTTCCCCGATGAGCGACTACTCGAATGTCAAGCAAATCGGGATTTTTCCGGATGAGAGAGAACGCAAAGGTTTTGCCTGCCGGTGGCGACGGGTTACATTGTTGCGCGAAAAATGATCGCGTTCATTCGCTATTAAACGATGAGAAGTTGATGCCATTTGTTTCATCGACAATATTGTTACCAATGTTGCAATAATCATGATGATGTTGAACAACATTTACATGTTTCAACTTGTTGGCATGTTTCAACTTGTTGGCGACAAATACACTCTCTATGCGGATCGTTGGAAAAAAGCTAATCGCACCGGCACTAAAAATTTGAATTCATTCTTATATAAAATATAAAATGTTATCTATATAATATAAAATTCATATCTATTTTTAATTACGAAAAAAACAAAATATTTCTACATAATATATATTTAAATTGTTTAAATTTACAAAATTTTTACAATAAAGAATGATATATGTTTTATCAATTCAATACTTTCAAATAAAATCAAAAATAGAAATATAAACACTATAAGAATCAAAAAATATTAATTTTTTCCGGAAGAAGCTGAATTGAAAATTGCAAGGGGGACAGAACCTATCCGGTGAATATACACTGCGTCTTTCAGCCGGTAACCGAAAAATAGCCTTTAATAAGTTATCTGTCTAAATTTTTATCATTGATTTTCAAATAAACTCGCATGATAAACAGTTAACAAAGCTGCTATTCAATGATATAATTTTTCATGGGAAAAGCGGGATGACGCTAAAGGCCTTCAGGTACATGATTGTATTTTCGGGTTATTGAAACGGAGTCTGTGTAATCACGATGAAACGTGTTGAAAAACAGGAGTGGCGTAACCAACTTATTCTCGACAATGCCTTGGATTATGCAATATTGACGGCGGATATGAATGGGCTGATTGTGAGCTGGAGTCCGGGTGCAGAAAAACTGTTCGGCTGGAAACCTGGAGAAGTAATCGGTCAGCCGCTGGACATTCTCTTCACCGAAGAAGACCGGCTGAACAAGCTACCCGAAACCCGCCAACAAATGGCGAGTCTTCATCGGATTGATGCCGTTGAACGTTTCCACCAAAGAAAAGACGGTACGACTTTCTGGGCATCGGGTGACCTGCAAGCTCTTTATAGCGATGATGGAAAACAACAAGGTTTTTTAAAAATTGTCCGTGACCGGACCGACGAACAATTACATTCCGAATCATTGCGTCTGAGTGAAGAACGTCTACGACTGGCTCAACAGGCAGCCGGTATTGGCGCATTTGAAATTGATCGTGATCGCAATATGATCGAGGCGACACCGCAATTTTTGAAGCTACTCGGTTTTAAAGAAAGTTCCGAACTTCCACTCGATGACTTTTATTCTGTGATTGTGGATAGTCCACGACAAATTGCAAAGCAGATGTTGCAAACACGGCAGGACGAAAGCCTGATTACGCATCTGGAGTTCCAGATCAAAAGGGCTGATACCAAACAATTACGCTGGATCGGCTATTGGGCAGAAGCCGCACCTAAAGATGTCGGCAAGTCTATGAAACACCGGATCTTGGGCGTTTTGCAAGATATTACCGAAAGACGGGAAGCGCAGGAAAAGCAGGCAATTCTTTCCAGCGAGCTTGCCCATCGGGTTAAAAATATTTTGGCAATTGTGCAAAGCATTGCCAATCAGACGCTGACCGAAGCAACATCAATGACAAAAGCTTTGCAGGATTTTTCTGTGAGGCTGAATGCACTTGCACATGCGCAGGATATTTTGACGCAAGGCGCAACCAATAGTGCCGACCTCAAACAAATTGTCGAAAGCAGCCTTGATATTCACGACAAAACCAAAAACCGGTTTGTTGTATCCGGCCCACCGGTTGCCTTATCACCACAAACAGCTCTTTCCATGGCTTTGGCACTTCATGAATTGAGTACCAACGCCGTCAAATATGGGGCACTTTCGTCAAAAACCGGAATTATAGAAATTATCTGGACACTTGATAAAAACGAGTTCCATTTTTCCTGGCGCGAAAGAGGTGGTCCGACAGTTCATGCGCCAACCAAATTGAGCTTCGGTAGCAAATTGATTACACGGCTTTTGCCCGCCCGTTTTAATGGACATGCCAATCTGAGTTATGCTCCCGAAGGTTTTTCCTTCGAGCTTTCAGCGCCCCGTACACCGGATAATTTCCCTCCTCAATAAAGGGAACACATAAAAATCAACAATTATTCGGGTAAAACTTCAAAATCGCTTGGTGAACAGGGTAACAACCTCATTGCTTCCGCCGTCTGAAACTTCTTCAAATGATGTTTCGCTCACTTCACCATTTTTATTCTGCAACAATCTTTCAACAACAATTGATTCTTGCGAGCCTTAAAAAACGGTTTGTGGCCTTCAAATGCATTTAAATCCGACCTTTTAATCCCGATTATTACGCACGAAGGCTCTTTAAAACCGGACAATTCGCTAAAGTGTGTTTAATCCGAATCATAAAATAAATGATTTTCCGATGAAATTCCGAAAGTCGTAACCGGAAGATGACTGCAACGTTTACTAGAAGACACTGACTGCCAGAACTTTTGAAAATCAGGCAGATTTTTCCTTGAGCCACCGGTTTTGTGTGAGCGCCTCAATTTTCTCGATGCAATCACTATTTTTGAAGCACCCCGACATAAGGCAACTGGCGAAACGCATGGCCGGCATCCATTCCATATCCGACAACAAATTGATCGGGACAAGGAAAACCGACAAAATCCGCCTCTATATCGGCTTTGCGCCGCATGGCTTTGTCCAGCAAAGCAGCGATAAAAATACGCCCTGCACCGCGAGTTTTCAAAAGATCCCGCACGAATTTCAGCGTCTTTCCCGATTCCAGAATGTCGTCGATCAAAAGAACATCACGCCCCGTAATATCGCTATCGAAATCGTGCAAAAGCTTTATTTCTCCACTTTCCTGACCGGCTCCATAACTTGAAATTGTGATAAATTCCACAGACGAACTGACACCGGCGCGATGAAGCTCTCTGATAAGATCGGCAGCAAAAATAAATGACCCTTTCAAAATCGGTAACACCAACAGGTTTACCGGCTTCTTTCCGGCAATTTCATTTGCTATGATGCGGTTACGGTTGGCAATCTCTTCTTCCGAAAAAAGAACTTCGATCGACTTTCCATCAATTACGGGCATTTTATTATCCATATAAAAATTTATGGCCGCGGGGTAACACAGACGCTTCTACCAAGAAAGCTGTTGCCAATAATAAATTTTAACCGCGACTTAACCATATTCGTTAAGGATAGGAAAAAGAGTGGCGTCAGGTCAAGATACCTTTCCACGATCAATCAAGATTGCCATTAAGGCGGTTACCAACATTTAAAAAAGAAAAACCGGATAAATATTTGTGCGGGCAGAATAGGTTAATTAACAGTGATTCGTTTTGAAAATGTAGGCTTGCGTTATGGCATGGGGCCGGAAGTCCTCCGTGATATAAGCTTTTATATTCCGCACGGGTCATTCCAGTTTTTGACAGGCCCTTCCGGTGCGGGTAAAACCACATTATTGCGTTTGATGTTTCTGGCATTAAAACCGACACGCGGTCTTATCAATATATTCGGCCACGATACCGCGCTTTTAAAACGGCATGATATGCCGAAATTACGCCAACGAATCGGAATCGTTTTTCAGGATTTCCGCCTGCTCGATCATATGACAACCTATGAAAATGTTTCGCTTCCCTTACGCGTGAGGGGGCGTGAAGAAGCAACCTATCGCGCCGAGGTCGAAGAACTTCTTCAATGGGTGGGGCTCGGCGAACGGATGGATGTGTTGCCCCCTGTACTTTCCGGCGGGGAAAAACAACGCGTGGCAATTGCCCGCGCATTGATCGACCAGCCGGAAATATTGCTGGCGGACGAACCGACAGGCAATGTCGACCCTGTTCTTGCGCGCAGATTATTGCGCTTGTTTATCGAACTCAACCGGTCGGGAACCGCTGTGGTGATCGCCACCCATGATGTCAACCTGATGGAGCAGATTGATGCTCGCCGGATGATACTCAATGACGGAAGGCTCGAACTCTATGACTGAGCTTTCCCCATCCCCGAATTCACGAAAATTGTGGCAAGGTCGAAACGTTTCCGGACAAACGTCAATTGTTCCGGCGAGTGATGTCGCAGGGCAAGCGCTTGTTGTTGTCATTGCGATCATGACACTGCTTGCTTCCCTGTCGATTGGCGGGGTTGACCTGATCGGCTATTCGGCACACAACTGGGAAAACCAGATTTCACGCGAAGCAACAATTCAAATCCGGCCGACCGACGGACTGGATATTGAAAAAACTCTGAATTATGCTGTCGAACTTGTGCAAGGTTTTCCGGGCGTCAAATCAGCTCAAATCATTGACCGCGCTCAAACCGAGCGCTTGCTTGAGCCTTGGCTTGGAACCGGTTTGGAACTGAAGGAACTGCCTATTCCACGTCTTGTCGTCGTGACCCTCGATGATACCAATAAAGCCGATTTCGGTATGATTAGCGATGCCGTTGCAACACAAATTCCCGGTGGCAGTTTCGATGACCACCGCAATGCGATCAATCGCCTTGTTACAATGGCGCACGCAACGATCATTATCGGCGTGATTATATTGGCACTTGTCATTTCTGCATTGACGCTCACCATCATATTTGCAACGCGCAGTGCTCTTTCAGCCAATGCCCACATTGTCGAAGTGCTCTACTTTATTGGTGCCGAAGCCGGTTTTATTGCCCGCCAATTCGACTTCCATTTTTTCAAGACCGGTCTGAAGGGTGCATTTTTGGGCGGTTTTATAAGTATCGTTATTTTTATCGTTTTTTCGTTCTGGACCCGTTTTGCTGCCGGAACACCCGGAAGCGATCAGGCTTCGGCATTATTCGGACATTTCAGTCTTGGGCTTTCAAGCTATATCAAGATTTTCATTTTAATCGGCTTTGTTGCATTGTTAACTATGGTCACAAGCCGCCTGACAATTCTAAGCCAGTTGAAATCCATCGACCGCAAGGAAAGTGATCTGTTCTGACAATGAGCGAATACACTTTATACGCACAAATTTCCGATCCGGAACCGGAGCACAAAAGCTTAAGCCGGATAAAATTGTTGCGTTGGAAAAGACGGTTTTTCAAACATCTTCCACCCGTCAGCATTTTTATTCTCGTTTGTATTATTCTGTTCGGTAGCGGTTTTTTCTATTTCAGCGAAAAAGTATCGCGTCTTGCCCGACCCGATCCGTTACCAGAGGCTGATGGAATAATTGTGTTGACCGGCGGCGAAAGTCGCATGGAAGCGGGTCTTGACCTGCTTGCCAAGGGATTGGGTCGACGGCTTCTCATCAGCGGTGTCAATCCTTCAACCAACAGTCAGGCCTTGATACGCGTGACCCACAGCGACCCGCAACTCTTTCAATGCTGTGTGGATCTCGGACGGGAAGCAATCAATACAATGGGCAATGCGGAAGAAGCAACCGACTGGATCCGGAAAAATCACTATCAAAAGGTTTATATTGTCACCAACGATTATCATATGCCGCGTTCTTTACGCGAATTGAATCGCTTGATGCCCGATATAGACTTTATCGCCTATCCGATCAGCGAGGGAACCGGTGAACAAAGCCTGCTCAGGCAATTGGGCGAATTACGACTGCTTGCAAGCGAATATATCAAATTTATCGGTGCGGAGTTGCGAGCCTATTTCTGATAGAAGCGATTTTCGTTTAAGCCTAAATGTTCAACAATTGGCAAAGTGATACTCGGTGACAATCTATCGTCATTGTTCAACGTTTGAAATCGGCAACTTTTGCTGAAAGGACATTGATCGCATCTGTCGAACGCAGCTTCACCTGAAAACCGCGGCCGCCACCATTGATATAAATTTTATCGAACAATTCGGCCGTTTCTTCAAAAACCGTAGGCAGATGCCGCCTTTGTCCGAAAGGCGATATACCCCCTACTTTATAACCGGTGAGCTTTTCAGCTTCTTCAACACTCAACATTTCGGCATGTTTTCCACCGAAAGCGGCAGCAAGCTTTTTCATATTGGCTTCCTGATCGGATGGTAAAACCGCAACATGGGGTTTGCCATCGACGCTCACCATCAGCGTTTTAAAAACCGTTTCGGGATCTGCTCCGACTGCTTCGGCAGCCTGCAACCCAACGCGGTCTGCATGTGGATCATAATGATAGGTAATGAACTCGTAGGCGATATGATTGTGATCGAGAAAGGCGGTTGCCGGAGTGGTTTTTGACACTTTTGACTTCCTTCAAGTTCCAATATTTATCAACCCGGTCCATTGCCCATCGGCTAAACTAATCGCGAGCGAGAGCGGCCACAGGATCGAGTTTTGAAGCATTACGAGCGGGCAAAAAGCCGAATCCGATGCCAATGAGGGTTGAAAAGATGAAAGCTATAATAATCGAACCTGTCGAGTAAACAAGTTTAAACGGCGCACCGCTTACTGCAAAAATCCACCCGACAGAAAGTCCTAATAAAATCCCCAAAGCCCCGCCGATGAGACAAACAAGCACAGATTCGATCAGAAATTGTTGGAGAATATCGCTCTGTCGCGCGCCCACTGCCATACGAACACCAATTTCATTGATACGCTCGGATACTGTGACGAGCATAATATTCATAACGCCAATTCCCCCGACCAGAAGAGAAATCAAAGCAATGGAGGCAACAAGCAAAGTTAGAACTTGTGTGCTTGCAATGACTTGTTCACGAAATTCTTCCGAATTGCGGATAAAGAAGTCTTCAGTGCCATGCCGCATGACGAGGAAGCGTTTGACGGCCTCTTCCGCAAGACGTGAGTCAACATTATCGGCAACTTTCAACGTAATCGAGCGAACAGTATTATTGCCGAGGAAACGCGTCTGCACCGTGGTATAAGGCAAATAAAGTTGCAAAGTATCGGATGGTGGCCCCATTTGCTGCAACTCGATAACACCGACAATACGGGTGGGAACTTTTCCCACCAGAACCACCTTGCCTATCGGGCTTTCATGGCTATCGGGAAAAAGCGTTGGCACGGCCTGCTTTTCAACCACAAGATCGGTGGCACGCGAAAGCACACTTTCCGAATCGAACAACCGCCCTTCAACAAGTTTTGCCCCTTGTGCCTTGAAATATTGGTCACTCACGCCATAGACCGTCACGTTCGATTCGATCGACCCGTAGCGGACAGTGGACGACGTTGTAACCGTCGGCGTTACCGCATCGGCATAAGGTTGTTCGGAAAGTGCTATTGCATCGGAATCAACCAGTGTCGTGACTTTACCCGAACGCATATCGGCAAAGCTTTTTCCGGCAAAGATATTCAATGTATTGCTTCCCAGACTGTTGATATTTTCAAGAATCTGTTTTTGCGTACCGTTTCCCAAAGCAACCATCGAAACCACGGCGGCAATACCGATAATAACACCAAGCATCGTCAAAAACGTCCGCATACGATGGGCGTTCATTGACAACAAGGCCATGCGGAAAGCTTCATGGAAGCGGTCAAGAAATGATCTCAAGAGTCCGATTTTTTTGTTGCTGACAACTTCTGTTGCGACTTCGTCTGCATGACCGGTGGCTACTTCTGTCGGCTGGTTCGGTTTATCCGACAAAATCTCCCCGTCGCTGATTTCGATAATCCGTTCGGCTTTTTTGGCCACTGACATATCGTGCGTTACGATAATGATCGTGCGCCCTTCTGCGTGAATTTCCTCCAGAATACGCAACACTTCTTCGCCGCTATGGCTGTCAAGTGCGCCTGTAGGCTCATCGGCAAGGATAACCTCGCCATTATTCATCAATGCGCGGGCAATAGACACGCGTTGTTGCTGGCCGCCGGAAAGTTGTCCGGGACGGTGGGTAATGCGCTCGCCCATACCGAGACGTTCCAATAGCGCTGTTGCGCGCTTTTCCCGTTCGGCGGGGGAACGCCCCGCATAGATCGCCGGAATTTCCACATTATCGAGTGCTGTCAATTCCCCCAGCAAATGGTAACGCTGGAAAATAAAACCGAAATGATCGCGCCGGAGCGCAGAAAGTTCGTCAGCGGAAAGTTGCGAGGTTTCTTTGCCCGAAACCTTGTAGCTTCCCGAACTTGGCCGGTCGAGACAGCCGAGAATATTCATCAAGGTCGATTTTCCCGAACCCGATGCGCCAACGATTGCCACCATCTCGCCCCTATGGATGGTGAGATCAATTCCTTTCAAGACACGTACATTGGTTTCGCCCGCGGGAAATTCGCGGATAACGTCTTTAAGCACAATGACCGCATCTTTGTGAGTGTTTTCCATAGTTTAGAATGGCCCCACACGATGACGGCTTCCGGATGTAGAAGGCATAGTGCCGTTGCTCACTCCGGTTACAACGGTTTCGCCTTCTTCAAGTCCGGAAACCACCTCGACCATGACTTTATTATTCAATCCGGTTTCAATGTCGCGGGCTTCGACCTTGCCATTCTTGTCAAGAATATTGACCACAGCTTTGTTGCCCGAAACATCATTCAATGCGTCACTCGGTATAAGCAGCACTTTTTGAGCGCGCCCCAGAATAATATGGACTTCCGCAGTCATATAAGTACGCAAAACACCATCATCATTCGGCACATTGAATGTGCCATTATAATAGATGGCCTGTGACGTTGACGAACTCGATGAAGCAGTCGACGACGAATTGAAACTGATATCATTGCGGATGGATTCCGGTGCCGGTTCGATTTTTTCCAAGCGGCTTTCATAGTGTCGCTTGCGATTACCCAGAACATTGAAATAAAGGTCCTGACCGGGTTTGACATTGATTACATCGGCTTCGGATATTTCCGCGCGTACCGTCATCACCGACAAATCGCCGAGAATAACAATCGTCGGAGCCGACTGGACAGCATTGACGTTTTGCCCTTCCTGAACGACTGTGGCGAGAACTGTACCATCGGACGGCGCTGTTACGCGTGTATAACCGAGATTGACTTTGGCTGTCTCGACATCGACTTCCGCTTGAACAATCTGGGCTTTCAACTGGTCGATCTGTGCCGCACGGATTTTGACTTGCGCATCGGCATCATCGAAATCGGCTTTGGAAACCGCATGGGACGAAATCATCGTTTGCTGGCGGGTCATATTCTGTTTGGCAAGAACGAGTTGCGCTTCCTGCTCGGCAAGTTTGCCACGATAATTGGCAAGCGCTGCTTCCTTGCTTTTCAAATCGTTGGTCTGCGTTGTCGGATCGATTTCGGCAAGCAGATCGCCTTCTTTGACAACACTGCCCGGTTTTACTTTCAAAGAAATAATACGACCCGTCGCGCGTGCACCCACAGCGACAAGACGATGCGGTTTTATCGTGCCATTTGCAAGAACGCTGACTTCAATATCTCCCCTTTTGACTTTTGATGTCATGTAAGTCGGCGCAGCCGTGGTGAAAAATACCGAATGGATAAATATCAAAAGCACGATCAGTGCAATCACAGCAATAATAATGGTGACTGTTTTTTTTGCTTTCATCGCGTTTTGCTCTCTGCTTCAACTTTTCTGATGTGAGGACCTGTATAGCCGTCAACAATTTCAGGTTTTTTATCGTCAACCGCACCATTCCATCCGCCACCCAATGCTTTCATGAGCGAAATATAGTCTTTGGTAATCGAAACGCGGCTTTCAATCAGCGACTGTTCGGATGAATAATGGGAACGTTCTGCATTCAACAGTTCAAGAAAACTGGTATTGCCGCTTTGGTAAAGCGAGCGTGATAAACTCAATGCTTTGGCATAGGAATTGGCGGCAATGGCAAGTTTAGCCGAGCGCTGTCTTTCTTTGCTCATGGATACGAGTGCATTTTCGACATCTTCCAATGCCGTCAACACGCTGCTTCGATAATTGATAAACGATTGGTCACGCTGGGCACGGGCAACCTCTACAGCAGCCATTCTCTGCCCGCCTTCAAAAATCGGTATGCTGACACCCGGACCTGCCGACCAACTGATCGAAGAACTTTTTCCGAGTTCACCCGGCTGGGTCGCAGCCGTTGAAATATTGCCGGTCAATGTCAATGAAGGATAACGGTCGGCTTCCTTCTGGCCGATACGGGCAGTTGCTTGCGCATATTGCCGCTCGGCCAGACGAACATCCGGACGCGTCAATAATATATCGGCAGGAACACCTGCCGGAATCGGCCATTTCGGTTCAGGGATTTTATCCGCTTTTGCCATGACATCATTAAGGGCTGTCGGGCTTTGTCCTGTCAGAACCGATAAACGGTGGATTGTTGTTGCAAGATTGGCCTGCATTTGCGGAATACCGGCTTCGGTGGTGGCAGCCTGACCTTCGGCATTCGAGACATCAAGCTGGGAAACCGCACCGGCGGCAAATTTATCTTTCGTCAATTGTGCGGTGCGCCGTTGGGCAATTGCCGTGCGTTGAGCCAATGCTATTTGTTGTTGTAGCCCGCGTATTTCCGCATAATTGGTTGCAACATCTCCAATCAGGGTCAGCATTGTCGCACGCATATCTTCTTTGGCACCATCAAGACCGTATTTTGCAGCTTCAACAGCCCGCCGGTTGGCACCGAAAAGATCAATTTCCCAACTTGAATCAAGACCGCCGCGATACTGGCTGCGCTCAGGCCCGCCTGCAGATTTATTGCGATTGGCAGAAGCCGAGCCGTCGATACTTGGCAATAATGTGCCGGTCGTCTGCCACAAGCTTGCTCTTGCTTCGCGAACTTTTGCTTTTGCCGACTGGACATCATTGTTACCGGCAATGGCATCCGTCACAAGTTTATCAAGCAAGGGGTCATTCAGTCTTTGCCACCAGTTTGCCAGTTCCGGCGGTGATGAAGGTGTTTCACGGGAATCGGAACTCCACTTGGCATCAAGTTTGAAAACAGGCTTTTGATAGTCAGGGCCGACAAGACAGCCCGAAAGCATTGCCCCTCCGGCAAGAATAACCAGTAAAAGAGCTGATCGGCCGACAGTTTTCAAACGGCATTTGCGCATTATTTTTCTGCTCCGATCAAAAAACCATACAGTCAAAAAACGTTTTTCCCGCGCTTCTTATTTCATAAACAGAAACGAAAATCTCGTGAAATTTTGTTCATGTTCAACCAAATCAATGGACTTTATAGAAACAATTCCCGTTTTTTCAAGCAAGGTCGAAACGCATGATAACCGGCACATGATCGGACGGCTTTTCCATTCCTCTTGCCTCGGTCAATATTTCCATTTCCTGCATATGTGGTACAAGATCCGGCGATGACCAGATATGATCCAGTCTGCGCCCGCGATTTGATGTCTCCCAATCCTTGGCCCGATAGCTCCACCATGTAAAAATTTTTTCCGGTTCGGGAATTTTCTTGCGCATCAAGTCAACCCAACCACCTTGAGAACAAAGTTCAATCAATGTTTTTGTCTCTATCGGCGTGTGACTGACAATTTTCAAAAGTTGTTTATGTGACCACACATCATTTTCATAAGGTGCTATATTGAGGTCGCCTACAAGAATGCTTGAAAGCCCGTCGCCCATATCGGCTTTGACGGCTTTCATTTCTTCCAGAAAATCAAGCTTATGACGGAATTTGGGATTGATTTCGGGATCCGGTTCATCCCCGCCTGCCGGAACGTAGAAATTATGTATACGGATATGTTTGTCACCAGCCTTTATGACGACAGCAACATGCCGGCAATCATGCTTGTTACAGAATTCCTTTTTCTCGACCTCCTCGAATGGCCGCAACGATAAGGTTGCCACACCGTGATAGCCTTTTTGCCCATGAACAGCGATATGTTCATAACCTGCCGCACGCAAGGCCTTATACGGGAATTTATCATCGGGACATTTGGTTTCCTGCAAACACAAAACATCCGGCTTTTCCTTTTGCAAAAGTTGAAGCACAAGAGGCAAACGCAAACGAACCGAATTGATATTCCATGTAGCAATTGAAAAACTCATTACACTTGAACCTTGATTGAGAAATAATGCGGTTACCGGTTCTTTAAGCGCAAAACGAGATAAAATCCAGTTTTAGCCTGAACCATATTGTTTCCTGAATTTTCTTGACCGGAAGTAGGCCATGAATTCCGGCCATTCCGGAAAATTATTTCCGTGATAGGGAGCGACTTTTCAAAACAGGTAAGACTTTTAATAAATAAATATCAGGTCTTATTTTTAATGAATCAATATAATAAAAATAATTCAAAACTATATTTATTAAATTCATAGTGCAATATTCAAAAAAATTTAAATAAAAACTTGTTATACTTAATTTTAATTAATTTTTATTCTGTATTTTTGTAGAATGGATATGTCCGTTTTTACATAAATTATAATAAGATTTATAAAATCAGGTTATATATTTTGACTGTCCGGCTTTAACTTATCAAAGTTAATTTCAGTTCCTTTTCATAGAAATTCTTTGATAGGGAATATCGAACATTCCTTTGGCAAATCTGACGCCTTTACGAACATTGGTAATCTGTACTGTTGTCTCAAGATTTTGTTTGTCGACAATGGTCCATTGCAAAAGTTCATAAGTTTTGGAATCAAAAATCATACGAATTTGCCCTTTGCCCAATGTCTTATCGGCAAGAATAATTGTCGTTGACCCTTGATCCTGACTGACACTCAATAATTTGCCATCTGACAGATCAATTTTTGTATCGAGCAACATCTTCATGGGTGTCTGCGACAATTGGTAAAGATCCCATGTATCAAGTTTACGGTTATTGATCGCTACCGATTTGCCATCTGTAATCACGCGCACCGGCGAATTTTTATAACTGAAGCGAATTTTACCGGGTCTTTCGAGATAAAATGTTCCTTCGGTCATTTCGCCTTTCGGACTGAATTGTATAAAATCACCGGTCATTGTCTGGATTGCAGCAAAATGATTTGCAATATCCTGTGCATGGGCAGCCAAATTGGTGTTCTGGGCAAAAGCTGGCGGTGTCATGATAGTAGCCGTCGTGACTGCGGCTGTTGCAAGAGCAATAGCAGTATAAAAAAC
The DNA here is from genome assembly GCA_946481695.1 of uncultured Bartonella sp. Next base: position 115,121 of record CAMLON010000001.1, on the reverse strand, counting down.
TTTGAAAGTGGATGCGCATGTTTTTGTCATTCATTATCTCCTGCATTTATTCTTGCAGTAACCTGTGGCGTCACTATGACATTGGCGGCGAGCGGCAACGCGCCCGCAACTTAAAACAAATATTTTAAAAATGTTCACCTTCTTCAGGAACCAGAATTTCGCGCTTTCCGGCGTGATTGGCAGGGCTTATCAAGCCCTCTTCTTCCATCCGCTCGACGATTGTAGCGGCGCGATTATAACCAATGCCAAGCCGGCGTTGGATATAAGAGGTTGATACGCGACGATCTCTCAAAACGACTGCAACCGCCTGATCGTAAGGATCTTGCGAATCCTCGAAATGACTTGTGCCGCCGGAAACGCCATCATCACTGTCGTCGTCACTTTCTTCTGTGACGGCATCAAGATAGTCTGGAGCCCCTTGCGTTTTGAGATGCTGGACGATTTGTTCAACTTCCTCATCCCCGACAAAAGGCCCGTGAACACGTTGGATACGCCCGCCCCCCATCATGAAAAGCATGTCGCCTTGCCCCAGCAGATGTTCTGCACCCTGTTCGCCAAGAATGGTACGGCTATCAATCTTTGAAGTAACCTGAAACGAGATACGCGTCGGGAAATTGGCCTTGATTGTACCGGTGATAACATCGACCGATGGACGTTGCGTTGCCATGATAACATGAATACCGGCAGCGCGTGCCATTTGTGCCAGACGCTGGACAGCGCCTTCAATATCCTTGCCCGCAACCATCATCAAATCAGCCATCTCGTCTATAATAACGACAATATAAGGCATGGTTGCAAGATCAAGCGTTTCAGTCTCGTAAATCGGCTCTCCCGTTTCGTGATCGAAGCCGGTCTGGACTGTGCGCGAAAGTTGCTCGCCTTTACGTTCGGCTTCTCTCACCCGTTCATTAAAACCGTCAATATTCCTGACGCCGACTTTAGCCATCTTGCGATAGCGTTCTTCCATTTCACGAACCGCCCATTTCAGCGCAACAACGGCTTTTTTGGGATCGGTGACGACCGGAGTCAAAAGATGCGGGATTCCGTCATAAACTGATAATTCCAGCATTTTCGGATCAACCATAATCATCCGGCATTGTTCCGGCGTCATCCGGTAAAGAAGCGAAAGGATCATTGTATTGATTGCCACCGACTTACCGGAACCGGTCGTACCGGCGACCAGCAAATGCGGCATTTTGGCAAGGTCGGCAATCACTGCTTCGCCACCGATTGTCTTGCCGAGAGCAAGACCGAGTTTGGCTTTGTTTTCATAAAAATCACGTGTTGCAATGATTTCACGCAAGTAAACGATCTGGCGCTTCGGGTTAGGTAATTCAATACCGATAACATTGCGCCCCGGCACAACAGCAACGCGCGACGATATGGCACTCATCGAACGGGCAATATCATCGGCCAATCCGATGATGCGTGACGATTTTATGCCCGGTGCCGGTTCAAATTCATAGAGGGTCACAACCGGCCCCGAACGCGCATTGATAATCTGCCCTTTGACACCGAAATCTTCCAATACGCTTTCCAATTGACCGGCTCGTTCTTTCAAAGCTTCGGGCGTGAGGAGGTCACTTTTGTCGATCAGTTCCGGTTCGGCTAAAAAGTCGACATTTGGCAATTCAAACCCGTTTGCCTGATGCAACTTCGTTTTGCGTTTGGCTTCAGGCGGAACAGCGGCTTCTTCTTCCGGATCAGACCATGGCATTTCGTCCGGTTCGCTATCGGGCGCAGAAAAATCCGGTTCAATCCGGCCTCTTGACGAAGAGCCGTTGCCAAAATTATTCGGCACAGGGGGAAACATAGGCTCCTTGCGATGAAACAACCGGCCGATTTCAGCCCTGAGCAAATAGAACAGGTGCATCGTTCCGCCAAGAACCGTCACCATTAACGAGGCGCGAGCCGGTTCTTCATCTTCGTTCATTTGCAGGCGGTTTTCCTGTTTGCGTCTGGATTTTGCTTTTTTCTTGCGATTACGACGCCCTACAACGCCTCCCGCAATAGCTGCCGTCCAGAATGCCAAAGGCCCTAAAACCGCAGCAATAATCGAGGTTGAAACAACAGCCGGAAGCGATCCTAAAAACAGATAGGCAAAATTCAGAATTTTATCGCCAAAAACACCCCCAAGCCCGATAGGCATCGGCCAATGTGCGAAAGGCGGAACCAGAGCGATAACGCCTGCAAAACAGAAAGCGGAAATCAACCAGAAGAATATACGGTGTACGAGCCTTCCTATATCTTTTTGGGCAATAAGAAGTACTGCCCAGAAAAATGGGGGAAGGAGAGCCGCGACACTTGCAAGCCCGAAAAATTGCATAGCAATATCGGCAAAGACGGCACCCGGCCATCCCATGATATTTGTAACCGGATTGTCATTGGCATAACTCAAACAGGGGTCGGCAACATTCCATGTTGCGAGAGCCGCCGCCGCAAGCCCGATTAAAATCAATATGCCGATGCCGATAAAAGATCCGATCTGTCGGGAAAACATCTCCACCAGATGCGGGCTTTGATAAGCTCCATCTGTGGTTAAATCAAAAGGGGATGATTCCTGACGCATAACCTAACCTGAAAACCCGAAAACGACCGAAAGATAATTTTTAAACGTGACTATAAAACGAGAGAGTTAACGGGCTATTAACCAATCGAAAAAACGACAGGCAAAATAAAAAGCCCGCTTTTTGAAGCGGGCCAAAAGTTCGGGTTGTTTTTAAGAAAATTCTACTGGATTGTTTCGCCGTGAAGGGAAATATCCAATCCTTCGATTTCCTGTTGTTTGGTCGGGCGCAAACCGATGACAGCTTTGACCACGTAAAGAATAATAGTGGTTACAATTGCAGTATAGATCATCGCCACGATAAGACCGAAACCCTGATTGAGCACTGAAACTTTTGCATAGGCTTCCGGATCGGTAAAGAAAATATCGGAAGCGAAATAGCCTGTGAGCAGCGCTCCTATAATGCCACCAACACCATGGACACCGAAAGCATCGAGCGAATCGTCATATCCCAATGCACGTTTGACGAATACTGCAGCAAAATAGCAAACCGGTCCGGCAATGATGCCGATAATGATAGCACCGCCCGGTTCGACAAAACCGGCCGCCGGCGTAATGGCAACAAGTCCGGCAACTGCACCTGAAATAATTCCCAGAACCGAAGGCTTTTTGGATACTGCCCACTCGGCTATCATCCAGCATAAAGCACCGGCAGCAGTGGCAATTTGCGTGTTCAACATTGCAACGGCTGCAACTTTGTTTGCAGCACCGGCAGAACCGGCATTGAAACCGAACCAGCCGATCCACAATAATGAAGCACCAATCATCGAAAGAGTAAGATTGTGCGGTGCCATATTGACCGTGCGATAACCCTGCCGTCTGCCAAGAACAAGAGCCGTAATCAAACCCGCGACACCGGCGTTAACGTGAATGACTGTACCACCGGCAAAGTCGAGGACACCATCTTTTCCGAGAAAGCCGCCGCCCCAGACCCAATGGCAAATTGGCGCATATACCAAAATCGACCACAATCCCATAAACCACAACATTGCGGAAAACTTCATTCGCTCGGCGAATGCACCGGTAATCAATGCCGGTGTGATAATGGCAAAGGCCATCTGGAAAGTAACCCAAAGATAGGTCGGAAATGTTCCGTTAAGGTCGTCAATCGAAATGCCCTTCAAGAACAAGAGTGAAAAATCGCCATAATATGGATTTTTTCCGGAAAAAGCGAAGGAATAGCCCACAACGAACCAGATCACGCTGACAAGACAGCATATTGCAAAGCTCTGCATCATTGTTGAAAGAACATTTTTCTTACGCACCATGCCGCCGTAAAAAAGTGCAAGACCCGGTATTGTCATGAGCAGAACAAATGCAGTTGAAACCAGCATCCATGCCGTATCGCCAGAATCTATCTTTGCCGGAATTTCGGTGACAACTTCGGTCACCGTTTCTACTTCCTGTGCGAAAGCTGCATCCGCTCCGATTAACGCAAATGCACCGACCGCCATTGGAACCAATTTTTTTAAACTCGCCATAAAACCTCTCCATTTGGAAAAGAACGTGCACCACGTTCGGTTATTTCAATATCTAACAAGTTTCATGCCAATTGCTTTAAACCGTTATTTATGCGTGAAAAAACGCACATATGATAATCATTTTATTATTTTGCATATTTTTTAGGCAACTTGCTTCCGATTTACTGTCATCTAAAGTGCATTTTCATCGGTTTCGCCGGTTCTTATGCGCAAGGTTCGATCAAGTGACCAAACGAATATCTTCCCGTCTCCGATTTGTCCGGTGCGGGCTGCTTCCGTAATGACTTCCAATACACGATCAAGTTGATCTGCCGGAACGGCAACTTCGATCTTTATTTTAGGCAGAAAACTGATTGCATATTCGGCTCCGCGGTAGATTTCGGTATGGCCTTTCTGGCGTCCATATCCTTTGACTTCGGTGATGGTAAGTCCATCAATACCCATATTCAAAAGTGCATCTTTCACATCGTCGAGCTTGAATGGCTTTATAATCGCAGAAATGAATTTCATGGCTTGTCTTCTCCTCGGCTTGGTTTCGACCAGAAATAATCTGAAAATTTCCGGACACGCGATGAAGCTATTCAAGTCTCATGCCAATTGGGGTAGAGGCACTAAAAAATTCGGGATTTGACGGTTCGTCGGGAAGAAAGACACCGAAAAGACGAGAGCAATGGCTGCTCCGGTCAAGCCAAAATATTTAACAAAATATAGTGGAAGCTGTTTCAGGTTTTAAACCTGATAGAATACGCAATTTGCCCGATCTTCGGGATTGAAAAGTTGTGGGGGGAAAAGCCGCCTTGTTGAAGTCGATAAAACAGCTTTTTTTAAAAAACCATTTCGGAATGGCGGCTTTAGAAGCTGCCATTATTTTTGGCAATATCATTCGCTAAAATATTGCCATTCAATAAAATAAAACCGGAAAATAATGCCGCAAAATAATACCGGAATATAATGCCGCACCGGTAAACGGGCTTTAACGAGCGGAATTTCACACCCCATATCGCAAATGGATAAGGTCGAGAAACCACAACGGAAATCTGTTCTTTCCCGACTGGAACAATCAATGGCCGGTTCAAAGAACACAAATGAAACCGGCCTCTTTGCTTATAGTTTAATAGCTGTTACACCCGTCTTTTATCTTTTATGATTTTGGCTCCACAAGGCGGATAAGCCCTTCTTGTGCGACACTTGCAATCAATTTTCCGTCACGTGTGTAAATATAACCCTGAGCCAAACCGCGTGCCCCGTTGGTGTTAGGGCTTTCAATATCATAAAGCATCCAGTCATCAAGGCTGAAAGGACGGTGGAACCACATAGAATGGTCAAGACTTGCCGGAATAAGACCGGGGGTAAAAATGGATAATCCATGAACGATCAGCGACGTATCAAGCAAAGTCATGTCGGAAAGATAAGCAAGAAGAGCAGAATTGAGACTTCTTGTACTGTCGACTTTTCCGTTAAGTTTGAACCAGCAGCGTTGTATCGGCCGGTGTTTGTCGCGATTGAGATAATCTTCAAGATCAATCGGGCGAATTAAAAACGGACGTTGCTGATTCCAATAATTGCGGATGGTTTCCGGTGCCGATTCAAGAATAGCCTGATCGATTGCCCGGTCGCCACTCAATATTTCCGGTTCCGGCAAATTTTCTGGCATCGGGCGTTGATATTCAAGTCCCGGTTCATCAATCTGGAAAGAAGCAGAAAACGAAAGAATGGCAACGCCATTCTGCTTGGCAACCACACGCCGAACAGAAAAACTCCTTCCGTCACGTAGCGGCTCGGCTTCGTAAATAATTGGACGATCCGGGTCACCAGGGCGAATAAAATAGGCATGAAGCGAATGGATAAACCTGTCCGGCGCGACACTGCGATGGGCAGCAACCAATGCTTGCGCGATAACGTGGCCGCCAAAAACGCGTTGCCAACGTGAATTTCCACTTTGACCACGAAACAAATTCTGGTCAATTTTTTCTAAATCCAGTATGGATAACAGATGTTGAAGTCGATCGGACATGAGCCATATTCACCTAAATGGTTGAACGAAACCGATTAGGTGAAACAGGAAAGCTGATGATTGTCAACAACCATTAAGCTCATACATATTTACGAAAGGAAGCTATATGTCTTCTTCGGCAACCCCCACCGATAAAATTCTGGATCTCGTCATTGCGGGAGGTGCCTATGTCGGTCTTTCACTGGCTGTTGCTATCAAACAGGCTGTTCCTTCCCTGAAAATCGCGGTAATTGACGCCGCCCCAAAGGATAGCTGGAAAACCGACCCGCGTGCTTCTGCAATTGCTGCAGCTGCCATTCGTATGCTTCGACAGCTTCAATGTTGGGATGAAATAGAACCATTATCACAACCGATCAATGACATGATTATTACGGACTCACGCAATAGTGATCCTGTAAGGCCGGTTTTCCTTACCTTTGAAGGCAATGTCGCACCCGGTGAACCATTTGCCTATATGGTCGAAAACAAATATCTGAATGCATCACTCCACCGCCGTGCTGAAGAATTGGAAATAGCTGTTCTGGAAGAGCTGAGTGTCGATAATTTTACCAATAATGGCAACGAAATGCTCATTGATTTGAGCAATGGGAAAACATTGCAAAGCCGTCTTCTTGTCGCAGCCGATGGCGTGCGCTCGAAACTCCGTGATATTGCCGATATTAAAACCGTTTATTGGCCTTATGGACAAATGGGCATTGTTTGTACTGTCGAACATGAACGGCCGCACAATGGACGTGCCGAAGAACATTTTCTTCCCGCCGGTCCTTTCGCCATTTTGCCGCTGAAAGGCAATCGCTCTTCGCTTGTCTGGAACGAACGCGAAAACGACGCAAAAAGGCTTATGGCTGCCGATGATATTGTTTTTGAAGCCGAACTCGAAGCCCGTTTCGGACACCATCTCGGTGCTTTAAAACTTGTCGGCGACAGGCGTGCTTTTCCTTTCGGACTTACGCTCGCAAGAAGTTTTGTGAAGCCACGTTTTGCACTTGCCGGTGATGCGGCCCACGGCATTCATCCCATTTCTGGTCAGGGTTTAAATCTTGGGTTTAGGGATGTTGCAGCACTGGCTCAAATCATTGTTGAAACTGCCCGTCTCGGACTCGATATTGGTTCAATCGTGGGACTGGAACGCTATCAGGCTTGGCGCAGATTCGAGACAGTGCGTATGGGGATAACAACAGACGTACTCAACCGCTTGTTTTCCAATGATATTTCGCCAATACGCTTGTTGCGCGATGTCGGTCTCGGTCTGGTCGAACGGATGCCGAGAATGAAAAATTATTTCATTCAGGAAGCTGCCGGAATTACTGACGGAGCGCCTAAACTCCTTTTAGGGGAAGCACTTTAAAACCTCTAATAAAAGTCTTTCAGGTGACCAGAATTTAAGGCATATGGAATTTTCAATCAGACCTTGCCGTTAAATAGATGCTATTTTGTTAGTGGCAGGTCTGATTGTGAAAGGCCGATTTAAAAATGTTCGATTTAAAAGGCCGGATTTCTATTTCGTCTGAAGAATGGGTAAGCCCGTCGCCTAAATATGCGCGAATTTTTGTGAACTGATGCTATGCCACAATCGGGAGCGCTCCGGACACTGTTTCCTCGGATTCCCGAAATCCGGATTACCTGAGCGGAAGCGGTTCGGTTTTCTATATGTTCTTCATACCCTTTAAAAAAAACGATTATGAAATTCGCGATCATTGATCGTTCGTCGTTCCTTGTCATCATTACTCTCGGCAATCAAACGGAATAGACTTACAGGTATAAAATCCTGCCCGAATTGCTGCTTACCCTTAAAACGATCTATGACTACCTGATAAAAGAGCCACTGAACCATAGCGGTGCTGACGGTGAATAACATTAAAACCTGATTACCGTTGATAATCGTCGGGAAAGGAAATAATCCGGATAAGCCCGACGAGACGGTTTCGCACGCCAAGCCCTTCTATCAAAGCAACGGAATGGCAAAAACATGTGTCGTGCCATTATCTCGAACCTGAAAATAATTGAACATTTATAATCGGAAGAGAACGTAGCAAGGGAATATAAGCCCGATCCATTTGGCGATTGTGAAAATTAGCTCGAAGAAAACAATTAGCACCCTCTCACGGCAAGCAACTTAACCCTGAACCGCAAGTCGCTTTTGCGGATTTCTACCCTCCACACAACCCGATCGAACGTGATTGGAAATGTGGTGATTGGCGTGATTTCAACCGCGAATAGCGATATTGGCACGGCTTATCCATGGGAAATTCATCCTTATTCACACAACGAAAGATCGAACTATTTTCATTAAAGCGCAAAAAGCTGTCAGTGCCGGTAGAATTGAAAACAAAAAAGCCGTGTGAGACATTCACACGGCTTTCAAAATAAACAAATTCGCAAAAATGTTTTAGTTAGACGCGCCGTTCAATCATCAATTTCTTGATTTCGGCAATAGCCTTTGCAGGGTTCAATCCCTTCGGGCATGTTTGCGCACAATTCATGATGGTGTGGCAACGATAGAGCCGGAATGGATCTTCCAGATTGTCAAGCCGTTCACCCTTGGCTTCGTCGCGCGAATCGGCAATCCAGCGATAGGCCTGCAATAAAACAGCCGGTCCCAGATAACGATCGCCATTCCACCAATAGCTCGGGCAAGATGTCTGACAACATGCACAAAGGATACATTCATAAAGTCCGTCCAGTTTCTGACGGTCTTCATGGCTCTGCAACCATTCTTTTTCCGGCTCCGGCGAAACCGTATGCAACCACGGTTCGATCGACCGGTGTTGAGCGTAGAAGCGGTTGAGATCCGGCACCAGATCTTTTACCACCGGCATGGATGGTAATGGATAAATCTTGATCGGATGTTTGACCTCGTCCATACCTGTAATACAGGCAAGAGTATTGGAGCCGTCAATATTCATCGCACACGAGCCGCAAATACCTTCACGACATGAACGACGCAATGTCAAAGTCGGGTCAACATGGTTCTTGATGTATAGAAGCCCATCAAGAATCATTGGCCCGCAAGAATTGCGATCGACATAATAAGTATCGAGACGCGGATTCTGGTCGTCATCCGGCGACCAGCGGTAAATGTGGAATTCGGTCAATTTCGAGGTGTCAGCCGGCTTCGGCCAGACCTTACCCGGCTTGATTTGCGAATTCTTGGGAAGCGCCATATGAACCATTATCAGTATCTCCCCTTAGTAAACGCGCTTCTTGGGCGCAATTTTCTTGAGCGAAATGCCACCGTCTTCCTCTTTGGTTAACGGGTCGAGGTGGACACCACGATAGGAAAGCGTAACTTTCCCGTCTTGTGACAAGCGCGAAAGCGTGTGCTTGCGCCAGTTCTTGTCATCACGCTCCGGGTAGTCCTCACGTGCATGGGCACCACGGCTTTCATGGCGGGCTTCTGCCGAATAAACCGTCGATATTGCGTTGGCCATGAGGTTTTCCAGCTCCAATGTTTCCATCAGATCGGAATTCCAAATGAGCGAACGATCAGTTACCTTTACGTCCGGTAATTCATTCCAGATTTCCGAAATGCGTTTGCATCCCTGACGAAGCGATTCTTCGGTACGGAAAACCGCCGCATCTTCCTGCATGGCACGCTGCATCTTTTCACGCAGCTCGGCCGTCGGTTTGGCTCCATTGGCGTAACGGATACGATCGAAACGATCCATAATCTTTTCGACAGCCTGTTCATTGATTGGCGGAATTTCCGACTTGCGGTCGATAACCTCGCTCGCGCGGATAGCTGCTGCACGACCGAATACCACAAGATCAATCAACGAGTTGGAACCGAGGCGGTTAGCACCGTGAACGGATGCACATCCCGCTTCACCAACAGCCATCAAGCCCGGCTGGACACGATCGGGTTCATCTTCCGTCGGGTTTAATACTTCACCAAAATAATTGGTTGGTATACCACCCATATTATAGTGAACCGTCGGAATAACCGGTATCGGGTCTTTGGTGACATCAACGCCGGCAAAAATACGGGCGGATTCGGAAATTCCCGGAAGCCGTTCGTGCAAGATTGCCGGATCAATATGGCTCAAAACCAGATAGATGTGATCCTTTTTCGGTCCGACGCCACGTCCTTCCCTGATTTCAATCGTCATACAACGCGAAACAACGTCACGCGAAGCAAGATCCTTGAACGAAGGAGCATAGCGTTCCATGAAACGCTCGCCTTCCGAGTTGATGAGGTAGCCACCTTCACCACGCGCACCTTCGGTAATCAGGCACCCCGAACCATAGATACCGGTCGGGTGGAATTGGACAAATTCCATATCCTGTAACGGTAAACCGGCACGGGCAATCATGCCGCCGCCATCACCTGTACAAGTGTGGGCAGAGGTTGCCGAAAAATAGGCACGGCCGTAGCCACCGGTTGCCAGAACAACCATTTTTGCCGAAAAACGGTGAATGGTTCCATCGTCAAGATTCCAGGCAACAACACCTGTGCAAACACCATCTGTCATGATGAGGTCGAGTGCATAATATTCAACAAAAAATTGCGCATTATGCTTCAGACTTTGACCATAAAGTGTATGCAGAATCGCGTGTCCTGTACGGTCGGCGGCTGCACATGTACGCTGAACGGGCGGACCGGCTCCGAAATCGGTGGTATGTCCACCAAACGGGCGCTGATAGATTTTACCATCTTCGGTACGCGAAAACGGCACGCCATAATGTTCAAGTTCGTAAACAGCAGCAGGCGCATTGCGTACCAGATATTCCATGGCATCCATATCACCGAGCCAATCAGACCCTTTGATTGTGTCATACATATGCCACTGCCAATTATCAGGCCCCATATTGGATAGGGATGCTGCAATACCGCCTTGCGCGGCAACAGTATGTGAACGGGTCGGGAAGACTTTGGTGATACAGGCTGTTTTCAAGCCATGTTCGGCCATTCCCAATGTTGCCCGCAATCCCGAACCACCTGCACCGACAATAACAACATCGAATTTGTGATCGACATAATGATAGGCTTTTCCACTTTGCGAAGTGGACTGAGTTGAAGAAGTGGTGACCATAGAGATCAACCTCCCAATGAAATTTTTAGAAGGGCGAGAAGCAGACCGGCACCAATAGCGTAACAAAAGAACGTATTGAGTGACAACATCAGGATGCGTGTTGCTTCATTCGGAAGATAATCTTCCAATATGACCTGCATACCCAGTTTCATATGATAGATGCCCGAGAGAATCATCAATGCCATCACGACGGCCACAACCGGATTTGCCAAAGTTGCATGGACCGTTGCATAATCCTTGCCGACAAGAGAGACAACAAGCACGATAAAAAAGATGAATAACGGGACATTGGCGAGCGCTGTCATACGCTGGGCCCAAAAATGGCTTGTTCCTGTATGCGCAGCTCCCCAGCCCCGAACTTTTCCAAGCTCTGTTCTGAAATCTTTTTTCATAAATATCTCCCTGCCATTAACGGACGCAATAACCGACGATCCAGATAAGAAGCGTCGCGATAATGGAAATAAAGACTGTTGCCCAAGCTGTTTTGGTCGCGCAATGCTTTTCAAGAAGATAGGTTCTCGTATCCCAGAAAAAATGCCGCACACCTCCAACAAGGTGATGAACAAGAGCCAATGTGTAAAGAAACAGAATGCAGCGCCCGATAAACGAGTTGAAAAAGCCGTTTACTGTTTCAAATGCCCCCTCACTCGAAGCGGCTGCCATCAACCATGCTGCAAGGAACAAAGTGCCAACATAAAGAGCACCTCCTGTAATACGGTGTGCAATAGACATTGCCATCGTAATAGGCCAGCGATAAATGCTGACATGTGGTGAAAGAGGACGCGTTTTTGTTGTTGTCGTATCTGTCATAGGCTTTCCTGACCTGGTTTTGACTGCGAAAATGGACTAACCATCCCCGCCATTCCTCCCGTCTGTATTGCATTAACATTGCAAACAGGTTGGAAATAACTCTCAATGCATTGGAATGATTGTTTTCCTCCAATACTACAGGCCGGCCATTTCAGTTGGCGGATTAAAGGTCACACCCAAAAACAACCGAATGTTCACTAGCTAAACTATAGAACGTATTCTGTTCTAATGCGGATTTTATTCCGCGTCAAAGCAGTAAAGCATATTCTTGTCATCAAATCATTGGGATTGAGTAAAGTTTTTATCTTAAAAACGGTTTTAATCGGTTAAAAAACATGATAAAAACAATCATATTTCCGCTTTACGAGAGCTTTTATTCCGGCGTCAAGGACACGGATTGATTCTCGGACTGATTCTTAACCGGTCGCTTTTCTGACCGGCTTTTGCAAAAATTTTCTATGCTTGACAATCTTCGTTTGACAAAAGGCCGTTTTGCATTTTTTGCAAAACGGCCTTTATAAATCTGTTTTTTCAACAAACGCTTTTATCGCGTCCTGCTTGATTTTCGCATCTCAATCGAAGCGGATGATATAACCTGTCCAGTCGCCTTTGGCAGCAATCTGCTCATAAAGCTTGCGCCCGTCTTCCGGAATACGCGGTGCATTCAAAATCAATTTGGTCCAGCCACGCTCTTCGGCCTTATCACAAAGCAGATCAATCATGGCTTTGGCAATACCTTTACCCTGATAGGCATGGTGAACATGGATATGATCGACCTGTCCTGCCCGCAAACCGGAAACAGGTTCCGGATGGTCATAAAAGATAACAAAGCCGACAAGCTCGCCATCGACATGTGCGCCCAATACTTCTGCCGTACGATCCTGCAATAATTGTTCGGCATAATATTCATCGGGACGACGTGGCGCACCACGTTTCAACGCCTGGGTATAACTTGCAAGAAGAGGAGCAAGTAAACGTGCATCCTTCAAATGTAAGAGGCTGATTGCAACATCATGCCGGTCTTCTTTATTATCTGTCATAACACCCGAACTCCCTTTGTTGGGTTTTTAACTTGAACTATGTTTAAAGTGACCGGATCAAAACGTAAAGAGTTCTTGTTTAATGAACTCGATTTTGACGCAAGATTATTTCCAGTCCCTTATATCGACAAAGTGACCGGCAATTGCAGCAGCCGCAGCCATGGCCGGAGAGACCAGATGCGTGCGTCCTTTATAGCCTTGGCGACTTTCAAAATTGCGATTGGATGTCGAGGCACAGCGTTCGCCCGGCTCCAGCCTGTCATCATTCATGGCAAGACACATGGAACATCCCGGCTCCCGCCAGTCAAAACCGGCTTCCTTGAAAATTTTATCAAGACCTTCTTTTTCCGCCTGTTCTTTGACAAGCCCCGATCCCGGTACAACCATTGCCGAAACGGTGGGTGAAACCTTTTTCCCTTTAACCATTGCGGCCGCTGCTCTCATATCTTCAATGCGTCCGTTGGTGCAAGAACCGATAAAGACCCGATCAATTTTAATATCGGTAATTCTGGTTCCGGCCTTCAGCCCCATATATTCGAGCGCCCGCATTTTCGATGCGCGTTTGGTTTCATCGTCAATTTCTTCCGGATCCGGTACAACACCGGTAACCGGCACGACATCTTCAGGCGATGAACCCCATGTAACCGACGGCACAAGCTCGTTTGCTTCAAGTGTGACGACAATATCGTAATGGGCTCCTTCATCCGATTTCAAGGTTTTCCAGTAAGCGATCGCCTTTTCCAGCATTTCACCTTTCGGCGCACGCGGGCGGCTTCTGATATAATCGAAAGTGGTCTCGTCCGGTGCAATCAAACCGGCACGTGCACCTGCTTCGATCGACATGTTGCAGACAGTCATGCGACCTTCCATGGAAAGCCCGCGAATAGCCTCGCCGGCAAATTCGATCACATGACCGGTTCCACCGGCTGTGCCGATCTTTCCGATAATGGCCAGCACAAGATCTTTTGCCGTCACACCTTTTGGTAAACTGCCATTGACCTGAACCAGCATATTTTTCGATTTTTTCTGGATCAATGTCTGGGTGGCAAGAACATGCTCCACTTCAGACGTGCCAATACCATGGGCAAGTGCACCGAAAGCACCATGTGTCGAGGTGTGGCTATCGCCACAGACTATCGTCATTCCGGGCAATGTAAAGCCCTGTTCCGGACCGATAATATGAACAATGCCCTGCCGTTTATCATTCTGGTCGAAATATTCTATGCCAAATTCGGAGGTATTTTTTGCCAAAGCTTCGACTTGTGTCCGGCTTTGTTCGTTCCTGATCCCTTTCGCCCGATCCGGTGAAGTCGGAATATTATGATCGACAACAGCCAATGTTTTTTCAGGGTGGCGCACAGGACGGTGAGCTATGCGCAAGCCTTCAAAAGCCTGGGGGCTGGTCACTTCATGAACAAGATGACGATCAATATAGAGTAGGCAAGTTCCGTCTTCCTGACGGTCTACAATATGATCTTCAAAAATCTTGTCATAAAGCGTACGCGGGGCACTCATTTTTTTGTCCTTGGATATTATGATTTAAGTGTTTTCAACTTTTAAACGGCTCATTATTCTACGATCATTCTAAAAGTCAATTCACTTGACAATAGATAAGAATAAACCGTGAAATTTACAAAGCCACAAAGCCGATAAATCGGATTCGATATAATAAATTTGAATCCGGAATAATAAAAAAGCGGCTTGAAAGCCGCTTTAATCTCGCATCAACCGAAACGGCTTTATTCGGACTTCTCTCCGGATTCCGGTAGCGGTGCAACAACTGTCTCAACGGTAACAGTTTCGGCCACACCTGTGCTTGGAACATCAAGCGATTTCTTGCGGTAATCTCTTTTTTCAGAAATGCGGGCAGCTTTACCGGTAAGGCCACGCAAATAATAGAGCTTGGCACGACGAACATTACCGCGACGAACAACCTCGACACCCTCGACAAGCGGAGAATAAACCGGAAATACGCGCTCTACACCCTCGCCATAGGAAATCTTGCGAACAGTAAATGTCTCGTTAAGGCCACCACCCGAACGGGCAATGCAAACACCTTCATAAGCTTGCACACGTGTACGTGTACCTTCAGTCACACGAACCAGAACACGTAATGTGTCACCGGCCTGAAAAGCCGGAAGTTTGCGCTTTTCTTCAATTTTTGCGCGCTGCTCGGCGTCGAGCTGTTGTATAATATTCATCTCATCAATCCTTCATGTTCTTCTCGAACAGTCAGAGCGCTCGACTCTTGCCCTCGAAACCTTGTTCCTTCGGCTATGCCTTGCGGCAGGAGCGGGTTCACCATCCATTAATTTCCGGATGCAGATGACGTACCATCTGAAAACGTGGTTTGCCCATTACACTATCATGAAAACTGAATCAAGCTTTCCTGTTATTTTTCTCGTAAATCGCGTAAAGATCGGGTCGTCTCGAGCGTGTTATTTCTTCCGAACGGTCTTTACGCCATTTTTCTATTGCCTGATGATTTCCCGATGTCAAAATGTCGGGAATTGCTCTTCCCTCGAATATTTGCGGCCTTGTATATTGCGGATATTCAAGAAGTCCGGCCTCGAAACTTTCCTGTTCTCCCGACTGGCTGTTTCCCATCACACCGGGTAAAAGCCGTATAATCGAATCAAGCACAACCAGTGCCGCTCCTTCACCGCCGGAGAGTATATAATCCCCGATCGAAACCTCGATAAGATTTCTGGCTTCAATTACTCGTTCGTCGATACCTTCAAAACGCCCGCAGACAAGTGTGACCCCGCCACGATCTTTCAAGTCATGCGCCATTTTCTGGTTAAACGGGCACCCGCGCGGGCTCATCAACAATCGCGGATATTGATTATCGACACTATCTATGGCTCTGGCGAGCACATCAGGTTTCATGACCATTCCTGCACCACCGCCTGCCGGTGTGTCGTCGACACTGTGGTGGCGATCCTTGGCAAAATCCCTGATTTGAATGGCTTCAAGTGACCATATTCCATTTTCCAATGCCCGTCCGGCCATAGAATAGCCGAGGAAGCCCGGAAACATTTCCGGATAAAGAGTAAGGACAGAAGCCTTGAAGCCCATTAGCTTTCTCCACCTTCAACATCTGTTTCGTCTGCAACAAGTCCTGCTGCAACCCGATCAATGCCGATGAAACCCTTTTCGATATTGATTTCAGGGACTGCCGCTTTCGAGAACGGAATAAATTTCAGCCCCTCGCCCTCAACCTTCAATTCAAGAATATCACCACCGCCAAAATCGAAAAAAGCATTAACCTTGCCGATTATTCGGCCATTCCCGTCCCTGACATCCAATCCGATAAGATCGGTCTGATAAAACTCGTCTTCTTCCAGATTATCCGGTAATTGTTGCCGTTCGATATAAAGAGCTGTTCCATTGAGTGCCTCGGCACTATTGCGATCATCAACACCGGAAAAATGCACAATAATGGCGTGACCGGCTTTTCTTGAATTTTCAATTTTGAAGGCTCTGCCATTTTCGTCGAATAGCCTGTCATAAGACAAAATTCCCAAGGGGTCGGCGGTAAATGTGATAAGTTTTACGTCCCCCTTGATACCATGAGCGGCCGCAATGGTAGCAAGTTGAACCAAATTATTTCCATTTTTTTCCATATGTTCCGACTTTTCCAATATGTTCCGGTTTTTCCCATATGTTCCGGTTTTGCCTATTTTACAGTTCTCCGGATACGCAATTTGTCAGGATGATTCAATGATCCCGTCCGGTTTATTTTTATCATGCTGATTTTTCAAAAATTGTTCGAGACTTTTAATTATGCTTGCCCAAAATTCAAGATAATCACGCCAACGAGGTTCAATTGCCACATTCTATACGCTATTAGATGTAGCGTCGAATCAGACTGGAAAAGCAAAAATGGCGGCTTTGGGGTCAATATATTGCAAAACGTAGCCATTTAAAAAATCTTTTAGGAGGATACCTATGCCAACAGTTATGCTTTTTTATAAAAACATCGTCCCCATTTCACGCGAAATACACAAAAAGCTCAAATTCCATGCACCGAAGAACCTCGATTTCGCAGCCAATACCCACTGGGTTCCTCTGGCCGGCGAAGAATTCTATCAGGCCGCATTGAACTATCCGATATTGTTTATGGGCGCCGAAGATAAGGATAAAAAAATCACCTATACCGCGGTTGCTATGCTCGGTTTGGCAAACGAAGAAAATGATTATCTCGATCAGGAAAAAAAGTGGCGTGCGGATACCTACATTCCGGCATTCATCCGCCGTTATCCATTCGTATTGGCAGGAGCACCCGACCAGAAAGAATTGACAGTCTGTTTTGACTCCGAATCGGGCATGTTCAACGAAATAGAGGGGATTGATCTCTTTAACAGCGACGGCAGTGTTTCGCCTTTTATGGAAGACCGGATCAATTTCCTGAACGCTTTCAAAAACAGCATGGAACGGACAAGCAAATTTTTGGAAACCGTAGCCAAAATGGGTCTGTTTAAAAAACAGTCTATCGACATACGTGCGCAAACCGGACAAACCGCGAGACTGGAAAATTTCTGGATCATCGACACTGAAAAATTCAACAAGTTAACCGGCGATCAACTTGCCAAACTTCATAAACAAGGTTTTCTCGGCTGGATTTTTGCGCAATTGATGTCGATGAACAATCTGCCCAGTCTTATGGGGTTACACCTTGCCCATATGAAAAATGCATTGAATGCACCGAAAGCTGACGAGTCAGATAAAAAAGACAATTCCTCCTCGAAAAAAGCCGATTAAGGCCAAGCGATTATCAGGAAACTCTATGTTAAACTCTGTCATGGTAAATATTTATCATGACAGAGATGACCGCCCGCAATATTCCTTTATTGGAAGCCTCACCTGCACTTCTTGATGCACGCAAAGATTGGCTTGCACAGTTGGAAAAAACTCGCAGGGTCGCCAAACTCACCGTCGAAGCCTATGAAAGAGACAGTCGTCAATTTCTAAGCTTTCTTTGTCAGCATCTGGGACATATTCCCGACATTTCCGATCTTTCGGACTTGCGTGTTGCAGATATAAGATCATTTCTCGCCTATCGGCGTAATGAAGGGGTCAGTTCCCGTTCACTCGGTCGCGGACTGGCAGGAATCCGTTCATTTTTCCGATATTTGACGCGCGCGGGGCTTGCCAACATTCCCGCGGCACGTGTTGTGCGCACTCCCAAACAACCGAAATCATTGCCAAAACCTCTCAATATTGCCGACGCGCTCCATATTGTCGATAAAAACACCCAGCTTGACGAAGAACCTTGGGTTGCATCCAGAAACGCCGCCATTCTCACTCTGCTTTACGGATGCGGCCTGAGAATATCGGAAGCTTTGGCATTGACACCGGCAGATTTTGCCGACAAAGCCACAACCAGCATTTATGTGACAGGAAAAGGCGGAAAAACCCGCCTTGTTCCGGTTATTCCCGCAGTTCATGATGCGGTCAATGATTATCTTTCCTGCTGCCCCTTCATTCTACCACCCGAACAACCTTTATTTCGTGGTGTGCGTGGTGGAAAATTACACAGGGCAATTGTCGAACAGGCTGTGCAACAATTGCGCTCAAGTCTCGGCCTTCCCGATAGTGTCACACCACATGCGCTCAGGCATTCTTTTGCCACGCATCTTTTATCACGTGGTGGAGATCTTCGTACCATTCAGGAACTGCTTGGTCATGCCAGCCTGTCAACAACGCAAATCTACACCGGTGTCGATACTGACCGCTTGATGGAAGTTTACAAAAAAGCACACCCAAGATAAAATAAACCTCAAGTTATAACATACCGGTTACGTCAAATAATATGGAATTATGCTTTTTATTGACATCAAGCATCGTCTTCCAAAATTCTGTGTAATTAAAAAAGACAATTCGCCCGTGATTTATATTACAAAATAAGAACTATATTAACATCTGTTACGACAAAATGGGAGACCGATATGACAAAACCGAAAACAATCCGGCTTGTTATGCCGCAATGGCAAGGTGGCAATAATCCGCTTTATCACCTTGGTGCGGAATTATTGGAATTTCTGGCTCCCCATACAAATGTTCCGTCCTTTACCGTTCCCGTTACAAAACCGGACATGCCGCTCGAAAATGAAAACGGTATTGTGGGAAGAAAAGAAGTCGTCAAACAGCTTCAAAGCGCCTATGCGATTATTAACAGTGAAAAACCGGATAAAATTGTCATGTTCGGTGGTGATTGTCTGGTTGATCTGGCGCCTTTTTCCTATCTCGGCACAGTTTACGGAAAATCTTTCGGCATATTGTGGATAGATGCCCACCCCGACGTTATGACACCGGAACAATTTGCCAATTCTCATGCGCATGTGCTCGGAGCACTTATGGGAAATGGCGACCCCGACCTCGTCAAAGATGTCAAAACACCGGTGCCAGTAGAAAGGGTGATGATTGCCGGCATCCACCACCCGACAGACTATGAAAAACAGTTTTTACAAGATCACGAAATTTCCACCGTTTCGCCGGAACAGTTAAAAACGTCCGATCAACCTGTTTTGGATTGGATAAAAAAACAGAATATCGAATATCTTGCTATTCATCTCGACCTTGATGTCCTCGATTTTCATCTTTTCCATGCATTATTGATGGCCGAACCGGGGGTAAGTGCCGATAAATATGCCGGCATTGCCGAAGGTCGTCTGACAATGGATGACGTTATCAAGCTTGTAAATGATGTTAATGAAGCGACCACAATTGTCGGTATCGGAATTGCCGAACACCTGCCGTGGGATGCACTTCATCTTAAAAATATGCTCGCCGGATTACCGCTTGTAAACGGAAACTGATTTTGTCTTAGGGGCGGAATATCGTTCAGAGACCTGAAAACCCGCCCTGTCCTTTTGAACCGGACGGTTTTCGGGTTTTATGATTTTTGCAAGAAAAACGAACGATCATTTTTTCTTTTATTCGGCCTTGGCCTCGATTGCCAAAGCATGAATGCCACTTTCGAGTTCATGCTTGAGAACGTGGTTTATTGCACGGTGGATGTCGACACGTTTCATGCCTTTGAAAGCTTTAGCGGTAATTTTGACACGAAAATGCGTTTCACCAGTGCCATCAAAGCTGCGGCCATCATCATGCTGATGGCCGGCGTGAAGGTGACTTTCATTAATAATTTCAATAGCGGACGGAGAAAACGCAGCTTGTAGCTTTTTCTCGATTGTTTCCGCGACTGTGCTGGACATTTTCTTTTTTTAATCCCATATGTGAGCAGTAAGTTTAAGCCGATTCTGCAATTTTGCGAAACCGGTTATAAACATGTGGGAACAAAAATCCCGAAAGTCAATTCTTGTCAAACATGTATGTTTTACATTAAGTCGGAAACATGACGACCACATCGAAATTATTTGACTCTATCCGCATCAGTTCCAACAAGAAAAAGAAAGTGGAACCTGAGGTTCCACAATGTCAGTGGGAAGGATGCACCAAACCCGGCACACATCGCGCACCGGCAGGGCGCGATCACGAGGGACAATATCTTCATTTCTGTCTTGAACATGTGCGAGAATATAACAAGAATTTCAATTACTTCACCGGTTTGAAGGACGATGAGATTGCGAAATTCCAGAAAGATGCCCTGACCGGCCACCGCCCGACATGGAAATCCGGTGTGAATGCTGCGGCCGCCAAGCCTGCGGCCGATTTTTCCCGCATCCGTTCGGGATCTGCTGCCTATCAGAACCGGGTCAATGACCCGCTCCATATGTTTAGCCAGCAGAGTCGGGCAGCTTCCGCTCCCCGAAAACTGAAAACTCTTGAAGCACGCGCTTTCATGACATTGGGGCTTGAAGCCAATGCGACGAGCCGTGACATCAAGGCCAAGTATAAAGCGCTCGTAAAACTTCATCATCCTGATGCAAATGGTGGTGACAGATCTTCGGAAGATCGTTTGCGTGAAGTATTGCAGGCATACAATCTTTTAAAAAATGCGGGTTTTTGCTGACGCTAATTTGAAGACGAAAAGACAATTCTTTTCGATAGATCATTGAAATTCTTGTCCATTAGTCTGATAAGAGAGGGAAGCTTATAGCTCTTCAAAAGAAAACAGATTATAGACGTAGAATGCGTTAATATTTAATTCGGACAGCGGTTTATCCCGTATGGAGGCATGATGACAAAGGATGATCTGGGTATTGATAATGTGCCGGATATAACGGTTTCGGCACGTGAACTTTTCGGTATTGATACCGATATGCAAGTTCCTGCATTCAGCGAGACAGATCCCAATGTACCTGAACTTGATCCGGATTATCTATTTGATCGGGAAACCACTTTAGCGATTCTCGCCGGTTTTGCCTTCAATCGTCGTGTTATGGTTTCCGGTTATCACGGTACCGGAAAATCCACCCATATCGAGCAAATTGCTGCGCGTTTGAACTGGCCTTGTATCCGTGTCAATCTTGATAGCCATGTCAGTCGTATCGACCTTGTCGGTAAAGATGCAATTGTGATTAAAGACGGTATGCAGGTAACCGAATTTCAGGACGGGATCCTGCCATGGGCCTATCAGCGGAATGTTGCACTGGTTTTTGACGAATATGATGCCGGTCGTCCTGACGTGATGTTCGTTATCCAGCGCGTGCTTGAATCATCGGGTCGTCTGACATTGCTTGACCAAAGCCGCGTTATTTCGCCACATCCGGCTTTCCGCCTGTTTGCCACCGCAAACACAATCGGTCTGGGTGATACAACCGGCCTTTACCATGGAACCCAGCAAATCAATCAGGCGCAAATGGACCGCTGGTCGATTGTAACAACTTTGAACTATTTGCCGCATGACAATGAAGTCAACATTGTTCTGGCAAAGGCAAAAAGCTTCCGCACCGAGGAAGGCCGCGAAACCGTTTCCCAAATGGTGCATGTCGCGGATATGACGAGACAGGCTTTTATCAATGGCGATCTTTCGACAGTCATGAGCCCGCGTACCGTTATTACATGGGCTGAAAACACCGAAATTTTCAAAGATCTGGGATTTGCATTCCGCCTTACATTCTTAAACAAGTGCGACGAGTTGGAACGCCCGATTGTTGCCGAATTCTATCAACGGGCTTTTGGCAAGGAATTGCCGGAATCACTCGCAAATTCGGTTCTGTCATAAGGAAAACAGCTTTATGACCGCAAAATCAGGAGACAATATACGCGAACGGCCTTCCGGACTGATTGACAGTGAACCCTTCAAACGGGCAACCACTGTTTGTATGCGTGCTGTCTCCGGCGATCATGAGCTTGAAGTTGTATTTGGTGATGATCGCCCGTCAATCGTGGGCGGTCATGCCAGACTTCCCGACATACCGCGCCATCCGACTTTCAACGATTTTGCTGTTACCCGTGGTCTGGCTGATTCCATGGCGCTGCGTCAGGCCTGGCATGATAGCGAAATCCATTCCAATCTCGCGCCGCAAGTTCCTGAGGCGCGTGCGATATATGATGCTGTCGAGCAAGCCCGTGTTGAAGCAATCGGCACATTGGCTATGGAAGGCATGGCGGAAAATCTTGGTGCCATGCTTGCCGACAAATATAAAAGAGCAAATTATCAGGCAATCACCACAAAGGAAGAAGCACCGCTTGAAGAAGCGCTTGCACTTGTTGTTCGTGAAAAAATTACCGGCCGCAAACCACCTGAAGAAGCCGGTCCTGTCGTTGATTTATGGCGCGACTGGATTGAGGAAAAAGCCGGAAAAGATCTCGATGATTTGGCAAAAAATGTCAATGACCAAGACAAGTTCGCTCGTATTGTCAGAAGCATGTTGGCCTCTATGCAGCTTGCCGACAACCTCGAAGATAACGAAACGGATAGCGAAGGCGAGAGCGAAGACGAAAATAACGAACCTCAGGAAAACGAGGACGGTGAGTCAAAAGAACAGGAAGGTTCCGACAAGACAGAAAGCGAACCTTCTGATGACGTTGACGAAAATGCCGAAGACGGAGACATGGAAGCTTCTGATTCGGCCGATGATGATGGCAGCGATTCCGAAGAAATAGATACCGAACAAACACCCGGCCAGACGAAACGCCCGCAGCCGCCATTTTCCGATATGGATCAGCTCGGAGATTACAAAGTCTATACGCGAGAATTTGACGAGGAAGTTGAAGCATCAGAACTCTGCGATATGGACGAGCTTACAAAATTACGTGCATTTCTTGATAAACAGCTCACCAATTTGCAAGGCGCTGTTGGCAAACTGGCCAACCGTTTGCAACGGCGTTTAATGGCACAACAGAACAGATCGTGGAATTTCGATCTTGAAGAAGGCTATCTTGATTCGGCAAGGTTGCCACGCGTTGTTATTGATCCGACACAGCCACTTTCTTTCAAGCAGGAACGTGATACCGATTTTCGCGATACGGTTGTTTCGCTGGTCATTGATAATTCCGGTTCAATGAGAGGCCGTCCGATCACGGTTGCGGCAACCTGTGTCGATATTCTGGCAAGAACATTGGAACGTTGCGGTGTCAAAGTCGAAATTCTGGGCTTTACGACAAAAGCCTGGAAAGGTGGCCAATCACGCGAAAAATGGCTCGCCAACGGAAAACCCGCCAATCCGGGTCGGCTTAACGATCTCCGCCATATTATTTACAAAAGTGCCGATACGCCTTGGCGGCGCGCCAAACGCAATCTCGGTTTGATGATGCGCGAGGGACTGCTTAAAGAAAATATTGATGGCGAAGCCTTGATATGGGCTCATCAACGGTTACTTGGCCGGCGTGAATATCGGCGCATTCTGATGATGATTTCCGACGGTGCGCCCGTTGACGATTCTACGCTTTCCGTCAATCCCGGTAATTATCTGGAAAAACACCTTCGCGCTGTCATTGACGAAATCGAAACACACTCTCCGGTCGAACTCATTGCAATCGGCATTGGCCATGATGTCACACGCTATTACCAGCGCGCCGTTACAATTGTCGATGCAGAAGAACTTGCCGGCGCCATGACCGAACAATTGGCAAGCCTGTTTGATGATAAAAAAACCGACTGACAAGATAATAAACCGTCATTTATGAAAATGTCAGTTATAAGAAAATTGATCTTTGAAAGACAATCCGGAACTGTTCTATCAATTCGTTTAAAATATAATGACTTTTTTGCTTGAACTTGATTAGTTTTGATTCATTTTTTAATTTATTTATTTAATCTATTAAAATCTTTATCTGATTTTAAAATTATATTTCAATCGTATTATACATGTCTATATTATCATAACTGATAATTCTATATTAAATATTGTTGAAATCTTTTTGTATTTTTTATTCTAATGATACGATTTTTATCTGGATAATATGAGCGCTTATGAGTGAAGCTTGAAGATAGTCCTATCTTGGTCATTTGCGCCCGTCATGTTTTGCGAACAGGAAAAAATTTCCTTCTGACAATCGCGGCAATGTATTGCTTAAATGTAGCGATTGTCAGAAAGAGCAAATAACCCCCCCCAACGCCTGCCCGACATGATTGCAGGCATAATCTTTGTTAAAGAAGCCGGCTTTGAAAAACAAAACCGGCTGTGTTGAATGCAGCGGGGTAAAAAAGCGAATAATTATAAAATGATATGGAGATTGGAAATAAATAGACCGTTCCTCAGACAGCCTGATCGCCCTTTTCCTGACTTTTGCCATGATAAATATCCGGCATAAATATTGCCAGAATCGCTCCATAGGGCAAAAGCATGAAAACGCCCATAAAC
The DNA here is from genome assembly GCA_946481695.1 of uncultured Bartonella sp. Next base: position 90,460 of record CAMLON010000001.1, on the reverse strand, counting down.
AATTTCACACCGAAATCACCACACGATAATGAAAGCCAAACCGGCACTTCAAGCCCCAAAAGATTTGTCATGGTGGGAATGGAGCTATCGCTATAACCGGTGAGTTTGTCGATAAACGAAAAATGGCTGGAAAAAGCGACAGCGAAAAACCATACGGTATCAAGTGCCGAACCGGTTATCGCAGCCGCAAGCGGTGCAATCCACCATGTTTTACGCCGTAAAGGATTGAATACCAGAATATCCAATAATTGGGCAAACAAAAACGCTGTACCGGATGCGATCGCCAATCGCGGACTGGCCAGAATCCACGAAACCACAAGCCCGGCAACAAAACCGGCATAAACAATGCGCCTTGCGGCATGGGGGCCGTAACGACGATTTGTAAGGTCGTTGATAAGAAAAGCGAACGGATAGGTAAATGCGCCATAGGTCAGAAGATGTTCCAATCCGAACCAATGAAACGGATATTGCACCAAAACGTTGGACGCCGTCACCGCGACGCACATTGCAAAAACTGCAAAAATAAGATGCCGGGTCTTTTTCATTTTTTTAACCTGGGTGATGGAACCAGAAAAAAGGGCCGAAGACCGGCCCTCAAGACGAATCGTTTATCGAAAAGAATCAGGCTGCGTTTTCAGCGAGTTTCTTTTCAATCTGGCGCTTCAACAAGCGTGCCCGTTGCGACAATTCTTTGTCACCGGACTTCAAAAGAAATGCATCAAGACCACCACGATGTTCGACAGAGCGCAAAGCATTTGCCGAAATACGCAAACGATAGCTTTGTTCAAGCGCATCGGAGATCAGAGTAACATTGCAGAGATTTGGCAAAAAACGGCGACGCGATTTGTTATTGGCGTGGCTGACATTATTGCCATATTGGACTGATTTTCCAGTCAATTCGCAGGCGCGGGACATAGATTTCACCTTTAAATTCTAATACAGAAGCAATCAATAAGCGTGCTAAAAATCCAATGAACACGCGCATGGATCGGCTTCCCAAAAATTGGTAAGTTGCGTTTCTATAGGGGGCTTAGGCAAAAAGGTCAAGAGTTTTCGTGTGCGGTCAGAAGGTTAAAACGTAAGAAATCTGTTTTTTTAGCCGCAAGCTATGATAAAAGAAATATTATGATGAGTGAAGCTAAAACAGATCCCAAGCCAGCGCATGGCCGTTCCCCGATATTTTTGGGAATTTTCGGTTTTTTATGCCTGTTCTTTTTTTGCGCTTTTTGTTCGTTGGGTGTCTGGCAAGTCGAGCGACTTGGCTGGAAAGAAAATCTGATTAAAAATGCAAATGAACGTGTCCATCTCGCACCGGTTCCGGCACCTGCTAAAAGCGAGTGGAGCAAGGTGAGTTACGACAAGGACGAATATCGCCCCGTCACCCTCAAAGGGCATTTTTTAAATGATAAAGAAGTTCTGATAACGGCTGTTGCAGACGAGACAACCGGTTATTGGGTTCTCACTCCGATGCAAACAGAAGACGGAGCGATCACATTTATCAATCGGGGATTTGTGCCGATGGATAAACGCGACCAGAAAACACGGACAGCCGGAATTGTCGAAGGTGAAACAACGGTTACCGGTCTTTTGCGTATGAGTGAAGGGGGCGGTTTTTTCCCTCGTAAAAATAATCCCGATAGTAATTTGTGGTATACACGGCAATTGCCTGCTATGGCTAAAAAAGTCGGGCTTGTTGATGTTGCCCCTTATTTCATTGATGCTGACAGAACGCCGAATATAGGTGGATTACCGATCGGTGGTTTAACTATTGTGAGCTTCCCGAATAACCACTTGAGCTATGCAATTACCTGGTTTACTTTGGCCGCCGGCGTATTTGCAGCATCTATATTTTTAATCATTTCCGAAAGACGGCGTCGACGCGGAATTATCTATGAATAAAGCAACAGGAATAGGTTTTCTGGCAATCCTTATGTGGTCGCTATTGGCGACTTTAACGGCATTTTCCGGAAAGGTTCCTTCGCTCCTGTTAACGTCTATGACTTTCCTCATTGGCACGCTTCCGGGCGTAGTGATCTGGATTAAACATCCTGAAACACTCAAAGATCTGAAACAGCCGCTCATTGTGTGGGTTGTGGGCATTGGCGGCCTCTTCGGCTACCACTTCCTTTATTTCACAGCGTTAAGAAATGCCCCGCCTGTTGATGCCGCCCTTATCAATTATTTGTGGCCGTTATTCATCGTTCTCGGTTCCGCACTGATGCCGGGGGAAAAATTGCGCTGGTTCCACGTTCTTGGCGCTTTGTTGGGGTTTTCCGGAATGGTGCTGGTTATCGCCGGTAAAGGCGGATTTGTGATTGATGAAAAAAACAGCTTTGGCTATCTCGTTGCTTTGGGCAGTGCTTTTGCATGGGCGGCCTATTCACTTCTTTCCCGCCGATTGGCAAAAGTGCCCACAACTGTTGTCGCAGCGTTTTGCCTTGTAACATCTATTCTTGCATTTTTGTGCCACTTTATTTTTTCCGAACCTTTCATTCTGCCTGAAAACGGCGGACAATGGCTATCGGTTTTATTGCTTGGTCTTTTTCCCGTCGGGCTTGCTTTTTACTGTTGGGATTTCGGTGTTAAACGTGGCAATATCCAGCTTTTGGGTGTCGCCAGTTATAGTGCGCCGCTGCTTTCTACCCTTATTATGGTGGCAACCGGCCTTGCAGAACCGTCATGGCGGCTACTGGCAGCATGTCTTCTCATTACAGGCGGTGCTGTTCTCGCTTCCAAAAATCTGATCTTTAAACCAAAACCAGAAGCCGTCCGCGAATAAATAACCGGACACGTTCACCGGTATTTCTTCATCGGCTTGCCGGTAACTCCACTATTTTCACGAGTGACAGAGGAAAGACCTGTTATCCAACTGCTTTGAAAACGAACTATTGTTTGAACAATGCAAGCTTGACTTCAAAAAAGTGTTGAATTGATGTGGCTGTTAGCAAAGGACTGAAAAAACAGTTTGATTGCCTGGTGTTTCAACCTTGGCTCAACCCGCCGAATGATATTGATAACTATTTTCTTGTTCCGGAAGCTAATAGTCACCGTCTTGAAGAAATATGAAACGGTTTTATTTAAGCAATAAAATGTTTTGGTTCGCCTGTCTTTTTTGTGTTCTTTTATCATATGGTATTTTCTAAAAGCGCGAAAAAAAGGCTTGAGAAAGCAAAATAAATTTATGGCGATGAGCTGAAACTTGCCGTCACATATCTACCGACAATCAAAATTTAGGTAAAAGCGGATTGGAAGGTCAAAAATGTTCTACGGGGTTTTCCTTTCATTTGCTTCTTACGCCGCCTATGCCGTGAGCGATGCGTGTGTGAAGTTTATTGATGGCGCATTGCCACCTTATGAAACGGCATTTTTCGGAGCTTTAATCAGCATCATTGTCATTCCATTTTTGAAAAACCGTGACAATAAATGGATAGACATTATCCGCTCGCAGAACTGGCCAATGTGGTTTTTACGGACAGTTTCCGGTGCATTTGGTGTTATCGGCAGCGTTACTGCTTTTACACATCTCTCAATGGCAGAAGCCTTCACATTGATATTCTTGCAGCCCCTCTTTGTCAGCATACTTTCCATGGTGTTTTTAAAAGAAGCCATCGGGTGGAGGCGTTGGTCGGCCATCATCATCGGCTTTATCGGTGTGCTTGTCGTTTTGCGACCGGGTTTCCGTGAACTTAATATCGGACATGTGGGGGCTGTTTTTGCCGGTTTGAGCGGCGCTATTTCTATCATTATTGTACGTCATATGGGCGGTCGCGAAAAACGCATTACACTTTATTCAAGCGGCATTATCGGTTCGATTATTATTTGCGGTTTGTTGAGTTTACCCGGCTATGTCGAACCGCATGGTTTTGAATGGCTCTATCTTTCCGGTTACGGGTTACTTGCAGCTCTTGGTGCACTTTTTCTTATGGCGGCTGCGCGCCGCGTTCCTGCAATTGCTATTGCCACCCCGCAATATAGCCAGATGATCTGGGCGATATTGTTCGGTTATTTCATTTTCAACGATCATCTTGACCTCCCGATGGCCGTTGGCATTATCCTTATCATGGCCTCAAGCCTTTTGACTTTTATGCGCGAAAAGCATCACCGGAACCAAACCACACCACAAAAATAATGAAATTCTTCCTCCCTCGCGTTTTAAAAATTCTTCGCTTGAAAAGAACGGCTCAAGTTGAAAATACTGATAATCGAAAGAACGCGCGATATTAAAATAACTGCCCAGACCGGCGGAATTGCCGGTTTGTGTTTATGAAGAAAATTTCTGGCAGTTTTTGGCGCTATCGCCAGCGAGAGATCGGAGTGCCAATCTCATAAAAGGAAAGATTTTCCCGCAAAGTCCGAGCGGAAAAACCTCGCGAGCTTTTAGCGTGCGATAATTCAAAACCACTAGATACGGGAATGAAGCAGATTTTTGCCCACATCGCGAAATAAGCGTTTCGATCAAGGAAACGAAATAACAAACGCTTGGCTTACGGGCGGAGGCAGCAGACGTTACAAAAGAAAATATCCAGAGGAAGAAAATAAAAGGAATAAAATAAAAACGCTTGGCTTAAGGGAGGGGGCAGCAGACGTTACAAAAGGTAAGCCCCAAGGGAAGAAAATAAAAACGCGTGGCTCACGAGAGGCGGTAGCAGACGTTACAAAAGGTAAGCCCCAAGGGAAGGAAATAAAAGGAATAAAATAAAAACGCTTGGCTCGCGGGAGGGGGCAGCAGACGTTGCAAAAAGGTAAGCCCAAGGGAAGGAAATAAAAACGCCTGCTGCGGGAGGGGGCAGCAGACGTTACAAAAGGAAAGCCTCAAGGGAAGGAAAGGCTTTCCATCCAGAGCCTGAGGGGAAAAGGCTCTGCGAGCTTTTAGCGCGCTGTACGGCGAGCGATTGCCGCGATCTCTGAACGGGTAATACCGAGATCATTCAATTCATGAGTAGAAAGGCGGCTCAATTCATTATAAGTTGTACGATAACGGCGCCATTTATTAAAACTACGAAGAAGATTCATGACACTCACCTGATTGAATATATTATGTTGGAATTTGTTGAGGCGTATATAGACTTGACCCCCCGCATTGAGGAGTGACAAGATTGCATAGCTGCTGTGCAGCGATTAAGCATTTTGTATATTTTTTAGTCACAATTCATTAAGAATTGGCGATATTTCGCCTCATTTCGTAACATTTGGCCTTATTCAGGAAATAAAACGATATTTTTCGCCATAATTCTTATGAAAAATCGCGTGGAAATTGTTTTGAAATGATGCAAATTTCAAATTTGAAAGAAAGAAATTCTATTTACCTTTGAAAAACAACTTGCAGGATAAGGTTATTTTCCAACACAACTCTTAAATCATGGTTAATTTTTCGTTTAGCGCAACCCGCTTCACGGAGATGAAATATATTGTTGGCGGGGGCAAATAATTTTTTGGCAAGCGCTATTGTTTATTCCCGCTATTCTTTGCTGTCGCGATACTGTCTCAGCCAGAAAAATTCTTATCTGTTTCAATCAATTGCGGCATATCTATTGAGATTATCCCTTAAAGATTTCCAATGCCATACGCTTCATAGACACCACGCTATTCGAGAAAAGTGGCTAATTTCGTAAAAATCTCCGCTAGATCTATCGAAACAAAGCTCGGCCGGTTTTAAAAATATTTTAGCCCGAACAATCACTATTCTTCTCCGACGCTTCCATTTTGAAGCTTGCTCAACGTGTCTTCCAATCAATTCCGGCAAGTATCGGAAACTGTAATAGAATTAAAAAAAGCTGCCGGAATTGATCCGGCAGCTTTTCCTTGCATGAAATCTTTGTTCTTTCCATCCATTCAGTGACGGAAATGGCGCATACCGGTAAAGACCATTGCGATATCGTTTTCATCGGCTGCTGCAATCACTTCATCATCGCGGATAGAACCGCCAGGCTGGATGACCGCTGTCGCGCCCGCTTCAACTGCCGACAACAACCCATCGGCAAACGGGAAGAAAGCGTCGGATGCGACAACCGAACCCTTGGTCAAAGGCTCGCTAATACCGGCGATTTTAGCCGCATCCAGCGCTTTATGAGCGGCTATACGGGCTGAGTCCACGCGGCTCATCTGACCGGCACCAATGCCGACTGTTGCATTATCCTTCACATAGACAATGGCATTCGATTTCACGTGTTTGGCAACCTGAAATGCAAATTTGAGATCGCGCATTTCCGCTTCGGTCGGTTGGCGTTTTGTAACCACTTTCAAATCGAGATCGTCAATCACACCATTATCACGCGTCTGAACCAACATGCCGCCCGATACGGTTCTCATTGTCAAACCGGGAGCGCGCGGGTCAGGCAGGCCGCCGGTAATCAGAAGACGCAGATTTTTCTTCCTGGCAATGATTTCGCGAGCCGTTTCTGTAGCGTCCGGTGCGATAATAACTTCGGTAAAAATTTTGGTAATTTCGGTAGCGCAATCTTCGTCAAGCGGACGGTTCAGCGCGATAATACCACCAAAAGCCGAAACCGAATCGCAAGCCAAAGCTCTGAGATAAGCTTCTTTCAACGTTTTGCCTTTGGCAACCCCGCAAGGATTTGCATGTTTGATAATGGCGACCGCTGCACTCTTTTCCGGATCGAATTCGGCAACGGTTTCAAAGGCTGCGTCAGTATCATTGATATTATTATAGGAAAGCTGTTTTCCCTGTAAAACCTGTGCGGTTGATACACCGAAGCGCTTTTCACCGGTCAGATAAAAGCCGGCTTTTTGATGCGGATTTTCGCCATAGCGCATAATCGTTTCAAGTTCGCCGCCAATTGCGCGCCATTTCGGCGTATCAATTTCAAGTGTTTCGGCAAACCAGTTCGATATTGCTGCATCATATGAAGCTGTACGGGCAAAAGCACGGGCAGCCAGCATGCGACGGAAAGAAAGCTTCAGACTGCCTTCATTTTTATCAAGTTCGGCCAATACCAGATTATAATCATCCGCATCTGTCACAACTGTAACATAAGCGTGGTTCTTTGCAGCGGCACGAATCATTGCCGGCCCCCCAATGTCGATGTTTTCGACAATGGTTTCATTATCGGCACCGGAAAGTCTTGTTTCCTCGAACGGATAAAGATTGACAGCAACAAGATCAATGCCGACAATTCCGTGTTTTTTCATTGCGGCCTGATGTTCCGGATCATCACGGATTGCAAGTATGCCTCCATGAATTGCCGGATGCAGAGTTTTGACCCGACCATCCATAATTTCCGGAAAACCGGTAACTTCGGAGACATCTTTGACAGGCAAACCGGCTTCAGCCAGAGCCTTTGCAGTACCGCCTGTCGAAATAAGCTCGACGCCATATTCATGAAGGCGCGTTGCAAAGTCAATAAGGCCGGTTTTATCCGATACGGAAATAAGAGCCCGACGCACCCGAAGCAAATCGGGCGCGGGAATGTGTTTCGATGTCACAGTCATAGTATTGTTCCTGAAATTTACGCAGAAGAAATAACCTTAACTGCCATAGCACAGGAAGTTGAAAAAAACACTCTATGAAAAGAAAAGTGAACGGTTTTGACTTGAAACTTTTAGATAAGCTCTTTTCAAAATACCTTCATTTCCAAGTCAATTACTTAGCTTGCTCCGGTAATACGTGTAAAACGCCAACGGATTTTTTCGGTGAGAACCGGCCGAAAATTCAAGACAATCTGACGTGTTCTTCTGGGACCGCTCGGATCTGCAAAGTCGATTGAATCTTCAAGCTGTATATCGGCATCGGGAGAAATAAAATTCCACGCGTCTCCCTTCAAAACTTCCAGACGCAAGCTGTTACCATCATGGCTCACCTCGACATGGGGATGAAGATGGAACCGCACCGCTACATTGTCACGACCATCGCTTTTGATGGATTTTCCGGCAGGTGCGAAAAAGGAGTCATAGCCGTCGATAATATTGCCATTGGATGTAAGCAGCAATCCACGTTCGTGAATCATATTGAATGATGCGAGATAGCCGTTATGACTTGCAACAAAACCGACACGGTCCGGTTCTTCAACGCGTTTGATATTGACAATTGTCGGGCCGCTTATAAGTGCGGCGCGGCTATTGCCTTTGCGCTTATGGAATTTACCGGAAGATGTATCGTTCAGTGTTGCCGTCGAATGGGCTGCGGTTGCCCGCGCCATCAAAGCATAATCGTCCGGTCCATATGGGTCGATTCCCGCATTGATAATGAAACGGTCGGCACCTGAGGACATTTCAAAGGAAAGGCAACCTGCGGCCGCTTGATAGGAAACCTGACGCGGTGGAATTGTTCCGGTATCGGCAATGATCGTTGTGTTATTGGCGTAAAGTCTCTGATAGCCGGAATAAGGCGCATGTGAAAAAGGCATACCGGCTGTCTCGTCAAGTTTCAGAACAACTGCCAACCTTTCCGGCAAAACCGGCCCCACTCCGTTAAAATGGGCAAGCGTCTGATCCTGATGAACAAAAAACCGCAAAGCCGGTAACATGCGTTCAACCGAATCAACCAATATTCTGGGTGCGGTCTCTTTGCTATGGGCATAAAGGTGACGCAATGCGATAAGATCGGTCAACAGGGAAAGCAATGTTGCGGGATTGCGCGAAATATGACCGCCATCCGGCAAGATTTGCCGCGCCAAAGACCGCGCAAGCTGCATCTGGGAAGCCTTTTTCATGGAAGGTGATACAGGCAAAGAAACAGAAGCAAAACATAAAGCGATAGCGGCTTGGAGACGGTTTTCATCCTCATCCATATTGCGGATAGCCGTTCTTAGAAACCGTGCATGAAAGCCCAACGCACGCAAAAACCGGCGCTCGAAATTTTCATTTGCGCCATCAAGCAACATTCGTGCATGGCAAAGCCATGAAATCAGCCTGCGCGCTGCAACATCAGGGCGCCATGCCAAACCTTTGACATGTTTTCCGGATTGTTCAAGCCAGTCGTTAAGCAAGGAACGGGCATGGGCATTGGCAAGCGGCGTACGCGCTGCATCAAGATGCCGGAGCCAACTGAAATCGTTAAGCGCTGCTTCCCATGCAGGCGTTGGTGGCTCGACCGCAAAAGGTGAAATTGAACCGGTTTGCACAATTCTTCCGGCAAGCGCAAAACGGCCATGATAGAATTCATGCGCCATTTCCGGATCGGCCAAATGAAGATCGACAGGTTCAGCCAGAATACGTTGCGGACGAAAACCGGAAAACCGCCAGCGAAATAACGGTCCGACACACACACGCCGCAACAAACGCATCGCAGCATAAAGCGCTGGCGATGTTTTATATTGCTGATCGATTGTGGTGGCCACGATAGGAACTCCATGAAAATGAACTTGAACATATTTTCATGGATTAAGGTGAATGATTGGTTAATTTTGGTAAAAAACTCGCAATAGTACATCAAGATCAAATGAAGTGGTTGTCATCCATTATACCGGCAAAAAAGGCTTAAAGCTTGATAATGTGCTGGGGCATAAACCGCTATAGTGGCGCTTGAACTTTTAACTTTTTAAAATGCGTTCGGGCTTTTATTTTTAAAAACAAATTTAATTACTCTGCCAATTTTATGCGTCCCGCCTTGAAATATCGGCGTTGAAAATTCCGGATGCTGCCCATCAGCCATTTAAAATTCGCAAAACAAACATTCAAAAAACTGAAGGTTTCAGTGCCCCTTTTCTCTTTTGTCAGGACAAAGCGGAATAAAAATTGAAAATAATAGCGAGGTTACGAAAGGCTTAAGCAATACGTTTGAATCTCGCTGCAAAAAAGCCGTCCATGCCCGATAATAACGGCGTTTCCCCTTCAAGATCGGCGGGAGTGGTGCGTAAAACACCGTTTGGCAAAAGCTCTTTTCTTCCTCCCACTTCTTCATCACGGATTGGCACGAGCGTGATGTCATTGCGGCTTGAGAGGACGTTATTGACGAGTTCTTCACCTTCCTGTCTTGCAATCGAACAATTTGCAAAGACAATCAAGCCGCCAATTTTGACAAGCGAAATGGAAGCGACAAGAAGTTCAAGCTGTAATTTTGCAAGTTTTTCAACGTCACTAATATCTTTTGTCCATAAAATATCGGGGTGTCTTCTGATTGTTCCGGTCGACGAACAGGGCGCATCAAGCAAAACAGCATCGAAAAGTTCTTCAGGTTTGAAATCTTTAAGGTTGCCAGCCCATGTTGCAACCTTCAAATCGAGCCGTTCCATATTATGTTGTAAACGCTTCAGGCGGTTTGCCGAAAGATCGATTGCCGTTACATGGGCGCCCTGAACGGCAAGCTCTGCCGTTTTTCCGCCCGGTGCTGCACATAAATCTGCTACAGCTTTATCTTTAATATTGCCGAGCAAGCGGGCGGGAAGAGAGGCGGCCACATCTTGCACCCACCATTCCCCTTGCTGATAACCTTCAAGATCGCTTACCGCCCCTTCGACATGTTCAAGCCGGACTGTGCCATTAAAAAGAATATGACCGCCGAGTTTTTCCGCCCACATTTCAGGGTTGCTTTTGACTGAAATATCGATTGGTGGTTCATTTGCCTGTGCGGCCAATATTTTTGCTGCTTTTTCACGACCATAGTTTTCGATCAACATGTGAGAAAACCATGCCGGAATATTTTCTATTGCCGAACTTTGCGTCCGTTCCTTATCGGCATTGCGGGCAAGTTTTCGCAAAATCGCATTGACAAGGCCGGAAAAGCGCTGATTGCGTGGGTCGCTTTTAGCGGCCGTGACAGCAAGATCAATGGCCGCATGGTCAGGAACGTCAAGATAGAGCACTTGTGCAGCCGCCACATGGAGAAGATGCCTTAAGGACAGGGCATTTTGCGGCAAAGGCCGATCAAGATAAGCCCCAAGAATTCTTTCAATATCGGCACGATGGCGAAGTGCTGCCCCCAAAATAGCGCGCACCAGCATACGATCGCGCATTTCAAGTGCCAAATATTGGGGATGCCCGTGCTCATTATCAGTGAGGCCATCAAGCGATGTCTTTTTGTCAATCACTGCCGAAAGAAGACGGGCTGCTGCCAGCCTTGCCGGAAGGCCCGGAACAGGCGCAGCAGATTTTTTTTCTGACAAACCGGATTGATGTATTTTATGTTTATTTGCCAATATCGACTCGTTATGACCATGGACCTTTCGGCGTGTTATTGCGCATCCATGACGGACGTTCAACAGTGCGGCGCATATTTTCCCATGGCGAACCGCTTGTTGTCGTAATATTCATTTCCTCGGCTTGTTTACGCAAAGCTTTTATGCGGTTTTCCGTTGAAGGATGGGTCGAAAAAAGACTATCCGCCCCGCTGCCATTCAAAGGATTGATGATAAACAGATGTGCTGTTGCAGGATTATGTTCTGCTTCCTCATTGGGAACATCTGCAACACCACGGGCAATTTTGTTCAAGGCCGAGGCAAGCCATAACGGATTTCCACATATCTGGCCGCCGCGTTTATCGGCCGCATATTCGCGTGTCCTGCTGATTGCCATTTGCACAAGCATGGCAGCAAAAGGTGCCACGAACATCGCAATAATTGTACCGATAATACCGGATGAATTGGAGTTACCATTGGAATCGCGGTTACTGCTGCCGAAAAACAAAGCGAAATTGCCAAGCATCGAAATGGCACCGGCAATCGAAGCGGTTATTGTCATTGTGAGCGTATCATGGTTTTGCACATGTGACAGCTCGTGCGCCATAACGCCGGCCAGTTCTTCCGGACTAAGCGCATTCAACAGGCCGGTTGTTGCAGCAACCGAGGCATGTTCGGGATTGCGTCCGGTTGCAAAAGCATTGGGCTGCGCGTTATCAATCACAAAGACTTTCGGTTGGGGAAGACCGGCTTTTTTGGCAAGGTCGCTCACAATCCGGTAATATTGGGGGGCGCTCCGCTCATCGACCTGATGCGCGCCATACATACTCAAAACCATTTTATCCGAATTCCAATAGGAAAACAGATTCATTCCGGCTGAAATGAGAAATGCGATCATTGCACCATTACCGCCGCCAATCAGGTAACCGACGCCCATCAATAGTGCCGTCATGAAAGCAAGAAGCATGGCGGTACGCATAAAATTCATTGTCAACAACTCCGATATAAAGCATATTTGTCCTATATGATGGTGAATATTTCCGTTTTCTTCAATGGAAGACCTATGAAAAATGACAGACAAACAAAAAGAACAAAATATAGAAAATAAAAATTCTGAAAAAAAAGAACTTCCCCCTGCAGCACAAAGAGCACTGAAAGAAGCCGAGGAACGGCGTAAAAAAGCCAAGAAAACCAATGCGCCGAAGGAAATCGGCGGTCGTGGTGGAAATGATCCTTCACGCTATGGCGATTGGGAAATAAAGGGAAGGGCTATCGACTTCTGATTTTTTGAAATTCGGTTCAAATAAATCCGGTTTTTTAAAAATAAATTCCGGATTTTTTGTGTATTATTATTTTTATATTATTCCGTCTAAATTGTTAAACCGGTTTTTCTTATATATTTTTTTGTTTTTATTTTGGATTTGCCAATTTTTATAACAAATCGAATGTTCGGGAAAGCGATTTATACAGCACGCTTCCCTGTTTTTATTTCCATATTTTAACGACAAATACGCAAAGTTTTTTATCAGGCTTGACCCCATACACCCCGCAATAGAGGCCGGAATGTTTAAAAAAGCTCATCGCCGGAATCTTTGAAAAGCCCGTAAATGAGGAAGTTTAAACTGCCTAATTGATAAATTGCCGCGCTTTCGGTTTGACAATTCATGCTGTAACGCTTCGCAACATATCAATATAGGGCCTTTGATAAAAATAACGAATGCAAAAAATTCTGTGTGCCGTTGATGGTCCACGCAAAATTCCAACAAAAACGGGCATCAAGTGCCCGTTTTTTTGACTTTTTTTCAAGACTTGCAGGAAGTCTCGAAAGCTTTAATTTTAAAAACTTATTCTGTCGGCTGGGCTGCTGCTTCTTCAGCAGGAGCAGCGGCGGCAGCTTTGGCTTCTTCTTCAGCCTGTTTGGCGGCAGCAATACGTTCCTGAGCTTTTTTGCCGGGCTGCGCTTTATTCGGATTGTTGCGGGGTTTGCGTTTGAAAAGACCGGCAGCATCAAGAAAACGTGCAACACGATCTGTCGGCAAAGCACCGTGACCCAGCCAATATTGGATGCGCTCGTTATCTATCTTTACGCGATCATTCTCGTCGGCAAGCATCGGATTCCAGAAACCGACACGTTCGATAAACCGGCCATCACGCGGGCTGCGGATATCGGCGATAACGATATGGTAGTAAGGACGCTTTTTTGAACCTGCGCGTGACAGACGAATTTTCAACGACATGTTTTATCTCCTATTGTCGGTTTTGGCTTTTGACCAATCGGTTTGCCGCCGGTCTTTTCGTGTTCCGGCAGAAATGTTTCCTTATTTTGAATGCAGTTTCAAAGCTGTCGCTTCGTGGTGACGAATGACTTCCTTGACGATGAAATTTAAAAATTTTTCCGCAAAATCGGGATCAAGATGGCTTTCTTCAGCAAGCTTGCGCAAACGCTCGACCTGCCGTTTTTCGCGTGATGGATCGGCGGGCGGAAGGCCATATTTTGCCTTTAATACTCCGACAGCTTTGGTGCAGCGGAACCGTTCGGCAAGAATATGCACAAGTGCAGCATCAAAATTGTCGATTGATTCACGAAGTTGCACAAGCTCTTCAGGAATTTTTGTATCACTCATAATTTTCAACGTTTCTTCGTTTTTCAATGCTTTTTCGGCAGGCCGGGAAGCCCTGGGAATTTCGTTCCGCTTGACGGCAGTCCGGGTAATGTCCCGCCACCAAGACCGGGAAGTTTGTTTCCAAGGCCTGCACTTTCAGCCTGTTTCTGAATTTTTTCCAATTGCTTGGGATCCATCGACGAAAGATCGGGAAGTCCGCCCCCCAAACCGCCAAATCCCAATTTGGCGCCAATGCCGCCCATCATCTTCTGCATAAGACCGCCTTTGCCTTTGCCGCCCATCATTTTCATCATGTCGGCCATCTGGCGATGCATTTTAAGAAGTTTGTTGATGTCGGCCGCATTGGTACCCGAACCTTTGGCAATGCGTTGCTTGCGGCTATGTTTCAAAAGATCGGGATTGGCACGTTCTTCTTTGGTCATGGAAGAAATAATGGCCAATTGGCGGTTAAAAAGATTGTCGTCAAGACCGGCAGCCGCAATCTGGTCTTTCATTTTTCCGATGCCCGGCATCATGCCGAGAATGCCGCCCATGCCACCCAATTTTTTCATTTGCTTGAGCTGTTCGGCCAAATCGCTCAGGTCGAATTTGCCCTTCTGCATTTTTTTGGCAAGTGCGGCTGCTTTTTCCTGATCTATTGTTTCGGCGGCTTTTTCAACGAGCGAAACAATGTCGCCCATGCCCAGAATACGATCGGCAATGCGGCGCGGATGGAATTCTTCCAGCGCTTCCATTTTTTCGCCGGTTGCAATGGCCTTGATCGGCTTGCCGGTTACAGCGCGCATGGAAAGGGCAGCACCACCGCGCCCGTCACCATCCATACGTGTCAATATGATACCGGTAATGCCCACACGCTCGTCAAATGAACGGGCAAGGTTGACAGCATCCTGACCGGTCAGACTATCGGCAACAAGCAGAATTTCATGTGGTGCGGATTTGGCCTTGATATCGGCCATTTCAACCATAAGCGGTTCGTCGATATGGGTACGACCAGCCGTGTCGAGAATAACAACATCCTGACCGCCAAGTTTGGCAGCCTGAACAGCACGGGCAGCTATTTCGACAGGTGTCTGTCCGGCAATAATCGGCAATGTCGGCACATGAATCTGTTCGCCGAGCTGGCGCAATTGTTCCTGCGCTGCCGGACGGCGCGTATCAAGAGAAGCCATCAAGACTTTCTTGTTCTGTTTTTCAGTGAGGCGTTTGGCAATTTTTGCCGAAGTTGTGGTTTTACCTGAACCTTGCAAGCCGACCATCATGATAACAACCGGTGAAGGTGCATTGAGGTCGATAGAAATGCCTTCTGTGCCAAGCATTTCCACCAACTCGTCATGAACGAGTTTGACAACCATTTGCCCCGGTTTGATTGATTTCAAGAGATTGGCACCAACCGCCTTTTCACGGACACGGTCGGTAAAGGAGCGCACAACATCAAGCGCGACATCGGCTTCAATCAGCGCACGACGAACCTCACGCAGAGCGGTTGCAACATCCTGCTCCGACAAGCTTCCACGCCCTGTCAGATTGTTCAGAATGGTGCCCAGACGTTCCTGTAAGGAATCAAACATTGTCTACCTCTTTAATAAGCCAACAAACCCGAACCAAACAAAACACCCACCCGAGGGCGCATCGCGCTGTCGGATGTTGACCTCCGGGATCTCTTTATACCGTTACGGGTCCCGGTCGGTGGCTCCAAGTCTGATAAGCTTGTCGCAGATTTAAAGCGTCTTAAAACAGCAAAAGGAGCATCTTGTCAAGGTTTAAGCATATTGTATTTGATAAAGTGTAATCCCACTTGGTTTCAGAACCAACTTGTTATAAGCGGTAAAGTACATTTTACCTTACACAAAAGTCAGGTTTTAAGAAGGAACAGCTCTAATGTCTCGAATGTTTTGTAAAAGAGCGATAAAGGCCGGTTTTATCGGCTTGGCATTTGCCGCAACCACAGGAGTTGCCGTCGCGGCTCCGAAATGCGGAAACACTTCGGCCGGTTTTGAAAACTGGGTAGAGGCAACCAAACAGGAAGCAGCCGCAAACGGAATCGGCAAACAGGGCATAGCCGCGTTGAACAATGTGCATTATGCGCAGGCGACCATCAATGCAGACCGTGGCCAGAAAAGTTTCAAACTGAGCCTTGACCAGTTCATGAAAAAACGCGGCTCGTCAACCATTGTTGCCCGTGGCAGAGTGATGAAAAAGCAGAATGCGGCACTGTTCGACCGGCTTGAGAAAAAATACGGTGTTGCATCCGGTCCGGTGATTGCCATTTGGGGAATGGAAACGAGCTTCGGTTCCTATATGGGTAAACAACATACGCTGTCCGCCGTTGCAACATTGGCTTATGACTGTCGGCGCAGCGCATTTTTTACCGACCAACTCTATGCCGCTTTAAAGCTGATTGACCGCGGAGATTTCGACCCGAATTCTATCGGTGCGATGCATGGCGAAATCGGACAAACCCAATTTTTGCCGAAAAATGTTCTGCTTTATGGCGCCGATGGTGATGGCAACGGTCACATTGACATGATTAACTCGAAAGCCGACGCACTTGCTTCGACATTCAATTTCTTGCGTAACCATGGTTGGAAACCGGGACAGGGCTATCAACCGGGAGAACCCAATTTCGCCGCCATTCAAGGTTGGAATGATGCAAGCGTTTACCAGCAGTCGATTGCCATTATGGGTAAACAGATAGACGGCAATTGATGAAGCGCCTTGCCGTTTCATGGCAAATGGTATTTTTCCATTCCGCTATCCGGCAATAACTATAAAGTGGCGATAAAAGTCATATTTGTTAAAGTCTTGAAAGCCTGCCAATCCGGCGGGCTTTTTCTATAAAACTTTTGTTCGACAACGCGACCGGTTTGAAACGGACTGCCGCAAAGATTATTCTTCTGCCCTGATAAAATCACCGGTACGCCTGTCCATAATCCATAATTCGCCTGTCGCAATATCGAACCACGCTCCATGAAGGGCAAGCTTTCCCTGATCTTCCCGTCGTTTTATCCATGGGAAGGAGCGCAGATTATTGATTGAATAGCGGATGGAAATCCGCTCAAGTGCGGTTTGACGTTCACCCGATGTCATCAATGTATTGGTTGCAACCGCTTCGGCAGCCGGTGTCAATAGCCCCATCCATTTACCGATAAAATCGACCGATGAAAGGGGTGCTCCATCAAGGTCAAGTGCATTGCGTATGCCGCCACAACGCGCGTGGCCAAGTACAACAATGTTTTTGACTTTTAAAGACTGGACAGCAAATTCCAGCGCTGCCGAAGTTGCATGATATTCCTTGTCAGGGTGAAATGGCGGCACGAGATTGGCAACATTGCGCATAACAAATATCTCACCCGGATCGGTATCAAAAACAGTTTCCGGTGCAGCTCGCGAATCGCAGCACGCTATGACCATGGTCTCGGGCTTTTGCCCTTCATAAGCCAATTGTTTATAGCGCTCGCGCTCATGAGTAAAACGGCTTTTCATAAATATATGATAGCCGTTTAAAAGCTTTTCAGGGAAATCCATCATCAATCAGTCACTTGGCAATCATTGGGCAATCACTGGGCAATCACTTCACTTAACAATCACTGGGTAATTTTCGTTGTTCCCGCCTTTTATTTGTTTTTTGCCACTTCTGCCGTATCTTTGAGATAGCGCAACGTAACGCGCTCGGCGAGTGTGCCAAGCCGGTGCAGCCCGCTTTCAAGCATCAATTCGTAACCATTGTTCCTCGTTGTTTCCATGAGCATGGTATAAACAGAAGCCGTGGCAAAACGGAGAGCATCTTCTTCATTGTCACCATCAAGAATACGGGCAAGGAAAAGTGCCGCTGTGAGATCACCAAGCCCGTTGACCGGATCCCTCACCAACGGGTGTTCGGCAAGCAGGATGGATTTATCGGTCACAAGCAGATTGCCGGTGGCGTTTTTTAAAAGTGGCCATGCAGAAGTAACAAGAGTTGTCTTGCAACCCGTTTTTCGTGCAGCTTCAATAATCTCGTGATTGGTATCAAGTTTTTTCGACACAATCCATTCAAGTTCCGACCGGTTGGGTTTCAGAATATCGGCAAGCGGCAACAGTTTTTCGACTGTTTCTTTGGCGATGTCTTCCCCGACATAAAGCCCGCCTTCGTCCCCCAGAACCGGATCACAAAAATAGACAAGATGCGGATTTTTCTGTTTGAGCGTTTTGATAAGATCGGCGGTAATCTCGATCTGTTTGGCACTTCCGAAATAGCCGGTCATGACTGCTGCAATTTCACCCACCCATTTCGAGCGGATAATATCATCCGCCCAGGCTTTGAAATCGGCTACCGGAACGATCAGCCGGTGGGAAGGACCATGGCGCGGCTGCCATGTCATGCTGACTGTCAACATATCCCAAACAGCATATCCCATTTGTTCGAGAGCATTGACGCTCACACGTGTGCCGACCGAACCGCGAATGACATGACTTGAAATAACAAGAACAGATTTTCCAGAATTGCTCATCAACAATGCCTTTTTCATAAAACAAGCTTTTATTTAAAACCTGTTTCACTTTGCCACAAGTGAGAAATTGGTGACAATCGGCAGCAAAGTTCCAGCAATCAAATGGCGGAACCGGAATGGGCGGAAACGAAATAGTCTGAAACGGAATAGTCTGAAACGGAATAGTCTGAAACGGAATAGTCAAGGAATCTATAATAGCGCCATTTGGAAATTATCGTCGCTTTAGGTTCCTGAAATTACATATGACCAGTTTATAAAGATCATTTTTTGAAATATAAATTTATAAAAATTTTATACAAAATTCCAATATCATTATTTTATGAATTAAAAATCTTCATATAGCTCCAAAAAACAATTTATATATTTTAATGATTGAATTTATTTCAAATCGGATATTAAAAATTGTTTTTGTCATCATATCGGATCAATGTGTCCAATTTTAAAAAAGGCCAATCGCACTTCACCGTTTTTCACTGATAGTTGCAGAACCGGATCGCCCTTATCATTCTTTGGCATAGCGCTTAAAGCGAAAAAGATTGTTTTGAGATTGTCGAATTGTGAAGGAAATGTTGAACGGGCCGTTTGCATGAGCTTGTTCTGGTCACTTATTGCAATGTCGAATTTCGCATTGAGGTAACCTTCATCGTTGAAGGAAAATGGTCCCGAAACAGTTAACGCCCCGCCGGTTGCAAAACGCACTGTTGACGATTTCAAAAAACCTTTGTGACCGCGTAGTCGCTCGATCGGAATATCGTGGTTTTCGTCACTTGTAAAAAGGGATGAAGCTTCATCGAGTGTCCATTGAATATCGCCACTCATTTCCGGTATCGCCGTATTTTCATGCGGAACAGTCAAAGGCAACTGCAAATCGACAAATGTCAATCTGGCATCAAGATTGCTATTCAAACCATGAGCATCAAAACGCAGAAATTTTCCTGTTGTTCTGTCTTGTAGCTGGTCGGCATCTGTTCTGGTTCCAATTTCTAAGTCATCAGTCCGTAAACTGACAGCATCGGGGATATGATGGCTCATATCTGTTTCAATTTTCATATCACTCCACTTGGCAGAAAGTGGAACAAGACCCGGAAATTCGAGAGATATTGGGGAATTTAGCGACAATTCCAGCCAGCGGGGTGCATAAACCGGAGCACCGGTAATTATTTTCCCGCCGGAAAAAGCAAATCCTTTGACCAATTGCTGCAAATTGACTGTGTCGCAGGAAACGCCGATTCTGAGCGGATAGCCGGTTTTATGCATATTTTCACATATCGCAACAAAGCCGTTTTCATTATAGCTTGCCAATTGTCCGGAAACTTTTTCCTCGACCTTTGCTGCCAGAAAATACCAGAGAATCGAATAGAGAACGACAATCAGGACAATGGAAAAAATACCCCGTTTCAAATATCTTTGCTTGAGTGATTTACGGTGAGACACAAAGTCGGAGGAGGTCATCTTTCGGTTTTCTCGCAATTTCCATCAATGCCGGTTCGCCGATCATAGAGAATAACAACTTATATCTCCATAGACATTTATGCTTTTTTTAGTGCATATATCGATGTCTATAATGGTGCATGGAATAAGGATCGGCAGCAAATGCACGACTTTTGGGTATTCGGTTATGGTTCTTTGATGTGGAATCCGGGTTTTACCTATGATTTTATGTCGCCTGCCCGCCTTTATGGCTACCACCGCTCTTTGTGTATCTATTCCAACCATTATCGCGGAACAGTAGAAAATCCCGGCCTTGTTCTGGGGTTGGATCGCGGTGGGTGTTGCGACGGGCTGGCTTTCCACGTTCCGGTAGAGGATACTAAAAAAACCTACGATTATCTGATTGAACGTGAACAGGTAAACAGTGTCTATATCGAAAAGATGAAGCCGATCTATTTGAAAGACGGTCGCGTTGTCAACGGGCTGTTCTTTGTCGCCGATCAATCACATGAGCAATATGCAAAAAAGCTTGATCCGGAAAATATGGCACTCATCATCCGCAAAAGTCACGGGCTTGCCGGTTCCAACGTTGATTACGTGGTTAATACTGCGGCAAGTTTGAGAAAAATGGGCATTCCCGACAAGTCTCTGGAAAAGCTTGCAAAACTTCTTCAGGATTGACGAAATCCAATAATCGACAACCTTTAAAGCCGCTTCGGAAATTACCGGTCAGGATTGGATGGTTTTTTCCGGATTGCCGAATATCTTGACAAGTGCCTGTTCGATCCAGCGGCGCAAAGCAGGGTCATAGACAAAACGCCCTTCCAGTTGCGATTTTGCACATTGGGCGCCCTTCAACTCCAAACGTTCCGCACCATGCACCACCCAACGCTGCATCATTGCACGTGTCAATTCGGAATGGAATTGCAACCCCCATGCATTTTCACCATAACGGAAGGCTTGTGTGGGATAAGTGTTGCCCTTGGCCAGAAGTTCGGCACTCTGCGGCAAATCGTAAATGCCTTCGCTATGGAAATGATAAACCATTTTCGGCCAATCCATAACACTTTTGCCCCTTCCGGTTGCTTCGATCGGATACCACCCGATCTCCACCTCGCCATCGCTGCGCGGTTTGACCACCCCGCCAAGATTTCTGGCAAGCAATTGCGCCCCAAGGCAAATACCGAGAAACGGTTTATTTTCTTTAAGGGCTACCGAAATCCAGTCCATCTCGCGATTGATAAAGGGCTCATTATCATTGGCACTCATCGGGCCGCCAAAAATAATGGCTCCGGCATAATCTTCCAATGTTGCAGGCAGACAATCCCCTAACACCGGACGATAAATGCTGAGTTCAAACCCGTTTCGTTGCAAGATTTGCCCGATCCGGCCTGTGGTTGAAGAGGCCTGATGCAACACTACCGCTATTTTTTGCTTTTTTTCTTTCGGGTAGAAATTTTCTTCTGCCACTGACATTTTAATAAAACGACCTATTCATTCTCTATGGGGGCTTCCGGTTTTTCGGTAAGTTGTTTTCTTTGCCCCGCCATTTTTTTCAATTCCAGACGATCCTTGCGGTCAACCCCGATCATTTCGGCAATTCGCCAGATCAATGTGTCTTCCAATTCGTAAATATAACCATCGGCATATGCAATTTCCCATAGCAATCCTATAAATTTGATACATTCCTGACGCGTAAGGTGGCGTTTCAATGTCGAGGTAAATTGGAATATATCAAGACTGTCACGATTGGCTGCTTTTCCTGCTTCGATCAATGCCTTCAATTCGGATCCGGCAAGCGCGAACTCATGGGAAATAATATCATAAAGAACTTTTTTCTCTACACCCTGTTCCTGACCATCCGCATCGACAACGTGAAAAGCAAGGGCGACCGCCGCAACGCGTGGGTCATCATCGCCAAACGCGTGATTGGTATTTGCAAGCGATTGTAAAAAATCTGTCAGATGCTTTAATATCAATCCCTGCCCTCGCCTTTTCGGAATAGGTTGATGTGGCACGTTGCCATTCAACGAGAAAATACAAAACGTTCAACTTTATTCTTTATCCGGATTCTTTATCCCGTTTTAGATTTTTCATCCGGTTTTAGGTTTTTCATCCGGTTTTAGGTTTTTCATCCGGTTTTAGATTTTTTATCCGGTTTTAGATTTTTTATCCGGTTTGAAACCCGATATTTTTACAATCGTCCCAACAGGAAACCATCTGCAACCGGTTTTCAAACTTTTGGCCGATTTTTGGTAATTTTTCAAACCTTATTTCTTATGAACACCGGGATCGTCGACATTAATGCGCGTAACATCGACAGGTGTCTCCGGTTTTGACGGGTCAACAGCATCGACAATCATTATCGGTTTTGTGTGGAATGCTTGCGTTCCTTCCCCTTCATGGTTTCCGATTTTTTCCGATCCGATTTTCGCTTCCGCTTTGAGCGCTCCGCTCCTTCCGGTATTGGATGCTTTTTTTGCCTCCTTCGGCGATTGTTCAATGGCAGGAGGTATAACTTCATCCGGATTTAAAGTCAGTCCCGGATTGCGTGAAGGGGCTTGCCACCGGAAAACATCCAATTTGCCGCTGATCGGTGAAACCGGTTGCCATTTTTCAAAGATTTTGCCATCCGCCATCCAAACCGGATCATGGTCGGCGCGCACCGCCAAAGATAACCATTGACGTACCCGCCCCTGATCGCCGCTTTGCGCTTCTTCAATATCGGCAAGCAACAGATAGGCACTCTCGCGAGGAGCAATTTTTAACGCTTTTTCCGCCTGATCGCGCGCAAGCTGCAATTCTCCCGCATCAAAGGCTGATCGTGCAACAATATAGAACGATTCATAGGCTTGCGGATTTTTTTGGAAAAGTGTTCTGGATTTTTTCAAGCGGTCGACAGCACGTTCTTCGCCATCGAGATAAAGGCTTGCCAAATCACCATGGGGCGAGGTTTTCCATAAATTTTCTATGAGCCTGTCAGCTTTGCCGATTTCATGCTGGCGATAGAGAATATCGGCAGCGACCAATGTTGCCGGAACAAATGACGGTTCGAGCTTTTGGGCTTTCAATGCTGTTTTACGCGCATCGTCGGGATAATATTCAAACATATCCTTTGCCTGACCGGTCAAAAGGACAACACGTTTATGCGTCAGTTTTTTATCTGCCCGTTTCGAGCGCGGCAGCGATTTCACCTCGCGGTCAAACAGCGCAATGGCTTTATCCCATGCCCCTTCCGAGCATAACCGGTCGAGCATTGCCTGATTGGCCCATGTAACCGAAGGAGCAACGAGACTTGCTTTTTCTGCATATTGACCGGCTGCTTCATAAGCGCCCGATCTCATGGCTTCACGATAAAGCCCGTAAAACCCCGCAAGTTTCGTTTTCGGTGACTTGCTCATTTCCTCATAAATGCGAAGTGCATTGGGAACATCGTTTTCTGCAAGCAAGGTTCTTGCTTCCAGAAGTTTTACCAGAGGTTCGTTGTCGCTATCGAGATAACGGGCAACCCGTTTGTTCATCTGTTTTGCAGTGTCAATATCACCGGATAGAATTGCCAACAGCCCGTTCGACAATGCGTCACGACCTTTTTTCTGGCGTTGTTCTGCGAAATGACGCGAAAGCCTATGGGGTGCAGAAAAGATAGATTTCAGGAGCCAGAGCAACAACAAGACAATGACCACAAGCAGAACAAAGGCTATCACGGCTGTCAGAACCGACACTGTTACCCGGCTTGAACCAAAATCCATCACCAGATCTCCGGGATTGTTTGCAATCCACGCAAATCCGGCACCAAGAATTGCTACCACAAGAACATAAAAGAGTACGCGAACCATTTTTCTGAATACTCCTCTAATTCAAATCTTGTGCTTTGGAAGGAGACATAAGCTTGCTTAAAATCTCCGATAAAACCGCATCGGCATCACGCCGCATTTTCAATTTTGTTATAAAATCCGATGAAACATCCTTGGCACTTTGGGGCAAATTCTGCCACTCGCTCAAAGCACGTTCATTATCGCCTTTTTTAATTGCGACTTCCATTCTTGCAGCAATTGCCGGTGCATTTTCTCCCTCTACATTTCCGACCGGACGGGAAGCAACCAGACCTTTTGCACTTGCCCATAATTTTTGACCGAAACCTGCGTCACTTGCAGGTTGATTTTCAGTTCGGGCAATTTCATCGGCAACATGGGCAAATTCTTGCGAAAGTTCGGCCTGATTGGGAACACCTTTATCGGCATATTGTTCGAGGTTATCGAGCGAAGTCAAATCGGGCGCAAGATTTTTGAGCATATCAAGCTCGGCTGCATAGGAACCACCGCGATCAATCGCATTTTTAAGTGCATTGGCCGCTGTTATCGACGCAATATCCTTCCCCTGAACAGGGTTCTTGAGTTCGCTTTTTACCGCTTCGATCTCATTCTTCAAATGATCTATATCTTCGGCATTTTTATGAGCCAAATCCAAAGCCTCACCGGATTTTTCCGATATTGCGGAGACTGATTGCAACCGGTTTTGAATATCATCAAATTTCTTTGTCAAAACTTCGGCGGCCTGAGGATTGGCGTTATCACTTCCCAATGAGTTGACAATATTGTTCAATGTTTCAACATTGTCGATAACGCCCGACAATTGCTCGCCCATTGCATTGGTTTTGCTATCGAGTTCGCCAACAGAAGAAACAACTTTATCAAGTGCTTCGCGGTCTTCGGAAGAAAGTTCGGCGGTAATTGCAGCACCATCTGTCGCATTCTGTTTGAGACTTGAAATCCGGTTTTCAAGTTCAGCCAATCTGGTTTGTGTGGAACTATCCTGACGGGAAAAGGCCGGCAACAAACCGCTCCACTGCAACCCCGCTCCAAGAATGAGGGCAATAACACCACCGGCAACACCTGAAGCAAAATGGCTGAAACCGCCTGTTTTTGCACCGGTGGATTTTTGTTGTCTCGAAGCTGTCGAAGCGCCATTGTTTTTTTCATCGGCACGAGAGGTCTGGTCACTTGCCATTTTTACCTCGTTTTTTTCTCTGTTGGTCACTGGAGTGGTTTTTCTATTGGCGGAGGTTTCCGCACTATATGTGGCAGATGTTTTTGTTTCGGCTTTTGCGACCGATGATGATTTCGCTACAGCAGTTTTCCCGTTTTTCCCCGAAGCTTCCGCCATCGAATTTTTATTGTTTTCATCAAAAGCGACAGGCTCGGCTTCCGGAATACCGTTCTTTTCCGAGTGAATGGCCTTTTCTGCGTGAAGATCGACAACCGGCGGCTTACGGGTTTTCCCCGAATGCCGGGATTTGGCCTTTGGTTTTTGAGGCTCTGCCATTGCTCCTCGCTTTCCTTGTTTAATCTCTCGTCAGAATATGGGCGTGAGATGAAAGAATGGTTTAAATCACCTGAAAATATTGAAAATAGTTTAAGCCAATATTGCCTTCAAGCCTTCTAACATCGCTTTCTCGTTCGGTTCATATGCTATAATCGGTGCATTCAAAAATGTTTTCGGAATAGCATTTGCTATACGCATCGAAAGACATAAAAGTACCGTTGATTGATTAATATAGCCGCCAATTTGTTCAAGACCAGAAGCTGCCATCGCCGAATAGAGCATAACGGCCTCGATTTTTTGCGGAACCTTACGTTTTTGTTTTTCATCAAGCCTTATCGGTACTGTATCATAAATTTCGATCAGCTTTAAAAATTTGTATTTTTGCCGCAAATGGTCTTCAAGATTGGGTCTGCGCACATGGCCGGCAAGATAAAGAAGATGATCGGTCGAGGCTCTTTCTATTCGATAACCAAGAGTTTGTGCATCAGGTGCAACAATCGCAATATTGGTTAAACCTGCTTTTTTGGCCGCTTCTGCCGTTTGTTCCCCGACAAGATAGAAAGGTTTTTGGCGAATTTGGTCCAATAAATCCCTTTTCGCATATAAAAATGCCGATTCACTTGTGGCAATAACAGCATCGCATGAAACCTCGCAACGGGTGGCAGGTAACGCGATGGTTTTTGATAAAGGCAAAACATAGGGAAAGAAATTCAAACGACGCAAATGTTCGGCGGTTCGCGTTGCACCGGGTTCAGGACGCGTCACCAGAATGACCATAAAGGAAAACTCCATTTCTTAAAAAAGCCGAAAGATAAATCCGGATTTATCTTTTTGCTTTATAACATGGCAAATTCTATTCGATAGAACTGGTTATTTGATAGAACCGGTTTTAAAATCGTTGTTTTCATGATAGCCAAAAAAGCTAAAACTGACAATTGATTGTCCTGATAACAACTTTGCTAATGATCTTGGTGACAGACAAGATTACGTTCAAAACCATAATGGAAAATATCTTTGAAACGGCTTTCGGAAAGGTGCTCGAGGCGCAAAATGCGTGTTTTAGGAATTGAAACGAGTTGTGATGAAACGGCGGCCGCTATTGTCGAACGTGACGAAGGTGACAAAGCACATATATTGAGCAATATCGTTTGGAGCCAGATTGAAGACCACATTCCTTATGGTGGTGTTGTTCCGGAAATTGCCGCACGCGCGCATGTCGAAATTCTTGACGGGCTTGTCAAACGTGCCCTTGAGGAAGCAAACACCGGACTTCAGGATATTGATGCCATTGCCGCAACAGGTGGCCCCGGACTTATCGGCGGATTGATTGTGGGGTTGATGACGGCGAAAGCATTGGCTCTTGCTGCAAACAAGCCCTTTATTGCAGTCAATCATCTGGAAGGCCATGCGCTGACTGCAAAACTCACCAATAATCTTGACTATCCCTATCTTCTGCTTCTTGTTTCAGGTGGTCACACACAGGTTATTCTGGTCAAAGGATTGGGTGATTATCAACGCCTTGGCACAACTATTGACGATGCATTGGGGGAAGCTTTCGATAAAACCGCAAAGCTTCTTGGCCTTCCCTATCCCGGTGGACCGATTATCGAAAAACTGGCCGCTCAAGGCGATAATCAAAGAATAGAACTGCCAAGACCGTTGAAGGGTGAAAAACGGCTCGATTTTTCATTTTCCGGTCTTAAAACTGCGGTACGGCAAATTGCTTTGGAGATGGCACCTTTAAGCGACAAAGATATTGTCGATATTGCAGCCTGTTTTGAACTTGCTGTGACCGATACACTAAGCGACCGTGTCGAACGTTCACTTGCCGTTTTCAAAAACGAATATCCTGATAAAGAGGCTTCTCTTGTGGTTGCCGGTGGCGTTGCATCGAACAAGGCCATAAGAAATTGTTTGCAACAATTGTGCGATGCACATGGATTCAGATTTATCGCACCGCCAATCGGTCTTTGCACCGACAATGCGGCCATGATTGCCTATGCAGGGCTACAACATTTTATTCACGGCGACTATTCATCCTTCGATATTGCCCCGCGTTCGCGCTGGCCACTTGATGAACAGTCATCGCCATTGATCGGTGCCGGACGACGGGGAGCCAAAGCGTGACCAAAACTTCCAAAAAAATCGCCGTGATGGGAAGTGGTGCATGGGGAACAGCGCTTGCTGTTCTGTCTCGTAATCTGGGGCACAATGTCTCGCTTTACGGGCGCAATCCCGAAACCGTTGAAAAAATTAACAGCCAGCACATCAACCCCTATTATCTTCCGGATGTGGTTTTACCCTCCGGCATTTCTGCGACAACAGATGCAGGAAGTGCACTTTCTTCTGCCGATCTTGTCCTTGCGGTTATTCCGGCACAGGTTTTCGCCTCTGCCTTGGCCGGTTTTGCCCGCTTCATTCCCGAAAAGACACCGGTTGTTCTGTGCGCCAAAGGCATAGAACAAAAAACCGGACGCTTTATGTCCGACATTGTCGAGAATATTTTGCCCGATCACAGTTTAGCTGTTCTTTCCGGCCCCAGTTTTGCCGAAGATGTCGCCCGTGGTTTACCGACGGCGGTAACCATTGCTGCAAAAAATATCAACCTTTCCCGCGAGATTGCCAATGTATTTTCGGGACCGGTTTTCCGTTGTTATGCAAGTGATGATATTGTGGGCGTAGAAATTGGCGGATCGTTGAAAAATGTTCTTGCTATTGCTGCCGGTGCGGCTGCGGGGCGAGGTTTGGGGGCGAGTGCACAAGCCGCTCTTGTAACCCGCGGTTTTGCCGAGTTGCGCCGTATCGGAAAGGTTATGGGCGCAAAAGCCGAAACCATGACAGGGCTTTCGGTATTGGGCGATCTTATCCTCACCTGTTCATCGTCGAAGTCGCGTAATTTTTCTTATGGTTTTGCACTTGGACAAGGGAAATCGACAGACGGTTTGAAACTGGCGGAAGGCGTTGCTACCGCACCCGGTGCTGCCGATTTATGCAAAAGAAAAAATATCGTTGCACCGGTTATTGATGCTGTCGCCAACCTGCTTGACAGACGTATCACCATCGATCAGGCTGTTACCGCACTTATAACTCGCCCATTGAAATCGGAGGATTAGACAATGCTTTACGCCGTTATCTGCAATGACAAAAAAGACCATTTGCATATTCGTCTTGAAATACGCCCGAAGCATCTCGAATATTTGAAAAGCCTTGGCAAAACTCTCAAATTTGCCGGTCCGTTTCTTGATGCTGATGAAAAACCCGATGGCACTTTGGTTGTTGTGGAGGCAAAATCACCGGAAGAAGCCAAAAGTCTTGCCGAAAACGACCCTTATGCAAAAGCCGGTCTCTTCAGTGATATGAAAATCCGTCCGTGGCGCTGGAGTGTCAATAATCCTGAGGAAGCTTAAATGGCTTATTGGTTATTCAAATCCGAGCCATTCAAATGGTCGTGGGACATGCAAAAAAATAAAGGCGCCGAAGGAGAACAGTGGGACGGTGTGCGCAACTATCAGGCACGCAACAATATGCGTGCCATGAAACTTGGTGACAAAGGCTTTTTTTACCATTCCAATGAAGGGCTGGAAATCGTTGGCATTGTCGAAGTTTGCAAAACCGCCCACCACGATTCGACCACCGATGATCCGCGTTGGGAATGTGTCGATATTCGCGCTGTTTGCGACATGCCGAAACCCGTTACTTTGAAAGCTGTCAAAGCCAATCCGAAACTTGCCAATATGTCTTTGGTGACATCCATGCGCCTTTCGGTGCAGCCGGTACGCGAAGATGAATGGTTGGAAGTCTGTAAAATGGGAGGGCTTTTACCGGCACCTTGACAATTCCTTAGCTGAATTGCCCTTGGTCGAATTGCCCTTAGTCAAATTGCCCCCGGCCGGATCGGTTTTGCCACTGTGATAAACAAAGAAACATTTATCCTTGAAAACACTTCACCACTCCCCTGTCTCAATATACCGGCGATAAAACTGTATCAGGCCGATGAAATCCACGACCTCTGGCATATGACAGAAGCGGAAATGGGAAAAATCGGCTTGGATCCACCCTTTTGGGCTTTTCCATGGGCAGGCGGTGAAGCTTTGGCACTCTATATTCTGGAAAACCCCGAAACAGTAAAGGGGAAAAAAGTGCTCGATTTCGCGTCCGGTTCGGGGCTTGTCGGCATTGCTGCGAAAAAAGCGGGAGCTTCTCTGGTTCTTGCCAATGATATTGATGCTTTTGCATGTGAGGCAATCCGGCTTAATGCCCGCCTCAATCATGTATCAATCGAAATCGACAATAACAATCTTGTCAAAAATGGTAGCCACTTTCAAAACTCTTTCGATGTTATCCTCGCAGGTGATGTGTTTTATGACAAAACAATGAGCGAAACGGTTATAAGCTGGCTAAAACTCTTTGACAGATCAAAAACCGTCATATTCGTTGGCGATCCTGCACGCGCCTATCTACCGGTCGAATGGATGGAAGCAAAAACATCTTTCAAACTACATGTTTCAAAAGCAATAGAAGATAACAGTTTCAAGCATGTAACAATCTGGCAAATGAAACCGTAAAAAATAAAACGGTTTTTTGAAAATCCGGTTCAAACAAACGGGTTTCCCGTGAAACCATGCCTGTTCAAGCAATAGACGGGAAAAAACTCGAAACCGTCCTGATTGACCGACTTATATCTTCACCAATTTTAAAATTCGCAACCTTTACCCCTTAGAAGTCGTTCCTCAAATCACTATATTATCAATATAGGCAATAATCTTATCTGACCGGCTTTGAGCCGTGTCGGGGGTTTTATCTGACAGGCTTTAAATAAAAGCCGGATTGAAAGATTAAAAGAGCTGGCAAGAGGAGGCCGGAATATGGCTCCTCGAAGAAGGTAGAAGAACAGATATGTGGTTGATGCGCATTATCCGGGCAGTTCTCTCACTGGCAATTGCCTTCATTGTTGTGATTGTGGTGGTAAATAATGCCAGCAGCCGGGTGGCTGATAATATGGCAAAATTTTCTGTTCCATTTGCTGTCATGGACGACCACAATTTCAGGAAAAATCCGGAAAAACCGGTCACCGCTTCAACGGGTTCATATGTCCCGACCATAATTGAATAGCCGTTCAAAACTTGAAAAGATCGGGTAAGGCACCGCGGCCGCGAAAACAATAATATTGAAAAAACGGCGGTAAACCGGATTGTTATATTCTCGTGGCTATAGAAATTCGGGCTTTTTAGGGGATGTTTAATTTTTTTGGTGTTATGTTATAGTAAACACAACTGGTCAGGTTTCATCTTTCAAATGGATGAAATCACCTCGATTGAATCTGGTATTGGTGAGGACCTGCTCATCCGGAGCTTTATGAATGAAATTTAGAACTGCGCTTCTTGCTTCTTTCTTTCTTACAGCGACTTTTCTGAGTGGTTGCCAGGAATCATCGAACTTGCCGCAAATCGGTAAAGCGACACAAGAATTGCCGAAAAAGCTGCAAGACAAGATGGTTGCCAAGAATATGGAAAAATATTCGCCTATCGTTGTGCGGGTTTTCAAGGAAGAAAGCGTCGTCGAGATATGGAAGCAGACACGCACCGGAAAATATGACCTGATCTCCACCTATAACATATGCAAATGGTCGGGAAAACTTGGACCTAAATATATGGAAGGAGACCGGCAGGCTCCTGAAGGTTTCTATACAATTCGTCCAAGCCAGATGAATCCGAATTCAAACTATTATCTGGCTTTCAATATCGGCTTTCCGAACGCATACGATCAGGTCAACGGTCGCACCGGCCAACATTTGATGGTTCATGGGGCATGTTCGTCATCCGGCTGCTATTCGATGAGCGATGAAAATATTGCTCAGATTTACGCATTCGGGCGTGACTCGTTCAAAGGTGGACAACGTGAATTCCAGCTTCAAGCTTTTCCATTCCGCATGACTGCCGAAAACATGGCTCGTTACCGCAATGATCCGAATTATAAATTCTGGACAATGCTGAAAGAAGGCTATGACATTTTTGAAGTCACAAAACGCCCGCCAAAGGTTGATGTCTGTGAAAAACGCTATGTTTTCAACCGCAATACCGATGGCAAGGCTTTGACACCGGCAGGCGTATGTCCGGTTGCAACACCCGATGCAGCATTGCAGACAGCTTTTGCATCATATCAAAAGAAATATGATGATGCATTTTCATCTGCCCGCGAAAAGAAAATGAAAGCACCGGCACCGACAATTCAAGGTGTGGAAGAAGCTTCTCTGGTTGCCGATTGGAGCCGTAAACGTGCTTCCGGTGTACAAGTATCGCGCGAGCCGCCGTCACTGACACCGGCATCGAAAGAAACACCTGACGCGCCGGATATAGCAAAGGAAAATGCCGTTGCGTCAAAAGCTGCTGTTTCCAATGAAAAGACAGCAAGCACAGTTGTACCGGCACAAAAACCTGAAGTCGCTGGCCAGTCGCTTGCCGAAGAGGAAGCACAAAATTCCGGTGCGCCGGTTACTCCGGCGGCAGGCGAACCACAAACAAAGAAATCGCTCTGGAAATTATTTGGTGGTTGAAAAAAGTTTTATATATGATTTATGCGGGCTGAAATGCCCGCTTGTTCTTTTGAAGGCAAGAAAAAAGCGGCATTTACTCCCCAATAATATAACGCTTGTCATATTAAGCGATGACCCGTTGGCGCCTTTGGACATTGCCAATTATTGCCAACATAATAATTATGATTTTAAAAAACGTCTGGAAAATCACATTCATCATCTTTTTATCATTCCACGACAGAACACTTGAAAAGTGATCGACCGGAACGTAAATCGGCTTTTCCGGAATAATACTTTAAATTACTCTGTTATGAGAAGATCAATTCTATTTTTAAATTTTATTTACATTTCAAAGTTCATATATTAAAAATATTTAAATAAGTCATCATATAATTAAACAATTCAATTTCTAATTGCTTATCACGATATTCATGAAAATTATTTATTAATTACAATTGTTTAAGTTATGAATTTCAATATTAAATTGATTTTATGTTTATTTTAGAGAATCTTCTTTAATAAGATTTTTTTCAGGTTTCTCTATTTGTTACCGATGTTTTCGGATTATTTTAACTTATTGTTTGAAATGCTGTTTCCGGTTGCAAAAAATTTTGTCGGGCTATTTAACCCGTACTTCACCTGGAATTTTACCCGCAGCCGTAAATCATTCAAACCGGAAAGGAATGAATTTTACGGCCAAAACAAAATGGTATTTGTGCAGATAATTTTCTTCACTTTAAAATTTGAAGCCCGGTATTGCGAGCGGATTATCTGTTATTGCTGCCCGATCAGCCTTATCAAGCACAGGTTTCCCCAAAAAAGCGTCGAACATTTCCCGCACTGTGGTTTCATCCACCCCGTCGGTAATCACAACAAGCCGCGTTTCATGACGGCCTTCCGGCCATTCGGGCAGGCGAACCGGCGGATGGAACAATGTCTGGACACCATGGATGACAACCGGACGTGACGGGTCTTCCTCCAGCTCGACAATGCCTTTCATACGCAACAATTTTGGCCCGTGATTGGCGCGCAAAAGATCTATAAAAGCTTCCAGCGCAAAATAGGGAACAGGTTTGTCATGGGTGAGAGAAAAAGCATGAATCGTATCGGAATGGCGATTGACATCATGATGGTGATGATGGTGATCGTGATCGTCTTCCTTACCAAGCCAGTTTCTTATATCCGGCACTTTCTTGTTCAAATCGAAAACGCCGATATTGACGAGTGCCGAAGGCGGGCAATGGGCAGCATCGGAATAAAGAATTTCGGCCATGGGATTAAGTTTGCCGAGTTCGCTCATCAATGGTTCGAGAGTTTTTTTATCTTCAACAAGATCGGTTTTGGTGAGAACAATCCGATCAGCCAATGCAACCTGATTGCGTGCTTCTTTATGCCTTGCCAGAGTTTCCAGTCCATTGACGGCATCAACAGCGGTGATAACCCCGTCTATGACAAATGCCTGAACCATTGCGGGGTGACCTAACAAAGCTTGCAGAATGGGGGCGGGATCGGCAAGGCCTGTTGTTTCGATAATAACATGGTTCAAGCGTTTGATACGACCTGTTTGAAGCCGGTCGACAAGACTTGCAAGACTATCGACAAGCTGACCACGCATTGTACAACAAAGGCAGCCATTGGATAATTCGATAACGCCATCATCG
Source organism: uncultured Bartonella sp. (assembly GCA_946481695.1). The sequence continues at coordinate 57,328 of CAMLON010000001.1, read as the reverse complement.
GCTTGTTCAACAAGAAGGTTATCAATTCCAACCTCGCCAAATTCGTTAACAATAACGGCTGTATCGGTGAGCATCGGGTCTTTCAAAACGCGATTAAGCAAAGTGGTTTTGCCCGCCCCTAAAAAACCTGTAAAAATTGTAACAGCGATACGGTTCATCGAATTCGTCATTGTGCATCCATTGATTGGGGACGAGGTGTCGGAACAGGAATTTTCCACGCCGGTATTTCACCCGGTTTTGCAGGCGCCGGTGCCGAAATCAGCCGAACCTGCATGGGTGTAACATCAAGTGGCCGCGCTGAAATATAGGGAGAATCGAAAACCACTTTCCCCTTTTCATCACGATGCTGCATGCGTGCTTTCCATGCATCATCATTGCATATCCGGTCTTTAATATCGCTAATTTGCGTTAGTTTCGTTCCATAAGGCTGCAAAGTTGCAAGTGTTGTTTGTGACGAGCCTTGGCTCGAAAAACCGTCGTTCAAAAGTTTGGCGGCGAGAGCTTCACGCTGGTCGATACGATCAGCACCGAGAACTACCGCGATAATTGTGCGTTTGTTGCGGGTGGCAGATGCGACAAGATTAAATCCGGACGCACATATAAAACCGGTTTTCATGCCATCGGCACCGGAAAAACGGCCGATCAGATTGTTTGAATTCTGTTCGACTTTGCGCCCGCCGCCGAAATCAATTGCAGGTATGGAAAAATAATGGGCATATTGGGGAAATTCCCGACGGATCTGTACCGCCAGAACGGCAAGGTCACGGGCGGTTGAATAATTATCGGGATTGGGAAGGCCGTTGGCATTGGCAAAATGTGTTCCGAACATGCCAAGTCTTTGGGCTTCTTCATTCATGCGTACAACAAAAGCCTGTTCGGAGCCGCCAACTGTCTCGGCAATCGCTGTTGCAAGATCATTGGTGGATTTTACCAAGGTGATTGACAAGGCTGTATCAAGGTCAAGAACGGAACCCGGTTTATATCCCGAATGGCTGGGTGGAAGCTTTGCGGCTGCCATGCTTATCGTTACTCTTGTTTCAGGCGTAACCTCGCCATTATGGAGTGCCCGAAAAGTGACATAGGCAGTCATCATCTTTGTCAAGGAAGCAGGATACCAACGGTCGAATGCTTCATTATGGGCAAGAATACGACCGCTTGCGACATCCACCGATATATAAGGGTTGGCATGGGCAACAGCCAAACTTATAAAAAACATTATAAAAAGGACGGGTAGACCCGTTATTTTACACATATTGTAAGATCCGGTTTGGTTTTCGGATCCTGATTGGACTTTTGTTTTCATTAGCGATTCTCTTGAAACCGGCTTTTGACCGGAAAAATAGATCTTATCATTTTCAGATGAAGCTTATTAATCCTATAGCTCATAAAATTCAAAACCGCATAAAAATATGGCGATTGGCACGTAAATTGATGCGAATTTACCGGATATAGCCGCCTTCAAGAACGGCTTAGCTGTGAACAAATGTTTTTTCCTGCCCCGATATGGAAGCGCGAATAAAATATAGTATACTTCGGACAAGTTTAGCTTTAAAATTATTGAAGCGGAGCGAGATAATTCTTATTTGCGTGGTAGGGCATAAGTCCGAATAGAAGAGGGAAGGAAATAAATATGTATGAACGTATTCTTGTGGCAACGGATGGTTCGGAACTTGCTGGCCGTGGCGTTGATGCAGCCGTCGAACTTGCAAAGAAAACCGGCGGTGAACTTTTCGTTGTGACAGTAACTAGTCTGATGCCGTCTTACGGCATTGTCGTCGGCGCAGAATGGGCTTCCAGCCCCGGTGCTTTTGACGAATTCCGTAAAGAAATGGAAGATGGTGCACGCAAGATTCTTGAAGGTGCACTCAATAAGGCCGAAAAACAGGGCGTTAAAGCAAAAGGCGTTCATGCAGAAAACCAACTTGCTGCTGCCGGCATTGTTGATGCAGCAAATGAACATAATGCGGATCTTATTATCATTGCCTCGCATGGGCGTCGTGGCGTTAATCGTCTTATTCTCGGCAGTCAGGCTTCCGAAGTTCTGGCCATGAGTGAACGTCCGGTTATGGTCATTAAATAATCATTTCATTCAACGAACTGTTAAAAGCGGGCTTTATGCCCGCTTTTTTTTATGAAGCACACATTTTTCCATAAATTTATTTTATGAATTTTGCTTTTGTCTATTCAGCCTGCTTTTTATTGATTTGCCCCCATTAAATCCGGCAAAGCTTTGCGCAGACGGGTTGCAATCAAATAGGCGAGAATAATCTTTACCATGTCGCCAGGCACAAAGATAAGGTCACCTAAAAAAGCTTTGGAAAAATCAAGCCCGCTCATCATGGTGAGCCAGACAACGCCAAACAAATGATCGATACAAAAAACTCCCGCCATCATAATCAATATCTGTTTGGCGGGTGTCAGTTGTTTGCGAAAGACATGAAAGAAATAGCCGATAAAGGCCGCAGTAAACGGAAAACTGATAAGATAACCGCTTGTGGGCGCAAAAAATACACCGATGCCACCACGCCCGCCGGATAGAAGCGGGAGTCCTGCTGCTACCAATACAAGAAATAAAAGACAGGCCGCAAAGCCTTTTTTTGCCCCCAAAACCGCACCGGAAAGGATAATTCCTAACAGTTGCGCAGTAATGGGAACCGGAATAACGGGAACCGGAATGGCCGGTAAAAATCCTAAAATTGCAATAAAGGCCGCAAAAAGCGCAACCGCAACAATATCACGAATAGACATTCTCTCCCCCGCTCAATTTTTCCCGTTTTTATTGTTCACATCTTCATCAAAACAACGCGCCTCGATTGCGGCTGCCACATCGGCTTGAACCTTCAAGCTTCTTATCAGAACCGGCATAATGACCGCAAACACATTATTTTCCAACCCTCGTGCTTTTTGTGCTTCGCGTACATCTTTGGCAATATCCGAAAAGATTGCAATAAATCGTAAAGTGAGCGACAGCCCTAGCGAGATTTTCGCAGGATTTACGCCAAAGAAGCGCGTAAATGAAAATAATTTCTCGAAACAGGCCATCATTTTTGAAAATGGCGTTGTCAATGTTACGAGTGTGGCAAGCAGTAACAGACTTGAAAGTCGTATGATGACGAGTGCAGCACTTGCCAAATTGTTTGAAAAATATTGAACAATGAAGAGTGCAACGAGAAACCATAAAATTTTCTTCAGCTCGAAAACCGGCTGCAATAACGGAAAACCTGCCAGAAAAAATAGACAACAAACAAAAATGAGAGAACAAACCGCCAATAAAAGTGATGGTAGATAAAACAGCCCGATACTGCAAAAAAAAACGATAGCAAGTTTCAACCCGGCCGGAAGCCGATGAATAAATGTCGTCCCGTAACTCGGATCAATCATGCCATCGCCTCCTCGTAATAGCTGATTGACTTTTCCGGTATATCGTCATGGACAACTCTACCATGGTCGATGACAATAACCCGATCGAAGTTTTTGAGCATATCAAGATCGTGTGAAACAACGATAACTTGCTGGGAAAGACCGAATATTGTTTCTGTCATTTTTCGTTTGTTGGAAAGATCAAGCTGGGTGGTGGGTTCGTCGAAAACAATGATTTCCGGTTCCATGACAATAACACCGCAAAGTGCAACCAATTGCCTTTGTCCACCACTCAAACTTTGCACAGATTGCAACCTCGCAGCTTGAAGGTTGAAGCGGTCAAGCACATAATCGATCCGTCTCGCGATTTCGGCTTTTTCAACACCGATATTTTTCAAACCGAATGCAAGGTCTTCTTCAACCACCGGCATGACAATCTGATTATCGGGATTTTGAAAGACAAAACCCACTTTGCGACGGATGTCTTTGCCATATTTGCGACTGTCGAGTGAATCCACCAGCACTTCACCCGATGTTGGTAATCGCAAACCGTTGAGCAATCGCACGAAGGTACTTTTGCCCGAACCATTGGCACCAATAATAGCAATCCGCTTCTCGGAAAGTTTCAAATTCAAATGATCGAGTATCTTGTGGCCACCCGCCTCGACACAAACATTTTTAAGTTCAATCATGTCAGTGGAATACCCCGATTAATGAAGAATTTTCTGTCGATCCGACCAATAGTTCAAGCGCTAGTCGCGGGTTGGCCCTGTCCAGTCAACGCCCAACTCTTTCAGCCTTTTGACCGCTGTCGGCGGCATAGCCGGCGGGTTCGGATCAAGCGCGGCCTTCACGAGCAGTTCATCACAAGCACTTTCGGTGTCTTTTATCAGACGCGGCAAAAATTCGCGTTTATTGAGATGCGCTTCAATAGGTGGCAAAACGCGGACACGAATTTTTCCCGGATAACGGCGGAAATTGCCACGCGGCCAATAAAGCCCGGCATTGTGGGCAATGGGCACAACCGGCAAACCGAGTTCGTTATAAATGGCAACAATACCCGGTTTATAAGCGGGTTCTGCTCCCGGTTGACGGCGCGTACCTTCCGGAAAAATCAGAATCTGGCGACCTTCTGCCGCTTTTTCTTTGGCGCCGGTGAGAACCGCCTTCATGGCTTTCAAAGGCGAGCCGCGATCAATGGGAATAATGCCGGTTTTCAACATGTACCAGCCGAAGATCGGTATCCATGTCAATTCACGCTTCATAATGAGCGAGGGATCATCAAGAAAAGGAACGAGGCCGAACGTTTCCCATGCCGATTGGTGTTTTGGTGCAATGATGTAGGCACCTTTTGGCAGGTTTTCGAGGCCTTCGATTTCAAAATCCGTTCCGGCAATATGTTTTTGCAGAAATAAATTCACTCGCGCCCATGTTTTGGGCACAATCCATGCTTTTTTGCGCGGAAGAAAAAAGTAGAACGGCGCATAAAGAATCATCTGGACAAAAGTTGTCACATAGAATGCTGCCGTAAACAGGATTGACCGGATTGCAAGAACCATAATGTTTCCATTTCAAGCTATTCAAATCAATCTTGCTTATAGAGCAAAATGTTTCGAGAAAACACCTCAATAAAAAACGGCCCGTAGGCCGTTTTCAAATTTGTTTGCAATTTTCACACTTTATTATTTCGTGCGAACCTTGGCGACATCTGCGGCTGTGACTGCCGGAGCATCATTGGTCCAGCTCGAACGCAAGAAAGTAGCAAGTGCTGCAACTTCATCGTCATTCATGCGCCAGCCAAAGCCCGGCATTGCAAGATCGGCAGGGCGTTTTTCAGTCGACGGCATACGAGAACCGTTAACGATCACGCGCAGCAATCCGCTTGCATCCTTTGCATTGACGATTTTTGCACCATCAAGCTCGGGGAAGACACCTTTTGCACCTTTACCGTTTACAAAGTGACAAGCATTGCAATTGTCCATGTAAAGGCGGGCACCAAGTGCCATATCCGGTTTGGCTTCAGTCAACATATCTGTTGTCTTTTTCGGATCACGTACCTGTTTTGATGCGTCACCTGGAAGTGCAATATGTTTGAGATAGGCAACAATCGAATCAAGATCGTCTTCGGTTGCAAATTGCATTGATTCTTCGACAACGAGCGTCATCGGACCGACAACGGCCGAATGACTGTTACGACCTGTCTGCAAATAGGCCTTCAAATCATCTGCTGTCCAATTCGCAACGGATGAATTCGGGCTACGCAAATTCGGCCCATAGAAACCGTCAATCGTTTCACCGGTCAGGAATTTGTTGCTATCGCTATTCGTTCCCGATTGGCGGAACATGGAATCACGCGGTGTATGGCATGCGCCACAGTGGCCTAAGCTTTCGACAAGATAGGCACCGCGATCAAGTTTCGCATCGTTGAAGCGTGGCTCGAAACCACCTTTGCCGGAAATCGCAAAGAAGTTCCAAAGACGGATTCCCCAACGCTGGTTGAACGGAAATGACAGATTGGTTTCCTTGACCTTGGCACTAACCGGTTTTACGCCATGCATGAAATAATCATAAAGCGCAACAATGTCGGGTTCGCTGATCTTGCGATAGTTTTCGTAAGGCATTGCCGGATAAAGAAGCTCGCCATTTTTGCCGATACCGTCACGCAAAGCATCACGGAACTGGTCAAGTGTCATATTCTTTATACCGTTTTCATCCGGTGTGATGTTGGATGAATAGATAATGCCGAACGGACTTTTGACTTCACGACCACCTGCATAAGGTTGGCCACCGGGCGCGGTATGGCAGGCTGCACAATCGGCCATTCTGGCAAGATATTCGCCCCGTCCCTGTTCCGGTTTGAAGTCCGGAGAAAGAGCTTCTGTCGGGCCGGTTCGTTTGATTGGCACAAACATGATTGCCAGAATGACAATAATTGCAAGGATTACCAATCCAATAATAATTTGTACTAAACGTTTCATCGGATGTTTCTCCTATGCCAAAGGCCGCGGGTTTTTGAGGTAATCGGATTTGATATTTTCAAGCATCCAATAGGTCAAAGCGCCGAGCGTTCCTGTAGGATTATGCTGGATGTTCTGCGGGAACGCATTGGCACCCGGAATAAACAGATTGTGGTAATCCCAGTGTTGGAGATAACGGTTCAATGCCGAACGTTTGGGGTCTGTACCCATAATCGCACCACCCACAGTGTGGGTTGTTTGATAAATACGGGTATCATATTGCTGGCCCTCTTTCATCGCCGGTTTCTGACGATATTCATCAGGACCGATTGCCTCAGCAATCTTGTTGATCTTGTCTGTGATGAATTGCGACATTTTGATTTCATTATTGTGCCAGTTGAACGTCATACGCATCAACGGACGGCCGAATTTATCTTTATAAGTCGGGTCAAGATCAAGATAGGCATCACGATAGGACATAACCGAACCGTGCTGGCCGATTGACATTGCATGTCCATACCAATCGCCAACAGCCTTCTTCCATTCGGCACCCCATGCCGGTGTGCCAGCTGGCAACGGCATATTGCGAATTGGCTGGCCGTTGGTTTGGCCTGATGAAATACGGCTGCCACCGATAAAGCCTTCTTTTGCCATATCGATCTGGTTGAAGCTGTAATCATCAAGATAAGAACCGTTACAACCGGTACCGACAAATGGATTGAATACCTTATCCTTGAAGAACAATGTGCCACCGCCAATAGCAGTCTGGTAGGCGTAGTTACGGCCGATAACACCTTCACCGGTGATCGGGTCATAAGGTTGACCAAGGCCGGAGAGCAACAACAGGTGAACATTGTTAATCATGAAACCGCCGAGAATGACGAGATCGGCCGGTTGGAAGAACTCTTCATTCTTTTCATTGACATAAGTAACACCGGTTACAGTCTTGCCATCTGCGGATTTTTCAATACGCAAGACTTCCGACTTAACCCGATATTCAAAATTCTTATAGCGCTTCAAAGCAGCCAGAACACTGACTTGCGGTGAAGCTTTTGAATAATTGAGGCAGCCATAACGTTCGCAGAAACCGCAATAGTTACAAGGCCCCATCTGCATACCATAAGGGTTGGTATAAGCCTCGGAAGCGATAGCCGACGGGCAAGGGAACGGATGAAGGCCGATTTTCTTTGCACCTTCTGCAAAGAGCCGCCCGTTATAAGTATAAGGCAAAGCCGGCATAGGATAAGGATTCTTGCGCGGGCCTTCAAAAGGATCGCCACCTTCCTGGATTTTACCGTTCAGATTGCCGGCAGTACCCGAAACGCCTGCGACCTTTTCAAACATATCGAAATGTTTTTCCAGTTCGTCATAGGTAACGCCCCAGTCCTGAATTGTCATATCTTCAGGAATAATATTGCCGAAGGTTTCCTCGATATAGGAACGGGCTCTGAGCTCTTCCGGCTGTGCACGCCATGTCATGCCGTTCCAGTGGATACCTGCCCCGCCAACACCGATACCGGGAAGAAAAGAACCCAATTGGCGATAGGGGAGAGCAACCTGATCCAGTCCTCTGCGAATCGTTACTGTATGATCGCGCGGACGGACGGCAGTGCCGAGACGGACACCATATTTCAATTCGTCAGCCGGTTTCGGATAAGCGAAACTCGGAACTGTATCGCGGTCTTCACCGCGTTCCAGTGCGACAATTTCCAGACCTTCTTTTGCAAGTTCGATGCCGCTGATTGCACCGGTCCATCCGAGGCCGATAATGACAACGTCTTTCTTCTTCATTGTTTGTGTCATGATTTAAGCCCTTTGACCTGAGAGTGAAACGGGCCCGAGTTTATAAGGAACATTGTCCTTTTCGACCCATTCAAGGAAGCTTGCACGTGCACCGGGGAACCCGATGTAAACCCATGCAGCCATGTCATAATTGCCACCATATTGAGGATCGGCGAAATAACCTTCCTTGGTGTTTTGGACGAGGAACGAGAAGAAATCGCCAGAACGCAATTCAGCAATTTCGACTTCATCCTTTTCGATACGTTTCAAAGCTTCATCCTGTTTTTCAGCAGGCAATTCGGCAAAAATCGCACCGTATTGGGCTTTGCACCATTCATTGATCTTCGGGATAGCAATGCGATAGGCTTCGGCAGGTGAAGGTTCTGCCTGATAGCCTGTGTAACGCGGCGCATCACGATTGAAAGGTGCCTGCCTATACCAGTGGTCCCCTTGCCCCCATGGATCAGCCATTTGCTTATCAATAAAAACCGGAACACGTGCTTCCAAAGCACCGGGTCCTTTCCCGTCTGAAGGGATGATTCGGGCAGTAGCGGCCATCACAAAAGCCCACTCTTCAGCGTTGAAAAACGACCGCTGATAGTTTTGTAAAGGAACCGGCCCTTGTGGCTGTGCCATAACATGACGGGCCGATAATGCGGCAGCTGCACATGCTGCTGCTCCAAGGAGAAGGCCCCGCCGCGTAATGGACAGGTTGGTTGCGTTCAAATTTTTTCGTGTCATAAATACCTCCACGATCGAAATACTGTGCCCTCGTTACACGAATTATGGCAAGATTTAAGCAACAAGACCGTGAGCTCCGGAAAAGTGATAAACCTTCAGTTTATTGTCACATTTTTAAACGTTGATATCTTTATCCATTTTCTATTTTTATGTTTTCGTTTATGCTTCTCTGAAAGTTGGATAAGGGGGAGATATTTTCGTGAAACGGAATCACTTGTTAGTTTTTGTGCTCGCCCTTTTATGCACGGCATGCTTGCTTGCCTTTTCTTCTGCTGAACCCACGTCCTCCGGACCCGATGGTCGCTATTGCGGTTTTGTCTATAATGCCGGTTATCTGGTTCGTTCCGAAGTCGTGATCGGCAAAACGGAAGATGGCCGCTTAATCGGCACCATGACTTATCGCGATGGTGATGATGTCACCAAGGGGACGGTCGAAGAAATTGTAAAAAAGCAGGGTCGTGAAAGATCGGTCGAATGGAAAGATAAATATGGCTCCGGACTTGCCATCTGGAAATTTGATGAAAAATTTGATGAATTTGAAGGCTTTTGGGGAACAGGTATGAACGTTCCCCGATATACTTGGACAGGAAAACGCTGCAATGACGTCACCAGTTAAGAAAAACGGAACTGTGATTCCCCGCATTCTTTCAATTGCCGGAACCGACCCTTCCGGAGGCGCGGGAATGCATGCCGATATCAAAACCTTTTCGGCCATGAAAACTTACGCCATGAGTGTTGTCACAGCCGTTGTCGCACAAAATACGCAAGGTGTCCGGGCGTTCAAAGCCATGGATGCCGATTTTGTAGCCGACCAGATTGATGCTGTTTTCGAGGACATCAAAGTCGATGCGGTAAAAATCGGCATGGTAGCCAATGCCGCAATTGCCCAAGTGATTGCCGATAAGCTTATGCATTATGGCGCAAGCAATATTGTTCTTGATCCTGTCATGGTAGCAAAAAGCGGTGACTTGTTGCTTGAAAACGATGCCATAGAAATTATTCGCAATGTACTTGTTCCGATGTCTGCCATTATCACCCCCAATCTGCCGGAAGCTGCCGTGCTTCTCAAAACAAAACCGGAATGGTCACTTGAAGAAATGAGGAAGTGTGCGCCCGATATTCTGGAGCTTCAATGCCGTTCTGTCCTCCTTAAAGGCGGGCATCTCAAAACCCCGACAAGCCCCGATATTTTTTGTGACCGCCACGGTGTTATCGAACTTGATGCTCCACGTATTCCAACGAAAAATGACCATGGCACCGGTTGCACAATTTCGGCAGCCATTGCCGCTTTATTACCGACAACGCCACTTGTTGATTCGGTGCGTTTTGCCAAACGCTATCTGACCGGTGCACTTGCCGCTTCAAATAAACTCGAAGTCGGACACGGGCATGGGCCTGTTCACCATTTTTATGAATTATGGCAAGACGGGATGATCGGCGATTGAACCGTCATTCGTCCGGAAGTCGTGAAAACCGGTCGCGATAATTTTGCGGCGAAACATGAAGGTGACGTTGAAAAACCCGTCTTAAAGTTTCTTCACTACCGAAACCACATTGGCGGGCTGTCTTTTTTATCGACCAGTTCTGTTCAAGATATTGTCTTGCAGCCTCAAGCCGGAAAAGCTCTATTGCTTTGGCTGGCGATGACCCCGTATCACGGGTATAAAGGCGGGAAAAATTCCGTTCGCTCATACCACATTTTTCGGCAAGCATTGCAACCGACAAGGGACGGGAAAGATTTTTCATAATCCATTGATTGAGGAGATTGAATCGTTCATCCTCGCAATAAAAATCGAGAAGTTCACTGAACTGGCTTTGACCGCCCGGACGACGCAGATAAACAACCAATTGACGGGCAACGGATTTTGCCAGATTGAACCCCAAATCTTCTTCCACCATTGCCAAAGCCATATCTACACCGGAGGTGATTCCGGCAGATGTCCAGATCTTTCCGTTGCGAATAAAAATTGCCTCGTTTGTCCATAGAACCGATGGATAATCCCTCCGGAATTCGTCTATCCTGCTCCAATGCGTTGTCGCTTTTTTTCCGTCAAGTAGCCCAAGTTTTGCCAATGCCAGAGAGCCGCTACAGACCGATGCTGTGCGCCGCGTTTTCCGGTTCATCATATCAAGCCATTGAAGTATCGCTTTGTTTCCGGCAAAGCGGTTGATGCCGCGACCACCGCTGATGATAAGCGTATCAAGCTGATCGGGAGCCAAGGACAAAGGTTCAACCGCCAATTCGAGACCGCTTGTCGTTTTAATCTTGTCATTTTCGGCAATTGTCAAAAGTTGGTAGGGCTTCACGTCACCTTCATAAAGATCGTTGGCACTCGAAAAAACCTGCATTGGCCCCGTAATGTCAAGCAATTGCGCATCATTAAAACAGACGATAGCAATAGTTTTTGGCGCAATAGTTTTTGGCGCAATGCTTGCCGGTCCAATAGTTGTCGAAAAATCGATCGAACATTTCTTACTTGGCTTAAATTGTGGGGACTTTGTCATAACTGCCAATTTAACGTGCTCTATAGTTTTTTAAAACATATTTTTAAAAAAGGGATCGCCTATGACTATAAAAGCCGGATTTTTTATCTTTGATGAAATGCAACTTCTGGATTTTGCTGCACCCTATGATGAATTTTGTTCAACTCCTGAAATAGAAGTTTCTCTCATCGGAGAAAGCTTGAAGCCAATTACAACGACGAGCGGATTATCCTTTGCGCCCGATCATGACATCAGCACAATCCTTCCGCTTGATGTCCTGTGCATTCCCGGAGGAAATGGCGTCAATCAATTTTTGAACAATGAACCGGTTCTCGATTTCATCCGTAAAGAAGCAAAAGAGACCCGCTTTCTCACATCGGTTTGCACCGGTTCGCTTATTCTGGGTGCAAGCGGCCTTCTTAAAGGTCGCAAAGCCACAACCCATTGGAGCGCCATGGAATTTCTACCGATTTTCGGTGCAATTCCTGTTGAGGAACGTGTGGTTGCCGATGGTCACATCATAACAGCCGGCGGAATCACTGCAGGCATTGATTTCGGCTTGGTCATTATCGCAAAACTTCTAGGCCAGGAAACGGCCGAAAAAATTCAATTGCGCATGCAATATGATCCCGAACCGCCATTTGATTGTGGAACACCTGAGAAAGCCCCGAAGGCATTGGTAGAACAACTTCAACGGGAAAATAGTACTGACGAACGGAGAAAACTTGTCCGGAAATGGCAGGAAAAACACGGATTCTGACACGCTATTGCTCGCCACAATTTCCGATAGCCGTGAAATTGATGTTTCCGGAAATATTCTGGTCAAAAAAATGCCGGTATAAACCGGCATTTCAAGCATAATTGGCGGGCTTTCCGCTATTTCTATAACAGACCAGAGGAAACCATCGATAAATGATGGTTCCAAAGGCTTACCAATAGCCCAATATTTTCCACCAGATACCGCCAATAATTGCGAAGACCAGAAGATTGACGACACTCATCACAAAGCCCACGCCCCACCAGCGGCCGAGACTGACATAGCCGGAACCGAAGATGATCGGCGATGTACCGGTGGCATAGTGGGTCAAGCACATCATGATTGCCGAAGCAGCAGCCATCAGCAACATAAAGAGATTGACATAATCAGCGGGAATGAGGTGAACACCAACCATCAGGAAAGCCAGCATCATCGCGCTGATATGGGCTGTCGTACTTGCAAACACGTAGTGTGTATACATGAATGTCAGGATCAATATAGCCATAGCTACAGGCCAACTCATTCCACTTGATTCGATAGCAAAACGAAGACCGTCAGAGAACCAGGCAATAACGCCAAGTTTGTTAAGCTGTCCGGCAAGCATAACCAGCGCACCGAACCAGATAAGTGTATCCCAAGCGCTTTTTTCCTTCAGCACATCATCCCATGTCAGTGTTCCGCACAAAAGCAGAATAACAAGACCGACAAATGCGACTGCTGTCGGATCAACCGCAAAGGACGGGCCGAACAATGCAGCCGGAAGACCTGCCCACAACAGAAGCATAATAATGAATGTGAGCAACATAATAATTTCCGGAGCTTTGACTTTACCCAATTTCTGCAACTCGTCATGAGCAAAAGTGACGGCATTCGGAGTGACTTTCAGTTCTGGCGGAGAAATCAGATAAATGACAAAGGGCATAATCAACATGGCAACAATGCCCGGTACCAACATGCACAGTGCCCAGGTACTCCACGAAAGCGTGAAACCTTGATGGGTTGCTTCGGCAATATAATTGACAACCAGCGGATTTGGTGCGGTCGCTGTAATAAACATTGCCGAGCTGATCGGATTTGCATGATAATTGACAAGTGCAAGATAAGTGCCGACTTTGCCTTGCGTTCCTTTCTGGGGAACAGAATCATAGGCAAGGGCAATCGAGCGCATGATCGGGTGAATAATACCACCGCAGCGTGCTGTATTGCTTGGGGTAAAAGGAGCAAGCAATAATTCGCAAAGTGCAAGCCCGTATCCGATACCGATCGTCCGTTTACCGAGAAGACGGATGAAATAATAGCCAATCCGCGCACCCAAACCTGTTTTAATCAGGCCGCGCGAAACAATGACCGAAATAACAATGAGCCATATAAGTGCATTGTCCATCGAACCAAGCGCATCGGCAACAGCTTTCGGAGAGGTTGGTGATGTCACCTTGGACAACATGACCACGGCAATCGTAATCATCGACATGACGCCAAGAGGCATAACCTTGAGAATGATGCCAAGAATAGCTGCCACAAAAATGGCTACAAAATGCCAAGCTTCTGCGGTCAAACCGGCAGGCTTCGGCGACATGTATAAAGCCCAGTAAATGAGCACACAAATAATACCGGGAATAATACGAAAAGGTACATATTCCGATAGTTTCTGGTTTAATTTGCTTAGGGATTGCATCAATATAATCCTTTATGAAGGCTTCTCCAGTAAGGGGTTTATATAGAAGGTTTCAGTTTATAGACCAGTCAAAAGAAGCCTTGGTCTCATGAAACATCCACATCTTAATATCACTTTGAATGAAACTGGCAATAATATGATTTTTCTTGCCACATTATCCAGATTTGAAACGCACGGCTTATCATTCAAATGATGGAAATAGAATCCTGAGGACGATCATCCAACGAATAAAATCCACGATATTCGCTTTCGCTATGCGATCATTTGCAGGTTTGTTTTGCGATTGATCTATCGGTTTATTATGCATTGGCCGTAGTTTACCCATTTTTCACTTCATAAATCTTTGATTTGCATAATTTTTTAAAAAATACAGCGCTCACGGAAATTCGTTTGTTTGAAAAGGTGACCGCGAACCAACCAGACTTTTGTCGATGTCATGTCTTTGATCGGATATACGGTCTTCAAATTTTTCCGCCAATGCCTTTAAACTTTTCAACAAAAGCAGAAATTTTATCAAAAACTGTTTTCTTTTTTGACGCATATTGCGGATTAAGCGGACTCATTCTTGGAAGAACCTCACTCAAGTCAGTGCCGTTCTCATTGGCAAATTCGTGCTTTAGAGAGGTCGCCAAATAGCGTTTTGCGGCATCCTCCCGCAAATTTTCGGAAGCAATCAGTTCTTCGGCTTCCCGCGCCTGTTCTTTTTGTGCAAATTGATAGAACTCGTCGATAATGCTTGATTTATCGGGAATTTTATCGAAATCGACGTGATTGATAAAATCGACAATCAGGCTTTCTTTGGCTCTGCTTCCCACGCTTGAGCGGATCAACCGGCGTCCCTCTTCAACAATCGTCGCCTTATCCTTGTTTTTTCTGGTCTCTTCAAAAATAAGTTCGAGAATATAATCAAGGTTGATTTCTTGCGATTTCAACAAATCGACTTCAAAGACGACGTCTTCCCATATATCGGGTATATCGTCCGGCTTTTCACCATCTCTTTCTCGACGAAGCCAATCGCGAATATCGTTGTAGGTTGACCGGTAATCTTGCAAGAGACGAATGTCAGGAACGTCAATCTCTTGCAGTTCTTTCAATTTTTCATCATCAATCTGATATTTTGCTTGTAAAGCGGCAACATCTTCAGGGTTTTCAATGTCTATTTTTTTAAGTTCATGAAGACAGGTAAACTCGTCGTAATTTCGCAATATATTTTCAATGCGCAAATATTCGCCAAAGAGTTTGACAAAGTCCTTTTTGTCTTTTTCCGTATGAATTGCAGTCGGGTTGGGAAACCGGCTCACGAGTTCGTTGACAATCTCGATGTAGCCACGGTGCCGCTCGCCTGTAAGCTCGTCCGTATAGCCCCTGATATAATCCTCGAAACGCCGCTCAAGAGCGATAGCTCCAATGTCGTCATGATTTTTTTGACCAAAAAGTTTCAAGGCGTCGATTGTCGGCTGTTCAAGATCACGAAAGGTTATAATATTGCCGAATGTTTTGGTTGCATTATAAATGCGATTTGTGCGCGAATAGGCCTGAATAAGGCCATGATAGCGAAGATTTTTATCAACAAACAAAGTATTCAATTGTGGTGCATCAAAGCCGGTCAAAAACATGCCGACAACAATCAGAAGATCAACTTCCTGTTTTTTTACCCTTAAAGAAAGATCACGATAATAATTCTGGAAGCCTTCACTATCGACGCTGAACTTGCATTTAAAATATTCGTTATAATCGTTGATTGCAGCTGTTAGAAATTCTTTATCCGACTGTTGAAGTTGTGAGAGATCAAAGCTCTCGTCGGCAATGTCACCTTTCGCATCGGGTAGTTTTTCGCAAAGTGCATCTTGTTCGCCATTGGCTGCAAAAGAAAAAATCGTTGCAATTTTCAAACGATGGTCGCGGTCTTTTTGCAAGGCTTTTAGGCAGTTATAGTAAGCTTTGGCAGCCTCCACGCTTGAAACCGCAAACATAGCATTAAAACCTTTGCCATTTGGTACATTGCGGTGTGTTTTGATAGAAAAATTGTCGAGAATATAACGTGAAATTTCTTTAATCCGATTGGGGTGTAGCAATGCATCGCTGGTTTCCGCAGCCGAGAGCTTTTCAATGTCCTGTTCACTTTCGACGTCTTTGAAAAGCGGGCGCACATTGTTATAATCAACCTTGAATTTTAAAACCTTTTCATCACGAATAGCATCAGTGATAACGTAGCTGTGCAATAATTTGCCGAAAACGCTTTCGGTTGTTTGGGCACTCAAGGCATTTTCTTTAAAAATCGGGGTTCCTGTAAAACCGAATTGATAAAACTGCTTGAACTTCTTGTTAATGTTCTTTTGTGCTTCCCCGAATTGCGATCGATGCGCTTCGTCGAAAATGAACACGACCTGCTTGTTATAGATTGACAAATCATCTTCACTTTTTATCAGATTGTTGAGTTTCTGAATGGTCGTAACGATGATTTTATTATCATTATTCTCGACATTATACTTCAATCCGGCCGTGTTGTTGGATCCAATAACGCTATCGCGCGAAAAACGCCGGTATTCTTTCATCGTTTGATAATCAAGGTCCTTGCGGTCGACCACAAAGAGAACCTTGTCAATAAAATCGAGCTCGGTCGCCATAAGCGCTGTTTTAAAACTGGTCAGCGTTTTTCCCGAACCTGTTGTATGCCAAATATAGCCGCCGCCTTCTGTGCTGTGCCACTTTTTAGCATTATGGGCAGATTTGAGTTTCCATAAAATACGTTCTGTTGCGGCAATCTGATACGGGCGCATAATCAATAGCGTATTTTCCACATCAAAAATCGAATAATTTATAAGTATATTGAGCAACGTATTCCTGGAAAGAAATGTAGCAGTAAAATCTTTCAAATCGGATATAATTGTATTGTCCGAACGCGCCCAATTCATTGTGAAATCGAAGCTATTTTTGTCGCGCTTGGTGGTGTTGGCAAAATAACGTGTGTTCGTACCATTAGAAATAACAAATATCTGCAAAAACTTGAAAAGCGAATTATCTTTATTGAAGCTTTCTTTTGTATAGCGATGAATCTGGTTGAATGCTTCACGTATGGCAACGCCACGCTTTTTGAGTTCCACCTGAACCAATGGCAAGCCATTAACCAGAATGGTTACATCATAGCGGTTGGCAAAGGTACCCTCTTGTTCAAACTGGTTGATAACCTGAAGCTGATTGCGAAAAATATTTTTTTTATCGATTAGATAAATATTTTTTATCTCACCACTGTCGAAAATAAAATCATAAATATGGTTGTTCTGGATTTTGCGGGTTTTATCTATAATCGTATCACTTGGGCGATCAAGATATTCGGTTAAAAACCTCTGCCATTCACTGTTTGAAAACTTCACGGAGTTCAATTTTTCCAATTGTTCGCGCAAATTTACAAGTAATGCTTCGTGTGAGGTGAGCTTAGGCAAATATTCATAGCCTTGGGAAGACAGATCTTTTATAAGCTCGTTTTCAAGACCGGCTTCAGTCTGGTAGGTAGCACCTGTTTGATCTATGGTGTCGTAACGATCAAGCACAATAAAACTATTAGTTTCGGCAATCGGTTTTGTTTCAACAGCCATTTTTCCCCGCCTTATGCAGTTAATTTATAGGTTCGTCGGACTTTGTTTTATTGCATCATTTCCCGGTTTAGGAAAATTGAATAACTGGTCGCGATAATATTCATATTGTTTATTTCGCAATTCAATTTCTCTCGGTAATCCTTCTGAAATCGAAGTTGTTAACGTCGAAAAAGCATCTAATTTCCGCACAATTTCCTTCTGAACCGATATTGGAGGGATTGGAAACAACCATTTTTTTAATGCATCCATCTGAACAGAAGGGAAACTCGATATACTGGTGTTTTCTTGCGCTTTTTTATCAATAACAAAAAAATAATAATAAACGTATTTTATGTCTAAAAATGCCTTATATCTTTCCCTAACTGAGAAATTTGTAAAACGTTGATTACATAGAAAATCGGTTAGTATAAGAGCATGTTCTCCCACTGTTGCCGATGTAGACATAATAATTGAATCTTTAGGAAATAATTTGCCTTTCACTCCATTGATATGAACTTTTTGAGCAGATTCCGTTAAAATACGCCCACCCGCTCGTAGATCTTCCATACGGAACCAAGGAACAGTTCCGCCTGTCCAATATTCTTTTACAGATTTACTAGGTGTATATCCATTTTTTAACGTAAAAATTTCCTCAATTGTTTTCCACTCAACTTCATCGTCCGAAAAAGTAAGTAATTTATCACGATAATAGTTGTATTGTTTTTTGCGTTGATTAAGCTCTTCGGTGAGCTCTTCGGCATGAGACGTAAACGCATCCAATATCCGGACAATTTCCTTTTGAACTGATAATGGGGGAACAGGAATTTTAAATTTTTCCATCAGTTTATTCGAGCTTAAGTTGGGTTGTGCACCTCCTCCGGCAATTGCAAAAATGTCATTTACTTTTAATTGTAAATAATGATACAAATATTTATTATTTAAAATTTTTTGTTTAGGTATAAATTTTCCTACCCGCTGATTCAAGTATGATGTATATTCATGATTATACAGGCCTAATTTCCCAGTTGTAGCGCCTGACATTGCGATAATTATATCTCCTTTATTAACTGTATATGATGTCAAATCCTCCGAATAGTCTTTCATTTGAAAGTATTTTACATAATCAGTATTTACAATTTTTCCATCAATATTCGTTATACGAACGATCGGATCTCCAACTTCTTTAAAAAGACTACTCTTGAAAGCAAAGCCATTTTTAAACTTACAAACTTCACCAAGAGGCTTCCATTCGACCTCGGCGCCTTTGAGCAGCTTTTCTATGATTGATTGGCTCATGCTTCTATCTCCGCAACAATTTGGTCAATTTCAGCACGAAGTTTGTTGATTTTTTCGACCGTCTCTTTGATTTCAGTATGGAGTTTTTGAATGTCGATTTTTTCGCTTTTGTCTTCCTGTTCCACATAAGAGCTTACCGAAAGATTATAATTGTTTTCTTTGATCGCTTCATAAGAAACCATCTTCATTTTATAATCGACATCTTGCTTATCAGCGAAAAGCTTCAAGATTTCGGCAATATTGTCTTCTGTCAGAATATTATTATTGGTTTCTTTTTTGAAAATATCACCGGCATCTATAAATGCCGTTTCAGTATGCCGCTTGTTTTTTGCCAGAATTAAAATATTAACAGCAATGCCGGTGCCGAAAAACAGATTAGGCGCCAGAGCAATAACGGTATCAACATAATTGTTATCAACCAGATATTGGCGAATTTTTTGTTCGGCCCCGCCACGGTAAAAAATACCGGGAAAGCAGACAATTGCCGCGCGCCCTTTGGAAGAAAGATAGCTTAAGGCATGAAGAACAAAAGCAAAATCTGCCTTCGACTTCGGTGGTAATACGCCGGCGGGTGCAAAACGCTCGTCATTGATAAGGGTCGGGTCATCGCTGCCAATCCAGTGAACCGAATAGGGAGGATTGGAAACAATCGCGTCAAACGGCTTGTCGTTATTATGTTTCGGATCCAATAATGTGTCGCCCAACGCAATATCGAATTTGTCATAATTGACATTATGCAAAAACATATTCATACGGGCGAGGTTATAGGTGGTATGGTTGATTTCCTGACCGAAAAATCCTTCTTCAATGATGTGTTTGTCAAATTGCTTCTTTGCCTGTAGCAACAAAGATCCTGAACCGGCTGCCGGATCATATATTTTATTGACATGGTCCTGACCATATAAGGCAAGTTGAGCAATAAGTTTTGACACGCTTTGCGGCGTAAAAAACTCGCCACCGGATTTACCGGCATTGGCAGCGTAATTGGAAATCAGATATTCATAAGCATCGCCGAACAGATCTATGTGATTATCCTGAAAATCTCCGAGATCAAATTCCGCCACACCCTTTAGCACCTTGGCCAAGGTTTTGTTTTTATCCTGAACAGAATTTCCCAATCTGTTGCTGGTTGTATCAAAATCGGCAAAAAGGCCTTTAATATCCGGTTCAGAATCATGCCCATTAGCCGAATTTTCAATAGCGTCGAATATTTTTTTAAGGTCAATATTGAGCTCGTCATTCTGGTCGGCTGTTGCAACGACATTTTGAAACAATTGACTGGGAGCGATAAAATAACCTTTTTCCTTTATCGCAAAAATACGCGTTTCGTCGGGAATGTCTTTATCTGCCATTTTTGCATAATTAAAAGTTTTATCGCCATTTTGAATGTAGTCGCAGAAATTCTCACTCATAAAACGATAAAACAATGTGCCCAGCACATATTGCTTGAAATCCCAGCCATCGACTGAACCGCGCACATCATTGGCAATTTGCCAGATTTTGCGGTGCAATTCTTGGCGCTGTTGTTGGCTCTCGGACATTTCACGACTTCCCTTAAAAACTATTTCACTTTATCTAGCGCAAAGCAGATGGGGTTAACAATCCCGCTCAAATTCAACCATCGTCGCCCAATTGCTTTTCAAGCGCCTGACGGGCAAGGCCAACCATATAAGGAAGCTGATCCAGCGACCTGAATTTGGCTTCAACAAAACCAGTTCCAAAATGACCAATCTGTGAAATATCACGACAAAGACCACGCGGGTCATCAAGTTCGTTTATCTCGATATTAAGATGTAAAATTAACTGTTTTGATTGCGGCACGACATCGACAAAATTCGTTTCCGCTTTATAGGCGATATAGTGCTTCAAGAATTCCTCTCGCACATTGTCATCAAGATTAAGTATTTCTTTGCGGAAGGCCTCGAACAATTCTCGTGTAATGCCGCTTTGTAAAAACGCATGATCGGCAATTGTATATGATTTCAAAACCGGTTTTTCCGGTTTGAAACGTTCAAGCGATTCTTCGGATATATCCGGTGCACGCCAGATATTGACCGCCTGATCGGCAAGGTTTTTTGCCCGCGCTATAATTGTTTTTTCTGTCCATTCCGGAAGTTCACCAAGCCCTTTATTGAGATGGAGCGGGCTTTCGGCAAATCCGCCTCGCATCGTGCGTTTGTCTTCAAATGACCGGTTGCCATATTCGGAATTATACCCTGTTAGTGTCAGATTACCGGCAGTATGCAACCATGCTTCCTGAACACGTTGCCAATCTTCCCCAAGCATTTTTTGCCAATCCTTCGGCAATGGCGTTGATTGCGGCATAATATGTTCAATTGTGTAATCATTAACAGCGACCCGCTCTTTACGACCAAAGTTTTCAAACCGGCGCAACCAGTAAGACCGACTGCGGAAATGATAGAGATCACGGTGCTGGAAATTTTCTTTAAACTCTTCATTTGTCGGAAAACGCCTATAAGACGTCATCAAACTGAAGGCCGCTTTCACACTTTCGAGATAATCACTTTTATCAATATCACGATAAAGCGTTGCAAAGGTTTTATTCAACGAATTGGTCGGAATCGAACAAATTGCCCTTCGGAACACATAGGCTTCCACCAAACGGACAATTTCGATAAAATCACTTTTTTCAAGGGTGCCGTTGGCATAATCGGCATAAACCGGCAGCAAAAAAGGATATGCGACGTCAACTTTAAGTTCGCTCAAATCAAAAAAAGCTTGTGCCAGCTCTTTATCATTTTCCCCTTCAAGAGCCATTGCGCAATAATAGCGGGCAAAGCGCAACATATCATCAACAATGTTCTCGATTGTTTTAATATTGTCAGTGCGTGCAAACTGCTTGAAGCCGGCATAAACTTCATCCAGCCGCGGTATTGAGCCGGTTTTGACTGTGAGATAATGCCGCATAAAACTGTTGAATTCTGTGTCATAGGCCTCTTGCCCGAAAAGTTTTTCCATCGGTTGCCAATAAGCACGATAAAGCCGCGTCTGTTGATCCGGCTCCAGGCCCATAAGAAAAAAATTCCGGATAAGGTCTGCCTGTGTCAATTGCAGACCTGTCGAATTCATACTTTCAAAAATGAGCTGCGGATTATCTTGCCCTCTGGCAAGAGCCACATAAACAATAAGAAGTTTTGCAATTCCCCGGCAGAGGAGCTTTAATTCCTGTTCATCGAGCCTTGCAAGTTGAGTTTGGAAATAATGGTAGTTTTCCAAAATACGTTCCGAACCTGCTACTGGCAAAGGCGTGCCATTAACAAGTGCCGACAATGTATCGCGGTCGGTTTCCGTTAAAAGAAGGCGGTTATGCCGATCTCCATCCTCATATTCATTGACAAGGTAATAATTGAATATCTTACGGGCCGAAAAGCCATCATAAGGTTCTTTTGTTCCAACGGTTTTCGCAAGTGCCAATAAAAGTAATGTCAAAGTGGTTATTCTCTGTTGACCATCAATCACAAGCAATGGCGCATTATGAGCATCATTATTGGCGATATAGACAACTGTTCCAAGAAAATGGCCTGCATTGTCTTTCGCTTTGCCAGCGCGCAAAATGTCATGCCACAATTGTTCGCATTGGGTTGATGTCCAAGAATATTTGCGTTGATAGATCGGAATGATAAATTGGCGGGCATCTTCCAAAAATTTGAGAAGATTAACGTTGCCAGCATCCATTTTCTGTTCTCCCCGGTAGTCTTTCCGGCTTAAACGAAATGGAACTTGTTGTCTATGTTTTAACAGTTTTGGACAAAAATTAAATCACAGATAGCCGCATCGTCGCAAATATAAATTGCGCGTTTTCCGATAACGGATTGAACCCGTCAATGACGGCTAACCGGATGATCGGCAATGAGTCCGATTGATAACCTTATGCTTCAGACAAACTGTTTTAATGAAAAGTGATCCGGATCAAGAGCATATTAGATAAGCCAATTTCATCCGGATCATGCACCTCTTCCGGCTATAAAAGGCTTTCCCGATTTTTGTCCTCACGGCATCACTCTATAAAACACTCAATTTTCAACTTTTTTGATAATTTTATCCATATCGGCAATTTTCAGATCATGGTCGAGATAGGCTCTCTTGTCTGATAGCTCGATATCCAACCCGTATTTCACCTCGTATGCCAAAGTGCCTTGTTCGATTGAAAAATCAATGACATGCCCGCCCGATGTTTTGCTTTTATCAATGAAATGAAGATGAAAACCGGCAACCGAAATGTTCTGGAAAAATTCCGGAGTCCAGAATCCGATCAGTTCTCCTTCGACATCTTCGACATCCTCAACAATTTGATGTTCTGCAACTTCCAATGCATTCTTGAAGCGTTGCTGAAGCTCTCTCGGCCTTCTCACTTTCAAATGGTCGAATTTGCCTTCCAATTTCAGCGCCAGAAATACATTGTCAAACTTCAGATGTCTGGATAATTCCTGATATAAAGTAGCTTTCGATATCTGTGAAATTTCAAAACTTGCTTCAGGCTCGAAAGTCGTAATCTGGGCAAAAGGCATTTTTTCGTTATCATCCATTATGCGCAATGGCTTATTGCCCTTGGCATCAAGAAAATGACAACAATCTATAATGACTTCCCCTGTCAAACCGTCAGAACAGCCCAAACCGAAATGACCATGCTTTTTTATCTCCGATATGGGAAATAAACCTTCAAAAACGCCTCCCATCAGGGCATTGATTCCGGAAAATTGCGTAATTTTTTTGGTCATTATGTGTTTTTCCTGTTTAGAACAGCAAACCCGATTTCTCGCGGCTGATTGCGTTTTTTTAAAGAGAACTGTTTTCTACATAGCAACCACATTCATAAGTTCAATAACAGGTTGTTTTGATAGTTGCAAAGATCTTGAGGATGAGCATTGATATTCCCGACAAAGTCACATGCTTTTGGACAATAACCAATGTTATTTTTATGGTGTTACACGGCTCACAGATGTTACATATCAATTTTCCAAATTGGAAATGTTTTCCAATCATCAGGAAAGCCCATAGGTTTTAGATCAACATTTGATCGGCCAAGTAATTCATATAACTTGTTTTTCCATTGTGTATTAGGATCAGTTATTTTTAATAGGTAATTTATAATACATAATGTATTGTAAATGTTTTTTAAATTTTTACTATTCATTGAAATATTCAAATAATCAGGATAATTAGGTATTGTCATGGTGACGGTAAATATTTTATTCCATAATCTACCATGATGAGCACATATATTCCTTATATAGGCGAGATGGTGAATTATAGATACAAACACTTTTTCATCTAATTTAAAATTTTCAGCAATTAATTGCCTATCTTTCCGGAACTTCAAATTCGCAATCCATTTTGACAATTGCCCTAAAGATATTACTTCGGCAGTCATCCAGATTGGAGGCTCCGTTGGGTCACCATATTTATTTTTATAATGTTCAATAAATGTATCCTTTGATCTCTTTATTTCATTAATCAATAATGAACAAGCTTCATCATAGTGAGTAGGCTTTGCATAAAGATTTCGGTCTAAATAACCATGCGCTCCATACGTAGTGGCTAAATAATAAGCCCATGAAGCACGTACTGAAACTTCAATACGCTCGACAGCATCCATTATTAAAAGACGTAATTCTCTATCAAAAACATATAAATCGACAACATCCTCAAAAGAAGTTCCTTCCTTAAAAGCATGCTCATCAGGAACATCGCATTTTATCTCGAAAGGTAACCAGTATGCACGCAATCTATAATAACTTATATGTTTTAGATAATGCACGGCTCGATCATAGTCATGAATCAACATGCCACGCTTTTTTAAGAGTATTATTTGTTCATCTATACTTATTGGCGGTTTTATAAATTTCATAAATACTGCTTAAACTATTTTTTAAGTTTATAAAAGCAAAAAACCCGCCTGGGTGCGCAGTTCAATGACGAATCATTGTCCGAGGCGTGGCGGGTCTTATTAAGGATATATATGGATTATTGCCTAACAAAAATCAATACGAAACTGTGGATATTTAATGTTCCTTTGTGCATAACGATGTTTTTATGAATTTTATCGCTTGACTCTTTAATAAATAGTATTGAGCGAAATTTCATCTAAGGTTGTCATTATCATTCTATAAAATATAGATTTTTCATTGTGATAACACAAAATACATAATTCTTTTTGCGATCACACACCTGCGCCGCTTCCAATTTCAGATATGAACTTCACGTCTGCATTGAATCAATGGAAAGGGTGATTCTGTTTGTCCGCTTTTTGTATGGCGTTCATTCAGTATCGCAGTGGTACTTTTCCAATATGCCACCCCATACAGATGGCGTAGGCAACAGAATGATGCACAAAGAAAATTCAAAGACAACATAGACGGAGCCGCAGTCGCCTGGATAGCCATTTCTCGTATTGCTTTCTGTTTATAATCGCGACAACTGGTCAAACAAAATGGCTTATTTTAATTCATTTGGTTCCGAATTGGTTTGGCGTGATTTTACATAAACAAAAAGCGCCTTACGGCGCTTGTCTAATTCTTGATTCTCTCAAGATTTATTGGAGCGGGCGATGGGATTCGAACCCACGACCCCAACCTTGGCAAGGTTGTGCTCTACCCCTGAGCTACACCCGCTCACAAACCGGAAGCGCTTCGCTTCGGTCGTGCCTATATGACCCAACCTTGCGACGATTGCAACATAAAAAATAAAATTCTTTCAATATTCGTTTTTCATGCTTTAAAAATCGTTGAAAATGTTGATTTCCGGACATGGCTCCAATAAAGCTTTTAAGAGGTTTTAGAGGGAGAAGTGATTATGCGTCGTTTGGTTCTGGCAGCCGCAGCAATTCTGGCATTGGGAAATTTTTCATTTGCAGCCGATAAAGTGAAAGTCGATATTACGCAGATTGTTGCCCATCCGGCTTTGGATGCCGTGCGCAAAGGCGTAGAGGACGTCCTCGCACAAGAGGGCTACAAGAATGGCGAGAATCTCATTCTCAACTTCCAATCAGCGCAAGGAAACATTTCCACAGCAACCCAGATTGCCCGCCAATTTGTCGGTGACAAGCCGGATGTGATTGTTTCCATTGCAACGCCTTCGGCACAAACCATGCTTGCAGCAACCAAAAACATACCGATTGTTTTTTCGGCTGTTTCAGACCCTGTAGAAGCAAAGCTCGTACCGGATATGGAGAAACCCGGTGGAAATATTACCGGTGTATGCGACCGTTCGCCGGTTGAAGAACATATAAAGCTCTTGAAAGAAATCAAACCTGATCTGAAAAAACTCGGCTACCTTTATAATGCTGCCGAGGCCAATTCGGTTTCGACCTTGAATGTTTTGAAAAAGCTTGCAGAAAAAGAAGGAATCGAGATTATTCCCTCGGCTGCACCGAAATCATCCGACGTGCAGGCAGCAACCCGCGCCCTTATCGGCAAAGTCGATATGATTTATGTACCGACAGACAATACAATTATCTCGGTGCTTGAAGGGGCAACAAAAGTAGCAGCCGAATCAAAAACACCGCTTTTTACGGCTGATCCGAGTTCGATTGGACGTGGCGCCTTTGCAGCCCAGGGAATCGATTATTATGATTCGGGGCTTGAGGCGGGTAAACTCGTTGGCCGCATTTTAAAAGGTGAAAAGCCCGCAGACATCGCTGTTGTCATACCGGACGGAAAAAATGTGGCGATTGACCTTCAAGCTGCAGAAAAAATGGGGGTTGTGATTCCCCAACCGGTACTTGATCGGGCTGCAAAAATTATCAACAAATAAGGTATCCTGACGGTGGAATTTTTCGATACTGACATAATTGCAAGCGGGGCAATTGCCTCATGAGTATGTTTGCCTTTACCGGTGCTGTCGAGCTCGGGCTTGTTTATGCGTTTGTCGCTATCGGAGTCTATTTATCGTTCCGGATTCTCGATTTTCCGGATTTGACAGTGGACGGTTCGTTTCTGTTAGGCTCGACCGTCTGCGGTGTTATGATTCTATGTGGTTTTAATCCGTGGTTTGCCATGTTTTCGGCACTCGTTGCCGGAATGATTGCCGGACTTGTTACCGCACTTTTGAATTTGAAATTCGGCATTCTGAACCTCCTTGCATCCATTTTGACAATGTCGGCGCTCTACACCATTAATCTTCGCATTATGGGAATTATGGGGGTATCGAATGTCAATCTGGGTTTGGCAGATACCGCGCTCACACCGTTTTATAATCTGTTCGGATTGCCGGATATGATTATCCGCCCGCTTTTTGTTGGCATACTCGTCATCATTGTTGCTTTTCTCGTCTGGCGTTTTCTGGAAAGTGAAATCGGCCTTGCCATGCGGGCAACCGGAACGAATCAGCGTATGGCGAAAGCTCAAGGAATCAAAACCGCGCTTCTCATTTATGCCGGTATGGGATTATCCAACGCTCTGGTTGCTCTTGGCGGGTCGCTTTATATCCAGACCGCTATCGCCACCGACATAACGGGAGGTGCAGGAACCATTGTGTTCGGGCTTGCTGCCGTTATTATCGGCGAGACATTGTTCAGAACCCGAAATCTTTTACTGATTATCATAAGCTGCATTGTCGGTTCTGTCCTTTATCGTGTTGCCGTGCAATTTGCATTTGAAGGCAGTAGCCTTGGCATTGATACATCGACAGACTTGCAGCTTATTACCGCTTTGATTGTGGTATTGACTCTTGTTTTGCCGCATTATCTGGGGGCAAAAAAGCATGATTGAACTGCAACATATCGGCGTAACATTCAAAGCCGGAACGCCCTTGGAAAAACAGGCGCTTATTGATCTCAACCTTAAAATAGAGCGTGGCAGCTTTGTAACGATTATCGGCTCGAATGGTGCCGGCAAATCGACCATGCTTGGGGTTCTTGCCGGAGATATTTTGCCCAATGAAGGCAAAGTCATTATCAACAATATTGATGTTTCAAGAAAATCGACAGCCGAACGGGCAGGCATGATCGCACGGGTTTTTCAGGATCCGCTAGCTGGAAGTTGCGGATCCCTCACCATTGAAGAAAATCTTGCCCTTGCCGCCCGTCGCGGGAAAAGGCGGGGGTTGCGTTCGGCTTTGACAAAAGAAAACCGCGAAATATTCCGCGCCCGTATTGCTGCTCTCGGTCTTGGACTTGAAGACCGCATCCAGAACCGGATGGACAGTCTTTCGGGCGGGCAACGTCAGGCTTTGGCGTTAATTATGGCCACCTTGTCGGATGCCGATGTTTTGCTGCTTGACGAACACACAGCCGCACTTGATCCGGGAATGGCCGAATTTGTCATGAAACTTACAGAAAAAGTTATCAAGGAAAATAATCTGACCACTTTGATGGTTACCCATTCTATGCGGCAGGCACTTGATTATGGTGATCGTACCTTTATGCTGCATGGTGGAAAGGTAATACTTGATGTGCACGAAGAAGAACGCAAAGGTCTTGATGTGAGCGACCTTGTCGGCATGTTCCAGAAGGTCAGAGGTGAAGCGCTCGACGATGACAAGCTGCTGATGGATTAACATGGCGCAGAAAAAAGCTCATGAGGTCGACGGTTTCCTTTCACGTTTACAAGCGCAATACCCCATTGTTCTGATTTACGGTCCCGATAAGGGGCTTGTTTCCGAACGGGCGTCGAAATTTGCCAAGCTCACCGGTGTCAAACTTGATGACCCGTTTTCCAATATCAGGCTTGAAGCGGCCGATCTTGAACGTGACCCTACGCGTCTTCTTGACGAAGCCCATACGGTTTCGCTGTTTGGCGGAAAGCGGCTCATCTCGATAAAAAACGCCGGCAATGGACGAAATCTCACCGAAGTTATCAAAAAACTTGCAAAAACCGGCCTTGAAAACGTTTATCTGATGATAGAAGCCGGAGACCTTAAAAAAGGTGCCGGTTTGCGCTCGGCTGTGGAAACGGCAGCGTCAGCCATGGCGCTTCCCTGTTATGCCGATGATGCACGCTCGCTTGAAGGGCTGATCGACGAGGTTCTTGGTGAATATCACCTTGCTATTTCGCTTGAAGCAAGAAAATGGCTCAAAGAAAGTCTGGGGGGTGACCGGCTTATCTCGCGTAGTGAATTGGACAAGCTTTGCCTTTACGCAATGGGTAAAGACGAGATTACACTTGATGATGTAAAAGCTGCCGTCAGCGATGTAAGCGGCCTCACTTATGATGAAATGATTGATGCTGTGCTCATTGGTGATCTCGTCGGCTTCAACAACCGTTTCGACCGTCAGGTTGCAACCGGTAACGCGCTTTTTTTGATATTAAGCGCAGCCGAGAGACAATTCCAACAATTGCAACTTTTGCGCCAGCAAGTGGAAGTCGAGGGAAAGACACCCTCCTCGGCCATTGCTTCGGCACGTCCGCCTATTTTCTTTCGCCGACAAAAGATCATGGAACAGGCACTCAACCGTTGGACCTTGAAGCGGATTGCGGAAGCCATGGAACGGCTACAAAAAGCTGTTCTTGAAAGCAGGCAAAATACAGCTCTTGCCGAACCGATTATCCGGCAGGCACTTCTGGCGCTTGCTGTTCAATCGAAGCGCCAGAACTAGAGTCCGATTTTAACAAAAGCTCTAACTGCGCTTGACGTGTTCGATATAAAGTTCGCGTAAGCGCATTGTTACTTTTCCGGGCTTACCATCGCCAATTTTACGCCCGTCAACACTCAAAACAGGAGCTGCAAAATTGGTGGTCGAGGTAATCAGCGCTTCACTGGCGGCATAGGTTTCTTCCAATGTAAAGAGCCGTTCTTCGACATTAATGCCGTTTTTGCGGGCAAGTTCGAGAATCGTACCGCGGGTAATACCGGGCAAAATGGAGTGATCCAACTGACGGGTGACAAGTGTTCCCTGACGATCGACAATGAAGAAATTGGACGAAGTTGCTTCGGTCAGATAGCCATCCTCGACATAAACAGCATCATCAACACCCTCGGCATGGGCGTGAGTCTTGGTCAATGACGAATAAAGAAGCTGCGTTGTCTTGATGTCGCGGCGGCACCAGCGGCCTTCTTTCACCGATATCATTTTCAACTGCGGCATTTTATGGAGATTTTTGACAATGCCTGTCTGGGTGAACATGAAAAGGCAGGGCTTCAATTCGCTATTGTCGTAAACAAAATTACGATCCCCCGCACCGCGTGAAACCTGAAGATAGACAGTGCCGTTATCAAGACCGTTTCGCTTGATAAGCTCGCGATGAATATCAAGAAATTCATCTCTATTCACATTGAATTCTATCTCCAGCGCTTTCAGAGAATTTTTAAGCCTTTTGATATGTCCGTCAAAGTCGAGAAACTTTCCGTCAAGAAAAGAGGTGACTTCATAAACGGAATCGGCAAACATGACAGACCTGTCAAAAATTGAAATCCGGGCATTTGTTTCATCAAACCAATCGCCGTTGACATAAACGGTGCGTGTCATCGTATTTTAACCTCTTCAACATCATTCACCAGCGGAAAAGATTTATCCTGCCGGAGAGAATCCGGCTATTCCGGTTTTAGAAACCGGAAGTCTTCCAGTCTTTCCGGACGATCATTTTCCGCGTTTAAAAATCACTATGGAATTTTGGCTGAACTTAAGGCAGATTTGACAGAGCAGCAATAGCCGAGATGTCGCGGCCAATCAATTCATGCCGCTTTTTTTCATGAGGAAAATATCCGATGGCAGAACCGATCGCTTTTGTCAGCCGTAGCGCACAAACCGAAAGGGATAACTGGTTAAAAATCCTTTCCGAAAATTTGGGCGATGAAAAGATTGTAGATTTCAACGATTTGAAACCGGAAGATTATGGCGCAATCGAACTTGCCATTGTTGCAAACCCTGATCCCGACCAATTGAAAAAACTGACAAATCTGAAGTGGATACAAAGCCTATGGGCAGGTGTCGAACGGATGGTGAAGGAATTACCCGAAAATGCGCCACCGATTGTCCGGCTCGTTGATCCCGCTTTGACCGAAGCCATGGCCGAAGCTGTTCTTGCATGGACGCTTTATTTAACCCGCGATATGCCGCGCTATCATCGCCAACAACAAAAACGGCTCTGGCAACCACATAGCTATAAGCCTGCCTCACAATGGAAAATCGGCCTTCTTGGTTTAGGTCAATTGGGAAGAGCTGCGGCCAAATTGCTGACACTTACCGGATTTCAGGTAAAGGGTTGGTCAAAGAACCAAAAAACACTTGATAATGTCACATGTTCGAGTGGAAGAGCCGGTTTTATGCAAGTTGTTGAAACAAGTGATATTGTCGTTCTGCTTATACCGCTCACCAATGAAACAACAGGGCTTCTCGGAAAAAACGAATTTGCCCATATGAAAAAGGGAGCAAGCCTTATCAATTTTTCCAGAGGGCCTGTTATTGATACAGATGCTCTTGTTGACGCTCTTAATAAACATGAGCTCGATCATGCGGTTCTTGACGTTTTCGATCAGGAACCTTTGCCGCCCGATTCGCCCTTATGGCAAAATGAACATATAACCGTGCTCCCCCACATTTCGGCTCCTACAAACAAAGAAAGTGCCGCTAAAATTGTGGCAAAAAATATAGCTCATTGGCGAAAAACCGGAAACTTGCCGCCCGTAGTCAACCGGATGCGCGGCTATTAATCGGCCACTCAAATACCACTCAAATAGTTGTTCGATAAAACACCGGAAAAACATGGAAAACCGGCTTTAGAAAAATTGGTGCGGAAACCTTGCTTTCGTCATGAACGTTATATAGTTAATCTATATAACAGAATGGTGTATCTATGTCGGTCAAAGCAACCTTATCTTTCAAAGAAGATCATATCGGCTCGGTCGGTCGGGAGCGTATCAAGCTTCTTGAGGCTGTCGGCCGTGAAGGTTCGATTTCTGCCGCCGCCCGTTCTGTCGGGCTTAGCTACAAAGCGGCATGGGATGGCATTAGCGCCATGCAAAACCTCGTTGCAAAACCGCTCTTGAAAAAGAACATCGGCGGGAAAAATGGCGGTGGTGCTACCCTGACGCCGGAAGCGTTAAAGCTCATCGAAACTTTTCACCATCTTGAAACCGGACTTGCCACAATGATGAAGCAAGCCTCCGATAATCTGTCGGAAATAGGTCTGAGTTCGACAGGGCTTTTACAAGGTTTCATGATGAGAACCTCGGCGCGCAATGTTTTATCAGGCCACATTTTATCCATCAAAAGTGCGCCGCCAGCAGCATTTGTAACCATCGGTATTTCCCGAAAAATCGAAATCAAAGCCGAAATTACCGAAAAAAGTGTCGAACGGCTCGGACTTGTCAATGGGCGTCTAGTTGCCGCTCTTATCAAAGCACCCTTTGTGAGGGTCGTACCGTTTGAAGACAAGGAAGATTTTTCTGAACAAAACCGGATTCCGGGAATTTTAGAGTCGATAACGATTGGCAAAAAAAGTGTCGAGCTTAACGTTGAAATTGGTGAAGACAAAACATTGATTGCAACAACCCGACCGGACGATCCCACACTTAAAGGACTTATGGCCAATCAACCTGTTCTCGCGCTTATCAAGGCTGAAAACATCATTATTGCAACATGTTAGGAGAAGGCAATGAAATCCAAACTCGCTTTATCGATAGGTCTGTTGCTGGCAAGTGTAACCTTTGCCCATGCCGGTGAAACCGTTGTTGCGGTGGCTGCCAATTTTACCGAACCCGTCAAGGAAATTGCCGAACAATTCAAAGAAAAGACCGGACACACGGCAACACTTTCATTCGGTGCTACCGGTAATTTCTATACACAGATAAAGAATGGTGCTCCTTTCGAGGTATTTCTTGCAGCCGATACCGAAAGGCCGACCAAGGCCGTTGAAGAAGGCTATGGTGTCAAAGGGACAGAATTTACCTATGCAATCGGCACATTGGTGTTGTGGAGCGCAAAAGATGACCTTGTAAAGGGTCCTGAAACTTTGACGGATAGCAAAATCACCCACATTTCCTTCTGCAATCCCGATGCTGCCCCTTATGGCAAGGCGGCTGTCGAAACCATGGATGCGCTCAAAGTTCACGACAAAATCAAGGACAAACTTGTCGAAGGGCAAAACATTTCGCAAGCCTACCAGTTTGTCAAAACCGGAAATGCCGAAATCGGCTTTGTCGCTCTTTCGCAGATTATCAATGAAAAAGGCGGCTCGAAATGGGTTGTTCCTCAAACCGACTATAACCCGATCCGTCAGGATGCCGTGCTTTTGAAAACCGGTGAAAATAATGAAGCGGCAAAAGCTTTTGTAAGCTTCCTCAAAGGTCCGGAAGCAGCAACCATTATCAAAAAATATGGCTACGCCCTGCCGGAAACAAAGTAGAAAGCATGATGCTTCTTTCCAATGAGACCTGGACCGCGATCAAGCTTACGGCCGAATTGGCGACGGTAACCACGTTTTTTCTGATGGCTATCGGAACGCCGATTGCTTTGTGGCTGTCGCGATCCAAAACTTATGGAAAAGAAATCGTCGCATCCATTATCTCCATACCTTTGGTTTTGCCACCAACAGTTCTGGGCTTTTATCTTCTGGTATTTCTGGGGCCTAATGGACCGGGTGGCTTTATTGCACCATGGTTCGGCATGGATAAATTTGCCTTCACTTTTGAAGGGCTGGTCATCGGTTCGGTCATTTATTCCATGCCTTTTGTTGTTCAACCCATCCGCAATTCATTCGAGGCTATGGGAAAGCGGCCGATGGAAGTTGCAGCAACATTACGTGCTTCGCCATGGAAAGCATTCTGGAAAGTCGCGCTTCCGATTGCGAGCCCCGGTTTTATGACTGCCGCTGTTTTGGGGTTTGCCCATACAGTGGGCGAATTCGGTGTTGTGCAGATGATTGGTGGAAACCTGCCCGGCAAGACGGCCGTGATCTCGACCACCATTATGAGCTATGTCGAAGCCGGTCAAATGCATGAAGCCAATGTTTTATCAATCATTATGGTTATCTTTTCATTCTGCATCATTCTTACTGTTTCACTCTTGCAAAAATTCATGCAGGCGCGAACATTATGAGTGAAACTATTTCTGTCGATCTTAAAGGGACACTGGGCAATTTTA
The DNA here is from genome assembly GCA_946481695.1 of uncultured Bartonella sp. The sequence continues at coordinate 23,661 of CAMLON010000001.1, read as the reverse complement.
CGCTCGATTGTTCATTTCATGCCCCGCTTCGCGGCGTCATTGCGCTTTACGGCCCTTCCGGATGCGGGAAAACTTCTGTTTTACGCGGCATTGCCGGACTTAACCGGTTTTCAGGAAAAGTCGAAATCGGCAATGAATGCTGGCAGAACGAAACCGGTTTCGTTCCTGTTTATAAACGTCCCCTCGGCTATGTTTTTCAGGAAGCCAGTTTGTTTCCGCATTTGTCTGTCAGAAAGAACCTTACCTTTGCTATGGCGAAAGGCGAAAACAATCTCTCGCCGACATTCGATGAAGTGGTGGAATTTTTGAATATTGCCCACCTTATCGATCGTGCGCCGCACAATCTCTCCGGTGGTGAACGTCAACGCGTGGCAATCGGGCGTGCTCTCCTGTCGCATCCCAAGATTCTCCTTATGGATGAACCACTTTCGGCACTCGACAAACGGTCGAGAGATGAAATCCTTCCCTTTCTGATTGGTCTGCGTGACCGTCTTTCAATGCCGATCATTTATATCACCCACGATATTTATGAAGTCGAACGGTTGGCCGACACATTGGTTTTGATGGATAGTGGCAAAGTTATTGCCTCCGGCAGTTTGAGAGAAATCGAAGCAAATCCTGATCTGCCGCTTGCCAATACTCGCGAAGCCGCTGTCAATCTTGACGGCTATGTCAAATCCTATAACGAACATACCGGCCTTGTCGAAGTGGATGTACCGGGCGGCACGTTCATTGCCCCGTCTGCACCTTTTGTAGGGGGGAAAAAAATGCGCATTCGCATTGCTGCCAATGATGTGAGCCTTGCTGTCGAAAAACCGCTGAAAAGCTCGATCCTCAATGTGATGCCGGCGCGTATTCTGACAATGCGGGAACAGGGGCATTTTGAAGTTCTGGTCAAACTGGAATTGGGTGGCAATGGAGAGGGAGCGCATTTTCTTTCACGCCTCACACGCCATTCATGGCAAATATTAGGGCTTAAAGAAGGAATGGACGTTTATGCCCAAATTAAAGGCGTTGCCCTGATCGACCAGCAAGAGGGCTAACTTTTTCAAGATAGATTCGCGCAAGTTCAACCGTGCCTTTCAAAAAAGTTTTGCGAAGTTTTTCAGCTGTTGGCGTTTGATTGTGCGTTTCAAGCCAAGCCGTCAGTTGCAAACGGCGCATCATGACGAGGTGGACAATCATATCTGCCATTTCCCGGTTTACCGGCATCACTTCTCCATAGCCTTGAAGCCATGCACTGATATAGCTTGGTACAAATGGATTATCTTCAATAAAGCTCAAAGAATTGGCAAGATCCAGTCCGAACCATGAAAAGCCGCAATCATCAAAATCGATCGCGGCAAGGTTTTCGCCATCAATCAACAGATTTGCAAGCCGCAAATCGCCATGGATAAGACCGTAATGGGCTTTATCTTTCGGAAAAGTTGAAGAAAAAAATTCAAGCATTCTATCGCAATTTTCAAGAATTTCACGGTCAGCGGGCTGAAGATTTTCGGCCTTTCGCCAATCTCCCCAGATAGCATTCGGGCCGATCATTGTTTCATAAGTCCAATGTTTACGATTGAACCTTTCCGGCCTTACCCAATTTATAGATTGTTGATGCAATTTGGCGGAAATTTTACCAAGTTCAAAAAACCGGCGCACAAGTCTGTCATCCGCCTGCGGTTCATGACCGCTTATAAAAGAAAAACAGGCAAGCCTGAAAATGCCCGCTTCGACAAACAATTGACCAAAACGGGAAACGAAAAGATGTGGAACGGTCACAATGCCGGATTGCTCGATTGCCTGAAGCCAAAGGAGTTCGGATAAAATTTCATCATTTTGATGATAGGAAGGCCGATAAACCCGTATAATTCTCGTCTCGTTCCCGAACGTTACCCGAAAAGTCGCATTTTCCGATATGGTAAGAAGGTCGATGCGGGCGCTATCTGGAATATCCCAACAAGCAAGATGATCCCTTACCAAAGTCGGAAGATCGTTTTCGGCTTTCATCATCATCTATGTAACAGAAACACTGCCTGCTGCCCGAACAAATTCCAGGCTCCCAAAGGCAATTTGCGTTTGACGGGTTTTCCCTGCCGGTTCAACACCACCGCTTCTTCTATTTTTGCCCCTATTTCATTGACCAGATCGACAAAATCCTCAATCGTACAGAAATGGATATTCGGCGTATCATACCAGCTATAGGGAAGCTCTTTGGTAACCGGCATACGACCGAGAAAAAGCAGATGTGCGCGGGCGCGCCAATAACCGAAATTGGGAATCGAGACAACGGCCCTCTCGCCGATGCGCAAAAGTTGTTCAAGCACAGCTTTCGGATTGCGCGTTGCCTGCAAGGTTTGTGACAGAACAACATAGTCGAAGCCGGAATCAGGATAATAGATAAGATCGCTATCGGCATCTCCCTGAATGACCGAGAGACCTTTAAGCAAACATTGGTCAACACCCTGTTGCGACAATTCGACACCGCGTCCATCGACATTGCGCCGCGTTTGCAACAGATAAAGCAAACTGCCATCGCCGCAACCGACATCAAGAACACGCGCCCCCGGCCTGATAAAATTGGCGATTACTTCAAAATCGGTACGGGATTTTAACGCCGACAACAATTCTTCATCCTCGTTCATGCCGTCAATCCCCTCTGTTCTGCAGCCGCTGTCAGGAAACTGTGAATGGCAGAAAACATCACCGGTTCATCAAGCAGAAAAGCGTCATGGCCTTTGTCGGTTTTGATTTCAACGAATGAAACCCGCGCTCCGGCAGCGTTGAGTGCGTGCACAAAGGTACGGCATTGTGCGGTGGTAAACAGCCAGTCACTGGAAAACGAAGCAACAAAAAACCGCCCGCGCGAACCCTTGAAAGCGTCTGCCAGATGGCCGCCATATTCGGCTTCAAGATCGAAATAATCCATCGCACGCGTCAAATAAAGATAGCTATTGGCATCAAAGCGCTCGACAAATGTCATCCCCTGATGACGCAAATAGCTTTCAATCTGGAAATCGGCATCGAAACCGAATGTTATCTGATCTCTATTTTGTAAATTCCGCCCGAATTTACGATGGAGTGCTGCTTCCGAAAGATAGGTCACATGGGCTGTCATTCTGGCAACTGCCAAGCCTTTTGTCGGGCGTTTTCCCGCTTCGAGATACCGCCCGCCCAACCAGTTGGGATCGGCCATAACGGCTTGTCTGCCAATTTCATCAAAAGCGATATTTTGTGCCGAATGGCGCGCACCGGTCGCAAGAATAACGGATGAAAAAACTTTTTCCTTATAAGCTGCCGCCCATTGCAATGCCTGCATTCCGCCCATGGAACCACCAACCACACAAAACAATGTCTTGATTCCCAGTTTTTCGACAAGCATTGCCTGTGCGCGCACCATATCGCCTATCGTGATAACAGGAAAATCGAGTGCATAGGGTTTTCCCGTTTTCGGATTTTTCGATGCCGGACCGGTAGAGCCGAGACATCCCCCTAACACATTGGAACAGATTACATAATAGCGTTCGGTATCAATAATTTTACCAGGCCCCACCAATATATCCCACCAACCGGGTTTTCCGGTCACCGGATGGGTATTGGCAACATGTTGATCGCCGGTGAGGGCATGGCAGATTAAAATGGCATTGCTTTTGTCTTCATTCAATGTGCCATAGTCCTGATAGGCAATCTGGAAAGGCGATAAAACAACGCCGCTATCAAGCTTTAGCGGCTCGTCTGGCCCGAACAGCGCTACTTTACTATCAGGAAAATCGGCTTGGGAATTTTTCGCGCCGGAAGATTTTCCGGTCGATCTCGTTTGTGTCATATCGGTTGCACCGTCTAGAAAGAAAAATAATAGCTAGTCGTCTCCTCTGACAAATGTCAAGATTTTCTCTCGACTTCAGATGAAAGCAAGGGTATTTCCTAAAATATTAAACTACCAGACCGGATAAATATCGATGAAAAAAGATGTTCTTGTTGACCGTCCACAGCCTAGAAAAGGTATTCTGGACATTGCAGCTTACGTTCCCGGATCAAGCGAGGTAAAAAATACAAAGAAAGTTTTCAAACTTTCTTCAAACGAGTCGCCGCTAGGGCCCTGTCCTGCAGCGATTGACGCCTATCGGCAGGCCGCAGCACATCTTGAACTCTATCCGGATGGTTCGGCCACACCGCTTCTTGAAGCCATTTCGGAAGTGACAGGACTTGCAAGAAGCAATCTGATGGCGGGAAACGGATCGGATGATTTGTTGGGTCTTTTAGCCAATACCTATCTTACAGCCGGTGATGAAGGTATTATTACCGAGCACGGCTTCGGTGTTTACGAAATACAAATCAGAGGGACCGGTGCAAAACCTGTTATTGTCAAAGAAAAAGATTGCCGAATTGATATTGATGCCATTCTTGACGCAGTAACAGAAAGAACAAAAATCGTTTTTATCGCTAATCCCGGTAATCCGACGGGCACCTATCTGACAGCAACCGAGGTCAAAAGGCTTCATGCAGGGCTGCCTAAAAATGTGCTTTTAGTCCTTGACGGTGCCTATGCCGAATTCGTTACCGAGGATGATTACGATACCGGCGTAGAACTTGTTTCTGCAAATGAAAATGTTGTCATGACACGCACATTTTCCAAAATCTACGGACTTGCCGGTTTGCGTGTGGGGTGGATGTATGCGCCTCTTCATGTCATTGATGCGGTCAACCGTATTCGTGGAGCTTTCAATGTCAGTGTTCCGGCACAGGCTGCTGCAAGTGTTGCTTTTCGTGACCGTGCCTATATCCGGAATGCGATAGCCTATAATTCAAAATGGCGTTCCTGGCTCACACATGAAATCGAGGCTTTGGGGCTCAAGGTTACGCCTTCTGTCACCAATTTTCTGCTCATCCATTTTCCGGCAGACAAGGAAAAATCGGCTGCTCTGGCTGATGATTATCTGAAATCCAACGGGTATATTTTGCGCCGCGTTACCGGATACGGATTTCCGAACGCGTTGCGCCTTTCCATTGGATCCGAAGAAGCAAATCGCGGCGTTGTCGCCACATTGAAAAATTTTTTGAAGTAGAAAAATGTCTGAAGTAAAATTTAAAAAAATCGCCCTTATCGGTATCGGTCTTATCGGCTCTTCTCTTGCCCGTGTCATCCGACAAAAAAAGTTGGCCGATCATATTGCCATTTCCACCCGCACAGGAACGACACTTGAACGGGCACGCGAACTTAAACTCGGTGACAGCTATACAACCGACAATGGCAAAGCGGTTGAAGATGCCGATCTCGTTATTGTTTCGGTTCCGGTCGGTTCATCCGGTCAGGTTGCAAAAGAAATTGCACCACATCTAAAACCCGGTGCCATTGTTACCGATGTCGGTTCTACCAAAGCTTCGGTTATTCGCCAGATGAAACCGGAACTGCCAGATAATGTTATTTTTATCCCCGGTCACCCTATTGCCGGTACAGAATTTTCCGGTCCCGATGCCGGTTTTGCCGACCTTTTCATCAATCGCTGGTGCATTTTGACACCGCTTCCCGATACGGATGAAAAAGCAATCGCCAAATTGACCGAATTCTGGGAAGCCTGTGGTGCAAAAGTTGACAGAATGGACCCCGAACATCACGATCTGGTTCTGGCAATCACATCGCATCTGCCACATCTTATTGCCTATAACATTGTCGGCACGGCAAGCGACCTTGAAAAAGTAACCAATTCCGAAGTTATTGCCTATTCGGCTTCCGGTTTTCGCGATTTTACCCGTCTTGCCTCTTCCGACCCGACAATGTGGCGCGACATCTGCCTGAACAATAAAGACGCTATCATTGAAATGCTCGGACGTTTCAGTGAAGACCTTGCTTCGCTCCAGCGCGCAATCCGCTGGGGGGATGGGCAGGCTTTGTTTGATCTTTTCACGCGCACACGTGCCGTAAGACGCGGCATTATTGATGCGGGGCAGGAAGTCGATGCACCCGATTTTGGTCGTCAGGTTGCCCGCAAACACCCCGAAGATCTGAAAAAATAACCCATTTTGAAAAGGGAGCGCATTTGAACAGAACCAGATGCGCTTCTTTGCATTCTTTTCCATAATTCGATTTTCTATTGTCCGGATATAGGATTGCGGCTTTTCCGGCGATAGAATTGAAGGGCATGTGGCGCAAAACATTCGCCGGTTTTTTTTAAGCCACAATCAGGTAGTCACATTATCAATCATGCGGGATAATTGCTTCGGCATTTGCCCGAACAATATATGACTGCACGTTTCACAATTTACTTGAAATCATCAAGGCTCGGCGTTTTTTCAAGAAGCTCTTGCGGCGTCGGCAAACTATCGTCGATCTTTTGATAGCGCATTTTCTCCGGCAATTCGGTTGAATTGGAGGATTGATCGCGCTGCATAGCTGCCCGCGATAACAACATGAGTGTGACAGGTGTTGTTACGATAATAAATATGGCAAGCAATATAGAATGGGAAATGAGTTTGTGACCGCTTACCGTTGAATAGATGATCGAGGCAATGATAATGCCACTGACACCCCAGCTTGTTCCAAGCGTTGGCATGTGTAAACGTTCATAAAAGCTTTTTGCACGATTAAGACCGATGGCGCCGATCAATGTCAGCCCTGAGCCTAAAAGCAGGAAAAACACAATGACAATAGAAAGCCAAAGAGGAAAGTCTTCAATCATTCGATCACTTCCCCGCGCATCAGAAATTTCGCCAAAGCCGAACTTGAAACAAATCCCAAAAGGCCGATAACCAATGCGGAATCGAAATAGATTGTCGTGCCGGTACGCATGCCGAAGGTGACAAATAACATCAATGTCGCTGTGTAGAGTGCATCAAGCCCCAAAATTCTGTCCTGTGCACGGGGACCGCGTGCAAGCCGTATGAACGACAATATCATTGCTAATCCCAGAAACAGTTGCGAAATATTGATGCCCCAATAAAGAATAACAATACTCATTGGAATATCTCCAGAAGCAGACTTTCATAACGGTTTTTAATGAAATCTCTCCAATAATTTTCATCATCCATATCAAAATCGAGAATATGGACAAGAAGACTGCTTTCCTTGCTGTGATAGGCTATCCAGGCAGTCCCCGGCGTTGCCGTCATAATACAGGATAAAACAGCCAGTCCTGTGCGATTTTTGAGTGCCAGCGGAACCGTTATAAAGCCTGATTTTTTCCGTTTTGTTCCGTTAAAAAGCACATAGAGGGCAACATCATAATTCGATTTCACAATATCCAGCGTAACACGGAAAAACAGCTTTATAACAGAACTCCAATTATGGATGTGCACCTTCTGCGGTTTTAAAAGCCGAATTAAAAACCCGCCCGCAATGCCAACGACAATACCGATGACGCCCTGCCCCAAGGTAAAGCCGTTCAAAATCATCCACATGAGAAGAAGCGACAAGGTCAACAAAGGATAGGGGATTATGCGGGTCATTCCATACCCCTTTCAACTTCAACCTTATCAATAAACCCCGCCGTTATTTCTTCTGACGAGATCCGGCTTGCTGTGACTGTTTTTTGTGGCAAAACACTGCCGATATAATTTTGCGGATGATGCAATTCTCTGGCAGTCTGTCCCATATAATCGGCAACCGGACCGGCAGCAATGGTCAATAGAAGACACAAGCCGAGCAAACCTGCAACGGGAGCAAATTCTATCACTTGTACGCGTGGCACTTTACCTTCAATCGAAGCCCAGAAAGTGCGGATACCGGTTCTTGTCATAGCGATAAGTGCGGCAAAACCGGAAAAAATGAGAAGAGCAACAAAAGTCCAATCCCGCGCGCTAGGTTGGTAACCATCGCCATTCAACCCGTCCGGATTGAAAACACCGGTAATCATCATGAATTTTGCGACAAACCCCGAAAATGGCGGCATACCGATAATGAGAATGGCCGTTATTCCGAAACATGCACCCAAAATTGCAAGCGTTGCCGGAAGATAAGTGCCGACTTCATCCTCTTCATCTTCCTCGTCTTCGCCGTAAACTTCCATTGTTACCGCAAGAACATTGGCTGCTGTATCCTGACTGCGTTCGACAAGTTCGACGAGCAGGAAAAATGCTGCAAGCGACAAAGTGGATGAAACAATATAGAAAAGCGCGCCAGCGGTGAGCGAAGCATTGCCGGTTCCGATAGCGGCAAGCAGCGTTCCCGATGACACCAGAACGCTATAGGAGGCAAGCCGTCCCAGAGCCTGACTTGCGAGCACTCCGATAAAACCGAATATCAAAGTTGCGAGCCCGCCATAAAACAATATGTCATTACCAAAACCGGTTAACGTTCCACCATTTGTTCCAAAGACCAGTAATGTAAGCCGCAAAACAACGTAAATTCCGACCTTGCTCAAAATAGCAAATGTTGCACCGACTGGTGCAGCAGCAGAACTATAAGTCGGTGTCAGCCAGAAGTTGAGTGGCCACATGCCGGCTTTGACCAGAAAGGCAATTCCGAGAATTGCCGCGCCGGACTCGAAAATAATACGATCGGCCGATTTGAGAGTTTGGAGCTTCAACGCAAGATCGGCCATATTCAATGTTCCGCAAACACCGTAAATGAGAGCTGCGCCTATCAGAAAAAACGAGGAAGCAATAAGATTGATCACCACATAGTGCATACCAGCACGCACCCTCGCCAGCCCGCTACCGTGGAGGGCAAGCCCATAGGATGCTGTCAACATAACTTCAAAGAACACAAACAGATTGAACAGATCTCCGGTCAGGAAAGCCCCGTTTACACCGGCAATCATGAATTGCATGAGAGAATGGAAGTGTGGACCGGCTTTATGCCAATGGGCAGCCGAAAACACCAATGAAGCAGCCGCAAGAATGCTTGCCAGAAAAACCATGACCGCACTTAACCGGTCGAGCACCAGAACAATTCCGAAAGGCGCTTGCCAATTTCCAAGGCTATAAACCTCCGCATGTGGCGAAACATCGACAGCCCGTTCGATCAATCCGATAGAAACAAGAATGAGAAGTCCTATCGACGAAAGGCTTATCCATAATTTGAGTTTGCGGCGTCTTTCATCATAAAAAAGGAGAAGTGCCGCAGTCGCAATAGGAAGGAGGATGGGCAAAATAACGAGATGTTGGAGAAAATTTTCTATCATTTATTTTCCCTTCCATCGACATGGTCCGAACCGGTTAGACCGCGTGAAACCAGCAGAATAACAAGAAACAATGCGGTTGTCGCAAAACCGATCACAATGGCTGTAAGAACCAGCGCTTGCGGTATCGGATCGGCATAATTTGCCGGATTGACAGGATTGGAGGGGTCAACAATCGGTGCTGCATTCGAACGGGGACGCGCCATTGAAAAAATAAACAGATTGACAGCATAGGAAATAAGCGAAAGCCCCAAAATGACCTGATAGGTTCTTGGCCGCAACAGGAGCCAGATTCCTGAACCGGCAAGCACACCAATCCCCAAAGAAAGAACAATTTCCATCAGCGTTCCTCCTCTTTACGGATTGTGCGTTTACCAACACGATAATGCCGGATTGATTGGTGGGCTATTGCGATGAGCATCAGCACGGTTGCACCGACCACCAGTGAAAAAACACCGAGGTCGAATGCCATAGCGCTGGCTGTCGGCATTTTTCCGATAAACGGAATCTTCGTATATTGAAAATAGGAGGTAAGAAACGGATAGCCGAAAAACCACGAACCGATACCGGTTACCAATGCCAGAAGAATACCGAAACCGATCCAGCGCAGTGGTAAAACTGTCAGATGACTTTCCACCCACCGCGTTCCCGATGCCACATATTGTAAAATAAATCCGATGGCCATGGTGACACCGCCGGCAAAACCGCCACCCGGCAAATCATGCCCGCGCATGAACAAATAGACGGCAAAGGCCATAATAACCGGAAACAGCCAATGCATGATAATGCGTGGAATAACAAGATAATCGGAAACTGTGTCTCCAACCTCGCGGTCGGGTCTTGCCTCGTCAAAAGCTGACTGAACCCGTTGTTGTGTGGGAGCTTCGATACTTTCAACCGCCGGACGGAAACGCCGCAAAAGGGCAAAAACGGTGAGCGCTACAATACCGAGTACCGTTATTTCGCCCATTGTATCAAAGCCACGGAAATCCACGAGAAGCACATTGACGACATTGCGCCCACCGGCATCCGAATAGGAATGGGTGAGGAAGAAGTCGGAAATCGTTGCGCCCTGCGGGCGCGTCATCACACAATAGGAGAGCCAGGCAAGCCCGCCCCCGCCTGCGACAGCGATAAGGAAGTCGCGGCCTCTTCTCAACCAAGGTGTAAAACCGTCGGGCATAGGATCGGGAGCCTGCAAGCGTTTGGGCAACCATCTAAGCCCCAAAAGCAGAAGAACTGTTGTGACAACCTCCACAACCAGTTGTGTCAGGGCAAGATCGGGGGCCGAAAGCCACAAGAATGTGGCACATGTCATAAGCCCCGTGACACCCAGAAGTATCAACGAAGCGAAGCGGTGGAATTTTGCCTGCCATGCAACCAATATTGCGCAAACACCACCGATCAACCAGATAATTAAAAATGGCAGATCAAGCGGAAAAAGCGGCAATGCACCCGCATCAATCCATTGATTTTCGGCAATCAACAACAAGAGCGCAACGATTGGCGCAAGGATAATCCAGCGCACTTCAACTTGCAGGCGACGGGTAGAAAGAAAAGCCTCGGCCGAACGCGCCCATTTCCAGGATATTGTTACCAATACGCGTTCAAAAATACGCTGCCCTTTCAAATGTCTGAAAAATGGCGGGCCACCTTCACAGGATTTCAGATATTTGCGCGTGAGAATATAAAGTATGAGCCCGCCTATCAAAGCAATGAGGCTCATGACAAGCGGCGTATTGAAACCATGCCAGAGAGCGAGATCATAATGTGGCGTTTCTGCCCCCAATACCGAATGGACGGCTGTTCCCAAAATGCCACCGATAGCAAATTCCGGAAATATACCGATGAGAAGGCACAAAAACACCAATAATTCGATAGGAAAACGCATGAAATGCGGTGGTTCGTGTGGAGTTTTTGGCAAATCATGCGGTTTTCCGCCAAAAAACACCCCATGAATAAAACGTACCGAATAGGTAACACTCAACAATCCCGCCAGCGTTGCAAGATAGGGTGTAATCTTGTCGAGCCAGGATTCCAGATGGACTTCAACAGCTTCGGCAAAAAACATTTCCTTCGATATGAAGCCGTTGAGAAGCGGCACACCTGCCATGGCAGCGCTTGCAACCAGCGCCAGCGTTCCGGTAAACGGCATATAGCGGAAAAGCCCCGATAATTTGCGCATATCGCGGGTTCCCGTTTCGTGGTCGATAATGCCCGCAGCCATAAATAACGATGCCTTGAAGATGGCATGGTTGACGGTATGAAAAATTGCTGCAACGCAAGCAAGCGGGCTTGCAAGACTTAAAAGCGTGGTTATCAACCCCAGATGGCTGATTGTCGAATAGGCAAGCAGACCTTTAAGGTCTTGTTGGAACATCGCAAAATAGGCACCAATCAAAAGCGTAATCAAACCGCAAAGCCCGATAATCCAGAACCATGCTTCTGTTCCCGACAGTACCGGCCAGAACCGCACCATAAGAAACACACCGGCTTTGACCATTGTTGCCGAATGAAGATAGGCAGAAACCGGCGTTGGCGCGGCCATTGCATTAGGAAGCCAGAAATGGAACGGAAATTGCGCGCTTTTTGTCAATGCTCCGAGAAGCACACAGACAAGTGCCGGAATATAAAGCGGACTTGCCTTGATGAGTGCCCCCGACTTCAACACCACATCGAGATCATAGCTGCCGACAATGTGACCGATAATCAACATCCCGACAAGAAGCGCAAAGCCGCCAAACCCTGTCACCGTCAGAGCCATGCGTGCGCCGTCACGCGCACTTGCGTTATGATACCAGTAGCCGATCAAAAGAAACGAGAAAATACTGGTGAGTTCCCAGAAGACAACGAGGAGAACAATGTTGCCCGACAATACCATTCCGAGCATCGACCCCATAAAGGCAAGCAGGAATGAAAAAAACCGCGGCACGGGGTCGGCCGGATTCATATAATAACGGGCATAGACAACAACGAGCAGGCCGATACCCGTTATAAGAACCGAAAACAACCAGGAAAAACCATCCATCCGTAAGGTGAAATTCAACCCCCATTGCGGCAACCAGACAATATCCAATCTTATAACATTGTCGGCTGAAATGGTCGGATAAAGCATGATGGTACAAAACAGTGCCATAAGCGCAATCGCACCGACAAACCATGCTTCATTGTTTTTTGCTGTAGAACGAAAAAAACCGATAATGGCACTACCGACAAAGGGAAGTATTACCAGCAATATCAAGATTGCTTCCCGTGTTGTCATTATCTATAAACCATCCTCTTTTTCGGGGCCTCGTTTCTATATAGGTCACCGGAAATGAATCGGTATCACCTGAGTTTTATATTGGATGGTTTCAAGCATATAACGCAAGCCTTTTCAAAAGCTTAATCGGGAAAAATTTGTCGTTTTTTTTAAATTTCTTCATTTCACCGGAATGGGGAGTTTATAAAGCCCGATTTCCATCAACCGGACGATTTTCATTTCGGGCTGTAATAACGCGATACACATTGTTTTCGCGGGCCGTCAAAAGGCTGGTAACTGTTGTCGGAACTTGTATAAGATTTATATTTTGACGAGCAAAAATCGACATGGTTTTTGATAAGCCATGGCTTGTCATCTTCTTTTTTGGATTTTTGTGGCGTTTTTTTAAGTTTTACATTGCTGCTATCGGCATGTGCTCCGGGCTCAAATGCTGCTTCCGGATACCACCAGCCATCTGTATGTTTTTTATAACCGGTACGATGGTGACGATAGCCTTTGAAACCGTTCAATTCGCCACGGCTCTGGCTGGTTACGGCTGCAGGTTCGGTTGTTCTGGAGTTTTGTGCAACTGCAATGTTTCCATCAAAGTCGGCCGCCAATGTGGAAAAAACTGTAACCAATCCGACCAATGGCAGTCCAACAAAAAAACAAAAAGATTTATTGATTTTAGGCATTAAGAATCCTTCCCAGAACGACACATGAGGACTATAGCAGACATCAAATCGAGAAAACTGCACTCTTTTTTGCTATAGTTAATGAAGAACATATTTGCGCTTATAGAAATGTGTTTCTATATGTGTTCGAGGCTTTGAAAGCCATCATACAAAACCGGCCATTACAGGATTGAAAAATGCTTCAAACGCCTTACTACCTTGTCGATAAATCAAAGTTGCTGCGCAATATGGAAAAAATTGCGCGCCTTCGTGATTTGTCGGGTGCAAAATCGCTTTTGGCGTTGAAATGTTTTGCAACATGGGGCGTTTTCGATTTTATGGCGCAATATATGGATGGCACCACATCGTCATCGCTTTATGAACTGCGTTTGGGAAAAGAAGAATTCGGTAAAGAAACCCATGCCTATTCCGTCGCTTGGGCCGATTACGAGATTGATGAGGCAATCTCTTATGCCGATACAATCATATTCAATTCCATCAACCAGCTTCACAGATTTGCAAAAAAATCCGAAAATATCGAAAGGGGTTTGCGATTAAATCCGGGGGTCAGTTGTTCCGGCTTCGACCTTGCCGATCCTGCCCGTCCTTTCAGTCGTCTTGGCGAGACAAGTTATGAAAAGATCGAAGCGGTTTTGCCGCTCGTAAACGGTTTCATGATTCATTATAATTGCGAGAATGGCGACTTTTCGTTATTTGACCGGATGCTTTCCGATATAGAACAGAAATTCGGCCAACTTTTTCACCACGTGCAATGGATCAGCCTTGGCGGCGGTATCTATTTTACCGGCAAAGATTACCCGCTTGAAGCGTTTGCCGACAGGCTCAAGCGTTTTTCGGATAAATATGGCGTTACGGTTTATCTTGAACCGGGAGAAGCGGCTATTACCAATAGCGCAACACTCGAAGTTACCGTGCTCGACACCATGCATAATGGCAAAGATCTCGCGATTGTTGACAGTTCGATCGAAGCCCATATGCTTGACCTTCTCGTTTATCGTGAAAAAGCAAAAATTTCGCCAAATCAGGGGGCGCATGAAATTATGATTTGTGGCAAATCATGCCTTGCGGGTGATATTTTCGGAACGTTCCGTTTTCCCGAAAAGCTGAAAATCGGCGATCATTTGTCAATAGAAGATGCAGCCGGTTATACAATGGTGAAAAAAAACTGGTTCAACGGTCTTAATATGCCCGCTATTGCGATAAAAGAATTGGATGGAACCATTCGTCTTCAACGAGAATTCGGCTATAAGGATTACCGTGACAGCCTTTCTTGAAAAAGGCTCCAGCTTAAACAAAGGTTTTAAAACAAGATTTAGGAGATAAACCGGGAATGAAAAAGAATATCCTGATTATTGGCGCAGGTGGAGTAGCTCAGGTGGTTGCTCATAAATGTGCTCAACATAACGATATTCTCGGTGATCTTCATATCGCATCACGAACATTGCAAAAATGCGAGTCGATCATTGCATCTGTAAAAGAGAAAAAATCCATGAAGGTGAAAGGTGTGTTTGAAACTCACCACCTTGATGCAATGAATATAAAATCGACAGCAGACCTTATTCGCAAAACAAAAAGCCGAATTGTTATCAATGTCGGCTCGGCTTTTCTCAATATGTCGGTTCTGTCGGCCTGTATCGAAACCGATGCAGCCTATATTGATACCGCCATTCACGAGGACCCGCTAAAAATATGCGAGACACCCCCTTGGTACGCCAATTATGAGTGGCCGCGCCGCGAAGAATGTGAAGCCCGTAAAGTAACGGCCATTCTCGGTGCAGGATTTGACCCCGGAGTGGTCAATGCTTATGCAGCGCTTGCCCATCACGACTATTTCGATAAAATCAGCGATATTGACATTATTGACATCAATGCCGGTAGTCACGGGCGCTGGTTTGCCACCAATTTCGATCCGGAAATCAACTTCCGCGAATTTACCGGTCAGGTCTGGTCGTGGCAGGACAGCAAGTGGGTTTCAAACAAAATGTTTGAAATCGGTCATGAATGGGATTTGCCGGTTGTCGGCAGGCGCAATACCTATATGACCGGCCATGACGAAATCCATTCTTTGTCAAAGAATCTTGATGTGCCGAATATCCGCTTCTGGATGGGTTTCGGTGAACGTTACATCACCGTATTCAATGTGTTGAAAAATCTTGGACTTCTATCCGAACAGCCTATAAAAACGGCTGAAGGTCTGGAAGTTGTGCCACTCAAAGTGGTCAAAGCTGTTTTACCGGATCCGTCTTCGCTTGCACCCGATTATACCGGCAAAACCTGTATTGGCGACCTTATCAAGGGTGAAAAAGACGGCAAAGAGCGTGAACTGTTCATCTATAATATTGCCGACCACAAAGAAGCTTATCTTGAAACAGGCTCACAAGCTATTTCCTACACAGCCGGTGTTCCGGCCGTTGCAGCGGCCATATTGGTTGCACTTGGTGATTGGGATGTAAAAACCATGGCCAATGTGGAAGAATTGCCACCGAAACCATTTCTGAAGAAGCTTGATGAAATGGGGCTTCCCACCCGAATCCGCGAAGGAAAAGAAGATAAAAAGCTTGATTTATAGCTTTAATGACTGACACGAGCTGATAAACCGGAAGGCTGTGATGAAAAAGAAAAGCCGAATAAATTTCAGGACGATCGCAAGATTTTCGAGACGTTTTGCTTTTCTTTTTGCTTTTTTTGCCGGCACTTTTTGCTTTTCTTCACCGGCATCAAGCAGTGAAGAGACAGCGTCACAACCAAAATTTTTTGAAAAATTTTTACCGAAGGCGCTGCTTGAGCAAAAAAAACATGAAGAGCCGCCTGTCTGCTCCGGCGAGGATTTAACCGAAAAATTTTCAAAAGAGGAAAACCGGAAATTTCTGAACCGTGCCAAAAAAATAAAAAATGGCAATGCGCGATTCTGGAAGGTTGAAAAGAAAGGAACCAGACCGTCCTATCTTTTCGGCACAATGCATGTTAGCGATCCGGCCATTGTCAATCTTGCTCCGTCGGTTAAAACCGCGCTCGAAAATGCAGATCGTGTCGCCCTCGAACTGAGCGAGGCGGCCGATGATAATGGTAAAGCCATGGCAACAAAGCTTGCGGCCTCGCCCGATTTTCTTACGCCTAAAAAAGGCGAGAGTTTCAAGGACGGGCTTTCGAGGGAAGAATTCCAAAAGCTTAAAACCACATTTGAAGCCCACGGCCTACCTTTTCAGCTTATTGCCAATAACAAGCCATGGTTCATCTGGATGACATTGAGCCTTCCGGCCTGTGAAGCGCGTCGAGAAGCCTATGGATACCATGCACTTGATGTAGAAATCGGGCAAAACGCCAAAAAACTTGGAAAACCGGTTCTCGGCCTTGAAACAGTTGATGAACAATTATCGGCGATTGAAAAATTACCGTTGAGTTTTCAGGCGAACTCGATTGAAGACTACCTCGATAATCCCAAGTTTTACGCCAATTTGTTTTATACGGAAATGCAACTTTATAAACAAAGTCGCATTGGCGAAATATTGGCTCTTGATACCATGTTCAAAACGACGGTCAGCGAAAAAGATCAGGACATTTTTAAAGATATTTTAATGACTAAACGCAATCTACGCATGTCTGAACGCGCACTTCCTTTGATTGAACAAGGAAACAGCTTCATAGCGGTCGGTGCGGCGCATATGGTTGACGATAGTGGCCTTGTTGAACAATTACGCAAACATGGCTATCAGGTTAGCCCTATCAAACTCTGACAATTTTAAACGCAACAAAACGGCAGAAGGTTTTCTTTTGTCGCGACCCTATTTACTCTCTAAGATAGGCTCTTCAAGATCAGAAATAGCGCCCTCACCCTATTGTTTGCGACAGGTAACGGATAACGGCTTTTTCCGTTTATCCGGTTTGGTCACTTTTATTAAATCAACAATAGCTTCTTTAACCGACAAAGCTCAAAGCAAAGTTTTGCCATCGCATTCATTAATACGAATAATATTGACGTATTTTCGTGATTGAACCCCGATTGTCAGAGAAAATTGCCGCTTCTCTTCCAACCTGACCTGAAAATTCCGGAGTAACCTAATAAATCCGGTTTAATTACAATAAAAAGGCCACCCGAAGGCGGCCTTTTTTGAATGATATGTCAATTCGCTTACATATTGATCGGTTTTGAAAAAGCAGCCAATGCAGCTTCTTTCACAGCTTCCGACATTGTCGGGTGAGCATGGCAGGTCCGTGCCAGATCTTCCGACGAACCGCCAAATTCCATCAAGACAGCAATTTCGTGGATCATTTCACCGGCACCGAAGCCGAGAATATGACCGCCCAGAACCTTGTCGGTCTTGGCACAAGCAAGGATTTTTACAAATCCGTCGGTCTTCAACATAGCGCGGGCACGACCATTGGCCGAGAAGGGGAACTTGCCAACGCGATATTCAATACCGGCTGCTTTGAGTTCTTCTTCGGTTTTACCAACAGATGCGACTTCCGGCTCGGTATAAACGACACTCGGAATGACATCATAATTGACATGGCCTTTTTGACCGGCAAGAATTTCAGCCAGAGCAACGCCTTCATCTTCCGCTTTATGGGCAAGCATCGGACCTTTGACAACATCGCCAATTGCGTAAATTCCGGCAATATTCGTTTGCCAATGTGAATCAATATTCACCCGACCACGTTCGTCCAGTGTTACACCGGCTTCTTTCAAACCAAGCCCTTCCGTGTAAGGACGACGACCGGTTGCAACTAGAACAATGTCGGCCTCAAGAGTTTCAGCCGAACCACCTTTGACCGGTTCAAAGGTAACCTTTGCACCGGATGCGGTTTTTTCAACGCCGGTTACTTTTGCGCCGAGTTTATATTCGGTGCCCTGTTTTTCCATGAGTTTCTGGAACTGTTTGGACACTTCACCATCCATCGGCCCCAAAACTTTGTCGAGGAATTCGACAACCGTTACCTTTGCACCAAGCCGGCTCCAGACCGAACCAAGCTCGGAACCGATCACACCGGCGCCGACAACAACCATGTGCTGGGGCACTTTGGCAAGCGACAAAGCTCCGGTTGAGGAAACGATAACTTTTTCGTCAATATCGATCTTCAGCCCCGGAATACCGGCAACGTCGGAACCTGTTGCGATGATGATATTTTTGGTTTCGAGAGTCTGCTTCGAGCCATCCTTGGCAGCAACTTCGACTTTGCCTGCCCCAAGAATTTTGGCCGTGCCGTAAATGGTGTCAATCTTGTTTTTCTTCATCAAAAAAGCGACACCGCTTGTGTTACCATCAACGGTTTTCTGTTTGTGAGCCATCATGCCCGCAAGGTCGAGTTTGGGTTTGGAAACCGAAACACCCAAAGCCTCGAAGCCATGTTGAGCCGAGGCAAAAATTTCGGAAGCATAAAGCAACGCTTTGGAAGGAATACAGCCGACGTTAAGACATGTACCACCCAATGTATCGCGCTTTTCCGCGATTGCTGTTTTTAGCCCGAGTTGCGCTGCCTTGATTGCTGCAACATATCCACCGGGGCCTGCTCCAATTACGACGACATCATAAGACATTCTTTTTCCTTTCGTTACGGCCGCTGAGACCTGAAAATTCTAAAACTTACGAGACTTTCTGAAACATAAGCCTGATACTGAATGCGATGAAAACGGCTCCGCAAAGGCGATCAATCCATTTGGCAGCGCGTTGATATAATGACCGGATGGCAGGGGTTGTCATAAAAATGCCGACCATTAAAAACCATCCAATAAGAAGTACTGACATCGATAGACCATAGCAAAACTTGACTGCCATAGGCGTTACCGGTGCGACAAATGTCGAAAAAATCGAAAGAAAGAAAAACACCGCTTTGGGATTAAGAGCATTGACGGTAAATCCGGCAAAAAATGCTTTTTTCAAACTCTGCCGTGTTTTTTCACTTTTCCTATTTTCGTTTTCTCTACCCGCAATACCACGCGAGGTAATGCTTTTAATGCCGATATAGAGAAGATAGAAAACACCCAGCCATTTAACGACATTAAACAGAATAAGGGATTTCGAGATGAGCAATCCGAGTCCCAGAATCGTGTAACTCACGTGAAAGAGCAAAGCCGCGCCAATGCCGAAAGCGGTTGCAAATGCAGCCTCACGCCCATGAACCAGAGATTGGCGCAAAATCAATGCGAAATCGGCTCCCGGCGTTACTGCCGCAATTGCGAACACCGCCATCAATGTTGACCATTCGACAAAATAAGGAGCCATCAATTATCTCCAGAAAGCAGCAAAAAGCATGATGACCAATCCGAAAATGGAAACCAGCCAGACAATGCTGCGAATATAGGGGATACCCAAGAGGTAAAGCGGAATATAGATAATCCTTGCTATCACCCATATGGAGCCACCAGCCACGGTCAACATGATGTTATTGGGTGCTAAATCACCAAGCAACATCAATGCCAGAAATGCCGGATAAGTTTCACGGAAATTGGCGCTGGCGCGCATTGCCCGACCGGCATAAACCGATTTCGGTGTTTCTCCGCCATCTCTTGGTCCGGCGTTCCAGCTTCGCCCCAATTCACGTGTTGTGAGAAAGGCTTGTAAAAAAATATGCACCAACAACAATATGACACTTATGGCCAATAATGCTGCTGGTGCATTCATTTGCGACTATCCCTTTTTAAAGATCGAGAACAAGACGTTCCGGATCTTCAAGGCATTCTTTAACGCGAACGAGGAATGTAACAGCTTCCTGACCATCAACGATACGGTGGTCATAAGAAAGAGCAAGATACATCATCGGACGGGCAACAACTTCACCATTGACGACGACAGCACGTTCTTTGATGGCATGCATACCAAGAATACCCGATTGAGGAGCATTGAGGATAGGTGTGGACATCAATGAACCATAAACACCGCCATTGGTGATGGTGAATGTGCCACCTTGCATATCGGCGACAGCAAGCTTGCCATCACGAGCAAGGCGACCGAGGCGACCGATTTCTTTTTCGATTCCTGCGATTGAAAGCTGGTCTGCGTCACGGACAACCGGAACAACAAGGCCTTTGGCTGTACCAACAGCAATACCGGCATTGACATAATTTTTGTAGATAATGTCGGTGCCGTCGATTTCGGCATTAACAGCAGGAACTTCTTTCAAAGCGTGGCAAACAGCCTTGGTGAAGAAGCCCATGAAGCCGAGCTTGACGCCATGTTTCTTCTCGAACATTTCCTTGTAACGTTTACGCAAGTCCATAACAGCCGTCATATCCACTTCGTTGAAAGTGGTGAGCATTGCCATGGTATTTTGTGCGTCTTTCAAACGACGGGCGATTGTTTGGCGCAATTTTGTCATGCGGACGCGTTCTTCACGTGCGGCATCTTGCGGCTGGGAAGCTGCGCGCGGTGCTGCAACCGGAGCAGCCGACGAAATGCCTTTTGCAAGTGCATCAAGAACATCGCCTTTGAGCACCTGTCCACGCTTGCCCGAACCGTCAACCTGACCGGCCGACAGATTGTTTTCAGCCATAAGCTTGGCAGCCGAAGGAGCTGGCTGCATCGAGCCGGAAGCGGCTGCCGGTGCACTTGCTGCCGGTTGTGGTGCAGGAGCACTCGGAGCCGGTTGTGCAGCTTTTGGCTGCGGAGCAACATTGCCCGCAGCACCGGCTTCAATTGCGCCTAAAAGCGCGCCAACTTCGACATTGTCACCTTCTTTGGCAGTGATTTCTGTCAGTTTTCCGGCGACAGGCGAGGGAACCTCGACTGTCACTTTATCAGTTTCAAGTTCAACCAGCGGCTCGTCCATAGCGACAGCATCGCCAACCTTTTTGAACCATTTCCCAATGGTTGCTTCAGTAACGGACTCGCCCAGAGTAGGAACACGGATTTCATTAGCCATAATTTTTTTCCATACGTCAGAGTGATTTGAGAATTAAGCCAACGCGTCTTCAAGGAACGCGGCAAGCTGTTGAAGATGTTGCGACATAAGCCCGGTTGCAGGCGAAGCACTTGCAGGACGACCGGCATAACGGGCACGCGGATATTTCGCACCGATATGAGCCAGCACCCATTCAAGATACGGTTCGATAAATGACCAGGCACCCATATTTTTCGGCTCTTCCTGACACCAGACGATTTCCGCCTGCAAGAAGCGGGAAAGAACGGTGATCAAGGCTTTTGCCGGGAACGGGTAAAGCTGTTCAACACGCAACAGATAGACATCATCGATTCCGCGTTTTTCGCGCTCTTCGTAAAGGTCATAATAGACCTTGCCGGAGCAGAGAACGACGCGACGGATCTTGTTGTCTTTCTGCAACTTGATTGCCTGATCCTTGAGCTGTTGAGCGTCATCAAGCAGCAAGCGATGGAAGGTTGTATCGGCTCCCATATCGCTCAACGAAGAGACGGCGCGTTTATGACGCAGCAAGGATTTCGGTGTCATCAAGATCAAGGGTTTACGGAAATCGCGTTTGATCTGACGGCGCAAAATGTGGAAGTAATTTGCCGGTGTCGTACAATTGGCAACCTGCATATTATCTTCTGCACATAGTTGCAGATAACGTTCAAGGCGGGCTGAAGAGTGTTCAGGTCCCTGACCTTCAAATCCATGTGGCAACAGGCAAACGAGGCCGCTCATACGCAACCATTTGCGTTCGCCCGAAGAAATGAACTGGTCGAAAAGAACCTGCGCACCATTGGCGAAGTCGCCGAATTGGGCTTCCCACAAGTTCAAGCCGAGCGGTTGTGCCAGCGAATATCCATATTCAAATCCCAATACACCTTCTTCCGAAAGCATCGAGTTGACAGGCTCATAAATGGCCTGACCCTTTTTGAGATTGTTCAACGGGATATAGCGGTTTTCGTTTTCCTGATCGTAAAGAACCGAATGACGCTGGCTGAATGTACCACGTTCGACATCTTCACCGGAAAGACGAACCGGAGCACCTTCGATAACGAGTGAACCGAAAGCCAAAGCTTCACCGGTTGCCCAATCGATCCCTTCACCTGTTGCAAACATTTTTGCACGGTTATCAAGGAAGCGCTTAATGGTCTTGTGAACATGGAAATCGGCGGGAATGTCAACCAGACGTTCACCAATTTCTTTCAGTGTCTTGATCGGCACACCGGTTGCACCGCGACGTTGATCGTCGGCATTGTCGGCGGCTTTCAAGCCTGTCCATGTGCCATCAAGCCAATCGGCTTTGTTAGGCTTATAGGAAGTGGCGGCTTCAAACTCTTTTTCAAGCTTATCGTGCCACTCGCGCTTTTGCTGGTCGAGTTCTTCAGCCTTGATAAGGCCTTCTTTTTCCAGCTTCTCGCCATAAAGTTCCAAAGTGGTTTTATGACCACGAATGGCTTTATACATCAATGGCTGCGTGAAGGACGGTTCATCACCTTCATTGTGACCAAACCGGCGATAGCAGAACATGTCGATAACAACCGGCTTATGGAAAATCATGCGGAATTCTGTTGCAACTTTGGCAACATAAACAACCGCTTCCGGATCATCGCCATTGACGTGGAAAATCGGTGCGTCGATCATCTTGGCAATATCTGACGGATAAGGCGTTGAACGACCGAAACGCGGATTGGTGGTAAAGCCGATCTGGTTGTTGATGATGAAGTGGATAGAGCCGGCAACACGGAAACCTTTCAGTCCCGAAAGACCCAATGTTTCCTGAATAACACCTTGCCCTGCAAAAGCTGCGTCACCGTGGATAAGAACCGGCATAACTTTTGCCCGTTCACTGAGCGGAACAAGATCACTGCGGCTCGGACCGGCAAGCAAATCCTGTTTTGCACGGGTTTTACCGATAACAACCGGGTCAACAATTTCGAGGTGGGACGGGTTGGCAAGAAGTGACAAATGCACCTTGTTGCCATCGAACTCGCGATCGGAAGACGTACCCAAGTGGTATTTCACATCGCCCGAACCTTCAACATCATCAGGCTTATAAGAGCCACCCTTGAATTCATGGAAGATTGCGCGATGGGGCTTGGAGAGCACCTGCGAGAGAACGTTAAGACGTCCGCGGTGAGCCATACCGAAAACGATTTCTTCCACACCAAGAGCACCACCGCGCTTGATGATCTGTTCAAGAGCCGGAATAAGCGATTCACCACCATCAAGGCCGAAACGCTTTGTGCCTTTATATTTTGTATCAAGAAACTTTTCGAAACCTTCGGCTTCTACGAGCTTATGAACAATAGCCTTTTTACCTTCAGGCGTGAACGATACCCAATTGTTCGGGCCTTCGATACGCTCCTGAATCCAGCTTTTTTCTGCCGGATCGGAAATATGCATGAATTCGACACCGATTGTATTGCAATAGGTGTTTTTCAATATTTCCAACATTTGCGGGATTGTTGCATATTCAAGCCCGAGAACATTGTCGATAAATATTTTACGATCATAATCTGCCGTTGTGAAACCATAGGTCTCAGGCGACAATTCGTTATAATCTTCCGGTGCTTCACGCAATTGCAACGGATCGAGTTTCGCATGAAGATGGCCGCGCATACGATAAGCGCGGATCATCATGATCGCGCGCACTGAATCGCGGGTTGCCTGAATGATATCGGCATCACTAACAGCTGAACCACCTTTTTGGGCTGCTTCTGCTGCTTTGCCTTTGAGCTTGTCGCCCATATGTTTTTCAACAGCG